>NZ_NIGY01000001.1:0-907000 GCF_003123985.1 Vibrio sp. T9
CCTAACCTTTACTGCCACCGATCCAAGCGGTGAAAGCGTCAGCCAAACGGTGAACTTCACAGTAGCGCCTGTGGCGGACATTGAGGCTGATAAAGCGACGGTTGTGGAAGACACGCCAACCATCATTAAAGTTTTAGGTAACGACACGTTCGAAGGCGACGACAAAGTGGTGTCGCTGGATACCAACAACGGTCCAGCCAACGGCACGGTCTCGGTCAACCCGGACGGCAGCGTGACTTACACGCCAAACGACAACTACCACGGGGCAGACAGCTTCACGTACATCGTTACCTCCGGTGGGGTCAGTGAGTCCACCACGGTGAACGTCGATGTCACACCAGTGAACGATGCGCCAGTGGCGACCAATGACAATGCCGTTACTGACGAAGATACACCAGTGACGATTGATGTCCTGCCAAACGACACCGATATTGATGGCGATAAGCTGTCGATTGACTCGGCATCTGTGCCGAGTGACCAAGGTACAGTCGAGATTGTTGATGGCAAATTGGTCTTCACACCGGCAGAGAACTTCAATGGCGACGCCGAAATCACTTATACCGTTACCGATGGTACACTGACCGACCAAGCGACGGTCAACGTCACCGTGAATGCGGTGAACGACACGCCAGAGGTTGAGAGCAACATTGCAGACCAAACCTTGGCGGAAGACTTTACGCCATACAGCATCAATCTGAATACCGCTTTCAGCGATGTGGATAACGTGGATGGCGAGCTGAGCTTCAGCGTTTCTGGCAACAACAACGTGTTGGTGTCGATTGAAAATGGCATCGCGACCATTAGCCCAACCGCAGACTGGAACGGCTCAGAAATCCTAACCTTTACTGCCACCGATCCAAGCGGTGAAAGCGTCAGCCAAACGGTGAACTTCACAGTAGCGCCTGTGGCGGACATTGAGGCTGATAAAGCGACGGTTGTGGAAGACACGCCAACCATCATTAAAGTTTTAGGTAACGACACGTTCGAAGGCGACGACAAAGTGGTGTCGCTGGATACCAACAACGGTCCAGCCAACGGCACGGTCTCGGTCAACCCGGACGGCAGCGTGACTTACACGCCAAACGACAACTACCACGGGGCAGACAGCTTCACGTACATCGTTACCTCCGGTGGGGTCAGTGAGTCCACCACGGTGAACGTCGATGTCACACCAGTGAACGATGCGCCAGTGGCGACCAATGACAATGCCGTTACTGACGAAGATACACCAGTGACGATTGATGTCCTGCCAAACGACACCGATATTGATGGCGATAAGCTGTCGATTGACTCGGCATCTGTGCCGAGTGACCAAGGTACAGTCGAGATTGTTGATGGCAAATTGGTCTTCACACCGGCAGAGAACTTCAATGGCGACGCCGAAATCACTTATACCGTTACCGATGGTACACTGACCGACCAAGCGACGGTCAACGTCACCGTGAATGCGGTGAACGACACGCCAGAGGTTGAGAGCAACATTGCAGACCAAACCTTGGCGGAAGACTTTACGCCATACAGCATCAATCTGAATACCGCTTTCAGCGATGTGGATAACGTGGATGGCGAGCTGAGCTTCAGCGTTTCTGGCAACAGCAACATTCAAGTGGCGATCGTCAATGGCATTGCTACGTTCACTCCAACGGCAGACTGGAATGGCTCTGAAATCCTAACCTTAACTGCAACCGATCCAAGCGGTGAAAGCGTTAGCCAAACGGTGAACTTCACAGTTGCGCCTGTGGCAGATATTGAATCTGATCGCGCGACAGTCGTGGAAGACACGCCAACCATCATTAATGTCTTAGGTAATGACACGTTCGAAGGCGACGATAAAGTGGTGTCGCTAGATACCAATAACGGCCCAGCCAACGGCACGGTCTCGGTCAATCCTGACGGCAGCGTGACTTACACGCCAAACGACAACTACCACGGTACAGACAGCTTCACCTACTTCGTCACCTCCGGTGGCGTAAGTGAGTCCACCACGGTGAACGTCGATGTGACACTGGTCAACGATGCGCCTGTGGCGAAAGATGACATCGCTACGACACAAGAAGACACCGCAGTGACGATTGATGTCCTGCCAAACGACAGCGATGTGGATGGCGATAAGCTGAGTATTGAATCAGCCTCTGTACCTAAAGAGCAGGGTACGGTTGAAGTGGTGGATGGAAAACTCGTTTTCACTCCTGCAGAAAACTTCAATGGCGACGCTGAAATTACCTACATCGTAACGGATGGTCAATTGACCGACGAAGCGAAAGTGGTAGTTACCGTTAACCCAGTAAACGATGCGCCAACTATCAAAGTTGATGCCGTAGAAAGCATCACTGAAGATGCAGTGAGCACTGATACGGTAGTCGCAACCTTAACGGTTCGTGATACTGATACGCCAGAAGACCCATTAACCATTTCTCTAGAAAACAACTCAAACGGCTACTTCGTGTTGGTTGGCAATGAAGTCAAGCTAACTCAAGCGGGTGTTGACGCGGTTAACAACGATGAACTCAACCTTAAAGACCTTACTATCAGCGCGTCAGTGTCGGATGGTGTTAATCCAACGGCTAGCGACAGTGATAGCTTGGTTGTGAATCGTGTTAACGATGCGCCGACTGTTGAAAATGCCATTGCAGATCAAGTGTTATCGGAAGATTTCGCGACCTACACGATTGATTTAAACGACGCATTTAAAGACAGCGACTCCGTGCTTAGCTTCTCAGTAGCCGGTAACAGCAACGTGTTGGTTTCTATTGTGAATGGCGTTGCCACCATCACTCCGACTGCGGATTGGAATGGCAAAGAGACAATTACGTTCACAGCTAAAGACCCAAGTGGTGAAAGCATCAGCCAAACGGTGAACTTCACGGTAGCGCCTGTGGCAGACATCGTGGCAGATAAAGCGACGGTTGTGGAAGACACGCCGACCATCGTCAAGGTCTTAGGTAACGACACGTTCGAAGGCGACGATAAAGTGGTGTCGCTCGATACCAATAACGGACCAGCCAACGGCACGGTCGCGGTCAACCCTGACGGCAGCGTAACTTACACGCCAAACGATAACTATCACGGGGCAGACAGCTTCACCTACATCGTTACGTCTGGGGGCGTCAGTGAATCCACCATTGTTAAAGTTGATGTCACGCCAGTAAACGACAAACCTGACAGTGAAGACTTTACGCATGTGGCCGATGATCAGCTTACGCACGTTGTGTTTGATACCGATACGAAACCTTTAGGTGATGGCGACTCTCAGGATCATATAGCGGATATTGAAGATGACTTAAATAGCAACGATCTACATGTTCGGATTACTGAACTGCCAACATCAGGTACGTTGTTCTTTAAAGATAGTGACGGTGAGTTGCACGAAATTAAAGAAGTAAGCGATACGCTTTATGACAAAGACAGTCTTTACTATGAAGCTGATAATGTTGGTTTCTTATTAGGTATCAAGGGTCGCCCAGATACTCCTAATAGCTCTGAGTCTACAACAGACTTCAACAATTGGGGGCTAAGTGAGGACGGAGGTCCTTCACATTCCCGTACTGAGCATTTAGTAAATGGTTCCTCCATCACTATATCTTCTGATAGTGATGAGCTTGCTCAATACAACCGCCAGGTGTCACATATCGGCAATGGTATTGCTGACAATGATGGGCAGGGTATTGAGAAGGGTGAAACAATTACGATCGATTTGTCTAATAACCCTGTGGGCAGCGTAAACCTTGGACTAGATGGACTAGGTGGATTGTTTGATTACGGTGATGACAACGCAGCGCTTATTACGGTTACATACTTAGATTCAAATAATGTCCAACAGACTCAAACGTTCGAGTTTTTGAAGCCTGAAGGCAACTTCATGCTATTCCAAGAAACAAGCGTTGGTTATGGGAAAGAGCTAGCTCTTCCTGAAGCTTCGGTCATTACTCAGTTAGATTTTTCTACGAAAAATGAAGGTAACTGGGAGTTACGTTATGTAGAAGGTGTTCCTGCCGAAGACAGCTTTGGATATGTGGCCGTCGACTCTGAAAGTGGCGTTAGCGATCCATCTATAGTCAATATCGTTAATGAAATGCTAGATGGTAATGTTGCTGAAAATGGGCCAAGTCTGTCTGTGGTCGGTGATAGCGTGACTGAGGGTGACAATGTCACGTTTTCGGTTGTTCTAGATGAAGTCACCAGTACTGCTGTTAAGTACCAAGTTGATATGCTTGCTCAAGGTTCTTCAGTTGATAAGAATGACGTAAATCTATCAAATGCAACCTACACAAATGGTGTTGTTTTCTTAGGTGGTTACTTGATTGTTCCTGCAGGTATAAGCAGCTTCGAAATATCGATTCCGACTATTAATGATTTGGTTGTGGAAAGCAGCGAAACGATCGTTCTTGAGATCGGCGGTGAAACGGGGACGGCAACAGTTCTTGATAATGATAGTACAGAACTTAGCGTAGTAGATGCCGGCGATGTCATTGAAGGAACTGACGCAATATTTACCGTTTTACTCTCTAACCCTGTTCAAGAGGCCGTTGTCGTCAATCTGAAGTCAACAACAGATGATAGCTATACTGCGGAAGATGTTGATTTAGGCACTATGGTAGTGACCTATGTGGATACTCATGGTCAAACTCAAACATTAGATATGGCGCCTAATGGAGACGTTACCATACCTCTAGGTGTCGCTGAAATTAAAGTCGCAGTCCCGACCAAACTAGATAATGTCCATGAAGGTGGTGAGAGCTTTGGTCTGACGGTTACGGAAATCGGTAGTGTCACCAGTAATGGTATTGCAACTGGTAACGCAAATATTGTGGATTCTGATCCTGCACCTTTAGTTAGTATTAGTGCTGATCAAAACAGCGTAAATGAAGGTGAAACGGCAGGCTTTACACTGACACTTGATAAAGTTGCAGATGAGAGCGTTACGGTTGATGTCGAATATAGTGGCGTGGCCCAAGATGGAAAAGATTTTGTTGGCGTTCTGAGTGTTGAAGTTCCTGCGGGTCAATCTTCAGCTGCTCTTGACTTACTGACGCTCACCGATGGTATTTATGAGGGCGCAGAATCTTTCACAGTAACCATTAAAGAGGTGGATGGCGCTGATGCGAGCATTGCTTCAAATAACAGCGCAAGTGTTGTGATCGTTGATGCCCAAAGTGCACCGAAAGTGACTATTGGCTCAGATCAATCCTCAGTTGATGAAGGTAGTGATGCAAAATTTATCGTCAACATTGACCAAAAAGCAGATGAAGATGTACTGGTAACATTCACAATCGGCGGAAATGTTGATGACAAAGATTATATTGCTCCAAGTACTTACACAGTCACGATTCCAGCGGGTAAAACGTCGGCGCCGATTGATATAAAAACTCTCGATGATGGTATTTACGAAGATCTTGAAAACCTAACCGTGACTCTAATTGATACGGTTGGTGCAGATTCGACGCTTGCAAGTGACTCGAATGAAGCAACAGTCTCTATTATAGATGCTCAGCACGCTCCAGAGTTTATTTCTGACGGCGATAGTGCTGGTGACAAACCAAATGATGATGTTTACGACTTCGGGTCAGTTAACGAAAACACGGTGAGTGGGTCCGTTATTGGTACGGTCGTTGCTGAAGATCACGATAATGACGTGCTTGTATACCGCTTTGCAGATGGCTCGACCACTAATGGTATTTTTGATATCGACCCGACAAGCGGAGAGATTTCATTGAACAAGACAATCGATGATGTTGACTTGGGCGATTATACGCTTCAGGTTGAGGTTATCGATGGAACTGGCGGGATTGATACTGCCGAGGTCAATGTTTCTCTGGTAAATGTGAATGATGCACCTGAATCTTCGCCTTCCGCGGTTGAGATGAGTGAAGATACCCAAGTGATACTTGATTGGTCATCATTCGGTATTAGCGATGTGGACTCTAACGTATCAGAGCTCTCCGTCCAAATCACAACGCTTCCTAGCGATGGGTCATTAGAGTATAAAGATTCGCAGGGCGATTGGCAGTCTGTCCAAATCGATCAAGTGCTTGATAAATCGCTCTTTGATGAAAACAGTGTTCGTTTTGTACCTGAATTAAATGAGTCTGGCAGTGACAGTTTCGGCGGAAATCAAGTCGGAGATCAGGAGTCTAGTTACGCTCAAATTGGCTTTAAACCAACAGATGGACAGAGTACCGGTCAAGAGTCAACACTGACAATAGACGTAAACCCTATCGCTGATAAACCGAACTTAATCGCAGTGACGCACGAGAACTCATTACCCCAACAAGAGTTTAACGTTACAACATGGAGCAATGTTCAAGTTGGTTCTAGTAATGGCATGGGGGTCAACGGCGAGACTCTAATTGCAGCGATCAACGCTCTTGATGCAGCAGATGGAACTCAATTGAGTTGGTCAAATGTGGAAGATTTAGGGACTCATGCAACCTTGGCAAATGAGGCCGTTCTAGTCACATCTCTTGTTTATCTCGAAGCTGGATCGAGTTACGACTTTGTTGGCCAAGCAGATGATAGCCTTGCTATCAAGTTGGGTGGTACGTTACTTGATCAAGCTCGTTGGGGTAGCGACAGTGGTGATATTAAGGGTGCTAGCTTTACACCTTCGGTATCTGGCTTTTATCCAATTGAAATTTATCACCATAACCAAAGTGGTCCGGGTAACTTTAATGTGGATGTATCCATTAATGGACAAGCACCTGTCAATCTGAGCAACAGCAGTCTTTACGTAGTTAGTGATGAAAGTGCACTAGAAGCAACTGATATCAGAACGTCTGAACTACAAGAAGTTAATGGTGTTGCGTTTTACGAAACATATCAGCTGAACGAAGGGTTACAAGATACAGCGATACCGCTCTCTGAAATTAAAACAAGCTTAAATGATAAAGATGGCTCTGAATCACTTAAAGTCACGCTAACTGGCTTACCTGTAGGTGCGATCCTTTCAGATGGAAACAGTTCTATTACTGTAGCAACCATTGATGAAGAACTGGACGTGACAAGTTGGGCATTAGATACACTTACTGTGACTCCACCAGCTGGCTCCCATGATGACTTCACAATCAATTTGACGGCAACGAGTACAGAACGCGCGAATGGTGATTCAGCAGAGTCTAACTTAGCCATCAATGTTGTAGTACATGAGAACTTACCGACGGAAACGGAAAGTGATATTGGGAAGACCAACGAAGATAATTCGCTACAGGGTAACGTATTGCGTAATGACTCTGATGACGACAACCTTCTGATGGTTGATCACATTACTATTAATGGCACTGACTATGCGGTAGGTGAAAACGTATCTTTGACTAGTGGTACTTTATTAGTAAACCAAGATGGTAGTTACGTATTTGAACCTACCGAGCACTGGTCAGGTGATGTTCCATTAATTAATTACACCACAAATACTGGCGCAACAAATACGCTTGATATCAACGTTGTCGCAGTTGCAGATGCCCCTGCGATCACGATTAATGTTGGAGAGTTAGTAAAGAGAGATGCTGTTGATCCTAATCACAACTTAGCCACTTCTGCGATAGATAAAACGCCTACAGAGAATGAACTCGTCGCTGCTGATCTTGGTTTGGATGATGTTGTGCAAAAAAATCACTCATACACCGGAGTGATGCTAGGAAACAACAACGACAGAAGTGATACCGATAGCTTATTCGTTGGGACTGATTACAATGACACCTTCTATGGTGGCGGCGGTGATGACGTATTTATTGGCGGTGGTAATAACGATTCTTTCTATGGTGATGATGCGTCCACTATTACAGATTATGATGGCCAAGATACGGTTTACTTAACTGGAAACTTCAGTGACTACAAAATGACCTTCAAAGACGATCATGGAGGTCAAGTCCCATATTGGATTTTGCTAGATAATCGTTCTATCGATTCGGTAAACGACCACACAGGTAGTGATGATCGTGGTGATCACTTATATGAGATTGAACGAATTGTTTTTGCAGACAAAGTCGTTGAATTGAAGCCCGACGGTACCTATGAAGTGCTTCAAGAGCGTTGGATTCCCGTTGATATTAACGTTGATTTGGTTGATGTCGATGGAAGTGAAAGCTTGGCGCAAACTGTTTTTGTGGAAGGTTTGCCGGATGGTGTAGAGCTGTATATCGATGGACATGCCGTTAATCAGGACGCAAACGGTAATTACCTTGTCACCCTGGATGCTAACGGTAAGGTCTCTTTAGATATCAGAGTGCCGTTTGATTATAAAGGTAGTCTAGAGTTCCCACTAAGCGTTACCGCGACGTCGGTTGAAGAAGCAAATAATGATGCTGCTTCAACAACAGAGTCTGTTGAGCTTACAGCTCGTGACTATGTTCTAGAGTCGGGTTCACATGGGAACGATCAGATAACGGGCAGTGACGATCACGATATTATTGTTGGCGATGTACAAGGATTGGAGATTATTGCGGGTCAGGACTACAACATCGCCTTTGTTTTGGATACTTCAGGGAGCATGGGTAGCTGGGTAGGAACTGCGAAGCAAGAAGTGCTAGATGTGTTTGATGAACTGTTAAGCGCTGCAAATCAGGGTGAGAAGCCTGGAACAGTGAATATTCACCTCAGTGAGTTTGCTTCAAGTGCGTCAGCAGTTATTTCCGTTGACTTGAGTTCTCCAACAGCAAGAGATGAGTTTGTAAAAGAACTGAATAGTGCTATAGGTGATGAGGGTGACGGCGGCACAAACTATGAGGCGGGTTTACAGTCAGCTGTTGAATGGTTTAGCAGTCAACCTAACCCTAATGGCCAAAATATCACGTACTTTGTTACTGATGGTCAACCAAATAGAGCAACGCATCTCTATCATTTAGCGCCGAATGAATTCTCGAAAGTGATTTTGGATGTCGATGATTCTGGCAAGCTTGTTACCCTGCAAGATATAGTTAGTAACAGTAGTTATTCATACGGACAGACGGTTACCTACAAAGGTGACGTCGTTATAGATAGTTACGGTCAGGTATATTCACCGCTAACAGGCAGAACCCTTGGTGATATCGACAGATATAATGGTTCTATCCGTTACTACGATGAAGGTGGTAGCTCAACACAAGCTCAACATATGTATCAAGTGTTAGCAGCATTGTCTTCAGTAGAGTCGATAGGTCTTGGTAGTGGTGTTGATGAACAAACACTTAAGCAGTATGACACTGATGGTGTGGTAGAGTCAGATATCGATGTTACTAAACTTGCTGAAACGATATTGGGTCAAGATGTGCCCCTAAAACAAGGCTCAGACACTATTCAGGGTGGAGAAGGTGACGATATCTTGCTGGGTGATTTAATTGAATTTGGCGGTAATGAGCAAGGTTTGAGTGCGATTCAATCACATGTGGCACAGCAAACGGGTCAAGATGTTTCTACCATTGATGGTGAAGACATCCATGAATACGTTAAAAATAACTTAGAAGAATTCAACCAATCTCACCAAGGTGATAAGTCGGATAACTTATCTGGTGGTGCTGGCAACGATTTACTGTTTGGTCAGGGTGGTAACGACATACTCGTTGGCGGTGAAGGTGATGATATTCTGATTGGTGGTTTAGGTAATGATATCTTAACGGGAGATGAGGGCTCTGACATCTTTAAGTGGAGTGAAGTGACCAACGAGGTTGATACGGTTACTGATTTCAACAAAGATGAGGATACTTTAGACTTCTCCGATCTGTTTGATGACTTATCTAAAGATGAAATTGGAGAGCTTCTTAATGATCTTCAATCAGGTGATCATACTGGTGATGTCGGAGAGTATCACGTAGAAGTGGCACCAGATGGCGGCTCGGAAGCGAACTTGAGTATTACGAAAGGAGGCTCGACGTTGGACATCCATTTTGATGGTGCAAGTGTCGATGATGTGACTCAAAGTCTGATTGCAAGTTTAGAAGCGCAATACAAAGACATGTAGCATGTCTAGCCACAGGTGAAATTGAAAATCAAAAAAGGTCTAGCATTTTGCTAGACCTTTTACTTTTAAACTCCGTTCATTGCGATGTTAGCTCTTAGGAAGTGTCGTGAAAACGGTCCACTCTTTCTTCACTTCACCTTTGTGGCCAATCACCGTTGCGGTGACTCGACGGTTCAACGCATGACTCACTTGGTCGGTGCCTTGTGTTGCAAGTACCGTGTCTCCATAGCCGACAATGGTGACTCTATCTCCACTAATACCATTCATCATGAGTTCTTTTCTAACGTTCTCAGCGCGGCGTTTAGATAAGTCAAGATTGTGTTCTGCAGTACCAGTACGACTGGCATAGCCCTGAATCTCTATCGATGTATTTGGATACTCCTTCAAGAAGTCGGATAGTTCTCGAATTTGCTCCGTAAAGATTGGATTGATCACATCGGAATCATTCGCGAACAGAACTCGAATTTGCATTTCTTGCGAGGAGTCGACATACGAACCGCAGCCATCGTTATCAATCTCGGCACCTAAAGGAGTACCCGGACATAAATCGCGCTCATTAATGACTCCATCAGAATCATCATCAAGATGATCTGCCCACTGCTCGGCAATTGGCGTATCAATATAATCATATTCATCGCCTTTATCGGATGAACTGCATGCCGAAATCATCAATGAGAGTGCAATAAGAGTTATGTGTTTCATAATTAATACTCCACTTCTTCTAGCCATTCTTTAGGCATTTCGACCCTTAATGCACTCAACAGTTGACCTGTTGCGTTCATCACTCGATATTTGGCGTACTGCTCTGCGTATTTAGAATCTAAGTAGTCTTTACGTGCCTCAAAGAGTTCGTTTTCAGTATTCAATAGATCAAGCAGCGTTCGCTTACCAATGCGATATTGTTTTTCATACGCAATAACGGTTTCAGATGCTGAGTCTACATGATCTGACAGGAACTCTTTTTGCTGTAGGGTCAAATCCAGTGCGCTCCATGAAAGCTTTAACCCTTCTTCAACATTGCGATAAGCACCTTCACGTAAGTCTTTCGCTTTGTTTAACTGATAGGCGAAGTTTTCTGAGTTTGCAGCGTCACTGCCGCCATTAAATAGGTTGTAGCGTAGACGCAGCATGGCAAGTGTCTCATCACTGCGGCCTTTTAAGCCATCAGCGTCGTCACGCCATGTTTGTGAAGCTTCAATGGAAATGGTTGGGTAATTAACACCTTTAGATTGTTTGTATTGAAACTTAGCCGAGTCTACGTCTGCGAGCGCGACCTGAATGACAGGGTGCAGCTCAAATGCCAAACCTACCGCTTCATCAATGGTGTATGGAATGAAATTCTGATCCGCTCTTGGAAAGATCAACCCTTGCGGGGTTTGACCCACTAAACGAGTGAACATAGTGTGAGAGTCGTACAAATTATTTTGAGCAGCTGCCAAATTACCGTGCGCTTTTGCCAAACGTGCTTCTACCTGTGTTAAGTCAGCGGTAGAGCCGATACCTGAGTTGACTCGTTTTTTAATGTCTTCGTAAATATCTTTGTGAACCGCCAAGTTATTTTCAGAAAGCTTGAGTATTTCGTAAGCTTTTACTGCATCTAGATACACTTTGGTGACTTCAAGTGCTTTATCTGATGCATCGGCTAAAAGTTGAAATCTTACTGATTCAGCGTCAGCTGCGGTACGATCGATATCATTTAAGGTTGCACTGCCATCCCATATGAGCTGAGTTAGTGTTACCGAAGCTTCCTTTCTAGTGTAATCTGTATCCCCACGTCCCACCTCGTCAGAAGGGTCTAATCCCTCGTAACCAATGCCCGCATCTAAATCAATAGAAGGTAAGTAGGCGCCCGAAGAGGCTTCATTTACGTATTTTCGACTGGTGAACTCGTTAAATGCGCTCTTAATGTCAGGATTGTTTTTTAACGTCAATGCCACGGCTTGCTCTAAAGTTTGACCGAAAGCGGGTAAAGACACTATTAAACTACAGCAGCAAGCAATATTTAGTCGGTTCCATTTCACGGTATTTCTCCTAAAAATTCGTGTTGCTTTTTGCTGTTTCATCTCATAACTGAGACGAAACATCATAAATAACAGTGCTTGAGTAAGGGATTTATCAACCTACTGTTAAAACTAGGCTTTTGTTTAAAAATTCCAGAATTTCGCCTTTTTAAACCTTAGCACATATGGCAAATGTTGCTCAGCAACACAGCATGTTTAGGCCAGAGAAAAGCTTGAATTCTTAATATCATAGCGTTTCGCAGCTAGCGTAACTCTGTACTTTTTGAATAACTCCGCCCCTTGAGTTACCAAGCATCCCACGAGCTGCGCATACAACGAAAAAATGATGATTTTGACTAAACTATAGACGTAAATGTAGGGGTGACAAACTTTTGACTTGGTTTGAAGTGGGGCGAGGTAGATATGGATCGAGTAACTTTGAGCTCATTGATGGGCAACATCGTGGTTATCGGGCTGGATGGGGAAATTAGGACCCTAGAAGAGGGACAACTACCTCAACCAGGAGAGTTAATAATTGATGAGGTATCAGATACTTCTGAGCTTGTGATCGAGCAGGTGACACCACAAGGAAGCTCGATAAACGTAACTGATGATATCACAGCGTTAATTGAAGCAATTGCTAGTGGGGAAGACCCGACTGAGCTGGGTGAAGAGTTTGATCCTGCTGCAGGTGAAGGAAACGGGTCTAGCCCACAAAATACGGGGGCTATAGATCGCACAGGTGCTGAATTACTCGCTAGTACCAATTTTGAGACAGTAGGAACTGACGGAATAGGATTTTCAAGTACTCAGGTAGAGACGCTACTCGATATTTTCCAAATACAACCACCAGAACCAACAGCAATATCAGTTCCTGCAACAGTAATTGTTCAAGAGATTTCTAGCCCAACTGTCAATGAGGGCGATCTGGTTTCTTTCGACGTCACACTTAACCAACCAACAGAAGACAATATCAATATCACTTTTTCTCTGTTCGATCAGACTGCGACTGGTGGATCTACTGACGAGAGCGGAAGTGACTACGTCAACGAGAGTGTTCTCATAACATTTTCCGATGGCACAACAGAAGAAATCTCAGTCGATGACAACGGTATTTTTACTGTGTCGGTCCCGTTAGGGGAAAATGGTTTTACGGTTTCTCTCGACTCTATAAATGACTCTATATTCGAAGGTCCAGAAACATTTACGCTTTCAGGCAACACAGAAGAACAAAGTACACCTGCAACTGGGATTGCAACCATTGTTGATGATGGTAGTGGGCCTGGTTTAAGTCCTGATGATGATCGTCCAACGGTAATGATGAGCGATGCAGGGACGATTAATGAAGGTGAGTTAGCCAGCTTTAAAGTGTCTTTATCGAATCCATCAGCTACAGATGTTGAGGTCGAACTAAGTCTCAACCTCGGTGACACCGAAGCCGGTGACTTAGGTACCTTAGAATACAACACGGGAAGTGGTTGGGTCACGGTGCCAAACGATGGTGTGGTGACCGTGCCTGGCGGGCAGACTGAGTTTGATGTACGCATTGCTTCTATTGATGACGCGGTGTTCGAAGGTCCAGAAGATTTCAGTGTTACGGTAACGGGCATTGGTGCGGTGCAAGGCAGCGATACGGGCACGGCAACGATTGTGGATGACAGCAGTGGCCCAGGTCCCGATCCAGACGATGACCGTCCGAGTGTGGCTATTACCGACGCTGGCACCATTAATGAGGGTGAGACTGCGAACTTCAAAGTCACCTTATCGAATGCCTCCGAATCGAGTGTTCAAGTTGAACTTGGCCTCAACTTAGGCGATACCGAAGCGGGTGACTTAGGCACCTTAGAATACAACACGGGCTCCGGTTGGGTTACGGTGCCAAACGACGGTGTGGTGACGGTGCCTGCCGGACAGACCGAATTTGATGTGCGCATTGCTTCTGTTGATGACGCCGTTTATGAGGGCCCTGAAGATTTCAGTGTCACGGTAACCGGCATTGGTGCGGTGCAAGGCAGCGATACGGGTACAGCAACGATTGTGGATGACGGCAGTGGCCCTGGACCTGATCCCGATGATGACCGCCCAAGTGTGACTATTACCGATGCTGGCATTATTAATGAAGGTGATACGGCGAACTTCAAAGTGACGCTGTCGAATGCCTCCGAGTCCACTGTTCAAGTCGAGCTAGGCCTCAACTTGAGTGATACCGAAGTCGGTGACTTGGGCACCTTAGAATACAACACGGGAAGTGGTTGGGTTGCAGTGCCAAATAATGGCGTGGTGACCGTGCTAGCCGGGCAAACCGAATTTGATGTGCGCATCGCTTCTGTTGATGACGCCGTTTATGAAGGCCCAGAGGATTTCAGCGTTACGGTAACGGGCATTGGGGCGGTGCAAGGCAGCGATACAGGTACGGCGACGATTGTGGATGACGGCAGTGGCCCGGGCCCCGATCCAGACGATGACCGCCCGAGTGTGACTATTACCGACGCTGGCACCATTAATGAAGGTGATACGGCGAACTTTAAAGTCACATTATCGAATGCCTCAGAGTCGAGTGTTCAAGTTGAACTCGGCCTCAACTTAGGTGACACCGAAGTCGGAGACTTAGGTACCTTAGAATACAACACGGGCTCCGGTTGGGTTGCGGTGCCAAACGATGGCGTGGTGACGGTGCCTGTCGGTCAGACTGAGTTTGATGTGCGTATCGCTTCCATTGATGATGCAGTGTACGAAGGTCCGGAAGATTTCAGCGTTACGGTAACGGGCATTGGGGCGGTGCAAGGCAGCGATACAGGTACGGCGACGATTGTGGATGACGGCAGTGGCCCGGGCCCCGATCCAGACGATGACCGCCCGAGTGTGACTATTACCGACGCTGGCACCATTAATGAAGGTGATACGGCGAACTTTAAAGTCACATTATCGAATGCCTCAGAGTCGAGTGTTCAAGTTGAACTCGGCCTCAACTTAGGCGATACCGAAGTCGGAGACTTAGGTACCTTAGAATACAACACGGGCTCCGGTTGGGTTGCGGTGCCAAACGATGGCGTGGTGACGGTGCCTGCCGGGCAGACTGAGTTTGATGTGCGTATCGCTTCCATTGATGATGCAGTGTACGAAGGTCCGGAAGATTTCAGTGTTACGGTAACGGGCATTGGCGCAGTACAAGGCAGTGATACGGGCACGGCGACGATTGTGGATGACGGCAGTGGTCCAGGTCCCGATCCAGATGATGACCGTCCGAATGTCTACATCGTTGAAGATAGCGTGGGTGTTAACGAAGGTACCGATGCTGTGTATACCGTTAGATTGTCGGCGGCAGCCGATATCGATGTGACCGTCAGGTTGAACACCTCAACCGACGGCAGCAACACGGCGGAAGCGGACGATATAGGTAGCTTTGTGGTGACCCTTGCTGATGGTGTGACAGTGGTGAATGCCAACAGTGACGGTACGTATACCATTCCCGCCGGTGAGAACGAGCTGAAAGTCACTGTGCCAACCACAGATGATGGCGTCTACGAAGGGGATGAAACCTTCACTGTGGCGGTACAAGGTGACACGGGCGTCCTAGGCAGTGACAGTGCGCTGGGCATTATTTACGACGGTGGTAACGGCCCTGGTCCTGACCCGGATGATGATCGCCCGACCGTATCTATCTCAGATGCGGGTATCGTAGATGAGGGTAATATCGCGACGTTTACCGTGTCATTGAGTAATGCTTCGGAAGGTACAGTCCAGGTGCAGTTGACCTTAAACCCAGACGAAACAGAAGTGGATGATCTTGGCTCGCTAGAATATAACACCGGAGCAGGTTGGGTTGCTGTGCCTGTCGATGGCATCGTAACAGTGCCAGCAATGCTTACCGAATTTGATGTGCGCATTGCGACCATTGATGATGAAGTTTATGAAGGTCCGGAAGACTTCAGCGTGACCGTGACGGGTTTGGGCGCAGTTCAGGGCACTGATACTGGTTTAGCGACCATTGTGGATGATGGCACTAAAACGGACGACGATCGACCAACTGTGTCTATCTCGGATGCGGGTACCATTGATGAAGGTAGTTTCGCTACATTTACCGTGTCATTGAGTAATGCTTCAGAAGCCGCGGTCCAGGTTCAGTTAACGCTGAACCTGGATGAAACAGAAGTAGGTGACCTTGGCACTCTAGAGTACAACACCGGTTCAGGTTGGGTAAGTGTACCTGTCAGTGGCATCGTGACGGTGCCGGCAGGTATGACGGAATTTGATCTACGCATCGAATCAATTGATGACGGTGTGTACGAAGGCTCTGAAGATTTCAGCGTTACAGCAACTGGCTTGGGAGCAGTTCAGGGCAGCGATACTGGTCTGGCGACCATCGTGGATAACTCACCACCTACAGCCCGTGATTTCATCATTTCGCTCGATGTTCAAAATGGTATTTTCCCGGTTCAGGATGTTGAGTTTGATGGATTAACGACGTCTGGGGAACAGCGTGTTGAAGATCTCGAAGATGACGCAGTTACTGCAAATGATGATGATATTTTAATTCAGGTCGTTAGCCTTCCTGAACACGGTGAACTGTATTATGTGGATGGAAATGGACAGGAAGTCATTATAGACGAAACCACACAGTTCCCTGAAAACACAGAGGTTAAGTATCGTCTGACTGAAGATTTCTTTGAGGAGCAGAGCTTTGACTCAGCCGATCTTCTTGAAGATCAAGGGAAAGATATTTTGGTTGGTTCTTACACTCCTCCTAACTCGAACTTAACGTTCACTGGAGGCCAGATCATCACCATTGGCAACAGCATCATCTTTGATTCCGACGCTCAGATTTCAGTCGATTTTGCGAATCAACAGGTCGGATTGGTTGTCGTTTCGCCAAATGAAACGGGTCAGGGTGATGAAATCAGTACTGGTGAATATATTACGTTAGAACTGGATGAGGATTTATCAGCTGCCGAAGCGAAACTGAACTTAGCCAGTCTGAATGACCGCTTCAACAGTGGTGGTGCATGGTTAACGGCATACATCTTCCTAAATGGTGCACTTGTTGATGTTCAGCAGTTTTACTCAACGGATATTACTTATACCAGCAACCACGAAGGTTCTATTACCGTTGCGTTAGCAAATGGCAGCTTTGATGAAATTCGACTTACTCCAGAAACCGATAGCGCGAGTGATAAAGCGGGCTTTACCTTGGTGGGAACTGAAATCACCAGTTTTACTGACGTGAACGATGACTTTACCTACCAAGCTATTGACACTGATGGTGCGGTAAGTAACGAAGCTACGGTAGCGGTTGATTTCGAGAACGTCACGGTAGACGCTGTCACGGCGCTTGGTTATCAAACCATGGCCTTAAATTCGGATCTGAATCTGGTTATGGGGACAGATGGCGATGATATTCTGGTTGGTACTGAAGGCAATGACCTGATCATCGGTGGTTTAGGTAATGATATCTTGACTGGCGGTGAAGGTGATGACGTATTCAAATGGACAGAAATGCAATCCGCAACTGATACCGTGACAGATTTCAGTGACGGGGATCAGCTTGATTTTACCGATGTATTTGATGATATGAGTGGTACGGATATCTCCGCCTTGCTTGATGATCTTGGTTCGGGTGACTATCGCGGCAGTGTGGATGACATTTCCGTTGAAGTGACTGAAAGTGGAGGTAACTCGACGTTGACCATCAACAAAGATGGACAACAGCTAGAGGTTAACTTTGATGGTGCCTCTGCAGCCGATATTGCCAATAGTCTGATTTCTAATCTCGAGCAATTACGAGAATAGATGGCCAAAAATAAAAAAAACGGAGCGCTTTTTCGCTCCGTTTTTTTATTTAATAATACGGTACACTAGCACTGTGATTACAGAACTTTACATGCAAAACCTTTCAGGTAGAAACCTTCCGGGTATGCTGTATCGGTTGGGTGGTCAGCAGCTTGTTCAAAGCGCTCCACAAACTTTACTTGGCGGTTAGCATCTAAGGCTGCGTCAGCAATGATTTTCTGGAACAAAACTTGATCCATCAAGCCAGAGCACGAGTAGGTCAGTAGCGTGCCGCCCGGTTTTAGAATTTGCATTGCTAGCATGTTGATGTCTTTGTAACCACGACATGCGCCGTTTAGTTGGGCTTTACTGTCTGCAAACTTAGGTGGATCCATGATAACCACATCGAACTGAGTTCCTTGGTCACGATACTCACGAAGCAGTTTAAACACGTCTGCGTTTAGGAACACGGCGCGCTTCTTCGAGATATCAAATTCATTCAGTTCTGCGTTGAACTTCGCAGTGTCTAGAGCAGGTTGTGATACGTCAGCGTTTATCACACGCTTTGCATCACCTTTCAGAGCGTAAAGTCCGAAGCCACCTGTGTAAGAGAAGCAGTTAAGAACTTCTTTGCCTTTCACATATTTCATCGCTTGCTGGCGACTATCACGTTGATCTAGGTAGAAACCTGTTTTATGACCGCCAACGATATCTACACTAATCTTTACGCCATTTTCTTCGATGACGACCGATTTAGGTGGTTCTTCGCCGTGCAGTACACCAGTGGCTTCTTTCAAACCCTCTTTCTTACGTACCGTGACGTCAGAACGCTCGTACACATTACAATCAGGGAAGCACTCAACTAGAGCATCAACAATGGCCTGTTTATTGTGTTCTGCGCCAGCACTGAGAAGTTGACACACAAAGAAGTTTTGGTAACGGTCAATCGTAACGCCTGGCATACCATCAGACTCTGCCGCGATAAGGCGGTAACCCGTAAGGCCATCACGTTCGATAATGTCTTCACGAAGAAGTTGTGCGTCTTTTAATCGTTTTACGAAAAACGCGGTGTCGATTTCTTCTTTATCAAAACTCCAAATACGAGCACGAATTTGTGAAGCTGGCGAATATGCCGCTTTAGCTAGCCATTTACCGTCGTGAGTGAATACATCAACCGTTTCGCCAAGAGCCGGTTCGCCCTCAACTTTGTTGATGCCTCGAGAGAAGATCCAAGGGTGCTTGCGCTTGACCGATTTCTCACGACCTTTTACCAAATAGATAGCAGCTGTCATTTCATTAGCTCTTGTTGAATTTTGAAAGGGGCGTATTGTCCGGGATGTGAATGGTAAAAGCAATATCCCTCGGCAATCCAGTACATTGTAGTGGCTTTTAAATACAAAAAAGGGTCACCAAAGTAACCCTTTTATTTGAACTGGTCGTAACAGATTACGTTGCTACGCTTTAAGTCCAGTAAGGAGCGATTCCATGGTGTCGCTTTGCGTACGCAGTTGATCCACGTTTTGTGAAGTCGTGCTGATCATATTGCACACGTTATCTGCTTGAACTCGAATCTCTTCAACGCTTGAGGCGATATTGTCCGCGACTACACCTTGTTCTTCAGCCGCTGTTGCAATTTGAATGCTACTGTCGGAGATAGTTTGATTTTTATCTGCCAAAGAGCCGATTTCGTGATTCACTTCCGTCATGAGGTTTTGTCCCTCATTTGCATTGTTGACAGTCACTTCCATCAGTTTAGTAAGTGATTGACTGTTACGCTGTAATGATTCGATCATCGTTTGGATTTCAACAGTTGCTTGTTGAGTACGTCCCGCAAGAGCGCGAACCTCATCCGCAACGACCGCAAATCCACGACCTTGCTCACCAGCACGTGCTGCTTCAATGGCTGCGTTCAATGCAAGTAGGTTAGTTTGCTCGGAAATCCCATTAATGGTTGTCACGACTTCATCAATTTGTGCGGCATTGGCATCTAACTCCGCTACTGCTTGAGACGCAGATTGAATCTCATTAGAGAGGTTCGAAATCGAGTGAAGCGTATTCTCTACTTTTACTTGTCCAGACTGAGCCACGCTGCGTGCATCATCGGTTTGCGCGCTTGAATCGTGGGCTAATGTCGCGACTTCTCGAATCGTTGATGCCATCTGTTCCGTTGCACTCGCAAGAGAGTTGAGGTGCTCTTGTTGCGTCGCAGAAATATCTGAACTGTGATGAATTGATTGATTCAGGTCTGAGCTAATTTGTTGCATTAACGCCACAGACTCTTGAATCGACAGCACCATTTGTTGCTCTCGCTCTGCAACTTTGTCTATCGTAATAGCAATTTCACTAAACTCGTCGCGAACTGGGAAGAAGTTCATTCTCGCGGTTAGGTCACCATCCGCTAGGGTGTTTAATGCTTTATTCATCGTGAACATTGCGCCGCCGATAAACGTCATGATGTAGTAAACGCCAAGCGCGAGAATAAACAAGCTCACACAGATGATGCTCACTTGAGTCGTTGATAGGGCAGACCATAATGAAAGTTCATGGTTTGCAACCAAGCTGTACGCACCATTTAAAACTGACACGGATTGCGGCCCTGAGCCAATAGAAACGGTTTCTGAACCAGCTATGAGGCTTGCTACTTGAGATTGAGAAAGGTTGCCTGCCTCTATCAGACCTTTCATAAGCATGAGCTCTTCTTGGTACATACTTGAGGTCAACGTATTAGCCGCGCTATTAAGGACGAGAGTGAGAATGACTAAAGCAAGAAGAGGGAGAACGAAGAGCAAATAGAACTTTTCTTGAATCTTTAAGTGAATGAGATACTTATCAATCCAGCGGAATGGAATTTCTTTCATAATTATAATAACCGTGCAAAAACCCACTATCCTTAGTGGGGTGAATAGACGAAAAGAATATATCACTCAGTAAAAAGAAGCGGTACAAAGATGAACGTAAAGTGTGAGAGATTTATAGTAAAAGGTCACGTTCAAGGCGTCGGCTTTCGTTACCATACTTCCCATCAAGGATTGAAACTGGGTTTGACGGGTTACGCGAAGAACCTAAACGATGGTGATGTTGAAGTGATGGCGTGTGGAACAGATGCACAAATAGCTGCGTTTTCCGAGTGGTTGAAAGAAGGCCCGCGAACGGCAACAGTAGAGAGTGTGATACAGGAGTCTGCGTCATATAAGCCGTTGCGCGGTTTTAAGATTTTGTAAATTCTACAAGCATTTAGCTGGCTTTGGTAGGCCGGCTAATTTAGTCGCTTGTTTGGCTGGCCCCTTTTTAAACAGCTTGAATAGATACTTACTGTTACCTTTTTCTGGGCCGTGCGCTTTTTCCATTGCTTTGACAAGCATACGCACAGCAGGGGAAGTATTAAACTCTTCATAAAAATCTCGCACAAAGTGCACAACTTCCAAATGAGCATCCGTAAGCTCGATGTCTTCTTCTTTTGCTAAAAGCTCAATCATACCTTCTTCCCATTGAGTATGATCCAGTAAGTAGCCTTGAGCATCAGTTTCAATTTCTTTGCCGTTGTAAACGAACATAACGTTTTATCCGTTAAGTGAACATGGATGTTTATAGATTAGCGACAGGTGAGGATGTTCTCAACAAAAGAATCTCGAAGTAGTGCCGAGCGAAGCAAAAGCGTACAAAATGGTGAGTGCTTTTTGACTGAGCCAGGTGCTTTGATATAAATGTTCTTTTATTCAAATAAATAGGAAACTATTCAGTTTGTTAGAAATTTTTCGGGTTGAGTACCAATAAAATTGCATGGATATCCAGGCTTATTCATTTTTGTTTTGGTTTTTTCTTGGCTACTTGTCTGAATATGGAATTTTATCGGTGAATGAATAGCTTACGACGTTGTGTTTGCTCTTATAGACCGATATTCTCTTGGTTGATAAGCAACCTACATTCTGGTTGTAAACAATAATGATGACAAGGAGTTAGTCATGTCGAAACAACGTTACATTGAAATAAATGACAACGTAAAATCCATTTGGTCTATTGAGCGTATTTGGGAGCTCGCGGAGTCCCTACCTGTAGAAGAAATTGCTATTGATGATATCAAAGGCCCTAATGAAGTGACCTGGTTTAGTGATGATGGACCACAGCCAACCTGTCGTGAGATCGCGAAGCATTGCCAACGCATCAACAATGCCGATTTGTCGTATCCCGTAATTTTAACCAATGATTACCGCGTTTTTGATGGTATGCATCGAATCGCCAAGCAAATAATGTTGGGTGAAGATACGATTAAAGTGAGACGTTTTAGAGAAAACCCTGAGGCTGATGAAGTTATCGAGTTAGCAGTCGAACAGGCGTAATGTACGTAACCACTGACAAAGAAAAAGCCCGAAGGAATTACCTTCGGGCTTTTAGTATTCACCTTAGAGCGAACGATTAATCGTCGTTCATAATACCTAGAATGCTTAGTAGGCTAGTGAACAAGTTAAGGATGTTTAGGTACATCGAAATTGTCGCACTAATGTAGTTAGTTTCTTCGCCGCGAACGATACGGCTTGTATCAAACAAGATGAAACCAGAGAACACTAGTGCAGAGACGCTGCTTATTACTAGTTGGGCCATTGTTGAACCAACGAAAATGTTAATCAACATCGCCACGATAACAATGATCAAACCTGCCATCAGGAAGTTACGCATGAAAGAGAAATCTTTCTTGCTCGAAATGGTGTAAGCCGATAGGCCTAGAAACACCATGCCAGTCAACCCTAGAGCTTGAGCAATGATCGTTGGACCGTTTGGAATCGATGCGTAGTAGTTAAGCATTGGACCTAAAGCACCACCCATTAGAGTTGTGAAAACAAATGTCCAAACGATACCAGATGATGAGTTGATTGCTTTTGGCATGACAAAGAACAAAATACCAATCGCTGCAATTTGCATCACGATCGCCATGATTGGTGAAATTTGCATTGCCATTGTTGCTACTGCTGCGATCGCACTGGTCATCAGTGTCATCGACAGTAGGAAGTAAGTGTTTTTCAGTACTTTGTTAGTTTCAAGTGTGTTAGGAACACTTGTTGAACGAGTAAACATTGGACTGTTCATAATTATCCTCAGTAAGGGAGTTTACTATTGGTACATTTATGGGGCTGAAAGTTCAAAAAATCAAGCCCTAACCATGCGTAACTTAGATAAAATAATAATAGAAATAAGATGTTATGTATTTGACAACTTGTAACACAATATTACTGCAGAGCAAAGTCATAGTGATTGTCACACAGAATTTTGCATTTACTAACAAAAAGCACTGACTTCATTGAAATCAGTGCTTTTATTATGCCAATTGCAAAAGATCTTAGTGATGTAAGATTTGCGCTAGGAAATTTTGAGTTCGATCTGATTGAGGGTTTTCAAAGAAATCAACAGGGTTGTTCTCTTCGATGATCTCTCCTGCGTCCATAAATATCACGCGATCGGCAACCTCTTTCGCAAAGCCCATTTCATGTGTCACACAGAGCATGGTCATGCCTTCCTCGGCGAGTTCGACCATTACATCCAACACTTCGCGAACCATCTCCGGATCAAGTGCTGATGTTGGTTCATCAAAAAGCATGACTTTAGGGTTCATACACAAAGAGCGAGCAATCGCCACGCGTTGTTGCTGACCACCAGACAACTGGCCAGGATATTTCTCTGCTTGGTCCGGAATTTTAACGCGTTCCAGATATTTCATCGCGACCGCTTCTGCTTCATCTTTAGGCATCTTCTTCACCCAAATAGGCGCGAGCGTACAGTTTTCCAGTACGGTTAAATGAGGGAAGAGATTAAAGTGCTGAAAGCACATGCCCACTTCACGGCGCACAGCTTCAATATTTTTTAAATCTTCAGTTAACTCCGTACCGGAAACATAGATGCTACCAGCTTGGTGCTCTTCGAGGCGGTTAATACAGCGAATCATCGTTGATTTTCCTGAACCTGATGGGCCACAGATTACGATCTTTTCCCCGCGCTTAACATCGAGGTTAATATTCTTTAGTACGTGAAACTCACCATACCATTTATTCATGTCCTTCAATTGGATCATATAGTCTTGTTGTTGCGTCATAATACGTCCTTGAGCTTGATGAGTTATCGTTTGTGACCGGTATGAAGTTTGTTTTCAAGCCATATCGAATAACGCGACATGCCAAAACAAAATACCCAAAACACTAACGCGACAAATACATAACTTTCAGTAGCAAAGCCTAGCCAGTCAGGGTCGGTGTTTGCTGCTTGTCCTATACCTAGTACGTCAAACATACCAATGATAAGAACCAAACTGGTGTCTTTAAACAATCCGATAAACGTGTTCACGATAGAAGGGATCGTAATCTTCAGCGCTTGTGGCAAGATAATAAGCCCTGTTTTTTTCCAGTAACTTAACCCAAGTGCGTCGGCAGCCTCATATTGGCCTTTTGGAATCGCTTGTAAGCCACCCCGTACCACTTCTGCCATATAAGCCGAGGCAAACATCACTACACCAATAAGAGCGCGAATAAGTTTGTCTGTCTCGGACCCTTCGGACATAAACAAAGGCAGCATAACGGAAGCCATGAACAGAACGGTAATCAGTGGCACACCACGCCAAACTTCAATATAGACGGTACAAATACTGCGAATGATGGGCATCTCTGAACGTCTACCAAGCGCAAGCACCACACCAATTGGCAGTGAAACTACGATACCAACTAACGCAATAATGAGCGTAACGAGTAATCCGCCCCATTTGTGTGTATCGACCACTTCTAGCCCAAATATCCCACCATATAACAGCCCAGCGATAATGAATGGGTAGATGTTTACGAAGAAAAGCCAAATCCAAATCCGTTTCGGTGTCTTTTCATACGCTAGCAACACAGTAAATATAGCCAATGTGATATAGAAAAGGCGAGGGCGCCACAGTTCAGACTCAGGATAGAAACCGTACATGAACTGCTCCCAGCGCACGCTGATAAATACCCAGCAAGCACCTTCTCGGCTGCAATCGTCACGCGTCGAACCAATCCAGTCCGCGTTGATAAACGCCCAATCAACGATATGCCAAATTGCACTAAAGACAAGATAAGCAAGAATTACGGTAACAATGGAATTGACAGGTCCATTAAATAGGTTTTTCCGCATCCAACCAACAAAGCCGACGGTATTGGCTGGTGGTGGGAGATCCGGTTGAAATTGATGAGTACTCATATTATCTCTCCACCAGTGCGACTTTACGGTTATACAAGTTCATTAATGCAGACGTAATCAAACTTAAGGTTAAGTACACGCCCATCGTCATCGCAATGATCTCAATCGCTTGCCCCGTTTGGTTCAGGGTAGTACCAGCAAAGACAGAGACAAGATCTGGGTAACCAATCGCCATCGCTAACGATGAGTTTTTGGTGAGGTTGAGATATTGACTGGTTAAAGGTGGAATAATAATTCGTAACGCTTGCGGAATGACAACAAGCTTTAAAGTTTTCGCGCGTGGTAAGCCCAGCGACATCGCCGCTTCCGTTTGACCATGGCTAACCGCATTAATACCAGAACGTACAATTTCGGCAATGAAGGAGGCGGTATAAACGCTCAGTGCCAAAAGTAGTGCAGCAAGTTCAGGAATAATGCTAATACCACCTTGGAAGTTAAACCCTTTCAGTTCAGGATAATTTAGTGAAATTGGCATACCAGCAAGGAAGTAGACAATCAGCGGAAGGCCAACGACTAAGCCTAAAGCTATTCTTCCCATTGGCGTTTGTTGCCCAGTTAGGCGTTGCTTGTTATTCGCCCATACATTGATCAGCAAGCTGGCGATCACCCCGAAGATTAATGCAGCAATAACAAAGCCACTGCCTGGCTCCATTTCTGGTGCTGGAAAATATAAACCACGAACATTCAAGAAGATGGCTTCGCCAAGGCTCAAGCTTTGACGAGGTGAGGGTAATGCTTGAAGAACAGCGAAATACCAGAAAAATATTTGTAGAAGAAGTGGGATATTTCGGAACGTTTCGATATAAACAGCAGCCAAGCGACTCACTAACCAGTTAGAAGAAAGGCGAGCGACCCCCATGGTAAAACCAATCACGGTAGCCAGAATAATACCTAATACGGAGACCAGCGCTGTATTTAGAAGGCCAATAATAAACGTTCTGCCGTAAGAGTACGTTTCATCGTATTCAATTAGCGTCAGCCCGATACCAAACCCGGCTTCTTGATTTAAAAAACCGAAACCCGTAGCGATCCCACGAGCATCTAAGTTGTTCAGTGCGTTGTTAATAATCGTGTAAAAGAAAAATACCAGTGCAGCTATGGCAATGATCTGGAAAATAGCAGAACGAAAGGCGGGATTATAAATCAAGCTCTTGCTTCCGCTCGGTTTGGACATCGTACTTGGCGATGCATCTTTTGTCGGTTTCATACAGCGATAACCTCAAACCTTAGTTATAGATATCTGCCTGTATAAATAGTCACGTCCTTGCTGGTCGAAGCATGTTTTCACCAGAGCTAAACGGCGATATTCGAGTTGAAATAGCCTGTCTAAGCGAAAACTTCTTGCCATTCAATGAGCGGTCCTTACTCATACAGATGGATAAAATCAAGAAAAAGGGCGGCATGAACCGCCCTGATTAACTCGTTCTATCGGATTGGTGGCGCGTACATAAAGCCGCCTGCATTCCATAGCGCATTAACGCCACGAGAAATTTCTAACGGCGAACCAGTACCGACTGTGCGTTCGAAGCTTTCACCATAGTTACCGACTTGCTTGATAACTTGGTAGCCCCAATCATCACGAATACCCAAACCTTTGCCTTTCGGACCGTCAACACCAAGAATACGTTTGATGTTTGGATCTTTCGATTTCAGCATTTCATCCGCATTTTTCGAACTAATACCATACTCTTCGGCGTTAATCATTGCTGATAATGTCCACTTCGCAATGTTGAACCATTGGTCATCACCTTGACGAACGACGGGACCTAGTGGTTCTTTGGAAATGATTTCCGGAAGAACGGCTGCAGAAGAGGGATCTTTCAGGTTCAGACGCAATGCATAAAGACCAGATTGGTCAGTCGTTAACACATCACAACGTCCTGCATCGAAACCTTTTGACGTTTGGGCTGCCGTATCGAATACGACCGGCTTGTATGACATACCGCTGTTACGGAAGTAGTCAGCAAGGTTCAGCTCAGTTGTTGTACCGGACTGTACGCAAACTGATGCACCATCAAGCTCTTTTGCGCTTGAAATGCCAAGATCTTTCTTCACCATGAAGCCTTGGCCATCGTAGTAGTTTACCCCTACGAAGTTGAGGCCAAGTGCAGTATCACGATGCAGTGTCCAGGTGGTGTTACGAGAAAGCACATCAATCTCACCTGATTGAAGCGCAGTGAAACGTTCTTTCGCGGTTAGGGGTACATATTTAACTTTCGTTTTATCCCCAAGAACGGCTGCAGCCAGTGCTTGGCAATATTCTACGTCGATACCTTCCCATTCACCTTTTGAGTTAGGGTTAGAGAAACCAGGTAGACCGGTACTTACGCCACAAGTAAGAAAACCTTGTTTTGTGACTTTGTCCAGAGTAGTGTCTGCTGCTTGAGCTGATGTTGCCATCATCGCAGTAGAAGCCGCTACGACGGAAGCAAGAACTGTGAGTTTATTTGCCATTTGTATCCTTCCTGTATGATCCATGTTTAATCAGGAGTGACCTGAAACAACGTGTCCAATTCGTTAGAGTTATCGTCCTACGTGATTGATTTTCGAAGAAACGGTATTCGATAGATCAACCAGTTATAAGCGTAGGAAAGGATCTGTTAATTCTCAAATATATAATTTAAATGAAGTTTTGAGAGAACTTACAAAGCGCCTTGAGATTTAGAATGACGAAATGTTAATTGTTTGTAAATAGTGCAAATCATGGACAATTTGGTGCATCAGAACAATCAATAGAAGAGTGAACAATACAAGAGAATAAAAAGTTGTTATTAAAACTGTCATTAGCTGAGCTTGGTGAAGTTCAGTAAAAATTCGAACAAAAATTATTTGTGATACCGAAACAGGGTGATGAGCTTGCCCCATTTTTGGTAGCATGGTCCGCAACAGCTAATTAGAGTAATCATGGATTGAAATGCGATATTTTCCTCTGTTCTTAGATTTAATCAATAAACCCGTTCTTGTCGTGGGCGGCGGTGAAGTGGCAAGCAGAAAGGTGGAAGCGTTGCTAAAGGCAGGGGCGGATGTCACTATCGTTTCTCCAACGTTGGTCGATTTTCTGTCTAAGCTTGCTGCAGAGCATCAAGTGCGCTGGGTGCAACGTTTCTATTCAAGTGACATTGTCACTAAAAACTTTGTTCAAGTGTGGGCCACGACAGATAATCCTGAGCTAAATCACCAAGTGTATAAAGATGCGAAAGAATTAGGCATCCTAGTGAACGTTGTGGATGATAAGCCTTATTGTGACTTCATTACGCCCTCTATGATCAATCGTGGCCGCATACAAATTGCTATTTCTAGTGGCGGCGCCTCACCAGTTTTAATTCGAAACATCCGTGAAAAGCTTGAATCGATACTGCCACAAAACATGGGGTTGATGGCGGACTTTGCTAACTCAAAGCGTAATTCGATTAAAGAAGCACTACCTAGCGTCGATTTACGTCGTAAGTTTTGGGAGCAATTCTTCTCGAATCCTGAGGTTGAAAACGCGCGAGATAATAGAGAGTTAGAAACGATTTACCAAGCGACCATGGCAACACCTTTGGATGAAAAGGGAAGTTGTACTTGGATACAGGTAGGGAAAGACGTTGAGATGTTGCCAATTAAGGCCGTGCGCTACATGCAACAAGCCGAGCTAGCACTTTACTCAACTCGATGCGAAGCGAACGTGTTAGAGCTAATACGAAGAGATGCAGAGCGAGAAGCTTTCTCCAGCGCAGCTGAACTCTCTGATATGTTGACCAAGGCTAAATCTGAAAAGCTTCGAGTTTGCGTGTTTATCCCTAAAGGGACGAGCGAGTTCTTATTGCTGCAAGGGCAGGACTTGGTGATATAACCACGTTAAAAAGTGGGCACTTGGCTTCTTGATTAAAAGGCCAACAAAAACGCCAGCGAACTATGCGCTGGCGTTTTTAAACTAAATTACTTCTCAGACTGAGTTAATCACGGAAGTTGTTAAACTGGAATGGTATGCCCATCTCTGCTTCACGAATCGCTGCCATTGTCGCTTGCAGGTCATCACGTTTCTTACCAGTAACACGTACCTTGTCGCCTTGAATAGAGGCTTGCACTTTTAACTTTGCGTCTTTGATAAGTTTCACTACTTTTTTGGCTGTTGGTGTATCGATACCTTGGCGGAAAAGCAGAGTTTGGTGCCAATTCTTACCAGTTACATCTGGGTCCTGTGCATCCATTGCGTTTGCATCAATATTACGCTTTGCCAAGTGGCTACGTAAAATATCGCGCATTTGCTTAAGTTGGAAGTCACCTTCCGCAGACATTTTTACGTTTTCTTCTACTAGCTCAAAGCTCGCATTAACGTTGCGGAAATCGAAACGAGTAGACAATTCACGGTTAGCATTATCAACGGCGTTACGTAGTTCAACCGTATCGATTTCAGAAACAATATCAAACGATGGCATGAAGATTCCTTGATTATTTTGTTATAGGGACTTTCGGGATTTAACGGCGTTTGCCAGCATATCTAGCATTGTAGCAGTATCTTCCCAGCCTAAGCATGGGTCTGTAATAGATTGACCATACGTTAGGTTGTTGATGTCAGTCATTGGTTGATTGCCTTCAAGAATAAAGCTTTCAGCCATGATACCCGCAATACGAGTACTGCCTGACTTAATTTGGTTACAAATGTCTTGAGCAACGTCGATTTGTTTTCTGTGCTGCTTCTGACAGTTTGCGTGGCTGAAATCCACAACCAAACGTTGTGGCAAGCCAAACTCGGCTAGAGCATCACACGCTTGTTTTACTGACGCTTCATCAAAGTTAGGGCCTTTCTCTCCGCCGCGTAAAATAATATGACCATATGGGTTACCACTTGTACGATAAACCGTCATGCGGCCATTCTTATCTGGAGAGTAGAAGTAATGCGAGGCTTTCGATGCGCGAATTGCATCAATTGCAATTTTTACGTTGCCATTTGTGCCATTTTTGAAACCAACTGGGCAAGACAGCGCCGATGCCATTTCACGGTGAATTTGCGATTCTGTTGTACGAGCACCGATCGCGCCCCACGTGATCAAATCCGCTATGTATTGACCAGTAATCATATCAAGAAACTCAGTAGCAGTCGCAAGACCAAGCTTGTTGATATCCAGTAGTAGTTTACGTGCTTTATGGAGACCAGCTTCAAGCGCGTAAGAGCCATCTAGGTTAGGGTCGGTAATTAAACCTTTCCAACCAACTACTGTACGAGGCTTTTCAAAGTAAGTACGCATCACGATAAACAGTTCGTCTTTGTACTTGTCTTGGATTTCACTCAGGCGAGTGGCGTAATCAATGGCAGCTTCAGTGTCGTGAACAGAACACGGACCTACAATCGCAAGAAGGCGATCGTCTTCACCCGATAAAATGTTTTCAATCTGACGACGAGATTGAGCGATACGGTCTGCAACGTCATCCGTAATAGGATGTACACTACCTAGCTCTGCTGGGGTAGGCATTGGACCCAAAGGTTGGGTTCTCAATTCATCTGTTTTTATAGGCATGTTATAGCTTTATTCTCTATTGCGAAGGGGTAAAGATAACGGAATTACAGGCAGGAATAAACCGTTTCACGGGAATCTTCGCCAGGAAATACCGAATTGTATACAAAGGTGTAGGTATTCATTTAAATGACTTATGTATAAATGACAAAACTTGATCATTAAATCAATATATATACATTTGAATTTATAACCATTTCATCTATCTCACCGTTAGGCAATCAAGATAACTGCGGCAAACCTCATGTTTATCTGTGTGACAATGTCACTAAATTAGTGGCTAAATAACTCGTGAGATCGAGCTTTTGTTAACATTTCTTTGACATCTATTTCTTTCGTTGATTAACTGGTCTGACTAGATTGGTAAGGAGACCAAAATGTTATCAGCTGTACGTCGTGCAAATTTGTACCTAAATCTATTTGGCTTTTCTAAAGTGCCTCTGATTTGGCTTTGTCATCCTAAGATCATTGCGATAGATAGCGAGCACGTTGAGGTTCGAATCCCTTTGCGAAGAAGAACAAAGAACCATTTGAATAGCATGTATTTCGGCGCTTTAGCGGTTGGGGCGGATGTAGCTGGTGGTTTTCTTGCTATGAGCAAGGCGCAAGAAAAAGGAGAAGCGATCTCTTTAGCATTTAAAGGCGTCAAAGCCGAGTTTTTAAAACGTCCGGAAGCGGATGTACACTTTGTGTGTAACGATGGTCATGTCATTGATGAGATGCTCGATCATACGTTGGCAACGGGTGAACGAGTGAATCGCGATGTAAAAATCGTCGCGTTGTGTCCTAGCTTACATGGTGACGAACCTATGGCTGAATTCTCGTTGACTCTTTCGATAAAAAAAGCAGCCCAACAAAGAAAAGAGGCTGCGTAGTGGTTTGCTGTTTTTAAAGAATATCGCTTTAATTGAGTTCAATCTGCTCAATCGAGACTATTTTGGAGCGGTTTAAGACCACTTTCCAACGGTAATAAACAGGCTCATCGGTGTGGTTGTCCTCTTTGACAATCACATTGAGCAAATGACGTTTCTCTACCGACTCTTTGGTCACTTGCCCTTCATTTAAACGGTAAACTCGGTTTGAGCTTTTATCCATCAAGCGGATGATAGGGCGCAAACTGATGTTCAGTGTTTCTCTTGTTTGCTCATAACCACTCAAGAATAGAGAGGTCGCCATTTCGGTTTTCTCGTGATAATGAAGTATCTGCTCTTCGCGCTGCACGACGCGCTTCTTACGTATTCTTTGAATCTTATCTGGCAAGCTACTTAACGTACGATAATCGAGCCACTCTAATTTTCTGCCTACCACTTTTTTCGTTGTTGGATCAACATACTTCTTACGCCACTTTGGCTTGCCTTTACGGATCCATCGCCACATCGCATCGCGCAAATCATCTTTAAAGATTTCTCGTAGAGCATAAATAAATGACATCGCGATAATGAAGGACGCGGAAATTTCCCCAAGGTAATCGCGAGCGAGAATCACGGTTGAGGTCACGACAACCATCACCAAGCCAGTCGCAATACCTTTGATAGCACGCTTGATGTTGTTCCCCATTGATACGGTTTCTTCACGAAGCACGATAGGGTGTTCAATCAAGCGTCTTAGCAAGCGCATTTTGTTAGATAGGCGAGTAACGTCTTCAACGACTCTTGGAGAGTTGTACTTGTTGAGTTTTCGATGGGCTTGCTCTTTTTCACAGAGCGTGATCAAGCGTTTCTTAATCGTGCCATAATCGCCTTCACGCGGGAGATGAGCCACTAGAGATAAAAACTTCTGCTCGGTATACCAAGACAGGTAGTTATCGATGTTAACGTAGTACCGTTTTAAGTTCTCTTCATAAGGAATAGAACGTCGCAAGCGCTTTAAGATCTCAAGCGTGAGCTCGATAACTTCGTCTACTTCATCTTCCGTTACGGAGTTGTTCTGATGTTTGTTTAAACTTGCCACCGCTTTGTCTAGCGCGATAACGTATTGGTACGCGAACAAACTCAAACTTACTCGGTATTGTTGATTCGACAGGCGTCCACGTTTGGCAAGTCGACTGTGTACTAGCGGTAGAAGGATTTCAGTACTGTAATAAGAGCGTTGCTGTGTGATTGAAGTGTAATAAAATTCGGATTCACTGATGATATCGGCGTTTAAACCAAGCTCACCAGGTATAAAAAAGTAAATATCTAGGTCGACACTTTTGCTCTTTGCGAGTGCATGACTGATTTTTAATGTTATTGAGTCTTGTTTATCGACGGTGACCAAAGAAAGCTCCTGACTTTGTTAAAGCATTCTTAACTTATGCGTACTGTTGAGCAGGTAAGCATAAAAGTGCTAAAAGAGTGACTGGGGCATATAGCTGAACGACAACAGCATAACAGAGCACTATGCTTTTCTCTCTGATTTTCTTGTTAGTTTAGGTATAATTCCACGTAAATTTAAAAAGAGACAAAATCAATGATTAAAATTGGTCAAATTAACAGCTTAGAAGTCATTAAAAAGGCTGATTTTGGCGTATTTCTGGATGGTGATGATTACGGTTCTGTTCTACTGCCTAATAAGTATGTACCAGAGGGTACTGAAATTGGTGATCATGTAGACGTATTTTTGTACTTCGATTCAGAAAGCCAGCTTGCTGCGACCATTGAAAGACCTATTGCCCAAGTGGGTGAATGGGGCTTAATGAAGATTGAGGGCGTCAACGCGACAGGTGCTTTTGTAAATTGGGGCATCAAAGAAAAGGATCTACTTATTCCTTTTAGTGAGCAACGCACTCGCTTCTCTGCGGGACAAACTATTCTTGTCTATGTATATACTGACAAAGCGTCAGGCCGCATTGTTGGTACGACTAAGTTCAACAAATGGTTAGACAAAACTCCGGCGAATTATGAAGTTAACGAACAAGTTGATTTGATCATCGCAGAGCGCAGTCAACTTGGCTACAAAGCGATTGTTAACGGTAAGCATTGGGGCATGATTTTCCCATCAGATGTGTTTGGTAAGCTTTACATCGGTAAGAAACTGAAAGGCTTTATTAAGCAAATTCGTGAAGATGGCAAAATCGATCTCGCGCTACAAAAAGTCGGCGTGGCAAAAATGGACGATCTTTCTAGCAAGATTCTTGATCTGTTAGAGAAGAAGGGTGGCTTTTTACCTTTGAACGATAAGTCTTCTCCTGAAGCGATTTTTGACGCTTTCCGTACAAGTAAAGGTACTTACAAAAAGACCATTGGTGGATTGTACAAGCAGGGCAAGATTGTTATCGAGAAAGACGGTATTCGTCTGGCGTAACCCAAGCTCACGTATAGCGGATCTGCAGCCAAAAAAACGGCCCAAACTTTTCCTTTTTTTGGGCCTAGGGGAAACGGCTCCGCAGAGCCTGCGCTAAACTTTTTCCAACAATAATTTTGTTGGGAACATAGAGAGAAATGCCATATCAAAGCATTACTTTGATACAACTAGTTTAGTACAGCGTGTCCGGATCGCTAGCGAGCCCAGTTGCTTTCATACTTACGAATTAAAAAGCCATCGCAAATACGATGGCTTTTCATTTATTTATGATTCGTTACTTCTTTAAAATAAGTTCTTATCTCGTACTAATTCGCGAGGAAGACCATTCTTTATTCTGTTGCTTACCCACTTTCCAAGGCCAATGACTGCGCCTTGATAGGTAACAAGTACTTCGCCTTTACCTGTTTTCATTCCCTCAGGAATCGTTTGTGGGCGAACATCACGTCCCATGTACCATTCGCGCGCTTCTTCAATGGTTAGCTCGATGGCGTTTGCCTCAGAGCATGTCGCTAATGCCGTTGCCACCTGATGCTGCCAACGGTAGCCATTTTTATGGGCTTCCGCGATCTTGATACCCATACGGGAGAAGCGTAATTCGCCGATCATTGGCTCTAAAGAATTAGGGAACAACCAGACATCTTTATCGCGAAGCCATACAGAACTGTCATTCGGAAGTTCAATACCTAACGCACTTTGCAGCTGTTGGGCAATTTCAACCGATTCTTTTTTCGATGCTTTGGTAAACGGGAACTTGCCCATGCGCTTTTTGACCTTTGGTGGTTCAACAGCAGCCAGTTTACGAATTCTTGCAACAAAGAACCCTTCGCAGTCGTAGACCTGTGGAAAGATATGCAAAAAACCTTCTTCAGTTAGAGCAGCATTTGCGTTTTCAAACAAGGTCTCAAGGCTTTCAAACTCAACGGCATCACCAAAGGTTTCTTTCAAGTGATGACAAACTTGTTGGTTTTCTTCGGTACTGAGTGTGCACGTTGAGTAAACCATCACACCACCGGGCTTTAGTGCATGGAAGGCGCTTTCAATAAGATCTTTCTGTGTGTCAGCGATGTCGAGCACGGAAGCTTGCGTCCAGTTTTTCATTGCATCTTCGTCTTTGCGAACGGTGCCTTCGCCGGAGCAGGGCGCGTCGAGCAGAACCGCATCAAATTGTTCTGGTAGCCAACCGCCAAAAACGCGCCCATCGAAGTTACTTAGTGCGGAGTTACGTACACCACAACGTTCCACGTTGGCATGCAGCACTTTTACACGACTTGCGGCGTATTCATTGGCCACGAGAACGCCTTCATTGTTCATTAAAGCCGCGATTTGAGTGGTCTTTGATCCTGGTGCAGCTGCTGTATCTAACACGGCATCGTAAGATTCGTCATTCATAAACAGCGCAGATACTGGCATCATTGAACTGGCTTCTTGAATGTAGAATAAGCCTGACATGTGCTCTGCGGTGTTGCCTAATGGTACAACTGACTCGTCCGCTTCAATCCAAAAACCCGTGTCACACCAAGGCACAGGGGAAAGCTTCCAGCCTTTTGCGTCTGCACGTTCTAGAAACGCCTCAACGCTGATCTTCAACGTATTAACACGAATACTCTTGCGCAATGGCTTTTGGCACGATGCGATAAAGTCTTCCATGTTGAGGTTAGCAGGAAGGATAGTTTGGATTTTTTCCAGAAACGCGTCTGGGATGTAAACATTAGGATGCAATGTGGGATCTCGTTTGCAGAATTTGTGGCAAATAATATACGAAAGCGAAGCAGAAACGAATAGTGACAAGGGCCGAGCAATAAAAAAGAGCAGCGATTGCTGCTCTTTTAAGGTACTCAAACTTCAATTCACATACAATTGAGCTTTATTCTACGGCTTAGGAATCGCAGTACGCCATTGAGTCCAACCTTCTTCAGCTTGTGGATACAAAAAGAAAGATTGCCCACTTTTTGCCGCTGGTGGAATAGTCGATTGCTCTGGCGTTGAAAACGCAATTCCTCCGCGAACTAAACTATCAAATGTGCCCGCTTTGATGTTCGCACCAGTAATTCCGATGGAGACATCTACTCCTGAAACATTCCAAAACACACTGTTTTGACGAACGAGGTAAGCATATTCAGGCTGTATCTTGATGGTCGTGACGACGCGATCTGCAAACTCTCCTAGGCTCACGTCGGTTACTTGGCCGACTTCCATCTGGCGGTAAAGAATAGGCGTTCCGACTTGTACTGAGCCTCGTTGTTCACTTTGTAAAGTAAACATTATGCCCTTAACACGTTCTGAACCGTTTTCCAACTGAAAATCAAATTTAGCTTTACCTTTACCTGGCTCAACACTGATGGATTTCGACACCAATGCGCCAAGGTTTTTCACGCCCCCTAAGCCAATCTCTGGCTCAGTTAGCCAAAAATGTGAGCCTTCAACCGCAATGTTTTCTACGTATTCAGGTAGGATTCTTGCGGTAATTTCAACCATATTTCGACGAAAATTTGGTACAACCAGTGTGACTTCACCAACTTTGACGCCTTGATACTCTATCGGCATTCCTTTGGCAATTTCTTGTGAGCCGTCTGTTTCTAACGCAATAACGCGTCCAAATTTGCGTGCGGTTTTTTGATCTGTATATAACTTCCAGTTGTCTCCAATTTTGTTTTCAACGCCAGGAACAGAGTCAAAAGCGATGCCACCTTCGATTAACGATTTTAAAGGGTGAGCTTTCACACTCACACCGGCTAGCGATGCATCTATCTCGATCCCTGAACGGTTCCAAAAGACGGTTTGCGGTGTTACGAGGTAAGCAAAGCGGTTTTCGATGGTTGCTTTAATTAACACACCGCCATCAACCAATTGGAAATCGGAGACGTTACCAACAGGAAGGTTACGATAGAGCAGAGGGCTGCCTTTGGAAATCGGCGGCAATTCAGAAGCAAACAGTGTGAGTGCTCTAGAGCCACTTTGGTTGTACTGTGCTAATTCTGCCAATGATTCGTTTTGGAAGAGTTGATACTCTTTTTGAATATCTTGCTTGCCTTCGCTTACAAAGCTAATGGACCCAGTTAACAACTGCTTTGCCGGAGGAACGGTAACGCTGAGGCCCGACTCCGTTAACTCTGCAGAGGCACTTCCGGTTACATAAAAACGGTTGTTTGATTTGATCAGATGTTTGTATTCATGATCAATCAATACGTCCATAAATACTTCATGTTGTGATTTTTTACCTTCTTCAACTAAGCCTACGTTGATAATTGAACCGACAACGATGCCTTTGTAAAGCACGTTGGCACCGCTATCTAGGCCAAACGAGTTGTCAGACACTAAACGAATAGCGATGGACTTTTCTTGCTGTTGGTTAAAAACGTTTTTACGAATGGCAGTAAAGCGGCGAGAGCGATCACCGGCACCTGGCACGATGGTTAAGAAGTTTCCTCTCACGAGATTGGCAATGTTTTCAACACCAGAGAGGGACACTTTTGCTTCTTCTAAGACGAATCGGGTACCTGTCGTCAGCATGTCACTGAAAGCAGGTTGAATTGCAGCTGACGCTAATATCACTTCTCGCCCTTCGGATAGGTTTAAGTCTGTAACTTGGCCAATCTCGATTCCGCGATACATAATGGGTGCGCCTTCGCCACTGATTTTACTGTCATCAGGGAGGACGATTTTAACAGCGATACCTCGACCTGCAGTTTTCAAATCTTTATACAGACGGAATTCAGTATTCTCTTCTACAGGCTCACCGTCATCCGGAGAATCGACGGCGATCGCGCCTCCGAGTAGAGCACTCATGCTTTCTAGCCTTACATCGACGCCTTCAAAACCGATGCTGGCACCGATTCCACTTACGTTCCAGAACCGACTGCGGTTGTTAATGATATGTCGGTATTGATCCTGGATGTTGGCTTGAATCGTGATAGATTTTGCGTCTTCATCCAGCTGGTAGCTGTAGACTTCACCGATTGGAATTTTCTTATAAACAATTTGAGAACCAATCGACACACCACCTAAATCGCGGCTTTTGAGTTTAATGTTCAAACCTTGTGAAACGCGCAAATCTGTTGGTGCAGAGTCTAACGCATGGAACGTTGTTTCAAACTCTTGACCATCTCCAGGTTGAATCGAGATGTAATTACCCGACACGAGCGCATCGAGCCCAGAAACTCCTGTTAGGCTTGCTGTTGGTTTTACCAGCCAAAAGCGAGTTTTATCGTTCAGCAATTTTGCCGCTTCAGGGTAGATATCGGCATCAACATAAATACTGCCGAGATCTTCAGTGAGGTTAATGTCTCTCACCATACCGACTTCTAGCCCTTGGTAACGGATAGTGGTTCGCCCGGCGACCAAGCCAGCAGCGTCAGAAAAATAGATTTGCACCCGTTGTCCGGCATCGTGTATCGACTTCACCACAAGCCAGCCAGCTAAGACCATGGTCAAAATTGGCAAAAGCCAAAGAGGAGATATGCCTTTGCTCCGCTTTACATCTGGTACGTATGACGTTTGAGAACTGTTCTGATCACTCATTCATTGACTCTTTTTCTGATTGTGTTGGGCCTGTTTGGTCCCAGATTAGCCTTGGATCAATACTTTCCGCTGCAAGCATGGTCAATACCACGACAACACCAAAGGCCACGGCGCCATATCCTGGTGTGAAATCAAGTATCTGACCACGATCGACTAAGGTCATCATGATAGAAATAACAAACAAGTCCATCACAGACCATTTACCGATCCATTTAACAACAAAGTAAACCATCATTCGTTGTCTCTTAAACACCGAACGTTTGAATTGAATGCAAAGCATGATGTAGGCAAGGCCAAGTATTTTTACAACTGGCACAACAATACTGGCCACAAAAATGATCACTGCGATGCCATACATACCGCTTTTTACCAACCCAGCTACGCCTGAGAAAATAGTATCTTCCAAACGTTTGCCATTGGTCAGCAAGATGGAAATAGGAATCAAGTTGGCTGGGAAAATCGCTATCGTTGCCGCAATGAGGTAAGCCCACGTCTTCTGAATGGAGTTGGGCTTGCGATGATATAACTCGTGGTGACAACGCCGACAATGGTCACCTTCAGGTTGAGACAGGTGGCACTCATGGCAATGCACGTCTTTGTGTTCAAAGGAATAAAGGCTTTCTGGTTTCCAGGCTTCCCAGTAACGACGCACGCTGATTCTTGAAACTAACAAAACGGTAAATATCTGCAAAAGAACCAGACCAATTAACCCTGGGCCTACAAAAATGTCGGAATAATCTTGGAGTTTGAAGCAGGAAATGGCGATGCTAACTAAGAACACATCCAGCATTACCCAATGTTTCAAATGTTGAATTAGCCACAGTGAAACACGAAGCCCTCGAAACCACCGTTGATGCAGCGAGATATGTGCCGTAACCACTGAAACACAAACCGTCAGCGGCGCTAGAGAGCTACAAAATAGAATAAGCAGTGAAAGAAGAACAAAGCCTTCTTCCATCAATGTGATCATCCCTGAAGGTAGGGTTGCCGGAATCATCACACCAAAGAGTCGGATACTAATAAAGTTAAAAAAGTGTGATGGAATAAATAGCAGAATACAGGTTATCGCGACGGCTAGATTACCTGAGAGGCTAGGGCTACCGCCTCGATACAACTGTGTGCCACAACGAGGACAGTGTGCATTTTTTCCATTGGGTAAGTCGACGATATCGACAGGCAATTCGCAACCTTGGCACAAGCGCACATTATTTGGCTGCATGGCGTGCTTAGACAGAGAGGTCATAACGACCTCTCTAACTTGAACGATTTAAGCGTGGGACTGTATGCCCCCATATAAGGTTTGATATAAGCCTTCTTGCTCAACTAACTCACCATGAGTACCTGTTTGCGTCACTTTTCCATCTTCAAGCACGTAGATCAAATCGGCTTGTTTTACGGCTGATAGACGGTGCGCAACGATTAATGTTGTTCTACCACGTAAGAATTCAGTCAATGCTTTGTGCAATGCCGCTTCAGTAGCGGTATCAAGCGCAGACGTGGCTTCGTCTAAAATAACAAATTGAGGATTACTCAGCACCATTCTTGCGATGGCAAGGCGTTGTCGTTGACCACCTGACAAACGAATGCCGTTACGGCCGACTTGAGTATCCAAACCGTGGTTCAGTTGAGAAATAACATCTTGCAGCTGGGCTACTTCAAGAGCTCGCCAAAGTGACATTTCGTCAAAATTCCCACCGAGTGTTAGATTATGCCTCAAGGTGTCGTTAAATAGTATAGGTTGCTGTAATACCACGGCAATTTTGTCGCGAATTACTTCAAAACCAATATCTTCTGTTAATTCATCATTAAAGCGAATGCTACCGGAGTTTTGACGATAAACCCCAATAAGTAGTTGTATTAAGGTCGACTTACCGCCTCCGCTCGCACCAACTAGCGCCACTTTCTTTCCTGCCGGTATATGTAAAGAAAGGTTATCTAGGACTTTGTTTTCATTATTATAAGAGAAGTCTACGTTTTCTACTTTAACATCGACTTCTCTGCCTTCTTTGAAAGGATTTACCTTAGGTGCCGGTCTTTGTTCTTCTTCTAATACTAATAAGTCGTTGATGCGTTTTAACGCAGCTTTCGCGCTGTACCAAGAAAACTGAATGCCGAGCAGCTCTTGAACAGGAGACAACATAAACCATAGGTAACCAAAAACAGCAAAGATTTGACCAATAGTGAGGTCACTAAACATAACCATCAGCATGGCGACGGCTCTGAATAACTCAAAACCGATTAAGAAGAGTAGGAAAGAGACGCGACCTGCCGCCTCTGATTGCCACGCATACTTGTCTGCATCCACACGAACTTGGTTCGCACTGTCTTTGAGTTGCTGGAGAAATTCTCGCTCTTTATTGGCTGCGCGCAGCTGGTAAATGCCATCTAATGTTTCAACTAAACGATTTTGGAAAATTTCAAAAGAATGATTTTCCTTCCGTTTCAGATGTTTAACCATACTTCCTAGTTTACGTGAGAAGTAAATGACAATAGGGTTAACTAGCAAAATAAATAGACCAAGTCGCCAGTCGAGCCAAAGCAGAACGATGGCAGTACCAATGACCGTTAAAAAACTGATAACGAATTTTGCTAACGTAGAACCAATAAATTTATCAATGGTCTCAATGTCAGTGATAAGGTGGGCGTTGATGCCTCCGCTGCCTTTGGTTTCGTATTGGCGGATGCTGATACGACCAAGCTTGTCGATCATTTTACTGCGCATCTCAAACGTGATCGTTTTAGAAACAAGTGTAAATTGTCGGCTTTGAAGGATATTTAACCCCTGACTTGTAGCTCGCATCAGGACGACCAAGAAAAGGGTGAAAAATATATAACCCGTCGGAGTGTGCCACGCTTCAGGGAGAATGGCATTCATAGCAGCTAAGCCTTTTGCTGGTTGGTCCAATAAAACCTCATCAACCATCAACGGCATGAGAAGGGGGATTGGAACACTAATCAAGGTTGCAAGCACCGCTATCAAGTTCGCTATGATCAGCTTGGACTTGTGCTTTTTTACTTGTGTTATCAACCAAGAACGGCTAATAGTGTCATTTTTCAGAAGCATTGTAATTGAGAATAAGTCCTATTATAAAGTAGGGCTGCATTTTAGCGCCATACAGTGAGAATGGAAGCTTTTATAGTAAGTAGGAAGTTAATATGAACATAGAACAATACCATAGACTAGCCAAACAAGCCGTTGCTCTAATTGAGTCTGAGCCAGACTTTATTGCTAACCTAGCAAACTTGAGCTCACTGCTTTTCATGGAATTGGACGATCTTAACTGGGCTGGCTTTTACCTAGCAAAAGGTGAAGAGCTCGTTCTTGGTCCGTTCCAAGGAAAACCAGCTTGTGTCCGCATTCCTATGGGGCGCGGTGTCTGTGGTACTGCTGCAAAAACTAACACCATACAAAGAGTATACGACGTTCATGAATTTGAGGGACATATAGCGTGCGATGCAGCGAGCAATTCAGAAATTGTGATTCCATTTTCTATTAATGGAAAGGTGGTTGGTGTCCTTGATATTGACAGCCCAAGTATTGGTCGATTCAATGAAACAGACGAAGAAGGTCTCACTCATTTCATGGCTGAAGTAGAAAAGCTGCTTAATTCACACGCGAACGACGCATAAATTAGCCTTCGAGTGTGGTTTTTCCTTGGCATGTCACTATAATACGAGAATATTTTTTCTTAATGCTCGCGGAAATCCGCTCAAATCAGGACCCCTCATGACTGAAAAGTTAAAAAACAGCAAAGAAGTTATTGCATATATTGCTGAATGTTTCCCTAAGTGCTTTACTTTAGAAGGTGAAGCAAAACCTCTGAAAATTGGTATTTTTCAAGATCTTGCGGAACGTCTAAGTGAAGACGAAAAAGTAAGCAAAACACAGCTTCGTGCAGCGTTAAGACAGTACACTTCATCATGGCGTTACCTACATGGTGTAAAACCAGGTGCAGTACGTGTAGACCTAGACGGCAACCCTTGTGGTGAGCTAGAAGAAGAGCACGTTGAACACGCGAAAGCGACACTTGCAGAAAGCAAGGCAAAAGTTCAAGCTCGTCGTAAAGAACAAGCACAAAAAGCTCGTGAAGAGGGTAAGGCGAAAGCGAAACCAGCGGCTAAAAAGCCTCAACAGCCTCGTCGTACTAACAAACCAAAAGTACAAAAACCAACTAAGCCTGTAGAAACGCGCGCTCTAAATGCTGACGAAATCACAGTAGGTAACGCAGTTAACGTGAACATGGGCAAAGGAAACATGGCAGCGACCATTGTTGAAATCAATAAGGATGATGTACGTGTTCAACTTGCTAACGGCCTACAAATGGTTGTGAAAGCGGAGCACTTGCGCGCATAAAGGAGATACTCCTACGCATGAATTGCCGTTCAAAAGTGACACTGATTGCTGCTAGCTTATGGCTAGCAGCATCAGCTCAGGCTCTCGAAGCCAAACTACATAAAGATGACTTGCCGGTTCTCGCTCCTGAAGTTCAGCACGAAACAGCTAGCAAACGAGTCACCTCTCGATTTACCCGCTCTCATTATAAGCATTTCAGCCTCAATGATGATTTCTCCAAAGCGATCTTTGAGCGCTATGTAGAATTGCTTGATTATAATAGAAATATTTTTACTCACGCGGACATCGACTCTTTTAAAGACTGGTCAATTGAGCTTGATGATCAGCTAAAAGCTGGTAACAACCAAATTGCTTTTGATGTTTATAACCTCTCAATGCAAAAGCGTTTCGAGCGCTTTGCTTATGCGTTAACGCTACTCGACGAAGAGATCAAGTTTGATACTGATGACGAGATAGAGTTAGACCGTTCTGAAGCTGCATGGCCAAAAGACGAAGCAGAGCTCAACGAGTTGTGGCGCAAGCGTGTGAAATATGACGCGTTAAATCTGAAACTGACTGGCAAAGAGTGGCCAGAGATTAAAGAGGTTTTAGAGAAGCGTTATAACAACGCGATGAAGCGGATCACACAGACTAATAACGAAGATGCATTCCAGTTATATATGAATGCCTTCGCCCGACAAGTCGACCCTCATACTAGCTATCTTTCTCCACGTAATGCTGAGCAATTCCAATCGGAAATGAACCTTTCTCTGGAAGGCATTGGTGCCGTTCTGCAAATGACTGACGATTACACAGTAATTCGTTCACTTGTTGTTGGTGGCCCTGCGTCGAAGAGCAAGCAGCTTGGCGAAGGGGATCGAATCATCGGTGTTGGACAAGACGGTGAAGAGATTGTCGACGTGATCGGTTGGCGTCTGGATGATGTAGTTCAATTAATCAAAGGCCCAAAAGGCACAAAGGTTAATCTACAGATCTTGCCAGAAGGTAACGATGCTAAGAGTTACATTGTCACAATTGTTCGTGACAAAGTTCGTCTAGAAGATCGCGCAGTGAAGTCGGAGATCATCGAAAAAGATGGTAAGAAGATTGGTATTTTAGAAGTGCCAAGTTTCTACGTCGGTTTGTCGAAAGATACCGATAAACTGCTTGCTGAGTTAAAAACCAAAAACGTTGACGGCGTAATCGTTGATCTACGTAACAACGGTGGTGGTGCATTAACGGAAGCGACAGCATTAACAGGGTTATTCATTAAAGAAGGTCCTGTTGTTCAAGTTCGTGACAGCTATGGTCGTATTAAGGTGAACGCCGATACTGACGGAAAAGTGAGCTATGATGGTCCACTGACGGTGTTGATTAACCGCTACAGTGCTTCGGCGTCTGAAATTTTCGCCGCAGCGATGCAAGATTATAATCGTGCCATTATTTTAGGTGAAAATTCTTTCGGTAAAGGTACGGTTCAACAGCATCGTTCACTGAATCATATCTACGATCTTTTCGATAAAGAGCTAGGCTACGTTCAGTACACGATTCAGAAGTTCTACCGTATTGACGGTGGAAGTACGCAAAATCGCGGTGTTGCACCCGATATTTCGTACCCAACACCAATTGAAGCTTCTGAAACGGGTGAAAGTGTAGAAGACAATGCACTACCTTGGGATCAGATTGATAAAGCAAAATATCAAACCTTCCCAAGCAACGAAGCATTAGTTGAAAAACTCACCGCTCTTCATAACAAGCGTATTTCTGATGAGATGGAATTCCGTTTCATCAATGAAGACATAGAGAAGTATCGTAAAGAAAAAGACGATAATATGTTGTCTTTGAACGAGAAAGTTCGTAAGGCTGAATCGGATAAAGCGGAAGCCCTTCGATTGCAACGCATCAATGAGCGTCAAGCTGCTTTAGGTAAGGAAGCATTCAAAACATTGGATGATATACCTAAAGATTATGAAGCGCCTGATGTTTATTTAGATGAGTCTGTCGCGATTATGGTTGATCTACTCAAGCAGAAAAATCAGTCATAATAACTGGCAATTCAAAGTAAAAAGAGTGAGTCTTTCAGGCTCACTCTTTTTTTATGTCTTTTCATCTTTGTTTGTATTGAGTATCAAGTAAGATATTCGCTTATTTTTTCCCAATAATTTACGTGATCTACATCTAAAATTTCGCGAAAGTGAGGACTACTGCCTAAGCTAAAAGAAAACGATAAGGATGCCGATATGAAATGGTTCTTTATTTTACTTAGCTTTTGCTGCTTTAGTGTGTTTAGCGGAGAAAACACCAGAGAAGATGAATTAAGTCACTTTGACACGCCGTTTCTCATCGGAGACTGGTATTTAATGAACCCAAACCCCGAAGAGTCGGCTGAAAATTTTCGTGCGATAAAACTGTCACTGGGTTCCGACTACAGCTTTTCTATTGATATTCAAAAGAAAGATTATTCTGTCGATCATTGGGAAGGATTGTATAACGCCAATGAAGACACCATCGTTCTTGGCTTAAACACAGATGAGCCTCAAATTTATGCCTATCGCAATAATCACAATACACTTGATCTTAATGGTGTGACTTTTACTAAAGGGTTGTCTAACTCGCTAGCGGGCATATGGTCTAGCTCTTATGTATCCGGAGATGGCCTTGTGGCAAACAACATCAACCATATGGATCTGATACTTCAACCTGACTTCGTGTTTATGTTTCGGGTATCCAACGAAGAAGGGGATGAGTCAATCAAGCAAGGTGTTTTCTACACAGAAGATGAATATTTAGTCTTGCTCTATGAAAATGGCGAGCACGGGACCACCTATAAGCTCAACAAAAATGAATTAACGATCGAAGATTCAAATGGCGATATGTACGCGGTACTTAATCGGGTAACGCCTTGATAGCTTATCTTGCTACGACAAATTACGCGAGCATACGGTAAATTGTCAATGTTGTTTAAATGTTAATCAAAAAAACGGAGCTAGAGCACTAAAAGCTCCGTTTTTTGATGGAAAGACTTGTATTCTGATACCACAACCCCTACAAATAGCTTATATAGTGATACCAGAACTGCATTTTTGATCATGCAGTCTGGTATTTTTGTTGTTCGACATACAAGGATTTATGCTCATGTCCCAAGCTCCCCAGGCCAAATATCGTAAAGATTATCAAGAGCCATCTCACGCGATTACCGATATCGATCTTACGTTTGATCTTTATGACAATGACACCATCGTTACGGCGATATCAAAGGTTGCTCAAAAAGGCGATACAACAACGCTAGAACTCGATGGCGAGGGGCTTGAGCTGCGCGCTGTAAAAGTAAACGGTGAGGATTGGGCTCATCACGAAGTGAAAGAATCATCGCTTGTACTGACCGATCTTCCATCCGAGTTTGAACTTGAAATCGTCACCAAAATTGATCCTGAAGCGAATACAGCACTCGAAGGTTTGTACAAATCAGGCGGCGCATTTTGTACTCAGTGTGAGGCCGAGGGCTTCCGTCGTATTACTTATTACTTAGATCGTCCTGATGTTCTGGCAAAATACACGACAAAAGTGATCGCAGATAAATCCGCTTATCCATATTTGCTGAGCAATGGTAACCGAATTGCAGAAGGCGATGCAGAGAACGGTCGTCATTGGGTTCAATGGCAGGACCCGCATCCAAAGCCAGCTTACTTGTTTGCTCTTGTCGCAGGGGACTTTGACGTACTGCGTGACAAATACACAACGATGTCAGGTCGCAGTGTTGATTTAGAAATCTTTGTTGATAAAGGTAACTTAGATCGTGCAGGCCATGCGATGACATCGCTGATCAACTCGATGAAGTGGGATGAAGAACGCTTTGGCCTTGAATACGATCTGGATATTTACATGATCGTTGCCGTTGATTTCTTCAATATGGGCGCAATGGAAAACAAAGGCCTAAACATCTTTAACTCAAAGTATGTTCTGGCTAATGACCAAACGGCGACCGATCGTGACTACTTAGGTATCGAAGCTGTGATCGGTCATGAGTACTTCCACAACTGGACTGGCAACCGTGTCACTTGTCGTGACTGGTTCCAACTAAGTCTAAAAGAAGGCTTAACCGTATTCCGTGACCAAGAATTCTCTTCTGATTTAGGCTCTCGCGCAGATAATCGCATCGATAACGTACGTATCATCCGTGGCCCTCAGTTTGCAGAAGATGCAAGTCCAATGTCTCACCCGATTCGTCCTGACAAAGTCATTGAGATGAACAACTTCTACACGCTAACAGTGTATGAAAAGGGCAGCGAAGTTATTCGTATGTACCATACGCTACTTGGCGAAGAGGGCTTCCAAAAAGGGATGAAACTTTACTTTGAACGTCACGATGGTACTGCTGCGACATGCGAAGACTTTGTTTCTGCAATGGAAGATGCCACTGGTGTCGATTTAAAACAATTCCGTCTATGGTACAGCCAGTCTGGTACACCGACGCTGCGCGTAAATAGCGAATACAATGCCGATGCAAAAACTTACGCACTAACGGTAGAGCAATTTACGGAGCCAACGCAAGACCAGGCTGAGAAGCAAGCGCTGCACATTCCGTTTGATATCGAGCTGTACGATTCGAAAGGTCGAGTTATCCCGTTGCTGATTAACGGTGAATCTGTTCACAACGTGCTAGATATTAAACAAGATAAGCAAACGTTCGTATTTGAAAATGTCGAAGAACAGCCAGTGCCATCTTTGTTGCGTGAATTCTCGGCACCAGTAAAACTAGAATACGACTACAGTGATGATGAATTAGTCTTCTTGATGAAGCACGCGACGAATGACTTCGCTCGTTGGGATGCAAGCCAAATGCTATTGGCTAAGTACATTCGTCAGAACGTGAAAAACGTTCAAGCCGGACAAGACGTGTCGCTTTCTGAAGGCGTGATAGATGCGTTCCGTGGTGTGCTATTGGATGAGACGCTTGAGCCAGCTTTCATTGCTCAAGTTTTCTCTTTGCCTTCAATTAATGAGATTACTGGCTGGTACCAGCAAATTGACATCGATGCCGTAGACAAAGTGCTAAACAGCATTACAGTGTCACTTTCTCAAGAGTTAGAAGATGAGCTAAGTGCAACTTATCATACACTGAAGCAAACAGAGTACACGATCGATCATGCTGCGATTGGCAAGCGTGCATTACGTAACCGTTGTCTGCAATACCTAGCACATACGGAAAAAGGTAATGATTTAGTGAAAGCACAATACGCATCTGCAAATAACATGACAGATACGATTGCAGCGATGAGTGCGGCAAATAGTGCTCAGCTTGAGTGTCGTGAAGCTCTTATGGCAGACTATAGCGATAAATGGAAGCACGATGGTTTGGTTATGGACAAGTGGTTTGCACTTCAAGGTAGCAATCCTGCAGAGGATGCACTTGAAAAAGTAAAAGCAACCATGAACCACGAAGCATTTAGTTTGAAGAACCCGAACCGTACGCGCAGTTTGATTGGCTCGTTCTTAAGTGCTAACCCTGTACGTTTCCATGATAAATCCGGTGCAGGTTACCAATTTGCAGGAGAAATCCTTCGCCAACTTAATGATTCGAACCCACAAGTCGCATCTAGAATGATTGATCCTTTGCTTAAGTTCCGTAAATACGATGAAGGTCGCCAAGCTTTGATCAAAGCAGAACTTGAAAAGCTCAAAGCAATGGATAATCTTGCTAAAGACTTATTCGAAAAAGTGACTAAAGCACTAGACGAATAGTAAACAACACAATAGGGTGGTCATTAAGGCCACCTTATTGTATATGTCACTTAGTTTTTACTTCATGAACTATTACTACTTCAACCTCAACATTTCATATCAAACGTTTTTATCCCATTATTCTGGCGCGGCAAGTGTTGTTCAAGTCGTCACACATAATGGTTTACGTTTGCAGTTACCCGCCGCACGATTTAGACCATTTCTTAGTCAATTAGGCATTAAAGGCCAGTTTAGACTAACAACTGACCAAAATAATAAGTTTCTTAAGTTAGAAACTCTGTGATGTATTGTATTTGCAGAGAGTTAAATAGGAATCTTAGTCACAGAATCGGACATTTCACCTCTTACCACCACGATTAGTTGTTAAACATTTGTAATTATGCTTTTACAATGGGCACATGCATTACCTATGCTTAGTTTCTAAGGTAACAACCTAGCTACTAAGTCCCCCTACAAAACAACAATTCTAATGTGGAGTGTGAATATGACCGCGCGTGAAAATGTAGTGCCGGTTCTGCTTGAAAAAGTTTACCAACTGATTCAAGACAAACTCGAGCTTTCTCACCAAACGCTTGTAACTAAACTTGCTCAACACTTATTCAGTAACATTGCTGATGATGACCTGATTCAGCGAAACGAATCCGATCTTTATGGTGCTGTCGTCAGCCTTTGGCACCATATCAATGAAAAAAAACCAGAAGAGATTTCGGTACGAGTATTTAACCCGACCGTAAGTCGTCAAGGCTGGCAATCCACACACACAATCGTAGAAATTGTTGTTCCAGATAGTCCATTCTTAGTGGACTCAGTCAAAATGGCTTTAGCGCGTTTGGATCTTGTTTGCCACCTAATGTTAAACAACCCAACACAGATACAGCGTGATAAAAAAGGTCAAGTTACCGACGTAAACGGTGAGGGTGGTGTTCTTCAATCACTGTTCCATATCGAGGTAGATCGCCTTACTAGTAAAGAAGAGATGCAAGCGCTTAAAGAAGAGCTGTTAAAAATTCTATCTGACACTCGTTTAGTCGTTGATGACTGGAAGCAAATGGTCGATAAGCTTAAGCTTGTGACTGATGAACTTGAGAAAAATAAAGATCGTGTTTCTATCCAAACGGATCGTATGGACGAAACGATCGCATTTCTTCGTTGGCTAGAAGATCATAATTTTACCTTTATGGGTTACAAAGATTATGACTTAGAAGAAGTCAATGGTGATACCGAGCTTGTTCCTGCTAAAGAGAAAGGACTTGGTCTATTTGCTGATGACAAGCGTGTGCGTAGCGTCAAGCTATCTGAGCTTTCAGACTCTGCGCGGTTAGAAGCGAAAAAGCCATACGCTCTGATCATCACAAAAGGTAACAAAGCATCTCGTATTCACCGTCCAGCTTATACTGATTACATCGGTATTAAGAAGTTTGATGAAAACGGTAAAGTAATAGGTGAGCATCGCTTTACTGGTCTATATACCTCTGCCGTGTATAACCAAGCGGTACAAAGCATCCCTCTGATCCGTGAAAAAGTAGACCGTATCCTTGAAGCGAGCGGATACCGTCACGGATCGTATTCATACAAAGCATTGCACAATATCTTAGAAAACTACCCACGCGATGAACTACTCCAAGCAAATGAAGAAGAGTTGCTTGAGGTGGGTATGGGTGTTGTACAAATGCAAGATCGTGACCTACTGCGTTTATTTGTTCGTAAGGACCCATTTGGTCGTTTCTTTAGCTGTATGGTTTATGTCACTAAAGATCGTTACAACACAGAATTACGTCGTCAAACTCAACGCATTCTTAAGCAGTACTTTGGTTGCGAGCAAGAGGTTGAATTTACAACGTTCTTCTCAGAAAGCCCACTAGCGAGAACACATTACATTGTTCGTGTAGACAATAACAACATTGACGTAGACGTGAAAAAGATCGAGCAAAACCTAATGGAAGTTTCTACCTCTTGGGATGACAGACTAAAAGAATCCATCATTGCTAACTTTGGTGAAAGCAAAGGCCTTCCTCTTTCAAAAGAATACATGAGTGCGTTCCCTCGCTCATACAAAGAGGACATGATGCCAGGTTCTGCGGTTGCAGATATTGAACGCTTAGAAGCGTTAAGTGATGATAATAAACTTGGTATGTTGTTCTACCGACCTCAAGAAGAGGGGGCGGATTCAAAAGCTGTTCGCTTGAAGCTATACCATCGCGATGAGCCAATCCATCTTTCTGACGTAATGCCAATGCTTGAAAACCTTGGCTTACGAGTGATAGGTGAATCACCGTATGAGATCGAGAAAAATAACGGACAGACATTCTGGATCCTTGATTTCTCTATGCTGCATAAGAGCGAGAAAACGGTTGATCTTCGTGAGGCTCGTGATCGTTTCCAACAAGCATTTGCCGCAATTTGGGCGGGCAACCTTGAAAGTGATGGTTTTAACCGATTGGTACTAGGTGCGTCGCTATCTGGGCGTGAGATTTCCATTCTTCGTGCTTATGCTCGATACATGCGCCAAGTCGGTTTCCCATTCAGTCAACAATACATCGAAGACACGCTAAGCCACTACCCAGACTTAGCAACAGGTCTAGTCAAGCTGTTCACCAAGCGATTCGATCCGAAACACAAAGGCAGTGAAAAAGGCCAAAACGATCTGATTAAAAAGCTAACAGAGCAGTTGGATCGTGTAGAGAGCTTGGATGATGATCGTATTATTCGTCGTTACATCGACATGATCATGGCGACACTTCGTACTAACTACTATCAATTAGACGAAAGCAAGCAACCTAAGCCTTGGTTATCTTTGAAAATGAAACCGAGCGATATTCCAGAGATTCCGCAGCCTGTACCCGCGTTCGAGATCTTTGTGTACGCACCAGATATTGAGGGTGTTCACCTTCGTGGCGGAAAAGTGGCTCGTGGTGGTTTACGTTGGTCAGACCGTCAAGAAGATTTCCGTACAGAGATTCTTGGTCTCGTAAAAGCTCAGCAAGTTAAGAACACCGTTATCGTACCTGTGGGTGCAAAAGGCGGCTTTGTTTGTAAACGCCAGCCATCTCTCACAACCCGTGATGAGATTTTTGCTGAAGGCCAACGTTGTTACAAACGATTTATTCGTGCGCTACTTGATGTATCGGATAACATCATTGAAGGTGAAGTGGTGCCACCACAAAACGTTGTGCGCCATGACGAAGATGACCCATACCTAGTAGTGGCGGCAGATAAAGGCACAGCAACATTCTCAGACCTAGCGAACTCTGTTTCTGCAGAGTACAACTTCTGGTTAGGTGACGCATTCGCTTCAGGTGGTTCAAATGGTTACGACCACAAAGCGATGGGTATCACTGCAAAAGGTGGTTGGGAATCAGTTAAGCGTCACTTCCGTGAAATGGGCATCAACTGCCAGACCACTGACTTTACCGCAATCGGTGTAGGTGATATGGCTGGTGACGTGTTCGGTAACGGTATGCTGTTATCGAAGCATATTCGATTGCAAGCTGCCTTTAACCACATGCACATCTTTATTGATCCAAATCCAGATTCAGCCACCAGCTGGGAAGAACGTAACCGCTTGTTTAAGCTACCAAGATCAAGCTGGGAAGATTACAATAAAGATTTGATCTCTCAAGGTGGTGGTATCTTCTCTCGTCGATCAAAGTCGATCCAACTAACGCCAGAAATTCAGAAAATGTTAGGGACTAAGAAAGCATCTTTAGCGCCTAACGATCTGATTAAGATGATCTTGAAAATGAAAGTCGATCTGCTTTGGAATGGTGGTATCGGCACTTACGTTAAAGCATCGACAGAAACTCATACGGATGTTGGTGACCGTGCTAACGACATGCTACGCATTGACGGCCGTGACTTAAGAGCAAAAGTGGTTGGCGAAGGCGGTAACTTGGGTATGACTCAGCTTGGTCGTATTGAATACGCACTGACTGGCGGCCGAGTGAACACAGACTTCGTTGATAACGTGGGTGGCGTTGACTGTTCGGATAATGAAGTCAACATCAAGATCTTCCTTAATGGACTGGTTTCAAATGGCGATCTTACGGTTAAGCAACGTAACCAAATTCTAGAGTCTATGGAAGACGAAGTGGGTGAAATTGTCTTAGATGATGCTTACCGTCAATCTGAGTCGATCTCCGTTACTGAACAGCAAGGTGTTGGCATTGTTAAGGAACAAATTCGATTCATCCATACCATGGAAAAAGCAGGGTACTTGGATCGTGCTCTCGAATACATCCCTGATGATGAAACGCTAATCGAGCGTGAAAAACAGGGACTAGGTCTGACTCGCCCTGAGCTATCAGTGTTAGTTGCCTACGGTAAAATGGTACTTAAACAGCAACTTGTTACGGATGAAATCGCGAATGATGAATTCCATGCGAAACAGCTTGTTGAATATTTCCCAAGTGCGTTACGACGTAACTATAAAGATCAAATGGTTAATCACCCACTGCGAGCTGAAATTATCGCTACAGCATTGGCTAACCAGATGGTTAATGAAATGGGCTGTAACTTCGTCACTCGTTTGCAAGAAGAAACCGGTGCAAGTGTTGTCGATATTGCTAACGCATACAGTGCGGCTCGTGAAATTTTCGATCTAGAAGCAATTCTTAAGCAGACTCGTGAACTCGATAATATCGCCACTGCTCAAGCTCAGTACGAAATCATGTTTTATGTTCGTCGAGCACTACGTCGAATTGCACGTTGGTTGCTTCGCAACCGCAGTGGTAAATGCACAGTTGGTGAGCTGATTGCTATCTACAAGCAAGATGTCAATGTTATCACTGAAACCTTAGACACTATGCTGGTTGAGTCTGAAGTAGAAGAACACAATGAACTTGCTCAAGGATGGATTGAGAAAGGGGTAGAAGAGAAACTTGCACATCAAGTCGCTCGTTTATCCAGCTTACAATCTGCACTGGATATCTCATCAGTGGCGAGTGAAACAGGTAAAACGGTTGAGCAAGCATCGAAGCTCTACTTTAACTTGGGTGACCGTTTATCGTTACACTGGTTCTTGAAGCAAATTAACAGCCAAGCCGTTGATAATAACTGGCAGGCACTAGCAAGAGCTGCATTCCGAGAAGATCTGGACTGGCAACAACGTCAACTTACGGCTCAGGTATTAAATTGCGGCTGTGCAACGGAAGAGCTAGACGTGATGAAAGCGTTAGAAGATTGGATGGAAACTAACGAGCAATCACTGCACCGTTGGGAAAGCATCTTGAATGAGTTCAAAGTTGGCTCTGTCCACGAATTTGCTAAGTTTTCTGTAGCACTTCGAGAATTAGTACTCTTGAATCTCAACTGTTCGTCGAAAGAGTAGATGAGTTAGTCAAATTGTAAGTAAAAGCCTCGTTATTTAGCGAGGCTTTTTTGTTGCTCATCGTTTCTATTATAGCGCCGAGTGAGTTACAGCGTAACGGTGCGGGGAAGTTAAAATAGGCTGAAATCGATTGCTTTAGGGTGGTTAGTTATAAATTTTATTGTTGAAATCTTACTCTAATTGTTTGTTTTATATTTGAAAATATTAGAAAGATATAGGTTTTTACTTAATACATTCATTTTCATTGAATTACGATGAAAAACAGTAAATAATATTGTCCCGTTTATACGGGGCTTTTTTCTTTCGGAGGCACAATGCTTTACCGTCTAGCCAGAACTGGCTTTTTCCAACTCGATGCCGAGAAGGCACACGATCTTGCAATCAAGAACTTCCAACGCTTTAACGGCACACCACTTGATCTCTTCTACCGCCAACAATTACCAACTCGTCCAGTTGAGTGTATGGGACTAACATTCCGTAACCCAGTAGGTCTTGCGGCTGGCTTAGATAAAAACGGTGAATGCATTGAAGCATTTGATGCCATGGGCTTTGGCTTTGTCGAAGTTGGCACAGTAACACCTCGTCCGCAACCAGGGAATGATAAACCACGCTTATTTCGCTTAGTCGAAGCTGAAGGTATCATCAATCGCATGGGCTTTAACAACCTAGGCGTTGATAATTTGGTCGAGAATGTAAAGCAAGCAAAATTCAACTGTGTTCTCGGAATTAATATTGGTAAAAACAAAAACACACCAATTGAGAAAGGGGCAGAGGACTACCTGATTTGTATGGAGAAAGTGTATGAGTACGCAGGCTACATTGCGGTTAATATCTCATCACCAAACACTCCGGGTCTTCGTTCACTTCAATATGGTGAAGCGCTTGATGAACTACTTTCTGAATTAAAAGCGAAACAAGCGGAACTTTCAGAGAAATACAACAAATACGTCCCGCTAGCATTAAAAATTGCGCCTGATTTGAGTGACGAAGAAATCTGCCAAATCTGTGATTCTTTATTGAAAAACAATATAGATGGTGTGATCGCGACTAACACAACTCTGGATCGCACGATCGTAGAAGGAATGAAACACGCCAATGAGGCAGGTGGTTTAAGTGGTCGCCCTGTGCAATCACGCTCTACGGAAGTCGTACGTAAGCTTCATGAAGAGCTAGGAGACAAACTTCCAATTATCGGTGTTGGTGGTGTGGATTCCTATGTTGCAGCCAAAGAAAAGCTGATGGCAGGCGCTAAACTTGTTCAAGTCTACACCGGCTTTATTTACCACGGCCCAGGCCTAGTACGTGATATTGTTAAGAATCTTTAACATACACATCAAAAACCACTGAAAAATCAGTAGCTATTACATAAAAAAGAGGACTTTGTTTCCTCTTTTTTTTTATCCGTTCGTTTGTAAAATTTAAAAATCACGAGTAGGTAATTAAGCGTCTTACCTCTTTACCACTGATTTAACTAGTCAAGAGAGAACGGAATAATGCTTAAACCCAGCGACAAATGGAATTGGTATTTTGACGAGCAAAAAGCTTGCTTAATGCTGGATCTGGGGGAGGAAATGATTTTCCAAACCAATTTATCCCGAAAATTGTTGGTTAACTGTGCCTTCTCAAACAATGAATTTACCGTTGATGACGCCAGTGCATTCCAAACGTTTAATGAACGTATTCGATGCCTCGACATCAGTGAATACCGCCAAGCTGAGTTAACACTGTATTGTGTTGCGGCAAAGCGCTTTCATAAACCTGTACAGCCTAAAAGCTGGTTCTTTGACGCACAGTCCTCAGGTTACGAGCCTGAAGAAGGGGACATGGTCTTTCTAACAAACCAATATTCTGATGGCATGTTCATCGTGTTAGAACCAGGCGAGACGTCGAGCTTATGTGCTTATGTTAACCAAGAAGCGTTTGTGCTTGATGGCAATAAGGCGCTTCAGTTTGGGCAGCCGATTAAAGTAATGCATGACCGCATGGCTTGTGCAAATCACCTCTTTGCAATAACCCCTATGGCAATGGTGGGGTAAACCTGTTTAATTTTTTCTTTATTTCGTTCCTTTGTTTGCATTAGTCGACCTCGTTAGGTCGATTTTTTTTGTCCTTTCCTTTGATACTAGATCCCCATCAGCCATGAAACTGTATGTTTTCTATGCATGCAAACATGAAGCTGGTCACTTTTATTTTACTTATTTCAATCTGATGACTCCCTTAACTAGGCAACCTAGCGCTTAAAATGACCCCATTTATTCCCCTATAAGGCAAAAATGTAAGTAACTTACATCAATAATCATTGCCTGGTATATACCAAAATTTATGTAAATAAGTATTCACTTCCTTCCAAGGGAACAAAATTTCGTTCGTGAATAAAAAATACTCAAATTGAAGATGTTGAAAGTTTCAGATCATTTTGTTGGTGATGATTTGAACTAACAGGTGGGGAAATTCCTTTAAAAACGAGGCATTGATCGTAAAGTCAGGTATAATTGAAGCCATTTTTTATCAGCGAAAGAACACTATGAATCAATATCTCGCGGTAACTTCAAATGGCATGGAAAATTTGCTTGTTGAAGAACTGACTAAACTAGGCATTGAAAATGCGAAACCAGTACAGGCAGGCGTAAAATTTAAAGCGACAAACGAACAGGTTTATCGCTGTTGTTTGTGGAGCCGTTTAGCGTCTCGATTTGTACGTGTTTTATCTGAGTTCACGTGTAACAACGACATGGACTTGTATTTATCTACATCTGCTATTAACTGGGTTAACCAATTTCATAGCTCTAAACGTTTTGTTGTGGACTTTAACGGCACAAACCGTGAGATCAGAAATAGCCAGTACGGTGCGATGAAAGTCAAAGATGGCATCGTAGATTGCTTTGAAAATAAAGGTTTGCCGCGTCCCAACATCAGTAAAGAACGCCCAGATGTTCGTATTCACGTTCGTTTGCATAAAGATAAAGCGTTGCTTGGGATAGATATGGTAGGCAGTGGTTTGCATCAACGTGGCTACCGACCAGAATCGGGTCGTGCCCCGTTACGTGAAACGCTTGCTTCTGCGATTATCATGCGTTGTGGCTGGGATGGGCATCAACCATTACTCGATCCAATGTGCGGTTCTGGTACTTTGCTTATTGAAGCTGCGATGATGGCTGCCAACATGGCTCCTGGCGTTAAGCGAAAGCAATGGGGTTTCGAAGTGTTGGAAGACTTTGAACCAGAGACTTGGGCAGAGATTAAATCAGAGGCTAATGTTCAAGCTAGACGAGGTGTCAAGAAAGTTGACGCTAAGTTTTTTGGCTTCGATAACGACCCTAAAGTATTAAAAGTTGCTCAAGAAAACGCGCGCAGAGCAGGTGTTGAAGAATTGATTGAGTTCGCACAAGGTGATGCTGCAACCATAACTCGTCCTGCAGGATTTGAACACGGTGTTATCGTTTCAAACCCACCTTACGGTGAACGTCTAGGAACTGAGCCGGGGCTAATTGCACTCTACACCGCATTTGGTGGACAGCTAAAATCTGAGTTTGGTGGATGTAAAGCCTCTATCTTCTCGAGTTCAGACGAGCTGCTGAGCTGTCTTCGTATGCGTGCTGATAAACAATTTAAATTGAATAATGGTGCGTTACCTTGTCACCAAAAGAACTACAGTATTGCAGAGCGCAGTGCTGATGAGGTGAAGGGTGCTGATACTAATGTTCAAATCGCACCAGACTTTTCAAATCGTTTAAAGAAAAACATTGGCAAGATTGGCAAGTGGGCTCGTAAAGAGAAGCTTGATTGCTACCGAATCTATGACGCTGATCTTCCTGAATACAATGTGGCGATAGACGTATACGGCGATCAAATCGTAATTCAAGAGTATGCTGCGCCAAAAAACATTCCAGAAGAAAAAGCAAAACGTCGCCTAACGGATATCATTCGTGCAACGATTCAGGTGACAGGTGTAGAGGCGAACAAAGTAGTACTTAAAGTTCGTGAAAAGCAGAAGGGTCGCAGCCAATACCAAAAATTAGGTCAGGTATCAGAGACGCTTGAAGTAAACGAGTACGGTGTGAAGCTGATCGTAAACCTTCATGACTATCTAGACACTGGCTTGTTCTTGGATCATAAGATCACTCGTCGTCGCTTAGGTGAAATGGCGCAAGGTAAAGATTTCTTAAACTTGTTTGCATATACTGGGAGTGCGACGGTTCACGCAGCGGTTGGTGGCGCTCGTTCCACAACGACTATTGATATGTCAAATACCTACTTGAACTGGGCGAAAGACAATATGCAGCTTAACGGCTGTGTAGGACGTCAGCATCGCTATGAACAAGCAGACTGCTTGCAATGGCTAGAAAACGCGAAAGGTGAGTACGACTTGATCTTTATTGATCCACCTACGTTCTCTAACTCTAAGCGTATGGAAACATCATTCGATGTACAACGTGACCACATTAAACTGATGAAGAATCTTAAACGTTTACTAAGAAGTGAAGGCACTATCGTATTCTCGAATAACAAGCGCCACTTCAAGATGGATGAAGAGTCGCTGGCTGAACTTGGTTTGAAGGCTCAGAATATTTCTTCTCAAACGTTACCATTAGATTTTGCGCGTAATAAACAGATTCATAACTGTTGGCTAGTAACGCACGCGTAGTATAAACAAAAGGATTAATACGTGCTGATATTGTATAGCACGGAGGGATGCCATCTTTGTGAGATGGCATTTGCTCTAGTAGACCAAATTGGTTTGGCCGAGCAAACAGATATCATTGATATTGCGTTCGATGATGCACTGTTTTCTCGTTACGGCGTCACAATACCCGTATTAAAGTATCAAGATTCTGAGTTGAACTGGCCGTTTGACTTAGAACAACTCACACATTGGTTGGATAATAATGGCATTACTTACCATTCATAACGCACAACTTGCATTTGGTGACCACCCATTGCTGGACAAAGCGGAGTTCGCTCTTCAAGAAAACGAACGCGTTTGTTTAGTGGGTCGCAACGGAGCAGGCAAGTCCACGTTAATGAAAGTGCTTGCCGGCGACATTTTGTTGGACGACGGCAAGATTCAAATCACTCAAGACGTCGTTGTTTCTCGACTTGAACAAGATCCACCGCGTAATCAAGAGGGTACGGTTTACGAATACGTATCTGGCGGTTTGGCTGAAATCGGCGAACAACTGAAGATCTATCACGATCTTCTCGATCTTGTTGCTCAAGATCCGAGTGAGAAAAACATCAACCGTTTAGCCAAGGTTCAAGAGCAGCTTGACCATTCTAATGCTTGGCGTTTTGATGACCGTGTTAAGAACGTACTTGGTGCTTTAAAACTAAGTCCAGAAACTAAACTGACCGATTTATCCGGTGGTTGGCAACGTAAAGCCGCTTTAGCTCGCGCGCTGGTTTGTGACCCTGATGTATTACTTCTTGATGAGCCAACAAACCATCTTGATGTAACAACTATCGAATGGTTAGAGAACTTCTTAAAAGACTTCAAAGGCTCGATCATCTTTATTTCTCACGACCGTGCGTTCATCAAATCAATGGCAACACGCATTGTTGATTTAGATCGCGGGCAATTAGCTTCTTTCCCTGGTGATTACGACAACTACCTAGAAGAAAAAGAAGAGATGCTCCGCGTTGAAGAAATGCAGAATGCTGAATTCGACAAAAAGCTTGCTCAAGAGGAAGTTTGGATTCGGCAGGGCATTAAAGCACGCCGAACTCGAAATGAAGGTCGTGTACGCGCATTGAAGAAACTTCGTGAAGAGCGTCGCGATCGCCGGGATGTCCAAGGCAAAGTTAACCTTAATATCGATGATGCTTCACGTTCAGGGAAAATTGTATTTGAAGCAGAAAACATATCTTTTGCTTACGAAGGCAAGACAATCGTCGACAACTTTAGCTTTAACATTATGCGCGGTGACCGTATTGCACTTATCGGACCAAATGGCTGCGGTAAGAGTACGGTACTTAAATTGCTATTAGGGCAATTGGAAGCGCAGTCTGGTCGTTTACACTGCGGAACAAAATTAGAAGTCGCGTACTTTGATCAGTACCGAGAGATTTTGGATCCAGAAAAGACAGTGATCGATAACTTAGCGGATGGGAAACAAGAAGTAATGGTTGGGGGACGTCAGCGTCATGCGCTGAGTTATCTTCAAGACTTCTTATTTGCACCTAAGCGCGCAAGAACCCCGGTTAAGGCGCTCTCTGGTGGTGAGAAAAACCGATTACTGCTAGCTCGTATCTTGTTGAAACCAAACAACTTACTTATTCTTGATGAACCAACCAACGATTTGGATATCGAAACGTTGGAACTTTTAGAAGAAATGCTTGCCAACTATCAGGGCACGTTGCTTTTAGTTAGCCACGACCGAGAGTTTGTTGATAATACTGTTACCACAAGCTGGATCTTCGAAGGAAACGGAGTGATTGAAGAGTTTGTTGGTGGTTATCACGATGCAAGACAGCAGCGTGAACAGGTATTGGCGGTTCGTCAAGCGGTTGAAAAGCCAGCGAAAAAAGAAAAAGTGGTTGAGGAAACTCCCAAAACAACCCAACCTAAGAACAACTCGAAGAAGTTATCGTATAAGCTGCAAAGAGAATTAGAAGCTCTACCAGCTAAACTAGAACAATTAGAGTCGGATATCGAGGGCCTTCAGGAGCAAGTGAACGATCCAGAGTTCTTTGCTAAACCTGTAGAGCAAACTCAGCCGGTATTGGAACAGCTTGCTGCACTAGAGCAGGAGTTGGAAATCGCATTCGAGAGATGGGAAGAACTCGAAGCAATGCAACAGGATAGTTAAGAATTCAATGAATTGTAGTAATAAATTCAAATTGACCGCCATTGCAATGATGGTTGGTACCACAATGAACGCACAGGCGGCATTGTATCAAGTGGTTGAGGTTTCACCTCAGGATCATGGCTCAAACGGTGACTACCAAACGGCTTATGGGGTTGCAATTCAGCAAGGTGATGCGGGCACAGATCCTTCAACAGGTTCCCCTTTCGCTTTGGGCTGTTTTGATGCGGCAGCAAACTGTACACCAGACCAATTTAAGCTTGCGATGGAAACTCGCACAACACCTATTTCAGCAACACAAGCCGTGGATGGAAATAGCTATCGTGAGGAAATTCCATTTGGATTGGACGCGGGCTTTTATTACATCCAAGAACTCAAAGATTTTGAACGTTACTGTTATAACCAGCTTCGCTATTCTACTTGTGACTCTTGGGCTTCTGTAAACTGGACCCCATGGAACAAAGAGCGTAGTAAAGACTTTACTTCTAATGCGTTAGCATTTGTAGAAGGCGATTCTGCTGCTTATAAAAATGAATATAACAATGTTATCAATCAGCTTACCGAAGATGGTGCCGCTGTCGGTAATCAAAGTAAAGTCAACAGTGAAAACAAGTCGACACTGGAAACAAGAAATACCGTCGTAGCACCTGTTGAACCAAATTTTGTTACAGGTGATAACGACGCAAGCGTTGTGCAAAGCCACGCTTGGAAAACCGATGGCACTTTTACCGTTGGTAGTGTATCTCGAACAGCAAGTAATACCAATGGCGCTCACCACACATCGAAAGCAGCTATTTGGGATCAAAGTGGAACCGTCAGTGAATTGGCTTGGCCAAGTGGCACATCTAAAGATGGAGAAAGACTGGCTCAAGGAAGCATGCGTGACCTTGTCACAGATGGAACAACGGTTTACGGCGTGGGTTACAACACATACAGTGATGATAACTATCTGAATGCTACTGTTTTTGTCGGAACACTAGAGGCAGAAGGTAGCGTTGAAAACGCAACTTGGAAAAACAAAGTTGTTGTAGGAGCTAGACAGCGTGAAGGTGATGATACGGTTCATACAAACTCACGATTAACCGATGTTAACTCAAATTTTGTTGCTATTGGTGAAGCAAAACGTTCCGGCGGATATCTAATGCCAACGGGCTCTGCTCCAAATCGTCTCTTTATCGTAAATGATGTTCGTAAGGATTCTATTAACGCTTTTTACCCAACTACAGGTATTTTCTTTAGCGGTGCGGGCGGTAAGATGGGCGGGATCAACTCTTACAATGAAATTGTCGGACAGCTCGATGCGGAAACGACACGTGAAGACGATGGTAAGCCACGTCGTAAGCGCGGTTTTATCTACCCATATAGTGTAGGTGGTGAGACTAGTGAACGTGCTTCAACACTATTTAATGGAAAAGCTTGGTTCCTAGATAGTTTGACTAATGGCGGTGACTACTCTGAACAAAACAACCAGTTCCGTATTCTTGACGCAACCGATATCAACGATGCAGGTGTGATTTCTGGTACCGCGATGAAATGTGCTGGCGGTTACAGTACAACAGCAAACAATGCGACATGTAGTTCTGATGAACAAATCGTAGCTGTAAAATTGGTGCCTATTGCAGGTGCGACTGAGAAGGACATTGTGTCTCGAAGCGTTGACTCAACGACAACAGAGCGTCAAGGTGCAGGCCTTGGTTGGTTAGCTTTGACCATGCTTGGATTGTTTGGGTTCCGTAGAAAATAGTCAAAAATCGTCAGTAATTTTTAAATCAAGCAGAGGCTCACACATTTGAGCCTCTGCTTTTTTTATGCCTTGAGAAATCACTCAACTTGATCGATTCTTATAAGTGGAGTCATAAAAACTCCATCAAAGTTTCACAATAACAGCTGTACGTTAGTAAATGGACCTGTATGAGGAATTAACTATGAAGAGACAAAAGCGTGATCGCCTAGAACGAGCTCAATCTCAAGGCTATAAAGCTGGGTTGAATGGAAGGTCTCAAGAGGCTTGCCCATATCAACAAGTTGATGCTCGGTCGTATTGGTTAGGTGGTTGGCGTGATGCCAGAGATGAAAGACAATCTGGTCTCTACAAATAAACTCTCCACATACAAAAAGAAGGATTCGAAAGGGCTCTACGGAGCCTTTTCTACATTTATAGACTAGGCAAACAAAAAGGCCCCTAAATAGGAGCCTTTATAAATCGATTAAAGTCGTGATTAGAAGTTTGAAGTGTCTTGGAACAAACCAACTTTCAAATCTTTCGCAACGTAGATTTCTTTGCCATCTACGCATACACGACCGTCAGCCAAACCCATTACCAGCTTACGGTTTACGACGCGTTTCATATGGATTTCGTAGGTTACTTTTTTCGCCGTCGGTAAGATTTGGCCTGTAAACTTCACTTCACCAACACCTAGAGCGCGACCTTTACCTTTACCGCCAACCCAGCCAAGGAAGAAGCCAACAAGTTGCCACATCGCGTCAAGGCCAAGACAGCCAGGCATTACCGGGTCACCAGGGAAGTGGCAATCAAAGAACCACAAATCTGGAGTAATATCCAATTCCGCCAAGATCAAACCTTTACCAAAATCGCCCTCTGTCTCAGACATTTTAGTAATACGATCCATCATTAGCATGTTTGGTGCAGGAAGCTGAGGGTAACCTGGTCCAAATAGCTCACCCTGGCTAGAAGCAAGTAGATCGTCACGGTTATAAGAATCACGTTTGTTTTGCATTATCAATTACTCCAATTTTTGATAGCTGCATCTTAGTGAACACGTGTACGCTAAACAACTCCGATCAGTACTAGACAAACCAGTTTTTGATGCGCTGCACAATTCCTTCTGGATGCTCATGTCTTTCAAAGTTTTCAATACGTTCCGCTATTTTGCCAATAATGCTCTCGTCTTCGCCTCTAAAAGGTTTATTCATAACAATCGGAATAGCTTCATCTACCGTAGAGACGGACCAAATATGGAACTCACCATTTTTAATGCTTTCTATTACATCTTTATGTAATGCAAGGTGTTTAAGGTTTGATTTCGGCATGACAACGCCTTGATTTCCCGTAAAACCCTGATGTTTACAAACCTGATAAAAACCTTCAATTTTCTCGTTCAAGCCACCGACTGCTTGCACTCGACCAAACTGATCGACGGCTCCTGTAACCGCAACTTGTTGATTAATTGGAGATTCAGATAACGCACTCACCAAGCAACAAAGTTCTGCGAGAGATGCGCTGTCACCGTCAACTTCACTATAAGACTGTTCAAATACAATCGAGGCAGAGTAAGGCAGTGGTTCATCCAGTTTTAGAGCAGAGCTTAAGAAAGCTTGCATAATCATCATGCCTTTCGCATGTAGATTGCCTCCAAGCTCAGCTTTGCGCTCAACATCGGAAACATCGCCATCACCAAAGTGAATTACACACGATATTCTGGCAGGCTCACCATAGCTGACAGGGTGTCCAGCCATATCGATGACGGTTAGGCCATTGATTTGGCCAACTTGCTCCCCAGTTGTCTCAATGATGACTTGTCCATCTAAAATATCGTACACGGCACGCTGAGGAAGATAGGATTCGCGGTAATACTTGTCGTCAATCGCTTTATCTAATGACTCGTAATCTAATGTTTGGCCATCACTGAACTGGCTGGCAAGTGTTAGAAGTTGAGAATGCCACATTACACCTAACGGCAAATAATGTTGATCTTCAGTAAATCTCATACCAGCTAGCAATAGTCTTCTAAAGCCACATTCCGTTAAATGAGGCAGCTGATATTGAGAACATATCCAGTTCACCAAACCAAAGTAATCTGTCAAATTCTGCTCTGACAAATGAATATCTTCTTCAACTTCGGTATACATGGCAAAGCCTGAACAAAAGTCCTCGTCGATATATTCTAGCTCTGCTAACTGACTTCTTTCCCCAGTTACAATCAGTTTTACATCATAAGCTTTAGATGGCGGTACTGAAGTAGGTAAGCGAGTAGGGCTTAGGTTCAGTGGCTCGATAAGGTTTTGTTGAATTGCAGACTTTATATTCGGCCAAAGTCCCGGGTTAGCCAGAATGAGATTAGCAGGTACAATCAAATAACCGTCGTCAGCTTGTGAAATCAAGCCAGGTTGGAAGGCAATATCACCACTTACATCAACACTGTAACGGTCAAATAAACGTTTGGCATCAAGTGATTCCGACAAAACAATCGCAGCGTTAGAATGACTCTGAAGAGCTTTACTGATGAACTCTCTATAGACAGAATTATCGACGCAGTTAATGAGTAGCACGCGTGTCAATCCCGACATTTTGGAAAAGCGAGATATCGTTGCCGACATCCTCGGTTGAAGATCAGTAAAAGACTTCTTTGGTAACGAAGGTGCAGACTTTAAAAGTGCTCCGTACTGCTCAAGTGAAGGTGTTACGTCTTGCCAATTAAGTTGGTTCATTAAAATTCATCGTAATTCAATCTTGCCGACATTATAACGAAATGGACTATAACACCCTAGCACCAATTTGGTTCGCTCACGGCATTCAACACTCAATGAACAATACTTAGACAAATGAGTGATCAACATCGATACTTCTAAGAGTTTTATTTGCCCAAGTAAATTATCTGGGTTACGCTGTCACTAGGTTATGTTTATGGGTCGGAATAAATGAAATATCAGCAGCTTGAGAATCTAGAGTGTGGGTGGAAATGGAAGTATCTCATCAAGAAATGGAAAGATGGTGAAGCGATTACCCGACATATTGATACAAGTGAAGCAGATGCCGCGGTTGCAGAGCTAAAACGCCTTGAACACGAACCTACGCTTGTATTAGCTTGGATAGAAAACCACATGTCAGAAGAGTTGGACAACAAACTCAAGCAGGCTATCCGAGCGAAAAGGAAGCGTCATTTCAATGCAGAGCAAGTCCATACAAAGAAAAAGTCCATTGATTTAGATTATCGAGTTTGGGAAAAGCTTTCTAGCAGAGCAAACGAGCTCGGTTGTACATTATCTGACGCAATTGAATATCTACTTTCTGAAGCATCGAGAAGTGAAAAAGCGAGTCAAAAAGTTACCTCGATCAAAGAGGATTTGAGTAAATTGCTATCTAGCTAGGATAGGGAGTGCCAAATGTTATATGTAATCTTAATTGCTGCCATCGTAATCTTTTGGTTGATCGCAGTTGATAGACCAGTGCTAAAAGTAAAGTTTGATAACGGCCATATCAGTAACGTAAAAGGGCATCTACCACCTTCTTTCAAACATAACTTACAAGATATTAGTGAACATAATCCGTTTAGTGGTGAAATGAAGGTATATAGCCAACGAACCGGCATGCGTTTGAGCTTCTCCAAGGACGTTCCCAAAAAAATCCAACAGCGGATTCGCAACGTTTTTCCGCATCAAGGTTTCAAAGCGAGCAAAGGCAAGAAGCGAGCTTAATTACATATCAGTTACTTAATCGTGTTAAATGGGACGCAATATAGCGTCCCATTTTCGTATCTATAGAAAAATTATTTATCATTGATTAATCAATAAGATAAACGGGCTTAAACCATGCGATACGTTGTAACTTTAATGGTCTTTCTCTTTGTAAGTGCTTCAGCTTTGTCTGACGACTCAGAAACGAATCCATTGGCTAAAAAGATTAAAACTAAGATTCAAAGGAAAGCAGACAACAAATTTGATGACTACCAAGGTTATTGTGATGTCATGATAGAGATGGAACACAAAGGTAAAAAAGCAGTAATAAAAAGAGTAACCAGTAGTGGTGACAAAAAAGTTTGTCGGTATGTGCAATCCAACTTGAGGAAAGGAAAACGCTATCGTTATAAATATCCAGAAAAGTATATTCGGCTTCATATAGCCACAGGTTCGTGATTGCAATGTTGATTAGAAGCATCGGGCAGCAAGAGCGCAAAGCTTTCAGACTCGATGAACTAGATGAAAATGAAGTGGCTCTCGTGTAATTGGTTGGGAATGCAGATCGCAATAATAATCCGCAGATAAAAGCAGTATGGGAAGGAATAGCAAAAAAGTATAACGGACTTGGATTATCAAGCATTTCAATGGTTTGTGCCGGATTGGCTTTAGTGATTGCAAGTCCACAGGAATCACTATTACAGTGCGCATTATATCTGCTTATGTTGAGTGCGATTGCATATGCCGGTCCTATAAAATGTCTCTCTTTTGAGGGACTATTCAATGAAGTATCACGAAATGACTAAAAACTATATTTTTCGTGAATTTGAATGTGGTTTATCCGTCGAACAAGCTGCTGAACTTTGTTTGAAAACTGTGAGGACGGTCAAAGAATGGGATAAGGGGAAAACCATTCCACCGGAGTGTAAGCGGCTTATGAGAATGACAAAGGGAAGGGAACTGAGCCCATCGGAACAGTGGGAGCACTTTAAAATGCACTATGACAGGCTTGAACTTCCAACTGGGCAGCTTGTTACCGCTCAGCAGGTTTTGATGGGCATTGCGCTTATTGAAATTCAATCTGAGCTGGAGATAACGACCACGACAAAACTGTTGAAATATGCTAGGGAGATAGCCCTTATTTTACACAAGTAGCAATTGAGTACTGTACTGATTGAGAGTACAGAAGCCCCTGTTTTCTATAAGGGGGCTTTTTACGCCTTAATGTAAGACTTTTCTAATGCGCGTCGAAACTTTAGATGTCTATTTTTTTTTCTTCTCATGATCCTTTTCAAAGTTTCTTGGTCATTTTCTGAGATAAACGATACAGTTTTCCATTCAGATTCGTGTCTTTTTACTGTGTCTTCACTCATAGTTTTCATGTTCGAGCTCCATACTGAACCATACGATCATCTTAGTCACAATCAATCTCATGTTCAAGTAACTGCTCTAACACGAATGTATTTGCATCTGGATCAAATGATAAAATTTTATAAAAGCTACCGTATGGTATTAGAACTTCCTCTTCTTGCGGATAGACTGAAAACATGTCGATTCTACGGCCATTCTTATGTCTGATTTTTAAGTAGTAATCGCACTTTTTTTCAAACTTAAAAAACTCTGACTTAGAAGTGCTGGTAAATGCTTCCTCATAAATAATAGAATCGGTTCCCACTGCTTTAGTCATCGATTCAAATAGCTCTTTAGTTAAGCAGCTGTAGCGGTATACCCATTCCCCTTCATATATTGGAAGGCTATTTAAAGCTTCATCTAAAAGGGCTATTGCACGCTGCTCTTTTTGTGACGGATTTTCTGATCTAATTGCATTGTTGATACAATCATATCTTCTAGATGTATAGTTCCTTATCGCTATTTTAAAGTTCATGTCTAAAGAGTGTGTTTTAGCGATTGGGCTAGATTCCAACTCTTTCTTAATGCGATTGTATAATACCGAATCTAAAACCATGTCCATAAAATCTCCTAGATATCCTATATCACAAATAAATCTTAGAACACGTTAGCCAACTTCCGAAAGGAATTATGAATTTATTGTAAATGTACTGGAATTCTATATCGTTCAACAGATTGAAAGGCCTTAAAGAAGCTTTGCTGAGAACTAAGGTTGAGCAGGAATATACTCTCGTAATGCAGATTTGTGGGGGAACTAACCACCTCAGATGCTTGAGAAAACTTCAAAATGCATAAAGATAGGCTTGAACTGCCTGCGTGGTAGCTGTTAACCCCTCAAGAAATACTTACTGGAATTGCGCTCCTAGAAATAGGAGTCGAGCCGGAGATGATAATCGCAACAAAAATTATAAAATACGTCCGAGCCTAATGAACATTAGAAGGTAGAAAAGCCCCTATAGGGCTTTTGATTTAAAATGAATTACAAGATTCAAGTGAGAAAGGCTCACTACAAAGTGGAGCGAATGGTTTCCAATAATTGAAGCATTCCATCTGATAGCTCTCTTCTCGAAATCCAAGTTTCTTTTGTAACTTGCCAAGCGACACCAAGCTCCGTGTTATAGCCTGGATACGCTATATTGCTGTCAGTGCGTTTATGTTTACCAGCAGCTTCAAATTTTGCTAATGGGATTCTAACCCTAGCAAACATTTGCTTCAGCTCTTTGAGATCCTCCTTATACTGAACAAGATAAATATTCCCGTCTCTAGCAGACTGTTCTAGAGTGCGAACAAGTTCATACGCTCCAAGAACCCATAGGTAGGAAAGAGTTATATGTTCGTCTAGGCCATCAAATAAGGGAGACAATTCTTTCTTCGATAGAAAGTTATTATCTGCTACTACAAGCTTTGAATCTAACTTCCCTATACCCTGTAATGGTATGAGCATAAACGTTTCAATTTTACTAGCCACCATAGAAGCAGCTACCCATCTATTGTTTCGTGTTATATCAATATTACGCAAGTATTCATCAATAACGTTTAAATCACACATAAAGCAATCCGTCACTGTTTTATATAGCTTTAGGATGCCACTTGAGAATCTAGGCGGCAACACTTAACAAAAACATATTAATAGTGATAACAAGTCATAGTATTGTCGTCCGTATAGTCACTTTTAACTCTTTATCCACTGTATTGGTCTTTTCTGACCGGAAAAGAGCACCAAGCAACGGCACATCCATCAAGACAGGTACACCGCTTACCGACTCACGCTGCTCTTGAGAAATCAAACCTCCTAAAGAGATCGTTTGACGGTCTTTGACCTTGACCACGGTTTGCAGTGTTCGCGTATTGGTGATGATGTCGGATGCGATAGAGGAATCCGTTACCGAGTCGGATTTTTGCATTATCTGCAACACAACATGATCACCAATCACATGCGGTACTACCTCAAGTGACACACCCACGTCTTTACGTTCGATTTGTTGAACTCGATTACCGCCGTCAGTTACCTCAGACGAGGTGAGGAACGGTACGTTCTGACCAACCGTGATGTAGCCGCGCTCTCTGTCCATAATGAACATGTTTGGGCGTGATAAGAGCTTGGTGTTCTGATTCTTTGATACAGCTTTGATAAGCGCGTTAAAATCGCCGCCCTCATAGAACAGCAGGTTATCAACAGCTTTCTTAATTGCGGTAGGCTGCGAAACAAAGCCAGCCTCACTCAGTGCCAAGTCCATATTCACGCCGATTTCTTGAGAATCACCGAGCTCAGTTTCGGTAATTACCGCCTCGATAAAGACTTGCTTTTGTGGTCTATCAATCCCTTTGATGAGCACATCAATGTGCTTCAATTGATTCTCAGAGCCAGTCACGATAATGCTGTTTGTGGTCGGTAGCACTTCAACCTTGTAGTTCTTAATTGCTTTGTTGTTCAGTGTTTGATTCTGAGTTGCAGCAAGCATCGAGGAAATCAAATCAACGACCTTGGTATTTCGAACATTCTCAAAGAAGTACAACTTCACTTGTGAGGGTTCGAACGTCTCCACTTTGTTGGCGTCAGCAATGATGGTAAAAACGCCGTGGTCATGCGTAAGCTCGTAACCATGCGCACGAAGCACCGAAAGGAAAAAGGCTGGATAGTCCTCATCTTTCAAATCCGGCGCGGTAAAGCTGACCTCACCAGTGACACCATGACCGAGCACAACTGTGTTTCCAGTGTGAACCGAGAACCACGATGCAAAGTCTCCAATCGGTGTGTTTTTTGCCTCAAAGGGCGCAGAGGTGGCGGCAAAAGCAGGAGAGCCGAGCAGGGTGCACGCGAGCAGAAAGACGGTAATGCTGGATGTGGAAAAGTTGGAACAAGCCGTTGTTTGTTTCTCAACTTTACCACAGCGCATAGTTAGTAATGTGCGCGTGAGCAGTGAGCCTCCGGCGTAATAAAATTCTTTTTGTTTTTTTGAAAGAAAAGCTGTGAGTTTTGCGATTATCCATGACATAAAGCGCACCTTATTCCCTAGCACATGACTTTGAATGATTGACCGTTGCCGCTAACAGTAATGGAGCAAGAGCCGTTAGATTGAGCCGTAAAGCCCTTTGCGTATAGTTGCGACGACGACAGACGCACATCGTCCTTAACCAGCACAAAAGACGGGGCAACGTTTGGAGGATTCATTGAAGATTCAATTCGATAGCCGTCGAGCAAGTCACTCAATGACTCGCGAGGCACCGCCGTTTGAGCCGTTTCGGGTTCCGTCGATATGTTCGGCGTGCCAACCAAGGTGAACACCGCAAAAGAGACGGCGACACCTGCCGCAAACACGCTGAATCGAGAATATTTTCGGAGATAGATTTTCGTAATGCGCATGATATTTCTCAACGTATACGGGACAGTGTAACGTCCGTGGGTATAGTAGGGCGGCAATACTGAAAAAACGCCGTCCTCATAGTTGTTCCTAAACATCTGCTTAGTGTCGTAAGAACTGTATAAGTCCGTACCCCAGAGCATCCATTTATCGACGGTGAGCGAGTTCGCGTTGTCACCATACTTCACGATGCCAACGTGCAACTTGGGCATTTTCAACTTGAGTTGACCGAGCGTCAGAACGGATACCGCAGTCGAGATGATAGGGACTTGAAGACGGTCTAAGCGGCGACAAAATACGGTGTGTTCAGCAAGTGCGAGACGCGCTTGTTTATCAACAATCGAAATGTCTTGAACGATGAAAATGACATCCCATCCAAGCTTTCGAATATGCAAAAGGTGATCAATTAACTTTTGTCGATTCTTATCGTTCCATGTACGCGAGTTAAACCACGTTCCGCACTCATCGAGCACAATCAAACCGTCTTTTTTGGTGTCATAGCTCTTGTTTGCTGAGCCAATCACCATCAAATCTTCTACCTGAGGCTTGTCCGGTAAGCGATAAAGGCGAGTGTTGCGCTTGTTGCGTCCAAGCATTTCTTTCAAGTTGATATCGAGGTTTATCGCCACAGGCACACCACGCATAAACGCCTCACGAATCTTACCGACTGCCGTTAGTGTTTTACCTGAGCCGAGCTTACCCGTGACAAAGTAGACCGATGCCATTACGCCGCCCTCACAATCGCGTAGAACTTCCACTCCCACACCCAACGCAGCAGACGCGCCGAGTAAATCGCACTCACGCAAGGAATTGCATTGTTAGGAATGAACATGCCAGCAGCTTGTGACCAAAACGGGGGTGTGACGTAAGAAAGCCCAGTGGCAAGCGTATAAATAGCAAGAGTGAGTGCGAGTGTAAGCCCAATCAATAAGGTAATAATTACCAAGTTAATCGTGACGTTGCGCGCCTTGGCGATAAAGAACCAACCAAACAGGGTAGTCGCTATTTGTGCTATAAACGCGACCAAAGCAGGTAAACGCAACGCCGCACTAATGCCTGAAACAATAGGTAATAGCTGAATCATTAGTAATATCTCCCCGAACCTGGCTTGTTACTTGGTACAGGCGTGACCTCCGTCAGCAAGATTTCAACAAGCGTCTTAATCGTGTAGATGTAAATCAGAATTGAGATGATCATTTTGAGTTTCTGCGAAAACTCACAAGAAATAGAAGCGCGACCACCGCCAAGAGTAGGCAAAGATAGATTCATGCAGGGCGTAGGCTTAGGTAACACACTCAAAAACGAATCCGATATAGCATTAATATGCCCCTCAGACTCTGCCGTTAGATTCTTCTCAATCAAATCGTTAGCCGCATCGGTCACGGTCTTTTCATAGGAATTCATCGCACCGGACACGGCTTTATCCGCTTGAGTCAGCACATCACCGACATAATCCGAACCTAAGCCATGAGGGTTTTCACAATAGTTGTTTTCCTCGGTAGGCTCACAAGGCTTGAGGTCGTCGAGCTTATCCGATAGCTCTGCAAATCCATCAGCGTTAGTGGTTTGCAAATCATCGAGTCCCTTTACCACCTCACCAACAGAATTGGTGTTTCGATTGACCGCCGTCGTGATGTCACCGTTAGCTTGCTGAATCAGCGCCTTAGTGTTTTCGTAAATCTTGTTGTCGTTGATTTGCTGCTTTTGAATCGCTTGGGTGTTAGTCACCATCGACGCATTGAGCGCAATGATTTGGTTTTGAATATCAGCGCTCGATTGATTGAGGTCGACGTTTAGCGCGTGAAGCGCCTTGTTCACATCCGAGTTAAGCCCTTTAATCGCGTTGACTACGCCCTTATCGGTAGATTCATCTGTGTCAGGGTCTTCGACATCTGGCACATCCCCCGTATTCGGTGGATTAACCGTATTGGTCGAGTCGTCAGGAAGTACGCTAGGGTCTTCGATGTCGCCCGTTGGGTCGTCAGGGTCGTGAATTGGATCATCGGGAATAATAGGGGTGTCAGGGCCATCTTTACCCCAAAACAGCGTACCACCATCACACTGCTTACCTGTGAATTGAAACTTACCGTGACATCGCGTGTTTTGGGTAAATTCGCCCGAATCGACATCAGTACAAAGCGTACTGTCATTAGGGATACGCTCGACCTCACAACGTGTTGCACCAAAATCGCCAAAACACGCCCCTGTTACTTGTTCACCGTAAACGTAAGCCGACCAATGAAGTGATTGAGTGTCATTAATGGACTGTTTGAACTGACAGGCATCCATACATGTACCGTCAGGGTTTTCGCCAAACTCACATGCAGGAACGATGGGTTCGCAAGATACGACGTACCCGTCTTCTATCTTTTCATGGTCAGGCGGACATTGAGCCGAATTTTGCAAGAATCCAGCTGCACGATAAAGAGGCCAAGAAGCACTGGTTGTGTGACACATGATATCTACAACGTATTTACCATGCCTCAAATAGCAGGACTTAGTAGAAAAATCCTTGTAGTTAACAAACTTGTTTTCATAACAAGAGACATAAGAGGCAGGGTTAACTCTCATACCCAACAGCAACTTACAATCGGGATAAGCTGAAACGTCTGAAACCTTATACGTTGGTTGAGCGGCACTTACACTAAAAGCACTAAACAAAACACCCAGTAAAATAATCAGTGACGTTATGCTTTGTTTAATGTTCATTTGTAAATCTTCCTCGTGAAAAATAACGCCCCCATTCGGAGGCGTTGACCAATGGGTGTATAAAGCAGTCGTTAGAATTACGTTGCTTTGTTTGCCCCTTTCTTGAATAGCTTGATGCCGATGAAACCAACCGTTAGTGGAACAGCGATACCCCAAGTTGAGGTGAGCATGTCAGTAACGAAAGTCCCTAAACTAGTAAAGGCTTGCGCTGCCTGTTCCGGCAATGCTGCATGTGCACCAGATGCCGCCATAAGAAGTGCACCACCAAATGCCGCACGTTTTGCTGTTACTACTGCGCCAGCCTTAGCCATTGCTGCGCGTACTTTGTTTTGCTTTTCCATAGTCTTGTTTCCTATGTTATGTTTATGAAGAAGTTGAAACCTCAGCCGCTTTCTTGAATCCCAGAATGTGGAAACCAATCGAGAAGCCAAGGATAAATGCTGTTCCAAAACAGCCGAGCATGAACTCTGTTGACAGCATTTATCTTTGCCCTCCGACCATCCAACCGAGCGCAACTAACAAGAAGCAAATGCCTAAGAACACCATCAACTGAAAGTTATCGAGTCGAGCCATTAGCTCTGCAAATTGCGTCTCGGTCATGATTTAGCCCTTACTTTTCGTTAAGTTGAGGTAGGGCGTAGAGGTGGAAACCGTCGATAGAAACGTGTTTACCCTCATCGTTACCAAAGCTGAATTTCTTGTGTTCCACATCAAACATCATGCGATTACCCACACAGCGCTTGAGCAGTTCGCCAGCCTTGCCGTTTTCCCAAAGCTCAGGAGAGACACGTACTTCAATAGTGTCCGTTGGGTTGGTCGTGATGAGACGCAGCTTGCCGTTTTGCTTTTGTTCGCCGTTACGGTCTGTTTTGGTTTCTTGAACGATGTCCGAAACATCTAGAATTAAACCTTCCATTCTCATAGTGTTTTGCCCTTATTTTTACGTTGTTGGTTAGTTGAAAATTGAAATGACAGTTATTGACACAAGTCCAAGGGAAATTAATGCATCATGTCGGGCGGGGCTGCGCCCACCCAACACGACGCATTAATTTCCTGAGGGTCGGTGAGCAACAGCGCTTCCATTTCGTCATAGAGCGCTAGGTGTTTTTCGTATTGCTCGTAAAGGTCGTCATACATACGCTCGTATTCTTTTTCACGTTCTAGCGCGTCGAAGTAATCGACCACGTTAGACATGATGCCTTGTTGAGCACGGATGAATTGTTGCTTGTTCTCAGTCTTCCAAGTACGGAAGCGAGTCGCGATAAAAATCTTATGGAACATCAAGCCATTCAAACGCGCTTGAGCCATATCGCCGTAACGAGTCGATGAGTATTCACCGCCCGAAGCAATCAGTTTTTCGATAGAGGTTGAAACGGAGTATTCCGCTTTTACTGGTTGGTCTTTGCGCTTAACGAACACACCGCCCATTGCGTAACAAAACGCTTTCCAGTCGCCCTCATCAGCAGAGCGGCGAACCTTTTCTAATAGAAAGTGTTCGTCTTGAGATAAATCTGTAAACAAAGCATCGTCCTCTTTGAATTCATCACGAAGACGACGAAGCTCACGCCATACCGTGACAGATGGACCACCAATAAATTGAAATTGACGAATTTGATTCACACGCGCCCAAGTCACGACACGTTCTGCCGCATCTGAGCCAGACAAAGACGAACCTTTGTCAGAATCAATGTGTTGACCGTCGATGTTTTTGCTCAGGTACTTAGCGACATAACCAACGGCTGAACCTTGAGACCAGTCGATAACCTCCGCTTTGAAACGAGCTTTCTTTGCGCCTTTTTCGTCTGGCGAGTCAGCCATAGCAAGACGACGAAACTCAGACGTCACAAATTTGCGTGCGGATTTTTCCATGAACAGCAACAAGTGGTGATGCGGCGTGCCGTCTTGGTGAGGCTCAACAATGCGCATCCCGTAAACCTTGATTTTGCTCTTATCAATCGACTTACGAAGATTCGCCCAAACGCCCATTAAGTAAGCGTGAGCTGATTTCGCGTCAGGCTTGCCAGCCTCAAGCCATTTAGGGTTGATGTCACCCTTAGAAACAGAGTGAAAACGAGACGGAGCTGTTACCGTGAAGAACACCGCATCGTGATTCGATTCTTGAGCGATTTCCTCAAAGCCACGCAGACGAACAAACATTTCAGCGCGGCGAATCTCAGCGTTAGAAACCGACTTAGCGGATAGCTCACTGAGTGTGAAGTAGTTAGACGGGTCAGCCTCATCGTAAGCAATCGTGTTTTCTAGCGCGATACGATTAGACGTATTGCGGTCACGTTGACGGCTTAGAGAAAAATCCGAGCAGTAAACTTGCTTACGGCGTTGAACAAGCGCTAAATCACGCGCAACACATTCAACCTCGTAAGCACATTTACGGCGCAGTTGACGAACAAGCCAATGCTCATCAAGAGCACGGTTCACCAATGCGAAAAGTTCACAGTTGTTTTCTGCGTATTGAATTTGCTCAGGTGAAAATGCCAAGCCTAATGAATCAAGAAGCTGAACCGATTTATCAAAACGCGCTTGTGATTCTTCAAGAGGAATCGCACTTAACACGCGAGAAAAGTCGCGTGATTTGCGCTTGGCTAGATTGGTAATTTGCTCATCTGACATCGCGTAGCTGTAGCCGTGCTCAGTCAAACGGTCGTGAGCGTCGTTAACTGCGCGTACAGCCTCCAGAGCGTTGCGTGTTTTCAGAATGTCGGTGTAAGCGCGTGTCATGTGTCGAGCGAAGTCGCCGTTACGGTGTAATGATTTCGGCAAGTCCAAACAAGGGTTAGAAGTAGGGCGCTCAATAAAATCTGACAGGTCGTGTGAGTAGATTGACGTACTCATTGCCGATTTCACAGCCGACGGAATGAAATCCTCAGGCGTTGTGAATCTGTGGTCGACGTACTCAAAACAGTGGTCGAATAAGTTGTCAGGAATGTGCTCACATGAAGCCCAAGAATGGACAGGAACAAAATCAATCCATTCTTGTTTGCCTGATGCCAAATCAATAACAAGTTCACGCATTATTGAGCCTCAACTGTTTTTGAAATAAGGGCGCGTTTGGGTGCGTCTTCAACGTAAACACGAAGCTCATCAACTTCGTTTTGTGTAAGCTTGCCGTCAGACATGAACCCGTTAAGCATTGGAATAGCGGATGGCTCTTTTTCAATCCAGATACGAACTTGAGCGTAAGTACTCGCAGGAGCATCGAAATTCGCGCGACCATAGAAAACAAACGCGATAGCTAGTAGCCCAGCTAACATACATAACAGTTCAAATGTTTTGTCGCGTTCCATAATCAACCACCTTGACTAGTTGAGAGAGCGACCGCCAAAGCCAAGTGCGAAAGCGTCAAGGGCAAACGCCCATAGCTAAGGCGGTCTGATACTGATTGAATAACCAAATTTGGTTAGTAGCGTAATCACCAAAATTGGTTAGCGCAAGACACCAAAAATGGTGATTGATAAGCTAAACTGACGGAAATGGAGGAAGCGGTATGTATCAGAACAAACTATTAGATGCCTACAAAAAGGCTCAAAGTTACGTACAAGACAAACAAATTGCAGCGGATATGAATGTGCCGCCGCAGAGAATCAGTGATTTCCGCAAAGGAAAGCGTTATATGACTGATACACAAGCAATTTTTCTTGCAGAGCAATCAGGTTTAGACCCTGAGATTGCATTGTTGGGTTGTCACGCTGATCGCAATGATAATCCGCAGATAAAAGCAGTATGGGAAGGAATTGCAAAAAAGTTTAATGGGCTTGGATTGTCAGGAATCTCAATGGCTTGCACTGGATTAGCCTTAGTGATTGCAAGTCCACAGGAACCACTATTGCAGTGCGCATTATATGTGAAAGGGTTAATATAGGTTAGACGGGTGCGCCTGCCTGTAAGGCATTGATTAAGCGGGGATTATTGTACTTATCATCTATCAAACCGAACACCAAATTTTGATCATCTAGTTCCAGTAAGTCAGCGATTTTAAAGGCTATTTCCCAATCCATAGAACAGCTACCCGCGCGCCAGTGGGCTACGCGACTACGACCAACGCCAAGTTTCTGAGCCAGTTTGTAGTCTGAGCCCAGTTCGTACTTAGCTTTTACTCTGTCTAAAAGTATGTTTGTGTAGTTCATTTAGTAACTGTTTAAAAAAGAAACAAGATTGTTAAATTGTAGAGCATCTTACGTGCTATTTCAGTAGTTTAACTCGTTTGTACGTTTAAAATAATTCGTTTACGGTTGCCATGTTCAAAAAAGAGACAGCTTGCGGAGGCTATGAACATGGAACGTATAATCTCAAACCCAATCCACTTACCTTGCCCTGATATGGCAGGGTGTGCAAATCCAGACCCAATCAAAACGGCTAAATCGCTGCGTAAAATCGAAGAATTACGCGAGAAGTTCGCCGAGCAATTCCCTAAAAAGAAACAGACCTACATTCCTACACGTTTTCGTCAGGGGGTTGTAGCATGAATTTGAGTATCTGGAAATCGCGCCGCAATCAGCGCCAACTTGTTGCATCACAAGACAACGGAACTCATATCTACTTCGATAGTTTTGAGCTTGAAGCCGTTGAAGCCTCGCTTTGGCTTTACCAAGGGATGACGCTTGTCGCTTGCATCAAAGCACAAAACGACACCTTGGCCGATATTACGACTACCGCTCACCGTATGGCGACACTTGGCGCGCAAAACAACGGCCAACCACTACACGAAATCCGCAAGCAAGATGAAGCGCCCCAAGTGGGCGCGGATTCTTCCCTTTAATCAGGGGGATGCATGGATTTCGACACCAAAGCCATAGAAATCAAGATGGCGGGCAAGACGTTCGCCAATGATGCCATTCATCAAAGTGCCTTTTCACGCCGATTCTTCCCACGCTTACCCGCGATAGTTCGCAACGATGTGCGCCGTAAAGTGGAGGCGCGCACACAGCGCCAAAACGCCACACGTGAAAACGTCATTAAAACCGCCAAAGACGCGGTGAAATTTGGCTTGAAGTGCGCACACCATATCGAGAATCGTTACTCGTTTGTTGACAGTCGCAAGGGCGCGCATAGCGAGCCATTGACGCACAATATCTTGATGCGTGACGACGCGCTGACCAAGTTCGCGGAGAAGTACGCCGACCAATGCGCCGAGATTTTATCAAGCCTAAATGCCGAGGGTTACGCGTCTTTTGTAGAGGCGTTGGCCGCGGTTTATTCTGAGCAAAGAGCGTTACTTAAGACCATTCACATCAAGCCGCCTTACGTGAATTTCAAAGTGAAAGACGTTGAAGTGTTAGAGCAAATGCTAACAGCCGCGGTACTCAAAATGCAGTCGGAAAAGTGGGTCGAACGTCGTTTGCTGCGTCTGCGTGGTGACTACATCGAGTACGCCCAAATCACCATGAGCCGTGTGGGTGACAAAGGCCATCAAAGCAAATACGTGTCAGAAATTTCCTTTAGTAACTGGAAGCGCAAGCAACGCGAATCCGAGAAATACATGAAGTCGATGAGCGTGTACAACGAGGAAACAGGCGAGCACTTTCCATTAGAGGAAGTGGCAAAGCGCACCATTGCTAACCCTGAGAACCGCCGCATTGAAATGATGGTTCGCTCTCGTGGCTTTGAAGAACTGGCCGACGAACTGGAATACACCGCGCTTTTCATTACGTGGACACTGCCGAGCCGTTATCACCGCAATTCACCGAAGTGGGATGGCTCAAGCGTCAAAGATGGACACGCCGAGTTAATGCGCCAATGGTCACTTGCTCGCGCTAAGTTGGCCAAGTTAGAGATTGAATACTTTGGCTTTCGTGTGGCCGAGCCACACAAAGACGCAACCAGTCACGCGCACTATTTCTTGTTTTGCTCTCACAAAGACAAAGCCAACATCATTCGTATTCTACGCGGTGAGGCGATTGCGCCAGACCGTGAGGAATTAGGCGACGACATCACGCCACGCTTTGACGTAAAAGAAGCCGACCCAAGCAAGGGCGGCGCAACGGCATACATTGCCAAGTACGTCTCGAAGAACATCAACGGTAAACACATGCCAGACACCGAAGCCGAAGAAAGCGCATTTAAAGTGCGCGCTTGGGCGTCGGTGCATCGCATTCGCCAGTTTCAGCAATTTGGTGGTGAGCCTGTTTCTTTGTGGCGCAGTTTACGCCGAGCGACAGCCGAACAAACCCAAAAAGATGATCAGCTAGAAGAACTGAGACAAGCGGCTGACTCATCCAAATGGGCGCTGTTTTGTCAGTTAGCCAAGGGCGCTAAATTGGCTTACAAAGAAAACAAAAACGACTACGGCGAACCAATCAAAAAAATCATTGGTTTTGAGTGGTGTGGTCAAGTCATCGAAACCGCCAGCGAGTGCTATTCACTCGTGCAAACGAAAGACGTAAAGCGTCTTTTAAAAAGTCGCGGAGCGACGTCTTGGAGCACTGAAAATAACTGTAACTCCCCACTCATTACGGAGTTGAAGAAGCTCACCGGATGGAGCTTTGAGGGAGTGAAATGCCTATTAGAGCCGTTGGCGAATGGGGCGACGGTTTCCATCGACCAATATTGTTCAATCAAATTACAAAACAACACATTACGACTGATTTAACCCGTTTGGGCTATTGCTTGCGACAACGATTTCAGCAACTAGGTAAGGACAACCCAATGAGCACCATCGACAAAATCACCCAAGAAATGGAAGCCGAAGTAAAGCGCAGCAAGGGCGGCGTGTTTTGGCGTCTATTGCTGGTCTGGATGAAAGAAGTCAACAAACAGATTCAGAACAAACCGAACACCGATGAAGAACTAGCCGAGGCTTAAACAATGGAAATGCTATCTCTTAAAGAATGTCAGCAAGCAATGGCCGCGCTTGATGCGGCCGACAAACTCAACGCCAGTGTCGAAAAGGAGTTGAGCCAGTTTAAAAACATGGACACCAACGCGATTATCAAACGTGCAAGCAAGATGCTCATGACGGGCAACTTTTCGCTTGAAGCGTTTGGTTTAAATCCGACGCTGTTCGACCAAATCGAGCAGCTTACCAAGCTCAACAACAAGGTGCGTGAAAAGTATCGCGGTTGTGTCAAAGGCAACATGCAGCAATTGGAAACAGTCGAGGCGGCCGCCGATGAGTAAACATCCCAACCCAATTCGCGGGCACGTATCGTGCCCAGTTTGCCAAAGTCCCTCAACCGTGCATCGCGTCGGTGAGGGCAAGCTGATTGCCGAGGGCGAGCCAACCAAAAACGGGCGCAACTTAGGGCTGCTTTATTACAAGTGTCCGAGCTGTGGCAACAGTCCAATGAGCAAGAGCATTAACGCGTTTGTGGAATCCAACATGGTTGACTCGGTTGAACAGCTAGAAGTGAGTGACGCCGTCACAATTGAAGCTGAATTGCCAACGGTTGAACCAGTACCCGACATCGTTGCAAGCACTGATACGTCTAGCGTTGAAGTAATCGAACCAGTGGAAGCGCCAAGCGTTGAAAGCGAATCTGAGCCAGTACCAACGCCCGTTAAAAAAACGCCGTTTCCGGTTAAAAAAGTCTTAGCGGGGATAGCCTTTGTCGCCTTGCTGATTTGGGCGATTCGTCAACTGATGCCAACCAAACAACCAACCGAACAGGGAGAGCCAATCAATGCAGGATGAAATGGAAAACCAACCAGAATTAGATGATTGGGGCGACTTTTCCGCGGTTATCAGCGGACTGGAACAAACCGAAGTCAGCGAGTTAACCGACTTACCAACCGAAGCCGCCAACGACGACAACCACCAACCCGCAGGTGAAATGTTCGAGGGCGCACTGTCGGTACTGTTTACTATTGCCGAACAAGCGACGTCGATTATTTCCGGTGTGGATTTTGAGTTTGATGAAAAAGGCAAAGCGGCGGTGATTGATGCCGCGTTGCCCGTGTTGGAAAAACACAGTGATAGCGTGTCGTCGATGTTTGGTGACTACATGCAAGAAGCCGTTTTAGGCTTGGCCGTGCTGTCGCTGGTCTACAGTGCCAAGAAAACCATGGCACACCAAAAAGAGCTATTAGCCATCGAGGAGGAAAAACAGCGTGAGCAAAAAGAAAAAGACGCCGCTTAAATTCCCCAATCCGGTCAACTCCAACCCGTCACACGATGCCGAACATGTCATCTATGTGGCGGGCACGGGCGGGGGTAAAACCTCCGCCGTTAAGCACTTGGGGTTAGTGCCAAAAGCCGCGCAAGCGGTTTTTTTTGACCCTTACCGCAACTACGCGGGGGCGAAATTCCGCGGCCAACAATGCCTTGAAACCAGTTCCCGCGTGGCGTTCGTCAAAGCGTTGGTGATGGCACGTAAACGCGGCAAGTCGTTCAAACTGGCGTACATTCCCAAAGATGGTGCGTGTAGTGAAGAACTCGAATTTTTTAGCGCGGCAGTGTGGGCAGTCGGTAATGGCGACGCCCAACAACTGCATGTGATCATCGAAGAGCTGGCAAGCTGCGTGGAAACGTCCGGCAAACTCAAAGGCAAAGCGGGCGAATTGTGGCGCGGTGGGCGTCAATATGGGCTTGTGCTGCATTCGATTTTCCAACGCGGGCAGGAAGTGCCCAAGACCGTGACCGAGCAATCGCCTGTTTGGTGGATTGGTGCGGTCAACTCGATGGCCGATGCGCGATGGCTCGCCGATAAAAAAGGCTTGTGCGTCGATACCTTGGCGGGCTTGAAGTCAGCCAAAAACAACAAAGCCGCAATTGGCAAACCCATTGCTGAATATATGCTCGTTCGTGACGGTATCGGCAACGTGGAAAAGTCCTCATTTAACTGTCTGACGGGCACTATTCACCGTTAATTTCAACGCTCATTCAACCTATAGGTTAACCACTTAACCTATAGGTTGCGCCCGCTTTCGCTTCCTCTCAAATCCCTGTTTCATGAAATCACTTTTTAACCGTGTACAACCGAAAGGGACAACATGAAACAGCAACACAAAAACCTATTGATGGCACTGATTATCACGTTAATCGTGATTGCCGCTATCAACAACATCAGCGTGCTAAACCCAGTGCGTGAAACTCTTAACGGCGAAAATGGGTGGTTCTAATGGAAGCACTAAAACAACCTTTTAACCCGCGTCCACGTGAGCTTGACCCTGTTGAGGGTGTGAACTGGGGCAACCAAGCCACACTGCGCTTGGTATCGGGTCCAACTTACCAAAACATTGAATTGGTGACGGACATTCTCGATGCGGCAGACATCGAGCGCATCACGGTGAAAGTGAACGGCCGTGAAATCGTCAACGTCACGGGTCAAGACCTGTTCGACTTGCAAGAGCACAAGAAAGAATACGTGCAAGCGGGTCGCTACGTGTTGAACTTCTCGGATTTGTCGATGCGTACCAAACTGGGTATCCGTACAGGTGAGCTTGTGACGCTGCAAGGCGAAATCTGGTTCATGTACATCCAGCTAAAAGCCAAAGCGGGGGCCGCGGCACCAATGATTCGCGCTCGTGCTCATACCACGGCGGCACAAAGCCAACGCATTTACATGCCGCGCATCTATTCCCAAACGTGGTACGCCGCATCAAGTGGTCGCACACCGTTTGACTTTGCCGAGCGTAGCGCGGCGCTGTCTATCAAGCGTTTGCACCTCAAAGACGACACGATTGAACGTGTTCGCGTCCTGCGTGATGAACGTGAAGAGCTCAACGTCAACAAGACCGATAACGCTTACGACTTAGCCGCGGCGGGTCGTGAGCAGAATGCGGGCTTCTTCTCGATGGACTTCACGCGTTGCGGGTTTGGCAGCGAAGCGCGTTTACCAACGGCGGCCATGAAACAACTGGCGTTTGAAGTGGAAAAAACGGCACCGGGCAGCATTCCGGTTCTGATTGAAGCCATCGAACAAGTGGCGGTGCCTACCGCGCAGTAAGGGGGCGTTATGGCGCAAGAGCAAAGCATGTGGGGGTCTATTTGGGACGGCGTTTTAGAAACGGGCGGCGAACTGATGACCGATGTTACCGACTTGGGCAAAGACTGGCTTGGCGTGAAGATTGAAAACGAAGCCGACCGCGTCCAGTCGAGTAACCCAGATGAACAGCGAAAGCACAATAACGACTACCAACAACCCACGGGTGAGCCTGTGTACACCTCCGCGCTTGCGGGGGTGACCACCACGCACCTGATGATGGGAATGCTGTTCGTATTGTTGTTATTGGCGATGTTCTACGTCGCTAAGGGGAAGAAGTAATGCCGTTTATTCCATACCTAATTGCGGGTGCGGTGGGCGTATGGGCGGGCATCAAAATCACGGGCGGTTTTGACCGCATCGGATGGGTGCTCGGTCTGCTTCTGGTGTGTTATGTCCTGTACAAGAAAGGATTCAAATTATGATTGGTGGGCTTTTAGGGAATTCCGGCTCGATGCCAATTAGCGCCAACGGTGGTCCCGCGGTCAGCGGTGCCGATGGTGAATCAAGTGGCAGCCTATCGGTAGGCAATATCAATATGGGCGGGGGCAATTCCACCACGTTGATGATTCTTGTAGTGATTGTGATTGCGGCGGTGTTGCTATGGAAAAAGAAGTAATTGAAGTCGTGACGCAATCGAAACGTGCGCTTGGTGAACTCAAGCCTGCGTTTCGCGCTTGCCCTGATGCGTATATCGAATTGTGCAAAGCGGTCAAGGATGGCCGCGTGAGTCTGTATCGCCTAATCAGCAATGAAAATGATCTCATCATTGCGGGTGAGCGTGATGGGGATAACTACTTTTTGTGGGGCGTCGCGGGTCGCGGTCTGCGTTCGGGGATTATCCAGTTATGCAAAGTGGTGAAAGCGGCGGGCATGTCATCCATGACCGCCGACACCGCGTTTGATGGCGTTGCCCGTTTGGTGCGTTCGATTGGCGTCACCGCCAAGCAAGACGGCGACTTTATTCGTTTGGATTTGGGAGTGCAGTAGATGGGTAGTTCTAAATCAAAATCGAGCAATACCAGTAACACCACTAACGTCAGCGGTCAGAATGCCATCAGTGGCGATAACCTCGGTGTAGCAATTTCGGGGGTGAACAACTCGACCATCAACACCACCATGACCGACCACGGCGCAGTGAATGCCGCCATGGAGCTTGGCGAAAAGGCGTTTGACGAAGCCTTTGCGTTTGGCGGCGAGATGCTCAACAGCAATGAGCGCATTTCTCTCGAAGCGATGGACACCACGCACGACATTGCCGAAACCGCCATTGATGAAGTGGCCGATTTTGCGGGCGATTCCTTGGCAACGTACGCCTCAACCAACAGTGAAAACCTCGATATGTTGGCAGGACTGGCGGGCAACCAAGCGGCGCAGAACTCGAAGAATCTGCAAGCCATGATGGACTTGGCGAAATTCAAACAAGACGGCGGGCAAGTCGAAACAAGCAAAATGATGGTCGTTCTGGCAATCGTGCTTGTGTTGGTGCTTGGCTACGTAATGGTGAAGAAACGATGAATACGCAACTAATCGCGGGTCAAGCCATCCCGCTGACGCCTGATGGCAATTGGCTGTATCTGAAATCGGCGCAAGCTGAAATCGAAATCTATCGCGAATCGTCTGGTGAGCGCGTCACGCTTGGCAAGTCGTCGGTGTTTAACGTGGGCGAGGGTAAACACCTTGGGCGTTTGCTTATCTCAAGCCGCACCGATAACCAGATTGAAATTCAATTTGGTTTTGGGATGTTCACGCCGCCCGTTGAGGGGCAAAGCGTGGTGGTTCAAGCACTGCCGAATGTGGTGATTGAGCGCATGCCAGGGGTGACGGTTGAACACTTACCCGCGGTAGAAATCGCGCCCAATCAACAACTGGCGGTGAATCAACTGCCTGCTGTGAAAATCGCAGCGAATCAACAGCTCGGCGTCACGACGTTGCCGCCTGTTGAGTTCAAAGCGCCGCAACCCGTGACGGTTCAATCGTTGCCATCGGTGGAAGTGTCTGCATTGCCCGCGGTCACGCTCGAAGCTGCGCAAGTGGTCAAAGTGGATGCGCAAGTCAGTCGCAACCTCATCACCGAAGCGGTGAGCGTGTTCCCGCACAACATTGCGCAAAACGCCACGCGTAAAGCCATCACGATTAAGGCGACGAAAGCCAACACCGCCTCGGTGTTCATTGATGCGTTTGAACTGGAAGCGGGCGAGCGCATCACCATTGAAAGCACGGCCGACATGACCTTAACGGGCGCGGAGGGTGACAGCGTCACACTGTTGGAGGTGTAATCATGCCGTTGTTTATCTTAATTATTTTTGTTTTTGGAATTGGAGCGTTCACCATGACGACATCAACCACATCAAGCGTTCGCGGGATTCGCATTAACAACCCGCTTAACATTCGCATTGCACCAAATGCATGGCAAGGCAAGGTGACGCCGTCACGCGATAAAGCCTTTGAAACCTTTCAAGCGCCCGAATGGGGCTTTCGTGCGGGCGCCATTTTGCTGCGTAACTATCAGCGCCGCCATGAGCTGCACACTTTAACGGAAATCATTCACCGCTTTGCACCACCAAACGAAAACCACACGGCCAACTATGCACGCTTTGTCGCGGGGCGCGTTGGTGTGGGTATGGATGAGCGCATTGATTTGGTGAACAACAAGCCGCTGTTGGTCGAAGTGCTTCACGCGATGAGCATCATGGAAGTGGGTCGCCACTACAGCAAAAACACGGTGCTGAAAGGCGTCAATCTGGTTTAGGGAGAAACACAACATGTTTGAACGTTCAACATTAAAAGGCTTAACACTGCTTGGCTCGGTTATCGCTGCGGCGACGGGCTACGGCCATTTATTCAGCGTGGAGCTGACTGATACGGGCGTGAATTTTGGCGGCGCGGTTGGCTTAGCCATTCCCGCCGTGATTGGCGCGTATGAGTCGCTGCCGGACAAGTGGAAACCAAGCAAAAAAGTAGGGGGCTTGGATGGAAAACGCCCTTATTAACGCCTTATCGGGTCTGGGGTTTTCGTCCGAGTCGCTGGTCATGTTTGTGCTTATCGGCATGAATCTGAAGTACCAAATCGCCATCAATAAACAGCTTACCCAAGGGCTGCAAGATGTACGCGAAAGCGTGTTGGTGCTCACGGCCAAACAGACAGATTAAAGAGTATTTATCATGACAGATTCAGTTAAACCGCTTCCAACGGGAAGCACGGATAAAAAAGTCGAGCACATTGCCGACTACCTAGAGCGCGCCATGGCAGAAGTGGCGCTTGCTGGCAATGCGCCTGACAACCTATTGCGAAACCCAAGCTTTGCGGAGTATTACAGCGCAACGCTTTCGAATGATATTTTGTACGGCCACGCGGTAGACAAAGCCAAATCTTTTAACTTCATGAAAGGCATTGCAAAACCCATTTGTCCATCGTGGAGCATTGAGGTTCAACACGGCGGCAGTATCAGTTATTGCAAAGTGAAATCCGGCCGATATGGCACAGCCGACCTGCACCAAAACAAGGATGGTAACGCCGTTATGTTTGGTGGTCTCGGCATGACGGGTAACGGTGCCAATGCGGTGTTGTTCCAAGAGTTTGATACGCCAACGCTGATTGAAGATGGTGAGCAAAACTATTACGCCTATGTGCGTTGTTGTCAGGCAGGTGGCCCGCAAAAGATTCGCTTTGGTATTTGTGATTTGGACGGAGACGGCAACGCAACCAGTATCCGAGCGTCACGCACCATTGAACTTCCGGCGGGTTTGTACGACGTAAAAGAGTTCTGGCTTGAAATCCCAAGTCTGGCCGAAGGTGGCGCGACCATTAACTATCGTAAACGTGCGTTTTTCATCGAAAGCGCCGCGCGGGGCGTGTTGTCCGTGGAAGGTGCAGGGGTGTACTACGGCAAAGCCGGACAAGTGCCAAAACTCAATTACACCAATCAAGGCATCGGAAAAGAGTTCATTATCACCAAGAAGTTCTCAAAAGCAGACCCAACCTTTTTCCTACCTTGCGTTGAGGGTTGTTACCCCATTGATAAACACCTGTCGTTTATCATCATGGGCAACCAAGGTTTTGAGTTTGAGTTTCAAGCGCGGGACACCGATTTCAGCTTGGGCGATGATGGCACCGTCACGATGTCGAACATTGGTATGGTGAGCTCAACGGCAAATGCGCAGGTTCGCGGCTTCTTTAGCCAAAACCTATACATGAACTTTTTCGATGTCGCACCGCCGTTAGTGTAAGCAATGAAAGCCAAGGCTTAAACCGTGCGAACTGGTTCGAAACGTCATTAATGACGATTTACACAGCGAGTAGGGAGCCGATACTTTTGGCGGGTCGATTGACCTCGACAGGCTTCAAACGAATGCCACCAAAGCAGAGGCCTAAAAAAGCCGAACCCTTAGCGATGGGGTTCGGCTTTTTTTGATGGTAATCAAATTAACAGCACTAACAATAAGCACAAGCTTGCTTAAAATCACCCTTCATATAACATAGGCCTCGGTTTGCGGGTAGATCTTGGGTTGCGTATCGCAATCAGTGAAAACAAAGTCGCCAAGACTAGCCCTTTAACGATTTGACGGATTCTTTCCGATTCACCTCGGTGCAGAAGAGTACCCGCAAACCATTAATTCTCTCCTAGAGCCTAAGAAAATGAATTCTATCAAGTCACTAAAAAGTTGCGTTACAAGAAAAGACTTGGCGAGGCTTCTTAGCTGCGCGCCATCTCACTTAACTTATGTTCTATATAAAGTACCTGCTGCCACAAAATACAAACAGTTTCCTGTGAGTAAGAAGAGTGGAGGGAGCAGGCAAATTAATGCGCCTACGAAAGAGCTAAAGAATATACAACGTCGTTTAGCAAACTTACTTCAAGACTGTATTGAAAACATAAGCGAAGAGAATGATTATGAAAATAGTGCCGCTCATGGCTTTGTTCGCAAGCGCTCTATCATTTCTAATGCAGAAATGCACAAACGGCAAAAAAACGTAGCGAACTTAGACCTAGAAAACTTTTTTGATTCCTTCAACTTTGGTCGAGTTAGAGGGTTCTTTATAAAAAACAGACACTTTGCTTTGTCTGAAGAGGTTGCTACTACGATTGCACAAATTGCATGTCATAATGGTATTTTGCCGCAAGGCAGCCCTTGCTCACCTGTTATTACTAATCTTATCGCGCACACCCTCGACGTTAGACTAATAAATCTTGCAAGTAAGCATTCTTGTGTCTACACGCGTTACGCAGACGATCTTACATTCTCAACAAGAAAAGCAACTTTTCCTCCTCAGATACTTAGAGAAGAAGACGGAAAAATAATTCCAAGCAAGACTCTCCGCAATGAAATTAGGCGTGCAGGCTTTTCGATTAATCATAAAAAAACAAGAATACAGTATAAAGACTCTAGGCAGGATGTTACTGGTTTGGTTGTCAACCAAAAGGTAAATGTAAGCAGCGATTATTCGCGACTTACTAAGGCCATGTGTCATAGCTTATACACTAGAGGTTTCTATACCAAAGAGGAAAATGGCCAATTGGTTCATGGAACGATAAAGGAGCTAAATGGACGACTTAACTTTATTGATTCAATAGACAAATACAACCGAATAAATTATCCGGAAAAGCTGAGTGTCCATTACAACCATAAAACGCACGGATACCGAACAAGAATACTGCATAATGGCAGAGAAAAGACATTTAGTAAGTTTTTGTTCTATAGGCACTTTTTTGCAAACACTAAAGTCTGTGTCTTATGTGAAGGGAAGACTGACAATATTTATTTGAAATGCGCACTTGATTCAATAGGGAATCAATTCCCTAAACTTTATACGCCTGCGGGAAATGGCAAAGAAGCAGAAACACACATAGAGCTATTCAAATACTCTAAGAGAACGAGATTCTTGATGGAGTTATATGGCGGCAGCTCGTATTTGGGCGGCTTTATACAGAGCTACAAAGAAAGACTGAAGAGTTACAAAAAACTCCCTCTAACTAGACCGGTAATCATTTTATTAGATAACGATGAAGGGTTGAGCAAGCACATTAAAACGGAAATGAAAAATGCGCACGCTACCATTTACATAAATGGCAAAATCGTTACAAACTTCGATAGGAATATAAAGAAGGCAGATTTTGTCCACATTACCGACAATCTGTACGCAATATTAACGCCATTAAAAGCAGATGGTTCAGATTCTATGATAGAGGACTTCTTTGAACTTGCCGTTTTGAATAGACAGGTGAACGGAAGAACCTTTGACCCTAAAGAAGAAAAGAAACCACCGGAAAAATTCTACAACAAGAATACATTTGCAACCCAAGTTGTTGAAGCAGACAAAAAAAACATCAACTTCAATGGATTTAAGTCCATTTTCGAACGAATTTCTTTAGCAATTAATCATTTTGAATCCAGAACCTAGTAGCTTGCTACTTTAATTTGCTAGGTATCCATTCGGCGGCTTTCATTCGACGGCCGCCACGAAACGGCAAGAGATTTTCCTTGGCAGGATAAACCTTGGGATACTCAAAGTGTCCGTACATTTCAACAAACTGACGATGTTCGTCACGCCAGAACACAAAGCTTTCCAATTCTTTAGGGCTGAACTCACGACCGGATGGTGTGATTAACACAGCGCGTTGCTCACAAACTCGGAAACCTGACCAACGGATGTCATTAGGCAAATAGCCAAGTGACTTGATGAGTAGAAGTTTTTCCGCCATCGGATTCACCGGAACAGTGCCATCTAACCAACGAACAACCGTCGGCTTGGTAACGTGGAAAAACTCGGCGCCTTGCTTAAGGGTTTTAAATTCGCGCCAGAATAGAGTGCAGAATGATTCGTGAAACATGACAACGCTCGCAATTTGATGAACAGACTAAAATTATTTTTTTCTTGTTTTTTCGCCTTAACCGAACGCCTCATAATGTGGCGGTAAGGGTATTGGGCGAGTTTTGTAGATTGCGGGAAACAATCGCCAGTAATAGTACAAACGACTTAAACGTTTAAAACTCACAAAATTAAAATTTACGGCTTGGTTATCAGACACTTATGAAAGGCTTAATCAAAGAGTTAGACTTTGTTAACAAAACACCCCTTAGTGCGCATTATATGTGTTATGTTAAATGAGATGTGCTCGTACGCCAAATGTTGCCAATGAGCACTCCTATTCCCCTGTGGATTTGAAATTTAAGGTCTCCATCATAACCATTAAACATAATGGCTATTTACCATAAAATACTTAATATAGATCTTAATAATCTATCGATTGTTAAGATCTATATTAATGCTTTTTCTACTTACAGAAATGGCTGTATAGCTTCAAAGATATCTTGTCTTCGAACTGGTTTGGAAATGAATCCATCCATACCTGCGTCAAGGCATTTATCTCTATCACTTTCTAGCGCATGAGCGGTTAATGCGATGATTGGAGTCTTGAAGCCTTTATCTCGGAGAAGCCTTGTTGCAGTAATCCCATCCATCACTGGCATCGAGACATCCATAAGAATCAGGTCGATTAAATCCTCGTTTTCCTCTAAGAACGTTAATGCTTCTGCTCCATGACTTGCGATATGAACATTATGACCAAGCTTATTTAAAATAAGCTTTATTACAAACTGATTCGACTCGGTATCTTCGACTACGAGAAGATCCATCGCTTTTATTGGTTGGTTGTTTTCTATTTTAACTGGACGATTTTGATTGCACCGAGTTAAAACGGGAATCTTAATAGTAAATGTTGAGCCGACATGCTCGTCACTTTTAACGATAATCTTGCCGCGCATCATTTCAACTAAATGCTTGGTTATTGCTAGCCCTAGTCCTGTACCACCAAAGCGTCTCGTGATGGAACGATCACCTTGATGAAATGCCGTAAATAGATGTTCTTGCTTGGCTTTAGATATACCAATTCCGGTGTCTGATATTGAAATTACAAGCTCGGAGTCTTGCTCAGATACTGAAACTTTTACTTCTCCTTCATCAGTAAACTTTATTGCATTCCCAATAAGATTAAACAGGATTTGAGATAATCGCGTAGAGTCAATCCAAAACTGTTTGTCGGTAGTTACCATGCAATTAAGTTTAAATTGAAGGCTCTTCTTCTTAGCTATTTGTTTTTGTTGAGAAATAACAAAAGTGACAGTGTCTCTTAAATTAACCCACTGCTCATTGAGTTGAAAGCGACCTGATTCAATTTTTGAGAGGTCAAGGATGTCGCTGATAATCGCGAGAAGCAACTCCGCTGAGCATTCCATTTGGCTCAGGGCATCGATTTGCTCTTCTGATAAGGTGGATTGTTTCAGAATATCGAGCATTCCAAGGACGGAATTTAGAGGGGTTCTAATTTCATGACTCATCATCGCTAAGAATTCTGACTTTGAGCGATTTGCAAGCTCTGCTTCTTCTCTTGCTTTAGCAAGCTGAGTTGTTCGCACTTCAACAATACGTTGTAACTTCTCTTTGGTCTCAATATCGATGACAGCCCTCTCAATTAAAGGCCGAAAGCGTCTTAAGGTTTCCTTATTTTCTATGCTAAAGTGCCCTTTCTTAGCACCAATAAGTAAGATGACCGTTTGTGTTACTTCTGAACGTATGCCCGTTAGGACTACCGAGTTTACATGGCTTTTTATAAAGCTGTTCAGGTTAATAAACTCCGCAAGCCTATCTGGTTCGAACAGCAGAATACATTCGCCATTCAGCGCCCTCTCAGATGCGTTACCGTGTAACCAAGATATGTTATCAAATACACTATTTGTCGATATCAACGTTTTGAAGGGGTACCTCTCATCATCACGAGTTAGAACGATAAAATCATCAAAGTTGATGTACTTCTTAAGGACATTATTTAATCCCGTAAATATCTCGTGCCGGTTTTTTGCTTCACTCATCGCGGATATCGCTGAAAGAATAGCTTTATTCTCATCGGCGAGCAGTCGTTCTCTTTGCCTAGCCTGTTTTAGTTCGACTAACGCTTCTTGCAGCGCTTCCTGTTGGTATATGTCTAAGTATTTATCTTTCATAAGGTTTATGGAATATCGCTGATGAAATCATCAGGTTTCCATGTCCATTCTCACCACCAATAAATCTACCTTGCTCACCAAAAGTAAAAGGGCAAATAAAAGGTAACTGTTCTAGTTCTTGGTTAATTTGTTCACAAACGCTATTCATGTCTTGCATTAAGTGCAACATAGGACCTGCGCAAAAGATGTTTATCACCCCAATTTTTCGAGATTCTTCTAATTTTTGATTAAAGGCTGCATTTACAACTTTAGCGGCGCGTGCAACGAGGTGTTCTCTGCTTCCTTTCATTAAAGTGAGTTCATCACCCTCTTCTATTCGTGTAAATAGCTCAATTCCTCCATCTCGCGTCTCACGAATTGGATGGGACAATTTGTAATATGGACGCTCATAGAGGTGGCCAGCGACACGCCCTAGTGGATAAGCACTCGAGTTTGTAAATAGCAGGTTGTTTTTACCTACTTGGTTATCTTGATGGTTTGTCCACTTTCTATAAACATTGAGGGCCGGTTCGTCATCAATTTCTAGCAAGCACCTATCGTTAGTTTTGGTTGCAACCCCTTTGATATTGGTTGGAGTGTGCCCAGCACTAAAAGCAATATCAACAGGCTGTGAGGAGTAAAATAATGTCAGACTTAAACCTGCAGTTTGAGAGCCTTGGGTGGTAATGACAGACCATTTTCCCGCGATATGATTATCAGCGGCTGAACCACCAATAATTGGGATCAGCGTACCAAACCTTTCATCTATAGATGCAATGATTGATTCCTCTTGCCCTGGAGTTGCATGAAGCAGTATTAAGTTTGGCACTTCTCCTACGCGGTTAGCGTTCTCAAGAGCCATATCTAAGGCTCTAGTTACACTGTCACCTGAATCATAGTTAGAAATACCAGTGCCATAAGCATGAGGCCCTGAATCATAAATTGCGAGCGCCGCAATCACCGGGCCCGTATGAAACCCCTGGTCTGTCATTACTGCTTGGCATGAACTGGCGCCATGAAAAGGCACACCGGGAAAATGCTCAAGAAACGCTTCTCGAATTAACTCGAAGTCGTACTCTTCCGTGTAGTAGCACATCACGTAAGACAAGTTCTGTTGTGTCAGTTCGGACCTAAGCGTTTTTATCGCTGAGTCTTCATCTTTAATATGAGTAAAAACTGATTGGCAATGCATACGATTTTATAATTGGGTATCACTCTGCTGTTATACCATTCCAACCAATTTTCTCTAGGTAAGAAGGTGAAAATTTCATTAAGAAGTTGCGATTATCTCGTGACAGATCGTATTTATAATTGAACTACAACAATGTTTTCGCCTTTTTTAAAGGTGATTTTTTTTGATTCAGGCATTGTGTCCCATTCTATTTTCTTATGCTCTCGATCGAGATTGATAAATTCGCCAGATTGATTTGGATCAATTTTTAGAGTGCTACTTTTTATCGTTTCGAGCGAAATTCCCGTTGAGTCACGATTAATTGTGATTATTTCACCTTCAATTGTTACATCGCATCGTTCTTTTTGTGAACAGTCAATGCTAGTAACGCTCTCGTGTGTAAAGGTACGCCAGAAAAATGCGCCTATTAACACACTGAGCATGATTAAGATTTGTGCAAGTCGCGCCTTTGTTAACTTTTGTGCAGGCATAATTACTAATATCCTTGTTACAAACTTCAAACTTTTTAAATAAAAAATGATTTCCAGGGGGCCAGTAAGGTTACTACCCTGTCATTGAATTGTTAATTCAAGTATAGTGTCACGCTGAAAATGCCACTTTTTATTAAAGTCAGCAATGGAAATAAGGTGATGATAACACTTGAATTCTAGAGTTTACTTGGGTGGTGTTACGACGCAAGTCGTGTTGGAAGTAAAAGTGTAGTTAATTAGAAATTGGAAGCATGCAAATGAGCCAAGTAAAGCAGCTTGAACAAAACTACAACTATACAGTCGTTCGCCAATTTACCCTTGTGACCATTTTATGGGGCATAGTTGGTATGGCTGTTGGTGTTTTGATTGCCGCTCAATTAGTTTGGCCACAGCTAAACTTTGATACGCCGTGGTTGACGTACAGTCGCTTACGTCCACTGCATACTAATGCGGTAATTTTTGCGTTTGGTACAAGTGCTCTGTTCGCAACGTCTTATTATGTTGTACAGCGCACATGTCAAACACGTCTTTTTGGTGGCCCACTCGTTGCCTTCACCTTTTGGGGTTGGCAAGCAATCATCCTGGCAGCAGCCATTACTTTGCCTCTCGGTTTAACATCGGGTAAAGAGTATGCTGAGCTAGAATGGCCTATTGATATCGCAATTGCGCTAGTATGGGTATCATATGCGGTGGTGTTCTTCGGCACACTGGTGAAGCGAAACACGTCACATATTTATGTGGCAAACTGGTTCTTCGGTGCCTTTATTATCACAGTAGCAGTACTTCACATCGTGAACAGCATGGCTATTCCTGTGTCACTTGGTAAATCGTACTCGATTTACTCAGGCGCAGTGGATGCGATGGTTCAGTGGTGGTATGGACACAATGCGGTAGGTTTCCTACTCACCGCTGGTTTCCTAGGCATGATGTACTACTTCGTTCCTAAACAAGCTGAACGTCCTGTTTATTCTTACCGTCTATCTATCGTTCACTTCTGGGCGCTTATTTCTCTATATATTTGGGCAGGCCCTCACCACCTTCACTATACAGCGCTACCGGACTGGACTCAGTCTCTAGGTATGGTGATGTCGCTGGTTCTATTTGCTCCTTCTTGGGGTGGTATGATCAACGGTATTATGACGTTATCTGGTGCATGGCATAAGCTTCGTTATGACCCTATCCTACGTTTCCTAATCGTTTCTTTGTCATTCTACGGTATGTCTACCTTTGAAGGTCCAATGATGTCGATTAAGACAGTTAACGCACTTTCTCACTACACAGACTGGACCATTGGTCACGTTCACTCTGGTGCGTTAGGTTGGGTTGCGATGGTTTCTATCGGCTCTGTATATCACTTAGTACCTCGCCTATTTGGCCAAGAGCGTATGTACTCTGTTGGTCTAGTTAATGTGCATTTCTGGCTAGCAACAATCGGTACCGTTCTTTACATCGTTGCGATGTGGATCTCTGGTGTAATGCAAGGTCTGATGTGGCGCGCGGTTAACTCTGACGGTACGCTAACTTACAGCTTTGTTGAGTCTGTAGAAGCGTCTTATCCGTTCTACTTTGTACGTTTCTTAGGTGGATTTATCTTCCTATCTGGTATGTTCCTAATGGCATACAACACGTACAAAACGGTAAGTGCACCAAAAGAAAGCCTAAAAGCTATCCCACATCCGGCATAAGGAGATTTAAGAATGAGTAATAATTCTAATAATCGCCACGAAATCTTAGAACGTAATGTCGGTTTGTTGGCTATTTTTATCGTGTTTGCTATCAGCTGGGGTGCTCTTGTAGAGATCACTCCTCTGATTTTCCAAAAGCAAACGACTGAACCTGTAGAGAATCTGCGTGCTTACACTCCTCTGGAGATGGAAGGCCGTGATATCTACATCCGTGAAGGTTGTAACGTTTGTCACAGCCAGATGGTTCGTCCTTTCCGCTCAGAGACTGAACGTTACGGTCACTACTCTGTTGCTGGTGAGAGTGTTTGGGAACACCCATTCCTTTGGGGCTCTAAGCGTACAGGCCCGGATTTAGCTCGTGTTGGTGGTCGTTATTCTGACGAATGGCACCGTGTTCACCTGTTAGATCCTCGTGAGCTTGTACCTGAGTCAAACATGCCAGGTTTCCCGTGGCTAGCTGAAAACGTTTTAGACGGTAAGCTAACTCAGAAGAAACTTGAGCTATTTCGTGATCAGTTCGGCGTTCCATACACTGATGAAGAGATCGCGAATTCGGCTAAAGAAGTAGAAGGTAAAACAGAGATGGATGCAATCATCGCTTACCTTCAGTCTCTTGGTCATGCAATGAAGTAAGGGGATCATATGGATTTCGGTACAATTCATAGTATTTATACCGTTGTACTCTTCGCTAGTTTTATTGGCATCGTATGGTGGGCATTTAGTAAAAAGCGTAAAGCACGCTTTGAAGAAGATGCCAACCTGGTGTTTGCTGACGAAGAACAAAAGACCCCTAATAACCAAGGAGTGAAGAAGTAATGACTACATTCTGGAGTCTCTGGATTATCGTGATTACTGTCGGTACGCTAGTAGGCTGTGCGATTCTCCTGACTTGGTGCGCTAAAGATAAAATGGGCGTCGAGGAAGGGGAAGACATGGGCCACGAGTACGATGGTATTCGCGAGCTAAACAACCCTCTACCAAAGTGGTGGACTTACCTGTTTGTAAGCACATTTGTGTTCGCAGCAGTTTACCTTGCCCTATTCCCAGGTCTAGGTAGCTTCAAGGGCTTTTTAAACTGGCAGAGTTCGGCTCAAACCGTTCGCTCACTAGAAGAGTCAAAAGAAGCCATCGCTGCAGCACAAGAGAACAAGCAACTAAACCAATATGCAAAAGAACTGGATGATGCCGACGCTTACTTCGGCGAAGCATTCCGTAAACTCGCGCACAATGACAGTGGTCTACGCCCAATTCCTGAAATTGCGCAAGATCCTGAAGCATTAAAAGTTGGCCAACGTTTGTTTTTGCAAAACTGTTCTCAATGTCACGGCTCTGATGCTCGTGGTCAGAAAGGTTTCCCTAACCTAACTGATGATGCATGGCTATACGGCGGTGAACCAGCTGCAATCGTAACAACCATCATGCATGGCCGTATTGGTCAAATGCCAGCATGGAAAGATGCGCTTGGTGAGCAAGGTGTGCAAGAAGTTGTAAGCTACACACTTAGCCTATCTGGTCGTAAAGTGAATGCTCGTGAAGCAGCGGCAGGTAAAGCACGTTTCGTCGTGTGTGCAGCTTGTCACGGTACTGATGGTAAGGGTAACCCTGCAGTCGGTGCACCTGACCTTACAGACCAAGATTGGCTATTTGGCGACTCTCGTGCAGCTGTAACCGAAACCGTAATGAACGGCCGCTCAGGTGTAATGCCCGCGTGGAAAGACATTTTGGGTGAAGATAAAGTTCAGCTCGTTGCCTCTTATGTCTGGAGCTTAAGTAACTCAGAGAGTAAGTAACTGAGATATTAAGTAACATAGCAATAACAGCCCCTTTCATAGGGGCTGTCTTTCCTTTAAATTTAACGCCTTACATTTTTTCATTTAGCTGTTGAGAACTTTTTTATGGTAAAGCCTTGGTATAAACAATTTTGGCCGTGGTTCCTAATCATCCTTCCTCTTACTGTCGTAGTTTGGACTGTGATTACTGTGGTCGTTTTCTCGAACAACTCTGTTTCTTTAGTCGCCGAGGATTACTATAAAAAAGGCAAAGGCATTAACATCGACATTAGTAAAATGAATGTCGCTCGTGACCTAGGTCTTAACGCAGAGATTTCTTCTGAAAATAACAATGTTGTGATTGTTTTCGCTAAAGGGAAGCTATCTCATTACCCTGCTCTAACGGCCACTTTCACTCATCGTACTCTTCCTGATCGTGACTTTACAAAGCTCGTTACGGCGGATGCATCTGGTAATTACCGCCTAACGGCAGAAGAATCTATTCAAGGTCCTTGGTTTGTCGAACTACAACCACATGACCAACAATGGATGATCCAAGGTAAAGTTGAATTTCCTGCCTCGTCAACACCGTTAATGAAGTAAGCATATGTGTGAATCCTGTTATCACTGTGGTGAAGATGTACCAGCCAACACGGATTTTAAAGTTGATATACTCGGTGAATCCCGCAAGATGTGTTGTCCTGGCTGCGAGACGGTTGCTCAAACCATCGTAGACAGCGGCTTAGTATCCTACTATCAATATAGAACTGCGCCTGCGGAAAAAGCAGATTTAGTACCAGAGCAACTCCAAGCTTTAATTCATTATGATAATGAAGATGTACAATCAGAATTTGTGCGAAATCGTGAAAATGTCTCTGAAGTAACTCTTTCTTTAGAAGGCGTTTCATGTGCAGCTTGTGCGTGGTTAATCGAAAAGCAAGTCTCTAATACGGCTGGGTTAGTGTCTATCCGCGTGAATACAACCACTAACCGCGCATTACTAGCCTGGGACAAAACTCAGGTGCGATTAAGTGAGCTCCTATCTGTCATTCATAAATTGGGTTATAAAGCCGCACCATTTGAAGCTGATAAGCAAGAAGCCTCTTATCATCGAATGATGAAGCAATACTTATACAGATTAGGTATTGCTGGTTTAGCTACCATGCAAGTTATGATGCTAGCCGTCGCATTGTACCTAGAAGTTTTTGGTGACCTAGAACCGGAGTTTAAAAATTACTTTCGTTGGGTAAGTTTGATCTTTGCTACGCCAGTCCTACTCTACTCTGCTCTTCCGTTTTACTTAAATGCGTGGCGAAGCATCAAAGGCCGAACCCTCGGTATGGATGTGCCTGTCTCGATTGCACTTATTTTTGCCTATGTAGCCAGCTTAATAGCAACCGTTACAGAACAGGGCGAAGTCTTCTTCGAATCGATTTCAATGTTCACTTTCTTCCTATTGGTTGGACGATTTTTAGAGATGCGAGCGCGTCGCAAAGCCGCAGCGGCGAGTGGTAACCTATTAAAGTTGATCCCAGCGATCGCCACGACGCTGGATGGCGAGCAAATACCAGTGAAAACTCTAAAAGTTGGTGATCGTATTCGCGTCCTTCCTGGTGAACATATCCCAGCTGACGGCAAAGTTATTTCGGGTCGTATTCATATTGATGAATCCATGCTAACGGGTGAATCCGTACATGTTGTGAAACGAGAAGGCGATGCGGTTTATGCAGGAACACTAAACGGTGATGAGTCATTTGAGCTAGAGGTCATGAGTTCCAAAGCCGACTCAATGATTTCCAATATCGTGCGTTTACAAGATGAAGCTCAACACTCCAAACCTAAAATCGCAGAAATTGCAGACGTTGTTGCTCGTTACTTTGTTGGAGCAATTCTTATTATTTCTGCTGGTACTTGGTTTTACTGGCATCAAACAAAACCAGATGATGCGTTTTGGATCATGCTATCCGTATTGGTAGCCACCTGTCCATGTGCCCTGTCTCTTGCGACTCCAACTGCTCTAACTTGTGCTACCTCTCGTATGGGAAACTTTGGCATTTTGCTTCGTAAAGGTCATGTGTTCGAGACGCTATGTAAGATCAACCACTTAGTTGTAGATAAAACAGGTACTCTGACGAAAGGCGATATTGAGATCTGCGATACAAAAGTGTTGAGTGATCTTCCAAAAGAAGATTGTCTCTCTCTAGCCGCAGCATTAGAAGCTCATGCAAACCATCCTATCGCTCGCTCTTTTGCAAGTTACGCCAATGACGACTTTGTTGTGTATGAAGTGCAAAACGTGATTGGTTCAGGGATTGAGGGGATCTGGAATGGCAAAATCGTTAAGATAGGCAGTGCGGTTTTTGTTCAAGGCAAGGAAAGCGATGAAAGCCATGCGGTCTATCTTTCAGTTGATGGCGAGCATGTCGCTAGCTTTTACTACCGCGACCCTATCCGAAAAGAAAGCAAAGCCTTTGTTCAACGTTTTGCTGACGCTGGAATTAAGACAACGCTGCTAACAGGTGACTCTCTCTCAAACGCTCGACCTGTAGCGAATGAAATTGGTATCGATCACGTCGTTGCGTCAGCAAAACCAGAAGACAAACTCGCGTACCTTAAGAGTCTTGATGAAGACAGTATCACAATGATGGTTGGCGATGGCATCAATGACGCACCTACTCTCGCCGGAGCTCATCTTTCTGTTGCAATGGGCGGTGGTACGGATGTCGCTAAAGCATCTGCAGATATGACGTTACTTGGGGATAATCTCGAAAAGCTACTAGAGGCACGTTTGCTTGCACTGCGTACAAGAAAGATTATTCGAGAAAACTTGGCTTGGTCTTTGGGTTACAACCTGTTAATTTTGCCTTTAGCTGTCGCTGGTTTAGTGGCTCCCTACATTGCAGTAGTTGGCATGTCTGCAAGCTCAATTATCGTTGTATCTAACTCTTTGCGCCTGCTCAAAGAGAAATAAGTAGAGAAAGCAAACATGGAAAGTCTTTATATATTGATTCCCATCGCTATCGTTCTCGTTTGTGTTGCTGTTGCCGTTTTTCTTTGGGCAGTAAGAAGTGATCAGTTTGAAGATCTAGAACGACAAGGACATAACATTCTTCTTGATGAAGAAGACAAATCTAATAGTGATAAAAAATAGCAACCTTTATGACTCCTGACTTTATTGGTGCTTTGATGATCGGCCTCGTCGGGGCCGGTCATTGCATGGGAATGTGTGGTGGTATCGCGTCTCTGCTTACCATGGGCTCTTCTACAAGTAAAAGCTCCCCCCTTATTCCACTCTTCTACAACCTAGGGCGATTGAGCAGCTATGCCGTAATCGGTGCATTAGTAGGCGGAGCAATATCAGGTTTATCTGAGCTAAGTGGATTAACGCATTCTCTTGCTTGGTTAAGGCTGATTGCCGCACTGTTCATGATTCTGGTTGCGCTTTATATTGCTAGATGGTGGCAAGGTTTACTGTTAATAGAAAAGTTAGGACAGCACATTTGGCGCTTTATCTCACCTGCTGGTAAGCGTTTGTTGCCATTAAAGCACCCTCTTCATGCTTTACCATTTGGCTTCATTTGGGGCTGGTTACCATGCGGCTTGGTTTATTCTGCGCTAACTTGGTCGGCGGTTTCAGGCAGCGCAATAAACGGTGGTCTTATTATGCTCGCGTTTGGCCTCGGAACACTTCCGGCAATGCTGATTATTGGATATGGTGCCAACCATTTTCAGAAATTACAAAAATCGTTAATATTTAGAAATATTTCAGCATTAATCCTTATTGGGTATGGTTCGTACACTGCTGTAGGAGCCATGGAGTTACTCGGTTTCATATAACGTTAAACTCTATTGAGGTGACATTTTTGCTACCCTTTAGGATTAAGCGATGCTAAAATATTGATGTATATCAAATAGTGAAAGGTTGTTATGATTTCTGAAAAACCTGCAACAAAGCGTATCCAATCAGGCGGTTGCGCCATTCATTGCCAAGATTGTAGCATTAGTCAGCTGTGTATCCCGTTCACTCTGAATGAGGCAGAACTTGATCAGCTTGACCAAATCATCGAACGTAAGAAGCCTATCCAAAAAGGACAAGAGCTTTTTAAGGCTGGTGACGAGCTAAAATCTCTGTACGCTATCCGCTCTGGTACCATCAAGAGCTATACGATCACAGAGCAAGGTGATGAGCAAATCACAGCGTTTCACTTGGCCGGAGACCTAGTTGGTTTCGATGCCATTACAGGTGACTCCCACCCTAGCTTTGCTCAAGCGCTTGAAACGTCGATGGTATGTGAAATCCCATACGAAATTTTAGACGACCTATCAGGTAAAATGCCTAAGCTTCGCCAGCAAATTATGCGTTTGATGAGTAACGAAATTAAAGGTGATCAGGAAATGATTTTGCTTCTTTCTAAAAAGAATGCAGAAGAACGTCTAGCGGCTTTCCTATACAACCTATCAACTCGTTTTTCTCAACGTGGCTTCAGCCCTAGAGAGTTTCGTTTAACGATGACTCGTGGTGATATTGGTAACTATCTTGGTCTTACAGTGGAAACAATCAGTCGCTTGTTGGGTCGTTTCCAGAAATCCGAGATCCTAAGTGTAAAAGGTAAATATATCACTATCTTAGACCACGATGCATTGATGGAACTTGCTGGTGTAACTAAAGAATAATACACCCCAATTATTGATGTAGCTCGAAAATGAGCTACATCATGTTTCTCATAAATTCCTTTCGAAAGTCCTCAAAAAGTTACCCAAACTAAGCTACAGTAAAAATGTACGGTGAGTACTCCAAAATACTGATTTAATTTATATTCAGTATCTGGTTTTGCAATAGAAGTGGGCTTAGTTATGAGTATATACAGTAAGATCCTTGTTGTAGCTGACATCAATAATGATGAGCAGCCCGCACTTGCAAGAGCTGTTCAATTAGCTCAAAAAAGTGTATCTAGAAGCCGAATCACTTTCTTTTTATCCATTTACGATTTCTCTTATGACATGACGTCAATGCTATCAGTGGATGAAAGAGATGCTATGCGTCGAGGTGTTATCCATCAACGTGAGCAGTGGATGCGTAAAATTGCTCAACCTTATCTAAACGATGGCTTCGACTTTGATGTATGTGTCGTCTGGCACAACCGTCCTTACGAAGCAATTATCGCTGAGGTCTATGCAGGCAGCCATGACCTAGTCATTAAAGGCACACGTAAGCACGACGTGTTAGAATCTGTGATTTTCACTCCGACCGATTGGCACTTGTTACGTAAATGCCCTATCCCAGTACTTCTGATTAAAAATGCAGATTGGCCAGAACAAGCAAGCATTCTTGCCTCGGTGCACGTAGGCTCTGAAAATCCAACTCATATTGATCTCAACGATGCCATGGTCGAGCGACTAAAAGAAGTCACCACCCGACTGGATGCCAAACCATACCTTGTTAATGCGTATCCCGTTACACCGGCGAACATTACCATTGAACTTCCTGAGTTTGATCCAACGACTTATACCGATGCCGTTCGAGGTCATCACTTAACTGCGATGAAAGCATTACGCCAAAAACACGGCCTTGATGAAGAGCAAACGATTGTTGAGCAAGGCTTACCTGAAGATGTCATTCCAGCAGCAGCAGAGCGCTTGAATGCTGCAATGGTTATTTTAGGCACCACAGGGCGAACCGGGCTTTCTGCTGTCTTTATTGGTAATACAGCTGAGCACGTGATCGATAAAATAAATTGCGATGTATTGGCTCTAAAACCAAAAGGCTACATTAGCCCTCTCGATCCAAATACAGCAACCTAATCTCTCCTTATTATTACTATGTATTGAGCGCTTTCAAATAAGCGCTAATAAATCCCCCGAATACAGGGGGATTTTTGTTTGGGAACAGTTAAAGCGTTGGGTACAAAAAAGGAGGTCTAATTGACCTCCTTTTTTACGAGTTAGATGTTCGTAACATCGATGAACATTGATTCATCAATATTCGTCGAAGAAACGACAGCCTCATTAAATTCATACTCTTCGCGGTTACCTTCACGATCTAGCGGTAAGTTAACAAAGTCGAACAATTCGCGGTCTGCTAGTTGGCTTGGGCTTACGTTTTGAATTGATTTAAAAATCGCTTCCACACGCCCTGGCGTCTTCTTATCCCATTCAATCAACATTGCTTTTATAGATTGACGCTGAAGGTTCTCTTGAGAGCCACAAAGGTTACACGGAATAATTGGGAAATCCTTGTGCTCAGCGTATTTGATCAGATCTTTTTCACGACAGTAAGTTAATGGACGAATGACCACGTTACGACCATCATCAGAGCGTAGTTTTGGTGGCATCGCTTTAAGGCGAGAGCCGTGGAACATATTCAAGAACATTGTTTCGACGATGTCATCCATGTGATGACCTAGCGCAAGCTTAGTTGCACCAATCTTCTCTGCAAATGAATACAGCGTACCACGTCGCAGGCGCGAACACAGACCACAAGTGGTTTTGCCTTCTGGCACTTTCTCTTTTACGACTGAATACGTGTCCTTATCTACGATGTAGTAAGGGATATTCAGTGTTTCGAAATACTCAGGCAGAATATGCTCAGGGAAGCCCGGTTGTTTTTGGTCTAGGTTTACCGCAACCACTTCAAATTTGATTGGCGCAGCTTTTTGAAGATTCAACAGGATATCAAGCATCGCGAATGAATCTTTACCACCGCTAATACATGCCATCACAACATCGCCTTCTTCGATCATGTTGTAATCAGTAATGGCATTTCCAACATGTCTTCTCAGGCGTTTCTGAAGCTTGTTGAATTCTAGGGTTTCTTTTCTTGTATCTATTTGGTTCATTGCGGGCTCTCACATCGCCGATAAATCGACTAGGACTTCCTAACATGGGTTTCTTTGGGGCGTGGATTATACGAGCTTTTTACGCAGGATTAAATGCTTGTCTTATTGAGTCTTTAAGAAAAGAGTGTGAAAGATACTTTAGTTACGGTCACAACTGAAAAAAGAGCCGCAATTGCAGCCCTTTCTAAACTCTCAGTGTTCACTTCTTTGCGTTAGGCAGATAAGGTAGCACTCGCATCGTCGATTCTGGTAGTGTCATTGTGCCACCTTGTCCTATTTCGCTTAGCGCGACCTGTATCTTGCCATTGACAATTGGCTTTTCGGTTCCGTTTGAGAAAATCACTTTATCATTCAGTTGATTTGCAAACTCCATCGTCACACCTTGAACTTCAGGTGTAAACCAACCCGCAAACATACCGCCTAAATCTTCCAGCATCGTCTGCATTTGAGGTAGAAGAGGCTTAAGTTGCTCGTAAGAAACATTACCCTGTAATGGCTCTTTGGTCATCACGACAAGTGAGTAATCGCAGCGAGTATCTTTTGGAGTATCGACAAAAACCAACGGATTCGCTGACTTTAAGTTTTTATCGACTGGCAGAGGCAACTCTTGTGAAGCAGGGATAACAAACTCTTCATAGTGCTCTTCTTTTTCCATCCAAGCTTTTTCTATTGTACAAATTTGCTTAGTTTTCGCGTCCACAAAGAAGACGCCAACTTTCACGTCGTCATGCCCTTCTTTATTGTTGTTTTTGAGTTGGGTGTATAACTTTGAGTATGTGAACATGTACTCTTGAGCTTGGGTTATTGGCGATACAAGAATTAGCGCCGCACTTCCCAATAGACTTAGGCTTAACTTTTTCATTTTATCCGTTATTTTATTGTGTCCAGTAGGCGTTATTATGACGAATCATAGCGCGAAGATCGTGTACATAAGCAATGCCACGTTCAGAATATGCTAGCAATCCATGAGTTAACTCTGACGCCGTTGCGACCGATAACAGGTCTTTGTTCTTTTCGGCTAGAGAAGCTCTGATTTCACGTAGTTCAGCATACGCTGGGTTTCGATTAACATTCATAAAGTAGCCATGAACCGACTGCTGTACAGAATCGAATTTTTCAACTTCATGAGCTTTGCCTGCGCCACGTTGCGCAGGAACAATTCCACAACCCTTTTTATAACACCATTGGCCGAACAAGTTGTTAGCTTGAGTGGCAAAACGAGAAGTGCCCCACGCAGATTCATTTGCTGCTTGAGTTAGAACCAGCGCTTCTGGTAAGACATTCACTCGCACAAGCATTTCACCCAACCACGCGTGATCGACTTTGTTGTCGCTCAAAGGCAAAGAATACAGAGCCGCTAGTCGCTGAGCGTACTCTTCTTGCTCTTGGGTGATTTGTCCCACCTTTAAAGAAGTAAGAAACGCTCGTTCATGGCGAATTCGTTGATTCTCAAGTGCTATTTTAGGCCTTAAAAAATCAAAAAACGCCGCTTTTTTCTCTTTGGTGTCTTTTATTGCGTTGAAGTCAGGGATATCACCAATGTGTGGCAAATGAGACAAATCGACATGCTTAATTGTCCCGGACAGCACATCAGGATTCTCAACATATTTAAACTGTTGCTCGTAGTGTAAATACGGTCCAATAGAAATGAAAGTGGCGGCTATACAGGTAGCCGCCACTCGTAAACTTATTGATTTTAAAGAATTAGGCATCAAACACCTGTGAGTTACCATCGTGATCATTGTCGTTTTTCTGTGTTGCAACGATCTTGAGCTTAATTCCAAACATTTCGCGGTAGAGTATGCCTTTCAAATGAAAGAAGAATGGCAACACAAAAATCAAGCCAATACCGTAGAACATCGCAGCGATAATAAACATCAACATCACGCCTAAGTAAAGCCCTGCGACGACAAAAATCTTCTTGTTAATAGCGCGAAGTGATAACAATAGCGCCTGCATTGGTGGCACTCTTTTTTCACAAATCAACAAGATAGAGTGACTAAACGCTAAAGAAAGATACAGGGACAGTAGAGGGAAGATCATACCAACTACGCCTTGCAGCATTAGGCTCATCAGCGTTGCTAGGATCACGGGAATAGTAAACTGCAGCCCTTTACCTACATGGCGCAATTTAGTCTTTAAGCCCGCGATATGGCTCATGGCCATCAAGCTGATCCCTGCATAAATTGGGGCGCTGATCACCTCATAACTAAAGTTCGCGACATAAATAGAAGACACAATATCGTTAGTGAATGATTCTGGATTCTCAAATGCATCAAGAATAACGGTCAGATCACCCAACTGTAGTTGTAACGCGATATAGAAAATACCTAACTGGACAAAAAGCAATACAATAATAGCAGGAGAAAAGGATAAAAAGTGCTGGATGGTTGCTCGCCAAGCTTCATTGAAAACAGCCCCAGCTTTAAGCTCGTAGTTGCCAGACAAAGCTCGCTCTACACTCCCCCCAAGATTGAAATCTTTCTCAAAATCGTCGTTCATAGTTTATCCAAGATTAACTTGTAAAATTTTCACTGGAATTCCAGTCAATTAATGTGGCCGTTATTATAAAGAAATCTTTCCACATCTAACATCACAACTCACGTACTATCCTTGCAATCTCAACTGTATGGTTGATAATTAACCACTCACAAGGTTATGAAATTGAAAACAATTATTGTACAGAGCTTAGTGCTATCAAACTGTGTTTAAATGCCAATTAATCTTATAAAAACAGTATGGTAAGGAATGATGACTTTTGCCTGCAAAATTTTTTCTGTTTCAAGATAAGAAAATGCTTTAATTTCACAATTTTGGTGATTATGATGCGCGCCTCAAAAGTGAATGGCTAGTGTCACATCAGCTGGGATTATCCCAGCTTGAACGTGGGGGAAATACAGACGTTGAACGCAAAACCGCAAGCAGGAAAGCCAGTTATTCGTTTATCTGGTATTAGTAAAAGTTTCGATGGTAAGGAAATCATCGGTAATTTAAATCTGGATGTTAATCATGGTGAGTTTCTGACGATTCTTGGGCCTTCTGGTTGTGGTAAAACGACAGTTTTACGAATGATCGCTGGTTTTGAAGCGGCGGATAACGGTCAAATCATTTTGGATGACCAAGATGTAACACAGGTTCCTGCTGAGCAGAGACACGTCAACACGGTATTTCAAAGTTACGCACTGTTTCCACACATGACCGTATATGAGAATGTCGCTTTTGGTCTTCGTATGCAAAAAACGCCTGCAGCAGAGATTGAACCAAGAGTAATGGAAGCATTACGTATGGTTCGTCTAGAAAAAATGGCACAGCGTAAACCGCACCAACTTTCTGGTGGCCAGCAACAGCGTATCGCAATTGCTCGTGCAGTTGTTAATAAACCAAAAGTACTTCTGCTCGATGAATCGCTATCGGCGCTGGACTACAAGTTGCGTAAACAAATGCAGATCGAGTTGAAGCAGCTTCAGCGTCAACTTGGTATTACCTTTATCTTTGTAACACACGACCAGGAAGAAGCCCTATCGATGTCAGACCGCATTATCGTGATGCGTGATGGCGTTATCGAACAAGATGGCTCTCCGCGTGAGATTTACGAAGAGCCTAAGAACCTGTTTGTTGCTCGCTTTATTGGTGAGATCAACGTATTCAATGCAACCATGCTAGAGCGCATCGATGACAAACGCATCCGCGCAGAAATTGAAGGTGTTGAATCCGTCGTTTACTACGATAAGGAAGCACAGAAAGGCGACAAACTACAAGTACTACTTCGCCCTGAAGACTTACGTATCGAAGAAATCAAAGAGTCTGAAGAAAAAGGCATTGTTGGTCACGTAACTGAGCGTACTTATAAAGGTATGACGTTAGATTCTGTTATCCAATTGGATTCAGGTATGCGTGTAATGGTAAGCGAATTCTTTAACGAAGATGATCCTGATGTGGACCACTCACTTGGCCAGAAAGTCGCTATCACTTGGGTTGAGAGCTGGGAGGTAGTACTCAATGATAAGCAAGAAGATTAATCTTCAGAACGCGATCATTGCCTTAATCGTAGGCTGGCTAACACTGTTTGTGTTGGTACCAAACGTGATGATTATTGGTACCAGTTTCTTAACGCGTGATGAAGCAAACTTAATCGAAATGACATTCACTTTCGACAACTACTTGCGTCTGCTGGACCCACTGTATGCGAAAGTGCTGATGCACTCGTTCTACATGGCAATTGTGGCAACGTTGTTGTGTTTAGTCATTGGATACCCGTTTGCTTATATCGTAGCGAAAATGCCTGAAAAATGGCGTCCGTTTATGCTGTTTTTGGTGATCGTACCATTTTGGACGAACTCTTTGATTCGAACTTACGGACTGAAGATTGTTCTCGGTACACAGGGCATTTTGAACAAGTCGCTGATGGCAATGGAAATCATCGACAAGCCGTTGCGTATTATGTATACCGAAACGGCTGTAATGATTGGTCTTGTATACATCCTACTTCCTTTCATGATTCTGCCGCTTTACTCGGCAATCGAGAAGTTGGACAACACTTACATCGAGGCAGCAAAAGACCTCGGTGCGAACAAGCTCCAAACCATTACTAAAGTAATTCTACCTCTGACAATGCCTGGCATTATCGGTGGCTGTTTGTTGGTTCTACTGCCTGCGCTGGGTATGTTCTACATCTCAGATCTTCTAGGCGGTGCGAAGAACCTACTGATTGGTAACGTAATTAAGAGCCAAGTATTGAACGCTCGTGATTGGCCATTTGGTGCTGCGACCAGTATCGCCCTCACCTTCGCAATGGCGGTAATGCTTTACGCTTACTACCGAGCAGGCAAATTATTGAATAAGAAAGTGGAGCTAGACTAATGGGACGCACAGTTAGATTTAGCTTTATGGCGTTGGTTTATGCATTTTTGTATCTGCCAATCGTTGTACTAATCGTAAACTCATTTAACGCCAATAAATTTGGTATGAAATGGGGTGGTTTCACCACGAAATGGTATGAAACCCTAGTCAACAACGACAGCCTAATGCAGGCTGCATGGCACTCATTGAACGTGGCGGTATTTTCTGCGACAGCGGCTACTATTATTGGTAGCTTAACAGCTGTTGCCCTATTCCGATACTCGTTCAAAGGCAAAGGTGCTGTAAACGGTATGTTGTTTGTCGTAATGATGTCTCCAGATATTGTCATGGCGATTTCATTACTTGCTCTGTTCCTAGTATTAGGCGCACAGCTGGGCTTCTTTACTCTATTGATTGCCCACATCACCTTCTGTTTGCCATTTGTGGTGGTAACAGTATACAGCCGCTTAAATGGCTTCGATGTGAAGATGTTGGAAGCAGCAAAAGATCTTGGCGCAAGTGAATGGGTTATCTTAAAGCAGATCATCCTTCCTCTTGCAAAACCAGCAGTTGCGGCAGGCTGGCTGCTTAGCTTTACCCTGTCTCTGGACGACGTAATTATTAGTTCGTTCGTAACAGGTCCAACGTATGAAATCCTACCATTGAAAATTTACTCGATGGTTAAGGTGGGTATTTCACCGGAAGTGAATGCTCTTGCAACGGTCATGTTGGTGGTTTCTTTAATTCTTGTCGTAATTTCTCAGTTGCTCGCAAGAGAAAAAGTAAAGTAAAATCCACATCCGTTAACATCACGAAACAGAATGGTTACATGCCATTCTGTTTTTCTATCTACCGTCCAAAATGATTTGGACAACGTTTGGTTTGGAGCTAACGTCAATGAAAAAATGGGCTACTCTATTAGCTGGTAGTGCATGTGCGCTTTCTCTGTTCTCAGGTTCAGCAGCAGCGGACGATAAAGAATTGGTATTTATGAACTGGGGGCCTTACATCAACAGTAATATCCTAGAGCAATTTACCAAAGAAACTGGTATCAAAGTGATCTACTCGACTTACGAGTCGAATGAAACTTTGTACGCAAAGCTAAAAACTCATAATCAAGGTTATGATCTAGTGGTACCTTCAACGTACTTTGTAGCAAAAATGCGCGATGAAGGTATGCTACAAAAGATCGATAAGACTAAGCTGAAAAACTTCGGCAACCTAGATAAGAACTATCTAGACAAGCCTTACGATCCAAATAACGACTACTCTATTCCACACGTTGTTGCGATTACAGGTCTAGCGGTTAACGCAGATATGTACGATCCAAACGACTTCCAAAGCTGGGCAGATCTATGGAAGCCTGAGCTTGAAGGTCAAGTAATGCTGATGGACGACACTCGTGAAGTCTTCCACATCGCTCTGCGTAAACTCGGCTATTCAGGTAACTCAAAAGACCCTAAACAAATCGATGAAGCGTACGCTGAGCTACAAAAGTTGATGCCAAACGTTCTAGTTTTCAACTCTGACAACCCAGGCGCACCTTACATGTCTGGTGAAGTGGGCGTTGGTATGCTTTGGAACGGCAGCGCTGCAGCAGCTCAAAATGAAGGCCTAAACCTTAAACTCGTATTTCCTAAAGAAGGCGGTATCGGTTGGGTTGATAACTTCGCTATCTCTTCCGGTGCGAAGAACGTAGAATCAGCTCACAAGATGATCGACTTCCTACTACGTCCAGAAATCGCAGAGCAAATCTCTCGTGATACTGGTTACTTAACAGCGGTAGAGGAATCGAACGCTAAGTTTAAAGATGTTGCACCGCTATTTCCTTCTCAAGAAGATCTTGATCGAGTGGAATGGCAAGATGCGGTTGGTGATCTAACCGTTAAGTACGAAGATTACTTCCTAAAGCTGAAAGCGGGACAGTAATCGAGCTTGTGTAACAAGTCATCGACTAAAAGAAAATAGGCAGCAATACGCTGCCTATTTTTGTAATTGACTGATATAATTATGCGTTGCTAGGTTTATCTGGCTCGATGTCTAGTTTTATCTTCTCACAAAGCGGAGATACAGCCCTCGAGCTAAATAAACAGATTTGTGCTTACTGCGATTTGGATCAACTTGATAACTCCAGCTAGTATTGACTTGTCCAATCGCGAAACAAAACGGAAAACAAATGAAAAGTAAATTCTACGCAAGCGCTCTATGTGCAGCGACGCTCATCGCTACCCCTGCAATGGCTGCTGATCAAGAACTGTATTTCTACAACTGGTCGGAATACATTCCAAACGAAGTTCTTGAAGACTTTACAAAAGAAACTGGAATCAAAGTTATTTACTCTACATATGAATCTAACGAGAGTATGTACGCAAAACTTAAAACCCAAGGTTCTGGTTACGACTTGGTAGTACCGTCTACCTATTTCGTCTCTAAAATGCGTAAAGAAAGCATGCTGCAACAGATCGACAAAGAGAAATTGTCTCATTTTGCCGATCTTGATACTAACTTCCTTAACAAGCCGTTCGATCCGAACAACAACTACTCTATCCCTTACATTTGGGGTGCGACAGGTATTGGTATCAATGCTGACATGCTAGACAAATCATCTGTTACTAAGTGGGATGATTTTTGGGATAGCAAGTGGGAAGGTCAACTAATGTTGATGGATGATTCTCGCGAAGTATTCCACATTGCATTGACTAAGCTTGGTTACTCACCAAACACGACTAACCCAGAAGAAATCAAAGCCGCTTACGAAGAACTGAAAAAGCTAATGCCAAACGTATTAGTATTTAACTCAGACTTTCCTGCAAACCCTTACCTAGCGGGTGAAGTTTCACTTGGTATGCTTTGGAATGGTTCTGCTTACATGGCTCGTCAAGAAGGCGCGAACATCGACATCATCTGGCCAGAAAAAGGAACGATCTTCTGGATGGACAGCCTGGCAATTCCAGCTGGCGCGAAGAACGTTGATGCGGCTCATAAGATGATTGACTTCTTACTGCGCCCAGAAAACGCAGCTAAGATCGCACTAGAGATTGGTTACCCTACTCCAGTGAAAACGGCACACGAACTGCTACCGAAAGAATTTGCTAACGATCCAAGCATCTTCCCACCACAAGAAGTGATGGACAGCGGTACTTGGCAAGATGAAGTTGGCGAAGCGAGCGTAATGTACGATGAGTACTTCCAAAAGCTAAAAGTGAACAACTAATTCGCTAGTTTTAAAGATATGAAAAAGCGGCTCATGAGCCGCTTTTTTGTTCTTAGTTACAAGGTGAGCGCTCTCGTGGATGGGGCTGTTACGCCCTCTCTTTTCCTTCTAGAGCCAGTATCTCGTCAACTAATTTTGGAACCTCAACGCTTGCTTTTCCGTAGCGTTTTTCCTCAAATTCACTTTCTACGGCACTAGGTTCAAGGTTAATTTCGATGGTGTGCGCGCCATGCATTTTTGCATCATGAACAAAACCTGCTGCGGGATATACAACGCCAGAAGTCCCGATAGAAATAAATAAATCTGCTTCTTCTAATGCTGCGTAGATATCCCCCATTCGTAGTGGCATTTCACCAAACCAAACAATATGTGGTCGCATTTGTGAAGGGATCTGACAGCAGTGACAAAGCTCACCAGTCTTAATGTCCTCACTATGTTCTATAACTTGGTTTGATTCACTGCATCTCGCTTTTAAAAGCTCACCGTGCATATGAATGACGTTATGGCTGCCGCCTCTTTCGTGAAGGTTGTCTATATTTTGAGTGATGACCGTCACTTTACCTTCTAACTCGGTTTCTAGGCGGCCCAGTGCCTTATGCGCGGCATTCGGCTGTATCGCATTGTCTTGAAGTTTCTTGCGGCGTTGGTTGTAAAAGTCTTGAACAAGGTCCGGATCGCGAGCAAACCCTTCAGGTGTTGCTACATCTTCAATACGGTGATTCTCCCAAAGGCCATCTTGCGCACGAAATGTTTGAATACCAGATTCGGCCGAGATACCTGCACCAGTAAGTACTACAATATTTCTATAAGGGAAATTCATAACTCATCCTTGCTGTTTTTTCATTAGCTTAACACTGAAAGAATAGCAACAGTAGTAATATGGATTAGACCATGGTCGTAATGGTCACTATTAGAATTACAATTTAAGAGGAACAGCAATGAGACAAGTATCTCTAGCGCTTATATTACTTACGACTTTAGCAGGTTGCCAACTAACCAATGTTGAAGGCGAAGTGGACGACGTAAAAGTAAGAGTCAGCACCAATGACGATAACCATCGTGGTAATGGAGATTTCTGTCCCCCTGGCCAAGCAAAAAAAGGCAATTGCTAAAAGAGCGGCTTTACGCCGCTCCCACATTGGCCTCAATCCTCGTTGGTAGAAGATATTTTATGAATGGCTAGGTCAGCGCCATTGAATTCGTCTTCTTCCGAAAGCCTTAGTCCCATACTGGCATTGATCGCGCCGTAGACTGCAAGTGCCCCAATCACTGCGATAGAAATGCCCAAAAGCGTTCCTAGAAGCTGAACGAGAAAGCTCACGCCACCTAGCCCACCTAACGCGCTTTGACCAAAGATCCCTGCTGCAATCCCCCCCCAAGCACCACATAAACCGTGTAAAGGCCAGACACCTAGCACATCATCAATCTTGGTTTTGTTTTGTAGGTAGGTAAAAAGATAAACAAATAGAACGCCAGCAATCGCACCTGTCACTAAAGCACCGATAGGATGCATTAAGTCTGAACCCGCACATACAGCAACCAAGCCAGCTAGTGGGCCATTATGAATAAAGCCGGGGTCATTCTTACCAGCCAACAATGACGCGACAATGCCTCCGACCATTGCCATCAATGAGTTCATAGCCACCAAGCCACTTATGCCTGACACGGTTTGAGCTGACATGACGTTGAAGCCAAACCACCCCACACATAAGATCCAAGCTCCCAAAGCCAAAAACGGAATATTCGAAGGTGCAAAGTTGGTATGCTTTCCTGCTCGAACTCTGCCTTTTCTCATGCCCAAAAACACAACGGCAACCAACGCTATCCAGCCGCCAACACCATGTACAACGACTGAACCTGCAAAGTCGTGAAAGCCATAACCAAAGGTACTTTCAAACCAAGCTTGAACACCAAAGTTTCCGTTCCAGATTATTCCCTCAAATAACGGGTATACGATGCCGACAGTAAAAAATGTTGCGATTAGAATCGGATAAAAACGAGCTCGTTCTGCGATACCACCTGAAACAATAGCGGGAATCGCTGCAGCGAAGGTCAGCAAGAAAAAGAACTTCACTAACTCGTAACCATTGCCTTGAGATAATGTCTCTGCATCAGCAAAGAAGGTGCCGCCATAAGCGACCCAGTATCCAATAAAAAAATACGCGATGGCGGATATACCGAAATCAGCCAATATTTTAACTAAAGCATTAACTTGGTTCTTTTGGCGCACGGTTCCTACTTCAAGGAAAGCGAAACCAGCATGCATCAAAAAAACCATGATTGCGCCAAGTAGTAAGAAAAGTGTGTCGGAACTTTGCGTGAGAGTTTGTACAGCGCCGTGTACCTGATTGGCAGTTACACTCATTATGATTGTCTCCGTTGATCTGTAGCGCACTTATCCTGTGCATCAAAGTTAGGCTCATCACCAATTTGGTGAACTTAATTTATAGAGCGTCTAACAGAGCAATTCTCATTCCATAATTTACATTTCTAACACTTACACTTTAATTTATTGTTTTGTATGAACTTTAATAAAATTAGGCATTCTTGAAATGGTGCTTAACACGCTAATAAATGCACCAATATGGTTTTAGTGCACCAACATAATGCGCACCATATAGCTCAACAAAACGTAAAAGCCACCTCATGAGAGGTGGCTTATATACTGAATTGCTAACTAAAGGAGTTTATCGAGTGATCTTCCCTGCTTTTACATCTTCTAGCCAACGCCCTTCAACAAGATAGGGTGGAAGCCAACCGGTTTCAACAGATAGACGGTTGCCTTTGTCGTACCACATACAAGCCATACCAAGCAAAGGGAAAGAGATGAAAGTTTCTATAGAAATCAAGTCCTCTGGCTTATCGAGCCTCATTTGGTATTTCTCTTGGAACTGAAGGTTCTTAATGAGTACTTCTTCAAAGTCATAACCGATGTCAGTTGTCAGGGCAGCAAAAGTTTCCAAAATACCCATGGCGATTTCTAACGCCCAATCATCACCCTGAGCAACTGCCGCGTCCATCGCGGCCACCAGTTTATCAGGGTAGTCTGCTGTACGGTGATGGAACGACTGAATGACGTCTACTAACATATAAGACAGCTCACCCGCTTTGGTAGAGCTCTGCCTCATCAAAGAAATTGGAAAGTTCGCCAATACGTCCATACTTGGCCTGTCACGCACAATTGTCGATATGAAATACATATCAATCCATCTATTAGGATTTATGCACCCCGTTTTTAAAATGCCTTCCCCGTCCCACTTTACTTCAGGATAGTCGAGAATCTTGATAGTTAATTCATCACTGGGATTCATAACAAGTTGATGATAACAGGTTCCCATTAAAGAAGTTTCGTAAAGACGTAATGTACAAATTTGTTCGTCTTCATGCGAGGTTTGAAACCAGGTATACCAGCGAACCTGGTCAATGGCGAAATCGCCAAGACTGACGAGGTTTTCCCGCCTGACTTTAAGGCCTTCTTTTCTGTTATCTAAAACCCGGTTTATAAATTTTTTCCGATTCACAATGGCTTGTGTGTCAAGTTCAGGATTTGCTTTTCGCTCTAAAAATTTGACCGATTTTTTACTTTGCATTTTGACTTAATCCTTTTGAATCAATTTTAAACTCTGCTACTTCTAGTTTTACGTCAGAGGCCTTCTCACTTTCAGGGATATTCGCTTGAGTATGTATATATCGAATAGTTCTGCCGGATAAAGCGGCGTATTGAATTTCGTCAGCAGCTAATTGTTCAGTCGTTCCTTCTTTATTTTTCGACATTAGCTTGGTGATTTCTGCAGTGTATTCCGTTGTCCCTTGCTGATATGCCATATTTCCGATCTTGCGGCTACCCAGCGAACTGCTGCCACCTTTGGCCTCAACAATGATAATTTCACCTGGTGGTGGCTCTTCCACCTCATAAACCATATCAAAATCGCCCGGCTTCGAAATTGAGGTTCCAATATCTTTGGGATGAAGCAGCTTAGCATTAGGACGTTTACTCCGGACAAAATCATCCGCGGCCAACTCACCTATTTTTGCAGACTGTTGGTTAATATTACCAATTTGAGCGTTATATCCCGCTTCGCCAGTTCGAGCGCCCATAGCCTTTTGACGCTCTTTCAAACATTCTTCAATTCTTGCTTTGTTTCTTTCTGTTAGCTCATAATCACTCATATTGAGTTCTGAGTTTTCTTTATACTCTGCTTTATTCAGCACAAGATCTTCAGTGAAGATCGTGCAACCTTCTTCCCCGCCAACTTTCTCAGAGTCAAAAACATGCGCATTGACAAATTCCTCAATCCCAACAACATACTGCACTTCGTGTCTGCTGCCATCTGAATGATTGATATGACGATAAAAAGTAATCTCGTTTCTCTCGCAATCAATATGGTCTAAATCGTATTCATATCGAATATTGTTTTTACCATTGGGTTTTCGGATTTTGACTTGCGAGCGAACGCCATCTTCTCCGACGGATGACTCTTTTGCAGCTTCTAAAATCTGATCGCAAACCTCTTGGGGGACATCGCTTTGCGCCTGATACTCTGCCAACATTTGACCCAAGCGTTTTAGCCCTTCTTCACATAGGAAACCTGTTGGGTCAATCCATTGAATTGGGTTGACTGCATATTGGTAATGGTTAATGCCACCAGCAATAGATATCGGATCTTGTTGGATAAAGCGTCCTAGCTTAGGATCGTAATACCGAGCGAGGTTGTAATGTAAGTTGGTTTCTTGATCGAAATACTGCCCTTGAAAACGCAATGGATTTACTACTTTTTCAATATGTACATGAGCAAAGCCGTGAGCATCGTAACTTGCACTCCATACAACATTCCCCTCGCAATCGATTAGTCGCTCTGGTTTACCAACTTGATCGCACTGGTACCAATAAATAACGTCATTTTCTAGCAGTGCCACTGGCGTGTAGGTTTCTGGTTGATATAGGTACCAACGGAAAGCACCTGAAGAGCGTTCACCAATTAAACGTTCACCTTCCCACAAGAACTCTGTAACGCCTTTTTGTGTAATTTTCTTCGTTCTGCGCCCTAGAGCATCATATTCATATTGACTGATGCCATCGTCGGTGTGAACTTCAATGAGCTGATTTAACGCATCAAACACTCGAGTCTGAACTTGTCCTTGCCCCTCACGTTTTGTCTGGTTTCCTTGCGCGTCATATTTGAACCGGACACCATCGTGTACTTCAATACGATCAGCGAATACCTCTGAAGTTGGCAAAGTAGGATTGCCAAAACTATCGTATTCAAACTTAGTCACTTCTCCGGAAGCATTGACTCGTTTCAGTTGCCCTAAGGCATCGTACTGATAATGCGTTGCTCCTGCCGTATTATCAATGATTGATGAAATGCGGTTTTGTGCGTTGTAAACGTACTTTTTCTCTCTATCTGGCCAATGTTGTTCGACCAAACGACCAACACCATCATAAATGATGCGCTCATTAAAATGTGCCGTTTCAATTTGGGAAACTCGTCCCATTTCATCGTAATGAAATTTGATTTGAGGTAAATCTAGGTTTCCAAACCGAATCGCTGAAAAACGCCCATATCGATCATAAGAGAAGTTCAGCTCCGTATTATCTGGCAGTACCTGAGATACGCGTTGGCCAACTCTGTTAAACTCCTGCGCTATCTCAAACTGGCCTTGAATGCGCTTTGTTAAATGCCCGAATGAAGAGTATTGGTATTGCAATGTTTGATGGCGATTGGATGCGAAAGTAAGTCGCCCACCAAACGTATAATTGAAGTGGTTCTCTACAATACTGCTACCATTTCCTGCTTTGACGTGCTTGAGATAACCCGCAGCGTCATAGCGGTACAGCACAGTCCTATCGGCGACTTGCTTACGATGGATGCGCCCCATATCGTCATAATCAAATTGGCTTTGTAGATTATCAAACCCAACAGTTCCTGACAGCTGGCCTTCATCGTCATACAGGAATTCGAATTCTAAGCCGTCACTCCGAACTAATTTAGTCAGGTTACGTTGTTGATCGTATTCATAAGAAATATGGCTGCCATCGGGGAAGATGACTGCTTCTTGTTGCGCGAGTGCTCCCCACTGATACGAGGTAATGCCTGCTGGCGTTCGAATCTGAGCAACACGGCTGTGCTCATCGTAAGAATATTCTTCGCTATAACCGACTTTGTCTTCGTCGTTAAAATAACGAACTGATGTACGCCTGCCAAATTGATCATAAGCGAGTTGAGCAATACACCCATCGGGATAAGCGACGCCATTCACCAGATCTTCTTCGTTGTAGCTGTAACGAAGTAATGTACCGTCTATTTCATTCGCGATAAGTCTTTGTTGTTCATCCCACCACCACTGACTTTTCTTACCATCTTCAGACTCTTTTTTGACGACTTGACCGTGTTTATCGTAATCATATTCCGTGACACAGCCGAACTGATCGGTATCCCAAACTCTTTGACCAAGGCTATTGTAGTAAGCCTTCTCGATATCCCCGTCAGGTGAAACCGTTTTAACTAACTTACCTAAGCCGTCATAACCATATTGAACTTCTTTGCCAGAGGAATGAAACTTAGAAACTAATTGACCATGCTGATTATATTGATAATTGACCGTTGACTGATCAGGATAGATAGCTTGTGCTTTTCGTCCTAATTCATCATATTGCCATCGCCAAGTTTTACCGGTGGGGCTTATTTTCTCGAGTAAGTTACCCTGCTCGTCATGCAAGAAAGACCATTGATGATCTAACGAGTCAGAATAGGAAGAATGATTTCCCTGATAATGGAAGCGATAGTCATAAATTCCTGCGTCCCCAACGTTCCTGATGCATTTCGCGTTGGCACCTTCGCCATCCCATTCAAAATAATGAGTAAAGCCAGTTGGTCGTACACGCTTAACAATTAAATGGCCGCGGTATTGATACTGTTCCTTCAAGCCCAAATGATTGGTTGCACTGACCAAATCATCGTGCTCATCATAGGTATAAGTTGTCAGAACTTTTTGGGACTTTGCATTAAGCAGCTCTACAAGGCGTCCTTGCTTATCATATTGACATTCAAGAACCGGACGCTTGTTATATGCAATCTCGATCAATCGATGGTTTCGAGAATACTGCAGTTGAAACGTTGAAAACGTGCCATTTCTGACTTGTTTAACAAGCCAACGATCATCTTTCTGTTCAAATCGATATTGATGCCCATTAGCGAGCGTCACGATCCGAGTTGCTGAATTTAGGAAATAACAGCTCGCACCAGCGTATATCTGGTAACTTGTCGCTCCAATATCTACTGGCTCAAATTCTGTGATATCTGCCTTATCGTCAACAAACTTCCAAGCGATAACATTGTCTTTCTCGTCGGTCTTCTCGTGCAATTCAAACTGAAATGCATGTCGCCAACCAAAGCCCATTCCATGATTTACATCCGACTGCGATGAGCGGTAAGTACGCTGCCAAGTAGTACCTTGTTGTAGCTCGATATCATAGAGTTCGAGAATTTCTTCACCCGTCACAAGTGATACAGGATCACCGGCTTTCTCATGTTTTTCGCTGCTTTGTTGCTGAGGCTTGGCGGATGCGGCACTTCTGCCACTCTTTTTATTCGACTTCCCCTTTCCCTTCGATGGTTTTGCATTGACGGTATTTTGAGTCGGTGGAGGCGTAACCGCTGACGAGAGTGCGTAGTTTTCTCCGGTCGGTACAATTCGAGCGACATGCAAGTCACCGTTCGCCAAAGCATTGGCAAACGTTGAATTATAGTGTTGGGAAGTAAGCTCACCGTCAGGTATGTTTGGCTTGAATTGACCAATCGCATAGAACAAGTCTTCGACAGAGCGAAGGTCAAGCTCACCAAAGCTCTCAAGAAACTCTATTGCCTCTTGTTTGGTCACGAATATTTTAGGTTCGCCGCTAGTAAGTAACTGACCTGAAAAGTGATAGCTTTCGCCAAAGCGATTCGTGATAGGAATGACGAATTGAGGGATCATAGCCGTAACGTGTTTGTCCTTTTCTTACCTTGCCGCATCATTTAATGCTCGTTTCGCTCTTTTTATTTGTGAGAGCAAGATGCCTTAATCAAACATCCTCCGATAGAGATTCCTCTGTATGCGTAGACTGAATGTATTGATGGCAATTTTCACGTATGCAACTCTTTGAGTTTCTGAGCGCAGCGTACTTTAACGGGACGATGAATCCTGAGTAAATGAACAATAGCGTGAGTGAGACTAATGTCTCATCGCGACGCGATTTTTTTACATGTTTCTCACTTAACTATGATTTTCTGCCCAGTTACGTAAATTCACTCAATAAGTTGCATCAAGTATCACCTGTGGGACTCAGCGCTTCATATTTGAGACATGACAGCAACAAAAAAACCGCCTATTACGGCGGTTTTGCTTAAAGAATACTGATTAAAGGTTTGGACCTGTCGATGGTCTGTGTGGTTGGTTATTGCGCAGTTGCTGCATCCCTTGAAACATTCGCATAAACCACACCAAGATGGCTAATGCAGCAAACACCATCCCTACCCAAGGAATAAAGTAAGCGATGGTTTCAAGCAAAGTACTATGCAACCAATAATCACTCACGCCAACGAGTACACCATTAGAAGTCGCGACGGTGACGATCAACACAACAAAAAACGTCAGGTAGAGAAAGAAGGTACGAATTAAACCGTAGTAATGAGAAATCACTACGTCGCTGTCTTCTCCCTTATCTAATCGGTAACCAGCATAGATAATTGCGATAACGCCTGAGATCAGAAACGTAAACGGGGTCAGACAGCTCAGGATGTACGCAACCCAAATCCCGTTATGAGGTTTGTTCATTCGCTTTCGCTCCTTTTGCTTCCGTTTGTGCCGTATCTGTTTCGCCCATCGCTTCTTTGGATTTCACTTCTTCATACCAAAGATCGTGATGCTCTTTCGCCCATGTTTCATCAACTTCACCTGTAACCATGCCTTCTAGCGCACCTTCCATACCGAATAGACCAATATAGATGTGGAAGATAAAGCCACAGATTAGAATCAGTGCCGAAATCGCGTGAACTAAGTTAGAAAGCTCCATGTCACGGCGAGTTTGGCCAAAGATAGGAAAGTCCAGAACTAAGCCACTCACTGCCGCGATAGCACCAAAGAAGATCAATAACCAATAGATTGCCTTCTCACCACCGTTTGAGAAACCAGCTGACGGATGTGTGCCTTTGTGTTTACCAACCATACCGCCCATTTTCATGAACCAACGAACATCAGTCATGTTTGGAATCGACTTGCGCCACCATTTAAAGAGCACGAGCATCAGCAAAATGAAGAACAATGGTCCCATGTAATTGTGGTACTGCTTCGCCAACATGACGATAAAGCCCCAGAACTCAGTAGGAACGTACGGTTTTAAGAAGTGCTTACCGTAAACCAGCATCAAACCACTGAATGCCAACGTTAAGAATGTAAACGCCATACTCCAGTGAAGCGCGCGGTCTAAACGAGACCAACGTTTCATCTTTCTGCCAGTACGCGGCTTGCTAAGCATTAAAGGGCCAACGAGTACGTAAGCCATGATTACCATTGCAATACTGCCGAAAATCGCGACAGCACCCGCTGGAGACATCCATTTCTCTTTTAGAATGTACCAAGTCTCACCAGGTTTACTGATCAATACGCCATGTTCTGGCGATTGAGACGTGGTATAGCCCTCTTGCCCCTCTCTGACCTCGCGCCAATAGTCTGCCCCGGCGAGTTGCGTGATCTCCTGTTGAATAACTTTAGAAGATTGTTCCTCTGCTGAAGCAGGCATTGCGAAAGTCAGCAGCAATGCTGTCATCATTGACAGCATTGCTAGAGACGCACGTTTAAGCGTGTTTAACATGTGCCTCTCCTTACTTAGCTTTTCGTCGCATCGTAAGAAAGATCGTTTCCGTCTGTCCAACCTGCGTTTTTCGCGCCGCGCTCTACCACACGTTGACGGAAAATGTCAGAGACTTTCTCTGCGTCACCCGCAAGCAGCGCTTTGGTTGAACAAAGCGATGCACACATTGGTAACTTGCCTTCTGCGATACGGTTCGCACCGTATTTTTGGCGCTCTTCCTCAGAGCCAGGCTCTGTTTCAGGGCCGCCCGCACAGAAAGTACATTTATCCATTTTGCCACGTTCACCAAACGCTTCTTGTTTAGGGAACTGAGGTGCGCCAAACGGACAAGCAAACAAACAGTAACCACAACCGATACACAGATCTTTATTGTGAAGTACGATGCCGTCTTCGGTATGCTCGAAACAGTCTGCTGGGCAAACTGCCATACAAGGCGCATCGGTACAGTGCATACAAGCAACAGAGATGGAGTTTTCACCAGCTTCACCGTCGTTCAGTGTTACCACGCGGCGACGTTGAATGCCCCATTCAAGAGCATCGTCGTTTTCGTTCTTACATGCAGTAACACAGCCGTTACACTCGATACAGCGTTTGGTGTCACATAGAAATTTCATTCGTGCCATTGTCAGACTCCTTACGCTTTACGAATGTTACATAGGGTTACTTTGGTTTCCTGCATCAAGGTAACCGGGTCGTAACCGTAAGTGGTTGCCGTGTTGGCCGATTCGCCAACAACGTAAGGCTGTGTACCTTCTGGGTATTTAGGACGTAGGTCTTCACCTTCGAACTTACCGCCAAAGTGGAACGGAATGAACGCCAAGCCAGGTTTCACACGGCGTGTTACCATCGCTTTCACCTTGATTCGTCCCTTCTCTGCACCTTCAACCCAAACATCATCACCATCTCTGAAGCCAAGATCGTTCGCGTCTTTCGGGTTCACTTCAACAAACATTTCTTGTTGAAGCTCGGCAAGCCAAGGGTTTGAACGCGTCTCTTCACCGCCACCTTCGTATTCAACCAGACGACCTGAAGTCAGAACGATTGGGTACTCGCCCGATTTGTGTTGCTCTTGAATTGATTTATACAACGTAGGAACACGGAAGATTGCATCTTTGTCGTCCCAAGTTGGGTAATCCGTTACAAGGTCACGACGTGGTGTGTACAGTGGTTCACGATGCAGTGGTACGCGGTCTGGGAACGTCCAAACAATCGCACGCGCCTTCGCGTTACCAAATGGAATACAACCGTGCTTGATCGCGACACGCTGAATACCGCCAGAAAGGTCAGTCTTCCAGTTTTTACCCTCTGCTGCCGCTTTCTCTTCAGCAGTTAGATCGTCCCACCAACCAAGTTGTTTCAATAACTTGTCAGTGAACTCTGGGTAACCATCTTTGATTTCACAGCCTTTCGAGTAGCTGTCTTCTGCAAGAAGGCTCTTGCCTTCGAATTCCACACCAAAGCGCGTACGGAAGTTACCGCCACCTTCTGCAACCGTCTTAGACGTATCGTACAGAATGTGTGTACCTGGGTGTTTCATTTCCGGTGTACCCCAACATGGCCAAGGTAGACCGTAGGTTTCACCGTTGACAGGGCCACCTTCCGCTTCCAACGTGGTTTTGTGGAACGTATGCCAGTTTTGTTGGTGCGCTTTCAAACGCTCTGGGCTTTGGCCTGTGTAACCAATCGTCCACATACCTTTGTTGAATTCACGCGTTAGGTCTTCAATCACCGGCTGGTTGTTTTCAACACGGATGTTTTTGAACAGAAGATCTGAATAACCCAGTTTCTTCGAAAGCAGGTACATGATTTCGTGGTCTGGTTTTGATTCGAACAAAGGTTCAATCACCTGATCACGCCATTGTAGAGAGCGGTTAGAAGCGGTAACACTGCCGTATGTTTCAAACTGCGTTGTTGCAGGAAGCAGGTAAACGCCGTCGGTACGGTCGTTCATTACCGCAGCAACAGTTGGGTATGGGTCCACAATCACCATCATGTCCAGCTTCTGCATCGCTTTTTTCATCTCAACACCACGTGTTTGAGAGTTCACTGCGTGTCCCCAGTAGAACATTGCACGGATGTTTTCGCGTTGACGAATGTTGTCTTTGTTTTCCAATACACCATCAACCCAACGAGATACTGGGATACCTGCACTGTGCATTGGTTTCTGACCGCTATAAGCGTTGTCATCGAAACGACCTTTAATCCATTCGTAATCGATTTCCCACACTTTTGACCAGTGACGCCAAGCACCTTCAGAAAGGCCGTAGTAGCCCGGTAGCGTGTCAGAAAGTACGCCAAGGTCGGTTGCGCCTTGTACGTTATCGTGACCACGGAAGATGTTTGCGCCGCCGCCTGATTTACCAATGTTACCAAGCGCTAGCTCAAGCACACAGTAAGCACGTGTGTTGTTGTTACCAGTAGTATGCTGAGTACCACCCATACACCAAACAATACAGCCCGGGCGATTTTCAGAAAGCAGTTTTGCTGTTTGGTAAACGTCTTCTTCGCTTACGCCTGTTACACGCTCAACTTCTGCTGGCGTCCACTTCGCTACTTCAGCACGGATTTCATCCATACCGAATACACGTTGACGGATGAACTCTTTATCTTCCCATTGGTTTTCGAAGATGTGCCACAACACACCCCAAATGAATGCTACGTCAGAACCAGGACGAAGTGAGACATAGTGATCCGATTTTGCTGCCGTACGTGTACGACGAGGATCCGCTACGACGATCTTACAGTTGTTCTTCTCTTTCGCGATCAGAATGTGCTGCATCGCTACTGGGTGTGCTTCAGCTGGGTTTGAACCAATGAACAGCATCGACTTACAGTTGTGCATGTCATTGAAAGAGTTGGTCATCGCACCGTAACCCCAAGTGTTCGCTACACCCGCCACGGTTGTTGAGTGACAAATACGCGCTTGGTGGTCAACGTTGTTAGTGCCCCAAAGTGATGCCATTTTGCGGAACAAGTACGCTTGTTCGTTGCTGTGCTTTGCGCTTCCCAAGAAGTAAACCGAATCAGGGCCAGACTCTTTGCGGATGTCCATCACCTTGTTACCGATTTCTTCGATCGCTTGATCCCAAGAAAGCTTTTTCCACTTACCGTTTTCAAGCTTCATTGGGTATTTAAGGCGGCGCTCACCGTGACCATGTTCACGCAGTGCGGCGCCTTTTGCACAGTGACCACCGGCGTTAAATGGGTGGTCGAATGCAGGCTCTTGACCCGTCCAAACACCATTTTGAACTTCTGCGTAAATACCACAACCCACTGAACAGTGAGAACAGATAGTACGTTTTACTTCTGTTTTCGCTTCTGGATCGACTGATTTTGCTTGCGCTTTTTTCATCATTCCCGGTGCGAATAGACTAGCACCAACCACTGCGCCACCAGCGGCAAGCGAAGTGTTTTTCATGAATGCACGACGAGATACGCCAAGCTGGTTCGTTTCTTTGCTCACACTGTCGGAGCGTTTGACAAGTTTCATCCGTTATCTCCTAAAGTGTGTCGTAGTAATCGCGAATGTGTTGAGTTTCACGATACCCTTTTTTCTTCACGTCTTTTTCAGAAGGCTCAACCGTTTCTGAAGCAACGGCCACTTTCGTGGTTCCCGCAACAACAGCACCAGCAACGGCAGCGGTTGTGAAGCCTTTTAGGAGATCCCTACGGCTTGTGTTTATTTCTTTATTATCTTTCATCATTGCTTCCTTACCTTACGGTAGATCTTTGGAGACTCATGCCTCTCTATCGATATGACCAAGTACTGCTCGATTACTCGTAATCAGTGACGTTTTTCACATCAATTTTTAATTTGCTCTTACTGCTTTTGGTGTTCACGCTAAAGCGCACTTGCTCTAGCGTTAAAAACGCATCGCAAAGCTGCGCAGCTGGCTTGTAGAAGTTCACGCTTTCGGCGTTCTCTAGTTGGCGCGTAAAAGATTGGAACCAAGGGGCGATGTGTTTGTTAAACACCGCTTGTTGAAGTTCTTCCTCTTCACCCGTCAGCATTGCCATCACTTCGCACAGTGCAGAAATATGGTCTTCAGGCTCTTTCACGTTCTCTTCTCGTTCGATGCCTAAAAGATCCAAATCGCGACGAATTTCTGCTAACGGTTTTTCCATCATCGAGCCAGTGCGATGCCAAGACCCGAATGGCACAACTTCACCACGTCCAATGCCAATAAACAGATCTTGATATTCTTCTTCTAACGCTTCTCGCTGCGCTTCGTTCGCGGCTTGTTGCAGTGCGAGCCAAGCTTTTTGCATCGCGCTCTCAGACGGTTCAATTTCTAGCGATTTCAAGAACGCCAGCATTTCATCACTTGGCGCACTACGAAAAAGTGCGGATAGAACGAGATAAATGTCTGTTCTCAGTGTTTGTTCTTGTTGTGTATCCACTGCGAGCTCCTAGTATTTCAATTGATTCATTGGATCAGCAGCCATCGATTCAAACATGTCGATCACACGACAGTCTTCACACATGGCGATGCGATTAATGGCAGCTTCATCAGAGAAATGAGAATGACCACGAAGCTTGTTTTGCAGCATGTCGATCATCGATTGCGGAGCAAAAGGCTTGTGACAGCGAATGCACTCGGCTGCCTTTTCTTCATGAATCACAACCGCTTTCTGGCGTTCTTCTTTCACCCAGTTCATACGAGGAATAAGCGTCAGCACTTTCTCTGGACACGCTTTCTCGCACAGCCCACATTGAATGCAGTCTTGCTCGACGAATTTAAGCGACGGAGATTGGCCGTCCGTATGCAATGCACGCGTTGGACACACCGCCACACAGCTCATACACAACGTACAATCTTTGCTTTCACAAGAGACCGTGCCGTAAGGTGCGTTTGCTGGCAGTTCAACAATGTTCTCAACTGGAATACGCGATGATGACAACGCATCCAACGCCGTAAATAGACGCTGACGTTTGTTACCTTGCAAATCACCTAATGCCAAATCAAAAGACTCGGTACAAAGTGTCGGAGCACCTTCACGTAGTGATTCTAGATACAGAATGTCGATGGTTTCTTTGGCGATACCAAGCTGGTCGAGCAACTCTTGAGCAATACCTACTTCGCTATTAAGCACACGAATAATTGTTTGAGGCATAAAACGCGAAGCCGCAAACAGCACCTGAGTGGCACCGTTCACAAGCGCAGCGAACCAAGTATCAATACCAACCGAAGGCAGTTCTTCCACCACAATTGGAATCACATTATCTGGCAGTGCTTTTAGTGCCATCACGTTGTAGCTCTCGTGGCGAGAACTGCAAATCAATACGATAGGCTCTAAACCACCCGCTTGCTCATAGTTGGCGAGCGTACGTTCAATAAACTTTTGCGTATCTTCAGGGTTTGGCAGTGCGTAATGAATCGCTTCTGTCGGACACGCTGTAGCACAAGTACCGACGCCTTGACATAGGTATGGGTTGATCTCGATGCGATGGCCCGTTTTGTCGCTGCCTTCACTCGATAGTGCCCCTGCCGGACAAGCATCCACACAACGTTCGCAACCTTTTACGCCACGAGAGCTGTGTGCACATAAATCGGTATCTAAACGGAAGAATTTCGGTTTATCGAACGTCCCCATTAAAGTTGGAATCTCTTCCAACGCTTCAGCCAGTTTCGGATAGCCACGACCTACTGGGTAGTAGCCCGGTACTGGGACTTCTTCCGACATGCAGCTGTTAAGGCAAAGATCGAGTACGATATCGAAACAATCGCTATTGATCGCGACCTTGGCAAGATTGTTGGTCGAACCATGATTTTCAATCAGAACTTCAAACGTACCTAAGAACCCTGAAACCTGAACCGAATTGGCGTAATAAAGCTCGGGATTTGTGCCCTTTTCGCCATCGGTAGAAAGCAGCGTTAGGCTGTTCATTTGCGACAATTGCGCTGCCGCACTTTCGATGATTGCCGTTGGGCCCACAATCAAAGTATTACCGCCGCTTTCATAGCTTACGGTTGGTGGAATAAGATTGGTCAACTCTACGGTATTTTCGAAAGCGTACAGCCTCGCTTTACCGTTATTGGAAGTTGCTTGTTCTAATAATTGTTTCAGCATTGCTCAATTCCATTTATGAACATGGATAGTCTTTTCCATCTCTTAGTGTAGTTAGCGCCGGAGATTCTGCTGATTAACTTATCAATGAGCATTCTTATTCCGCCATCTATAGGCGATGAATACTACGCAGTGCGTCCGTGCTAACTTCAACCAGATTGGTATTGAGCAACAAATAGCAAATGTCATGCCAATAAAATATCAATTAAAATTCAATCACTTATATATTTTACCGACAAATAGTAGGGATAAAAAAACCGGTTGAGACATTTTGTCCCAGCCGGTTCATTGAGTGTTTAGTCAAAATGTACCTATTCTTTGTGTGGTATATTTTGTCTCACCTCGTTAGGCGGTGATTCCTCAGCAAAAGTATCACTTTCACCAGATGCTGTATTTATATACAGTTCATTTTCATCTTGGGTAATTCCGGCACTTTTTTCGGCGTTTAGTTCTGAGTCTTCAACCACCTCAGATGCGATATCGTCAGCGTTAAGTTCAGATCCTTGCGCCGTTTCAGCGTCTGGTTCTTCTTCCACTTTTTCTTTAACCCAATCACGCAGCGTCTCTGCGACGTCTTTAGAAAGTGACTTTAAGTTACTGTAATCATCATCGTAATCGTCTAGGCCATCACGCACGTTAAATTCTTCGGACAAGAACATTTTGCGCAGCGCGGCTTTCTTAACACTTTCTGAAGCTTCAGAAACCAGCAGTTGCGCCACAGACATTTCTTCGGGCTTTTCAGCCTCTACACTCGCGGTAATCTCTGGAGCCTGACTAACCTCATTGACGTTCAAAGCGTCTGAGCTTTCGTCAGCGTTTGAAAGCGCTGTGACACTATCTTCGGATTGCTCCGTCTTTGCTATCGGCGTGATCTTTTCGTCATGTTGGGAAGATTCTTCTAATTTACGTTTCGACCAACGGCTTAAAAAACTAGTTGCCATTCGCTCTGCCCGCTCCTTTGCGTTTCTTACGTCTTACTTCTAACAACTCACCGTGGCGACCAATAAAGGCTTCCATCCAAGCCTGAACGGCTAACGGCATATCGTTGGATAGTACAAGGTTGTCGCCATCCATATATTGCGCCGCGACAGATTGTGAAGCCGTTAGTAACTGTATCGCTGGTTTTTCACCAGACTCGACGTTATCCATCACTAAAAAAAGTTTAGGTTGCTGAGAGCTTAAGTTAAAGCGGTAGTCTGTACGCTCGTCTTTATGTAATTGCAACAGACAAACATCGGGAGTCTCTTCCGTCGGATTTAGCGCAAACCCCGTCAACTGCCATTGGGTTGTTACCCAAATCCCTGTACTGATCTCATGCTCAACAAGCTCTACGCCAATTGGCCATGCGTCTTCGGTCTTCTCGTAGTAATTGTTCTCGAAATCTTTCTTATCCGACATAACTCACCCAGTTTTTCTATTTTGGTCTGAAAGCAATCAGGACACTTTGACCTTACTTTCGACCATTTTATTGACTTATAAGCAATAAACGAGCCACACTGATAAAGCTTAGCCTATTCATGTCCTCTGGCTATAAGTACCAAACTAGCCGAAACTCAAATGTACTGATGTGTCATTACTGCGAACTCGCAGTTTTAATGCATTGTTGACATAAAACCTCGCAATTTTTGTGGGAACCGCTATTTTGGAACGAGATTTGCTTTGCTAACCACTTAGCAAGCTAAATGCGTAGCAACCTAACGCTCTTAATCACTAGGACACGACTGTGCTGAAACCAAATATTATTAAAACCAGTGAAAATCCCCTGCAAACCATTGAAGTCGACGTGTACGACGAGTACGGCGAAAAACTGACAAAGCAAATCGCGTGCGAGCGCCCTCTTACGGTCATGCTGAACTGGAAAGAAGTAGTCACGCTCATGACGCTAGGTTCGCGTCCAGAAGCGTTAGTACTAGGTTATTTGAAAAACCAAAGCTTCCTGTCCGATCCAGCAGCGATTGAATCCGTCATTATTGACTGGGAAACGCATTCCGCAGCAGTGATTACTAAAGAAAATACCGAACATTTAGAAGGCGCTCTGAAAAAGAAAACCGTCACATCTGGCTGTGGTCAAGGCACCATGTATGGCAATGTGATGAAACAACTTGAGAACTACCAAGTGCCTCAAGTTCCGATTAAGCAATCAGAAATCTACTCCGCACTAGAAGCGTTGACTCATTACAACGACACCTACAAAAAAGCGGGCGCGGTGCATGGCTGTGCGGTTTGCAAAGGCAATGAGGTATTGTCATTTGTGGAAGATGTCGGCCGTCACAACGCAGTGGATACGCTTGCAGGTGAGATGTGGCTCAAAGAAGAAACAGGTGAAGATAAAATTTTCTACACAACTGGTCGCCTTACTTCAGAGATGGTGATTAAAGTGGCCCAAATGGGCATTCCTGTTCTGCTTTCTCGCTCTGGCGTTACTCAAATGGGGTTAGATCTTGCGAAACAATTTGGCATTACGACCATTGCGCGAGCAAAAGGTTTACGCTTCCAAGTATTTACCGGAGCCGACAAGATTGAGTTTGATGTGAAAGGTGAAAGTGCATCTCGTTAACGAGAAAATAATACAAAACCGTCGATTCGTGTAAACTTATAACAATTGGGATAAGTAAATCATCACGTTATGAAGGCTTAATTAAACGATATAAGTCAGAAATAGCAACATGTGTTGTAGCAATAACAACGCTTGCTTTAATTGATGCTAACTACAGCTCATTCACAAAGGATGTGAACTATGGACAATGACCAACTGTGGAATTTTTTGCTCACGCCCAGTGGCATCATGCTCTCAATGATCATTACATTTGGTGTCGTCGGCATATATGCGTATATAACCGGTCAGTTTAAGGATTAAGACCAATTAAAAAAGCCTCGCTAAATAGCGAGGCTTTTGCTTTTTAAACGCTTTGCGAGTAATTACGCGTCAACGCCACGAGATTTTAGGAACTCAGAGTACGTGCCTTTGAAGTCCGTGATCTTGCCATCGCGGATTTCGATAATACGCGTTGCTAGCGAGTCTACGAATACACGGTCGTGAGAGACGAAGAACAACGTGCCTTTGTATTGCTCAAGCGCGGTGTTCAAAGATTCAATCGATTCCATGTCCATGTGGTTGGTTGGTTCGTCCATTAGCAGCATGTTTGGCTTGTGCATCATCAGCTTACCAAGCAACATACGACCTTGCTCACCACCAGACAGTACTTTTACTGACTTCTTAATGTCGTCTTGACCAAACAGCATACGACCAAGGAAACCACGAACGACTTGCTCGTCATCACCTTCTTGACGCCATTGACCCATCCAATCCGTTAGGTTCATGTCTTCTGCAAAGTCATGCGCGTGGTCTTGCGCGTAGTAACCGATATTTGAGTTTTCAGACCATTTGTACTCACCTGCACGCGGTTCAAGCACACCAGCAAGCGTGTTTAGAAGTGTTGTTTTACCCACACCGTTTTCACCGATGATCGCAACGCGCTCACCCACTTCAAAAATTGCATTGAAGTCTGAGAACAAGTCCTCTTCGAAACCTTGGCTTAGGTTTTCAACAATCAGAGCGTTACGGAACAGCTCTTTCGACTGTTCGAAACGAATGAATGGGTTTTGACGGCTAGACGCTTTAACTTCATCCAGTTTGATCTTGTCGATTTGCTTCGCACGAGATGTCGCTTGTTTTGCTTTCGATGCGTTTGCTGAGAAACGTGCAACGAACGTTTGTAGCTCTGCAATTTGTGCTTTCTTCTTCGCATTGTCGTTTAATAGACGTTCACGAGCTTGAGAAGCTGCTGTCATGTACTCATCGTAGTTACCTGGGTACACACGTAGTTCACCGTAATCCAAGTCAGCCATGTGCGTACATACTGAGTTTAGGAAGTGGCGGTCGTGCGAGATGATGATCATGGTGCAGTTACGCGCATTTAGCGTGTCTTCCAACCAACGGATCGTATCCATGTCCAAGTTGTTGGTAGGTTCGTCAAGCAGCATAACGTCTGGGTCTGCGAATAGAACTTGCGCTAGAAGCACACGAAGTTTCCAGCCCGGCGCCACTTCACTCATTAGGCCGAAGTGCTGCTCCATTGGAATACCCACCGCAAGAAGAAGCTCGCCCGCTTTGGCTTCTGCCATGTAGCCGTCCATTTCAGCAAACTGAACTTCTAAGTCAGCCACTTTCATGCCGTCTTCTTCGCTCATCTCAGCAAGTGAGTAGATACGGTCACGCTCTTTCTTCACTTCCCATAGTTCTTTATGGCCCATGATAACGGTATCGATTACCGTAAATTCTTCGTAAGCGAACTGGTCCTGGTTTAGTTTTGCAACGCGCTCGTTTGGATCGTAACTCACGTTACCGCTGGTTTGCTCAAGCTCGCCGCTGAGGATCTTCATAAAGGTTGATTTACCACAACCGTTAGCTCCAATTAAGCCGTAGCGATTACCTTCGCCGAACTTAACTGAAATGTTTTCGAATAGCGGCTTAGCGCCGAATTGTTGAGTAATATTCGCTGTGGAGATCAAAACCTTTACCTTAGCAATTGGGGTGTATTTAGAAAAACCGGGCAACGGTACTTGTTCATGCTACATACTGCAAGTGTTGTTTTTATTAATTCATCGCTAGTGAAACCATCGCAGTGCTTCTTCAAAGCAAAAAGCTCAAGCACAAATGCGTCATTGAATACAAAAAAGAGCCAGTATTATAACTGGCTCTTTCTTCCGTAATGCTTACAACAAGTGACTAAGCGATATTCGTCACCTCTAGGATCAGCTCGGCTTTTTTAGGTAAATAAATACTGAATTTACTGCCCTTTCCCCATTCCGACTCGGCTTTTAGCTCACCACCCGTTTGGCTGAGGATACTTTGAGAGACCGACAGTCCCAATCCAGTACCCTCTCGCTTCGTCGTGTAAAATGGTGAGAAGATTCGATTCAAGTTTTCTGGCTTAATACCGCAACCCTCGTCAATAACATGAATCGCGGCTCCTTTCACTTCGCCCTCGTCAATCCAGTCTTCACTGACTACGGTTAACGTGCCTTTGCCGTTCATTGCGTGAATGGCATTCATTTGCAAATTAACTAAGATTTGTAGCAAGTGGTGACGGTTTATCTCAACGGACGTATGCGCTTGTAGATCAGTCACAAACTCGACGTCGCGTTTCTTGGTGCCCGTTTTAACCAAGGTGATGCTTTCATCAATGATAGGATTGACATGTTGCCAAGTGATTTCATCTTGAACACCACCTTGGCGACTGTATTGCAATAAACTGCGCGTGATATTGCGAATACGGTCGATTTGCGCGTGAATCGCATCAATCTCTTCTTGTACTCGACTTGCATCGTCACCCAACTCAAAGTGGATCAACTCCACGTTGCCAAGGATCACGGCGGTTGGGTTATTGATTTCGTGAGCAATCCCCGCGGTGAGTTCTCCCAATGCTGCCAGTTTTTCATGAACAACGAGTTTGTCGCGAGTTTGGTTAAGCAATTGAATATGCAGCTCTAGATCTTGGGTTTTTTCTCTAAGGCTTGCCGTACGCTCTTGAACTTTGCATTCAAGTTGCGCTGCGGAGTTCTTCAGTTCAATTTTGCGCTCTTCTAGCGCGTCTAACATATCATCAAACTGTCTGGCTAACTGCGCAAGTTCATGATCGGCATCCAATCCCAACGGACCAATCCGTTTTTCTTTTCCTTGTTGGACCTGCTTCACCACTTTATGGATGCGTTCGATCGGTCGAAACAGATCATAAGAACCGCGATATACCATCACGCCGGAAACCAGCAATAACATAACCGTAATCAAGCTAATTTCTGCAATGTTGGTCATGTAGGCTTTAACGAATGGCCACATTAGGTAACCGGTATAAAGCATACCAATGACGTTGTCGTATTGGTCTTTGATCGGTTGATACGCCGTAATATACCAAGCGTCATACACATAGGCTCGGTCAACCCACTGCTCACCTTTTGAAAGTACTTGGTTATACACTTCTGCGCTCACGCGAGTGCCTATGGCGCGCCCTAGCCTATGCTCGCTGTCTAGAGGAACGTTGGTGCTTACACGCAAATCATCAAGAAATACGGTCAATGTGCCAACCGGACGAAGGCGATCATTATCGCTGAGATAGATTAAGTCGCGAATTTGATCTACCAATACAGTGCTGTTATTGAGAAGCAAACCACCATCAAGAAAGCCGATCAAATCATTCGTTTGGCTATACACAGGAATCACGGTTCGACTGACTAACCCACGCGCCTCCCTGTCTCCATCAGCAAGAATAGGCACTTCTGCTCGTTTGGCGAGTTCAGGATCGAGGCGTTCGAGTTCTTCTTTATTGAGTACATCAAAAAACGATTCTCGCTTAGTGAGATCCATAAAGCGGAATTTGTTTTCCATAGAGTTGACGCGTTGGAAAGAGAGAAAATCTAAAGCATATCTTTTCTTCTGCTCAGTGACCCACTTTTGCAGCTCATCTTGCGGTATCCCTTGATTGATGCGAATACGAAAATCGTATGAGTCAGCAAACGCACGTACGTAATTCGATTGCTTTTGCTGTAACAACGTTACGCTGTTATTCGCAACACCAAGACGTTCAGAAACATCAAACAGTGCATTTTGCCACGTATAATGGATGGACCAATAAATGGTAATCCCGATCAGGGCTATCAAAGTGAGGAAGATAGGTGCGGAGGTTAAAAATAATAAGCGATAACGCACCATGGTTTTAAAACGGTGCGTCCATTTCGACAATCCTTTGTGCTGCGGGCCGTTAGTCGGCATATTCCTCATCCTCAGAATCCCATTCTTTATACTTACGTTCTAAGGTCTTACGCGCAACGCCTAAGTCACGAGCAGCGGCTGACTTGTTGCCTTCGTGCAAATTAACGACCTGTTTTATATGCGCTTTTTCGACTTCTTTCAGAGTCCAGTTGTTTGGATACCCCTCACCGGTGAACTCTCTACCTTCTTTAAATGTCGGTAGTTCAGCAGAGTGAGAAACAGTAATTGACACATTAGGCAATGAGTGTCCACCATTTAGCTCTCGCCAATAATGCGCAGGCGGTTTGCCAAGCAAAATGCATCGCTCAATCAAGTTTTTCAGCTCACGAATGTTTCCCGGCCAATCGTACTCACTCATAGCTTCCATGTCCTCGTGCGCCCATTTTGGCGCAGGCATACCGAGCTCGCGCGTCAGCATATTGCTGAAAAATGGCACGAGCTCAAACAAATCGGTTTTGCGCTCACGCAGAGGACACACTTCGATTTTGAGCACATTCAAACGGTAATACAGGTCACTGCGGAAGTTGCCTTGGTTGACCTCTTCTTGCAGGTTTCGGTTGGTGGCAGCAACGATACGGACATCAATGCTGATTTCTTTTTCTGAACCAACAGGACGGATAGTACGTTGCTCCAAAACGCGTAACAGCGACGCTTGCATTGCAAGTGGCATTTCCCCAATTTCATCGAGGAACAAGGTGCCGCCATTTGCTACGCGGAACAAACCTTCACGAGATTTTTTCGCACCGGTAAACGCGCCCGATGTATGACCAAATAACTCACTTTCAAGTAGCTCTGGCGCAATTGCTCCACAGTTGATAGGCACAAATGGGCCCGTTCGCCCACTCGCCTGGTGAATACCTCGCGCAACCAGCTCTTTACCCGTACCCGACTCACCTTCCACCAAAACAGAAGCTCGCGATGGTGCAAACTGGTTAATCAGCTGCTTAAGCTGACGCGTTTTTTCTGAACCACCGATGATCTCGGAGGTATTGTGACGTTGGTAATCGCGCTTCATGGCGTACTGCATGCGCTCGTTTAGACGTCGGTCCATGCAGCGACTGACCGCTTTTAGCATTTGTTCTAGGTTGAAGGGCTTTAGGATAAAGTCAGAAGCACCAAGTTGAAGTGCGCGAATAGCAATCTCTAAATCCGCATAGCCCGTCATGAAGATCACATCGGCACGTTTGTCGTCATCTTCAAACGCTTCTTCCCACTCAATCCCAGAGCGCCCCGGCAGATTAATATCCAGTAAAATCAGATCATAATGTCGAGAATTACGCAGTTGCTCTGCTTCTTCGATGCTGCCAGCAGTGTCGACATGTGAGAAAAGCTTCCCCAATGCCTTTTTCAAAATGGCTTGCATGCCCAATTCATCATCAACGACCAGTACGGAAAAGGCGTTATATTGTTGGTTTGTACTAATATGGGATTGAGTAGACATATTTACCCCAGATGGCTTCGGATGGGACAGAGTGTACCAAGTTTAAACAGAGATACCCTACAAAAAGTGCGACATTTTGTACCAACGCAAACTTTTGTGCAAATAACCCCATGATTTAGTGCATAAATCGAGCACTTTTCGCTTGTAAAAGGTTGGCATCTTGTTTGCTATAAGGTGGCTACGGGGCGTATTCAAGTGATCTCAGGATGTTGGTGTTTGTTATTCCAACACCCTAAGACAACTTGCACTTTGAACTAATCGCTCTCGCCCAAGAGGCCTCTCCCAATACACCGGGAGAAAAGCCAAAAAATCATTGGAAAGGAACACATAAAATGAAAAAAATTGCGCTAACTCTGGCTGCGACGTCAATCACGCTTGTAAGTTACTCTGCGTTTTCCGCTCAAGATGGCGAGCACGTTCGCCTAGCAACCACTACCAGTACGTACCATTCAGGGTTACTTGATTACCTGCTTCCACAATTTGAAAAAGACACGGGCTACAAAGTCGATGTTATCGCTGCGGGTACTGGCAAGGCCTTAAAAATGGGCGAAAACGGTGACGTAGATTTGGTGATGACACACGCACCAAAAGCCGAAGGCACATTCGTTGAGAAAGGCTACGGCGTTCTACCTCGTAAACTGATGTATAACGACTTTGTAATTGTTGGCCCGAAAGCTGACCCAGCAAAAATCAAAAATGACGAAGGCGTGTTAGATGTATTCAAAGAGATCGCAAACAAAAACGCAACGTTCATCTCTCGCGGCGATGATTCTGGTACGCACAAAAAAGAAATGGGCTTCTGGGCTCAAACTAAAATCGAACCAAACTTTGGCGGTTACCGCAGTGTAGGTCAGGGTATGGGCCCAACTCTGAACATGGCGTCTGAAATGCAAGGCTACACCATGACAGACCGCGGCACATGGTTGGCTTATCAAAACAAATTGGATCTAGAAATTCTGTTCCAAGGCGATGAAAAACTGTTTAACCCGTACCAAGTTATTCTTGTTAACCCTGAGCGTTACCCAACAATCAACTACCAAGGCGCGAAAGCATTCAGTGATTGGTTGGTGAACCCTCGTGGACAGGAGCTTATCAATGGTTTCCGCCTAAACGGTAAACAACTGTTTGTTGCGAATGCTGAGAGCAAATAACGCAATATGAATCTTGCTGATACAACACTGGAAGCGCTTCGCTTACTGGTGAATTTTGATGCAGACCTATGGGAGATCGTTGCGGTCTCCTTTAGTGTTTCTATCACGGCAATATCTTTAGTGGTATTGCCGGCTATTTTGATGTCCTTTGTACTGGCGTATACCGACTTTCGTGGTAAATGGTTTTTGCTGTCGATCGTGAATACGCTGCAAGCGGTTCCTACCGTCGTGATTGGCCTTTTGCTGTATATGTTGCTATCACGCGCTGGCCCTTGGGGAGATTGGCAAATGCTGTTCACTCAGAAGGCGATGATCTTCGGCCAAATGGTGATCTGCTTCCCTGTTTTGGTATCGATGATGCATGGTGCATTGCAATCTAGCGACCGTCGTGCAGTGGAAACCGCCATCACCCTAGGCGTCTCCATTCCGCGCGTGGCAGCTACGATGATTTGGGAAACCCGCTTTCCTCTACTTGCAGCTATCATTGCAGGGTTCTCACGTATCGTAACCGAGGTGGGCTGCTCAATGATGGTAGGCGGAAACATTATGGGCGTGACGCGCAATATTCCGACCGCTATCGCAATGGAAAGCAGCAAAGGTGCTTTTGCGCAAGGAGTTGCATTAGGAATTGTATTACTATCTTTAGCGTTGGCACTAAACTTCTTCTTATCAAGCATGAGAGGCAAAGGCTACCTCAGAACATAAAACATGAAGCAAACAAACGACTCACCATTAACCCCATGTAGAGGCGCATTATGACTATAAAAATCACCGCCGAGCAGTTATCCATGCGCTTTAAAGAGCGTGTGCTTTTTCACATCCCTGAGTTAGCCATCGGCCCAAATGATGCCATTTATCTCAAGGGTGACAATGGTGTGGGCAAAACTACCCTACTCAAAATCCTTGCTGGCTTGCTAAAACCTTCTACTGGCGATGTTGTTGCACCAAAAGATACGTGGCTGAAAAGACTGACGCGCCGCAACGGCCGTGTCGATGTGATTTATCTCCATCAATCTCCTTACCTTTTTGACGGCACTGTTTATGAGAACGTAGTCTATGGAGTGAAATATCAACAAGACACACCAAAAGATAAGCGAGCTCAAGTTATTCACGCGCTGCGCATGGTAGGTTTGGAAACATTAGCGGACGAACATATCTCCGTGTTGTCCGGCGGTGAAAAACAGCGTGTTGCCATGGCAAGAGCTTGGATCTTAAAACCGTCGATTTTATTGATGGATGAGCCAAGTGCGTCTTTAGACCAAGAGTCCATTGAGCGATTGGTGGTGATGGCGAAAGATCTTTTGGATCGTGGTTCCAGTATCGTGGTGACAAGCCATCAAACCAACGCACTGACCGACTTATGTAAAAAACAGTGGTGGATTAAAGACAAGACTTTGATAGAGTCTCCCCTGTTGTATGTCATACCAAAAGAAACATCCCAAGAGAATGCATATGCTTCAACCAACACAAACTAGTTGGGTCATTTTGGCTGGTGGCCAAGCCAGCCGTATGGGTGGAAAAGATAAAGGTCTGATTGAATTAAATCAGAAGCCACTCATCGAACACGTAATTGAACGTTTATCTCCACAAACACCACGCATTTTAATTAATGCCAATCGAAACCAAGATGCGTACAGCAAATTTGGTTTCGTATTTAGTGATCAATTCAAAGATTTCCCTGGACCTATGGGCGGTATTCACGCGGGTTTGATGCATGCTGAAACTGACTGGGTCGGATTTGTACCTTGCGATAGTCCACAAATTAACACCGACCTTGTCGAGCGTTTCTGCCAGGCCGTCAAAGAAGACAGCGATATTTTGGTCGCTCATGATGGTGACCATCAGCAACCTGTTTTCACGCTCTACCACAAGCGCGTACTGCCAAAACTCACCGCATTTTTAGAACGTGGCGACCGCAAAATCATTCTGCTCTACAAAGAGTGCAACACCAGTTACGTTGACTTTAGCGACTCACCAAACTGTTTCGTCAACTTGAACACCCCGGAAGAACTGGCGCAATTTGGACAATTAGAATCATGAAACACACGCTAAACATTCCTATTCTTGGTTTTGCAGCTTATTCAGGCACAGGCAAAACCACGCTACTTGAAGCCCTATTGCCAAAGCTGACTGAAGCAGGTTTACGCATTGGCATGCTAAAACATGCGCACCACAACTTCGATGTCGATAAGCCGGGTAAAGACAGCTACCGTTTACGCAAAGCTGGCGCGTCTCAAATGCTGATTGCTTCTCGCAACCGTTTTGCGTTAATGACAGAAACGCCAGAAGCCGAAGCAGAGTTTGAATACCTATTAACACGTTTTGATGAAGACAACCTCGATGTAGTTTTGGTCGAAGGCTGTAAAAACATCGCGTTTCCTAAAATTGAATTGCACCGTGAAGAAGTGGGTAAGCCTTGGCTTTACCCTCACGATGAAAACATCATTGCTATCGCTTCCGACAGTGCGGAGTTGGACTCTGAACTGCCACAAATGAACATCAATGATTTGAATGCCATCGCTCAATTTGTTCTCCAATACGTTCAAGATGCAAAAGCACCAAAATCTAAAGAGAAAGACGCCGCATGTTGCGACACACTTTCTCCTGCTTTCCTTTCTGTGGTTCAAGGCCAAGAAAAAATCCTTTCTTTGGTGAACACGGTTTCGGAAATAGAAGCATGCAAGATTGAAAACGCCTATGGCCGCGTTCTCGCGGAACATATCATTTCACCAGTAAGTGTGCCGCAATACACCAACTCCGCGATGGACGGTTATGCCATCCGCAGTGATGATATTGAGCGCGATAGCTACCAAGTGGTTGCTGAAGTGATGGCGGGCCATGCTTACGATCAGCCTCTGGAAGTTGGTCAAGCGGTGAAGATCATGACCGGCGCACCAACACCACTTAACGGCGACACAGTGGTCATGCGTGAGCAAGCCTCTCAAGAAGGTGACAAGGTCACCTTTAATGGTGCGAATATCAAAGCAGGCCAAAACGTTCGTCAAGCAGGTGAAGATCTCGCTATCGGCAGTGACGTCTTTACCGCAGGCACTCGCCTAGCCTCTCCAGAAATGGGCATGATCGCTTCTCTCGGTTTTGGTGAAGCGAATGTGTTCCGCAAATTGAAAGTTGCCGTGTTCTCCACCGGTGACGAAGTACAAGCGCCGGGAACAGAGCAAAAAGCGAATTCTATCTACGATTCCAACCGTTTTACCATCATGGGCATGCTTGAAAAGTTCGGCTGCGAGATCTTGGATTTCGGTATTCTGGAAGACAACGAACAGTTAATGATTGAAGCGTTGGAAAACGCATCGGCGCAAGCGGACGTGGTTATGACTTCTGGTGGCGTATCCGTTGGTGATGCGGATTACATCAAACTTGCCTTGGATAAACTTGGTCAAATCGATTTTTGGCGAATCAACATGCGTCCGGGACGTCCACTCGCGTTTGGTCAAATCAACAACAAGCCGTTCTTTGGTCTGCCGGGCAACCCTGTTGCCGTGATGGTCTCTTTCATTAATTTTGTTGAGCCTGCACTGCGTAAGATGCAAGGCGAACAAGGCTGGAAGCCTCTGAAAGTGAATGCCATCGCAACTGAGAATCTTCGCTCTCGACAAGGTCGTACCGAGTTTAGTCGAGGAATCTATGAACTGGATGACACTGGCCGTTTAACCGTTCGTACAACAGGCAAGCAAGGCTCTGGTATTTTGCGCTCAATGAGTGAAGCAAACTGTTTAATCGAAATCTCCCCAGCTATTGATACAGTAAAAGCGGGAGAAAGCGTGACAATTATCCCACTTCAAGGCAGAATCTAGCCCAAACTAGAAATTCAAAGGTCAGCGAGTCTGGCCTTTTTGTTTAATACAGAAACCTTTTCAGAGAGACAGCTATGGCTCGCACCATTCTTTACACTTACAAAGACCAAGACAAAGAACTGACGTTCTCATACCAGCAGCACCGCAACATTCAAGAAGCGGTTGCAGAAGCAGAAGGTATCGATATCACTGAGTTCCTAAAGATGGAGCAACAAATTGAAGCAGTGTCTGACACTAAAGCGGTGCGAAACTACCGCGATAACTACTTCAGAAAATTAGGCTTTAGTAAAGTCACCCTAGCTCAAAAAGAAAACCTAGGCGTAGGCAAAAAGAACAAATAAGCTTAGCTGTAAACAGAAAACTCGCGATTCGTCGCGAGTTTTTTTATACATGCTATTTTTGTTCGTGCTCTATACCCAGCATATAGAAGTTACTTGGGTATATGAGTTACTTCGATATATAAGTAAAAAGCCCCGTTTTACCTTGATGGTCTAAACGGGGCTTTAGATTTCTTCTTACTTTATATCGAGTAAGGTTTCAGTCACTACTTGATGTTTAGGAACGCAGCACCGCGTACACCGCCTGAATCACCGTGTTTTGCTTTGATGATCTTAGGACACTTAGCCACAGACAATAAGTGTTTAGGGATGCGTTTTGGCATCTCTTCATAAATCAATTCGAAGTTTGAAAGACCACCACCCAGCACAACAACATGTGGGTCAGTCGCTGTAAAGATGTTTGCAAAACAGATAGCCAGCAACTCCATAAAACGCTCAACGTGCTCGACGGCTTTCGCTTCACCTTCTGCGTGCGCTTTAATGATTTCGATCGCTTTCTTCTCTTCACCGTAGTAATGGGCATACAGAAGCTCGAAGCCTCGACCAGAAAGGTAACTGTCTAAACACCCCTTCTTGTCACAACCACACCCCAACAGAGGTGCGTTTTCGCCTAAGTGGAACCAAGCATCGATAGGTAAACGAGTATGGCCCACCTCACCTGCTACGTGGTTACGGCCAGAGAAAACTTTACCATCGTAGATAAAACCGCCACCAAAGCCAGTACCTAGGATCAAACCAAGTACGGAAGGCTCATCTTGAAGCTCTTCGTCCCATGCTTCTGATAGCGCAAAACAGTTCGCATCGTTCTCAATCTTTACGCTGCGACCGATTTTCGCTTCCAGGTCCGCGCGCAGTGGTTTGCCTTTCGCCGCAGGAACGTTAACCGTTAATACCGTTGCATCGTCTGCGTCTTCCATGCCTGGTAGGCCAAGACCAATTGTGCCTTCGCAACCAAACTCTGCATCGTATTTGTTAACCAATTCCGCAATGGTATCAACCAGCAGCTCGTAGTTGTCTGTTGGTGTAGGTACACGTTCCGTCGCTACACGCTCAAGCTTCTCGTTAAATGCACCAAATTCAATTTTAGTGCCACCGACATCAAAGCCGTAATACATGTATTTCTCTCCTAAAAAATGCTTAAACGACTCCAAAAATGGCTGGAGTCAAAAGTATAAACTAGTGGCATTATCCATATCTGTACGCCTGCAAACCGTGACCGAATGCAGATTTATCCCCTCACCGCAGCCAGTTGAACAACATGCCATCAACAAAAGTTCATTCCTTAGAGTCAGCTCTCGGTTTTCACCCACTCTTTGAAACGTTTTAAATGCGGTCGGTTGGGATCGTTTTTGACTCGGGTCTTGGTCAACATGTAGGTTTCTCTAAAGGCTTCAAACCACAACTGAAGGCATTCCGATGCTTTATTCTCACCGGCTTGTTTCAAAACTAACGTCGCGACTTCGGCGGTTGAAAGATGCTGCTCATTCTCAGAACGGCGCATGATGTATTCAGACAGAGATTCTGGCTCAATAGAAAGCACAAGCAAAGATTTAAGAAAGTCAGAACGACGGAATATCTTTCGTGCCTCACGCCAGCTACCATCAATAAAGATCAGCAACCATTTTTTGTTCTGAGCCTCTTCGTTTACTAATCGCGCAGGCTCCAGATCTTCAATTAAACGAGATGGGTCATCCACATAGTCTGCAGGAAATACAATCACTGGTTGGTAGTTGTCATCCTGTAGTAGCTCCAGCATCTCCTCAGACGGTTCTGTTCGGTTCCATTGATACACGTAAGTCTCTTGAATCGTATCAGCAATTAGACGACCGGTATTACTTGGCTTAAATACTTCGTTTTCAGAAACAATCAACATACATGCAATATTAGCCTTGATGTTTGGCTGAAGATCGCACAAACAGTGTTGCTCAGAAACCTGGCAATATTGGCAACGAACCACTTTACATCCACGCGCGTTGAAAGGCTTGGTTGAGATAGATTGTCGGTACTGATATAAACGGTGGAAAGCGTGAATTCTCATGGTAAGTAATGCCAAGTAAAAAGTAGAGCGCGATTCTACTGACATTATGGTTTCGCCTCAAGATAAGCCCTTCAAAGCACCTTACTGTTTGTTGAAATAATTTCACCCTTACCTCGGTCATAGATAAAGTAATAAATAAGGAAATGACAGTGACAGAAACGACGTTTCAAGATCCCTCGTGGATAAGATTAGGCTTTTTTCTCGGCGTATTATTACTTTGTGCCCTTTGGGAAAACAAACTGCCGAGAAAAACACTTACCGCTTCACGTGGGTTTCGCTGGGTCAATAACTTATCACTGGTTGCTGTGAATAGCTTGATTGTTGCGTTAGTCATGCCTATCGCGGCCTTTCAAGCTGCAATTATCGCTCAGGAGCAACAATGGGCACTATTTAATTTGCTCTCCCTGCCCGCTTGGTTAAACGTGCTTCTAGCGGTTATTCTGCTTGATTTCGTCATTTACGTTCAGCATGTGGTCTTTCACTATGTAAAGCCACTGTGGAAGCTTCATCGAATGCACCATGCCGATCTCGACATTGATGTCACCACTGGCGCACGTTTTCATCCTATCGAAATCATCATCTCGATGGGTGTCAAAATTGCCACCGTATTTATCTTAGGCGTTTCTCCTATCGCTATCGTGGTATTCGAAATAGTGCTCAATGCCAGTGCGATGTTTAATCACAGTAATGCAAAACTGGCTTTATTAGCGGATCAGAAACTGCGAAACGTCATAGTAACGCCAGACATGCATCGCGTTCATCATTCCGTGATAGCAAAAGAAACCAACTCGAATTTCGGTTTCTTCCTTTCTGTTTGGGATCGACTTTTTGGGACATATCGAGCTCAGCCTGAGCTTGGCCATGATGATGTCGTAATTGGTATACCGGAAATTAGGAATGAAGCAGAACAACGATTAGACAAGCTGTTAACGCAACCTTTTCGCTATAACCGAAGAAGACGCAACAGTTGAAGAAAAGTTTTTGTGGATGAAGTGCGTAAACAAAGCGAATAGACTAAACCTAAACACCAACCAGTTAAACACCACTTCATCCTTACGATGCTAGCTAATGGATTCACTCTCCGTTAGTTGACGTTTTTTGTTTAACTGAGTAATACCAACAAATAAACCAACCACACCAAGCACCGTGCACACCAAAGCATTAGTATTCATTACTTGTTGTGCTTCTATTGAGCTGTATAGAAAAGCCAGACTGAAGAAAGTGGTACCAAAGCTTAAACCTGTCAGTACGCTGAAACCAGCGAAACTGGCCAAGTCTTTAAAATCGTTCATAACGAATCCCTGTTTACTATCCTTAATTGAGTGATGAAAAGTGAAAGTTAACGAAATATCTGGCGTGATTGTCGATGTTTACGCGCGTTCCATAACCAGATAGATACGCCGAATGAAAAACCTAAAAAGAGTGTTTTCATTTGAAGTGCGGCATTGTTGTCCAATATTTCTAATGCATAGTGAGCGTGCGAGCTAAAAATAACATTGGTCGTCAGAATCAATAGCATAAGTACTAATCCGGAACGACGGTGCTTCACCAACAGATACACCGCTAGTAAGTCTAACAGCCCCAATGCGCTCCAATAAATATTCAACCAGCGTGGCGCAAAATCATAAGGCAAAAAACCGTTAGCAATGTTGTCATAAAGATGAACCACACCGCCAACTGTCATAAAAAGGCATAAGAGAAACACGACGAATTTATCCATTATCGTTTCCTTATCTGAATGAATGCGCAAAGCATATAGAAGTCAGTTAAACATTTGTAATCTCATAGCCATTTTTGAGATCGACAGTGCCTTTAAACAGTACGTGAGGCGTGCGAAAGAAATTTTTTCGCTCCTGATAGAAGCATAGTGTTAGCTTTGGCATTTCGCTCAAATCCGCTAGTTTTCCCAAGTGATAAGGTGAGAAAGGTTGTCAGGCGCGCGATGATAAAGGTCTGTCACACTCTACTCTCCTTCACTATTTCAGACACAAAAACAAACTTTTTCGACGGCGGAAAGATACAATCTTCCGAGCATCTAAAGCCTCGTAGCCAGAATCCGTCGTCGAGCTCCCTTAGATACAAACCACGTGGATAAGATTTGTCATTCGAAAGCAGGCAAGACACCACAGTAAGGTACTCTTCCTTCGCCAAATCAATTTCTTGCAAACGGAGGTATGGCGCAACAGCTAAAGGACAAGGTGATAGATTTTGTGTCGACGCCGCTTCAATCATTTCTCCAAGGGTCGCGCCAAAATAAAGTCCGAAGTCAGACGGTGTTTTTATCGTTAAAAAGAACGATTGAATCTCATCTGAGCACTCGACTTTGTCATCATCGAATAGCTGTTGGGCGAAGGCATTCAATTGAACACCCTTTTGACTCAGGCGCTTTAACAAATTCGTCTTTGTTAAACCTCCAACTCGCAACTTCACTTACACCGCTCCTTGGTCTATCAGTTTTCGAACTTTTTCCAGTGCGTTCTGAAAAACGGTATGCGCTTGTGAGGAAATATCGCTCCCTATATGGTGCCAAAAGAACGAAAAATCATGTCCGCCATCGTCTTGCGTATGAAACGTCCATGAATCCGCTAAATCAGCACACTCGCACAAAACAAAGTGCCATACTTGATTTTGAAAGCCACTGTCCCAGGAGCATAAATACCGAGCGGAGATAACGTGCGTAATTCCAGATTCTTCAGCAAGCTCCCGCTTTGCAGCCGTGATGTAACTTTCATCAAACGTCTCAATAGCGCCCTTGACGAGCTGAATACCCGCCAACGGATGTTTAAAAAGTAGGAGCTCTTGGTTTTGCTTACGCAGAACGACGGGACAAACTTTATCGATCACAAAACCACTCCTCGTTGTTTAAGCAGAAAGCTTTGGCTTGTTCTGGATATAAAGGAATCGCATGAAGTTGCTCTACACGCACCCACTTTAAATGGTACTGATTAACATCTGATTTTCTGATTTGCTCTGGCCCAGCCCCCAGTTTCACTTTTGAGTTCCCGACATAAGAGAGAAAATAGGTTTCTAAGCGCCCTTGATTTTCGAGTTCAAAAGCCTTCTCAACCCAATTGAGTTTCAATGAGGTTTCTTCCAGCGCTTCTCTTTTCGCGGCTTCAACAGGCTGCTCTCCTACCTCAACACTGCCACCGGGGAAAACCCAATAGTGTCTATCGTTTTGAAAACGCTGAATAAGCAAAAGTTCTTGCTGATGATTAACCAGTATAAGGCTAGCTCTTTGTAATAATTGCATGATTCATTCCTTTGAATTCGGACAACATTCTAGTCATCTTGTTTCACCGAGATACCATTAACACCACGTAGTGATAACTCAGCCCTTAAGAAATGAGCAAGATGCGATATAACTCACTTTTGCGATTTGAATAGCAATCAGAGGGGGCGTAGAAGCAACAAAAAAGCAGAACCGAAGTTCTGCTTTTAGAAGATGAAAACATGTCACTTATGCGGACTGATGTAGCTCGTATTTATGCAACATCGCTTGTTGATGCCCTGCAATTTCTGCCACTTGTTCAGAGCTTTCAACCATGGATTCAAGTTGTAGCTTTGTACGCTCTCCAAGCTCGGAAATATTATTGATGGATTGAGACACATCCGCCGTCGCACGTTCTTGCTCTTCCGTGGCAACAGAGATTTGCTCAACACGCTCTTGAATATGCTTAACCGCAAGGTTGATATCAGAGAATGTCGATTTCACTTCATTGCTGGAATGCAGCGCATGGGCCATTTCTTCTCTTGAATCACTTACCGCTTGGCGAGAACGCTCTGCTGCGGTAATAAGCTCACTCATCATTGCTCGGATATTCGTTGTTTGTTGAGAAGTATCACTTGCTAGTTTGCGGACTTCATCCGCGACAACTGCAAACCCACGCCCTTGTTCACCAGCTCGAGCGGCTTCTATTGCTGCGTTGAGAGCAAGCAAGTTTGTGTTGTCAGCAATACCACTGATCATGTCGACCATTTCACGAATCTGCTTAACACGTTGGTCTAGCTCTAACATAGATTGCTCATTCATATCCAAAGAGCGTTCAAGTGATTCCAAACGTTCACGGTTTTGTTCCACAACTTGAACGCCTTTTTCAGTGTGCTTGGTAGCAAGCATCGAGTCCTGTGACGAGGCATTTGTCACTGTTGCTATTTCACGAATGGAGGCTTCAAGTTGCGTAATGGTCGTGATCATGCTCGCCAACGCTTCATTTTGTGTCGTCAACCCATCGCTCGTTTGTTCAGCTGCACTGTGGCTTACTTCGGCTGTCTGATAAAGCGTCTCACAGTTACGTGTAACTGTTTGGATAGAGTTGTTTGTTGAATCAATCACTTGGTTTAGTTTTCGTGCCACTTCTTTTAGTTCATAAGGACCAACCTCTTGTGCATTGTCACGGAAGTCATGCTCGGTAAGTGCAGAAAGACGCGTTAGTACATTCCTTAACCCTCGGTTTGTCCATGACTTCAGACTGAACCAAGTGATCAGAATAATGAAAGAAATCACACACGCTGCAAAAACGATCATAACACTCACTGACTGAATAGTGTCATTGACCACACTCTCTTTATCCGCAATCAACTCACCAGCAGCTTGTGATATTTGATCAAGCAACCGCATGGTTTCATCCGCAAGAATCGAAGCCTGTTTAAACTCTGAACGTTGCAGTTCCCCTTGTTCTAGTTTGGCGAGGATCAAACGCAGCACGCCCTTTTCACTAAAGCCTTGCTTCACCATCTCGTACGGTGCCGTTAGGCTTGCGTATTCGCTTACTTCTGGATGTAAAGACTGGAAATCTTCATAGGCGAGATTAATACCTGCAATACGGTTACGCATTTCTCGGTATTCTTTTTCGGCTTTGCTCAGCTCAGAATGCATCATCATTACTAAGAACGTGCTTTCCATTGAGCTCGCTGAGGCAATAAATCGGTTGGCGGCATCACTCGATTCAGGATTTTCGGCACTAAGAAACGAGCTAATTCGATTCATTTCCGGGCCGATAGAGCTGAGTCCATAGCGGAACCCGCCAACTCCTGCATCAATATCCATTTGAATTTTTATCACTGAAGATTGCTTCAGTAAAATGGACTGCGTGATGTTATGTAAACGCGCTAAATTTGTATCTAACTCCTCAGAGAGTTGCTCAGCAACACCAGAAGCTTCTCCAACCAAACTTTTACTTTGAGTCGCAAGTGAATCGATTTGCTCTTTTATTAGAGGCAACTCTTTTGGCTCAGTAATTTGCATACCATGGTTGAGTAGCTTAACCATCTCCAATACATTCCTGGTTAACTTTGCGTTCGCCATCGCGATTGGTAACGCTTTTTGCGACAAGTCTTCAAATTGCTCTCCTACCTGTTCCATTCCTTTGAAACTTGAGACAGAAAGGGCTATAACAAGAGCTATGATAGTTAAAAATGTTGCACTAACAGCCTGAATCAGTGAAAGTGATGTGCGTGAGCGTTTTCGCTTTGCCATAATCAATTTTTATTCTTTCTTAAGGTTGAATCGGTTTTGTAGTGATTCCGTCACATTTGTGAGACAAAACCGTGATTTGCAGCCCATACTATGGATTGGTTATGACACTAATATTTCAGTTGTGAGTCGTAGAGATGACAGGTGGTGATTTGCGTCGAGTATATTTTCCTTTGATAATCAGTGTGCTACTAAGCGCCTGCTCTTCTGGGCCTGAACCTAGCGAGCAAGTGCAAGTGACAACACCTACAAATCAGTTATTGGACAATAACCCTGACTTGTTCCAGTTTTATACAGAATGGCATGGCACACCTTATCGCTTAGGCGGCACACAAAAATCTGGTATTGATTGCTCGGCATTTGTGCAAAAAGCCTTTGTCGAGGCTTATCAGCTATCGTTACCCAGGACAACGAGACAACAATCGAAACAAGGTGTGGAATTAAATTGGACGGACGCCAAACAAGGAGATTTGGTGTTTTTTAAGACAAGACGGACGACCTATCATGTAGGGATTTACTTGGGTAACAAGCAGTTCATGCATGCGTCAACGTCTAAAGGTGTGATCATTTCAAGAATCGACAACCCATACTGGGCATCTAAGTTTTGGCAAGTAAGAAGAGTTACAATGTAACTCTTCTTACTTTTAGAATTGGAGATGACTGGTATCAAACAATATCAATCGTAAGTAGCAACGGCAGTATCGAATAGGTTTTTAACCAAAGCGATGTATTCATCAAGGAACGTGATCTGTTCATTAGTCGCTTTTTTATGCCATACACCAGCCAATATCTCACCAAGATCTTCAACAACCGCATCCGCTTCTTTTAGTAATTTGAAGCGTACGCTTGAGTGAAGCTCTGGGTTTTGCTCAAAGATCGCCATGATGTTTGAAGCCACCATATCGGTGACGACATCTTCGATGCTTTCGGATCCAGTGTCGCCAATTTCAGTCGTGAAAATATCTAGATTTAGCGACAAGTGCTCGATAAGAGCGAGATATCCATCGGTTTCTAAAACCACTGTTTTTCTCCGTTTATTGCAAGCCTTCGAAGCTGAAAGCGGAATAGTTTCAATAGTAAGACATGCCGAGAAAATTTCATTAACTTATTTCATATTAACAAACATTCACGAACCAACTGGATGTTTTTCAAACAATTGCGCTTTGCCTCACTGCGTTCGGATACAGGGTTTCTTCAAACCTTTTTGTATTTCAGTCATTTTCATGCAAACAAGTTTGGTTACGACCGTTTTCTTTTGCACGATACAACGCAGCATCGGCACTCTTTAACCATTGAGTGTGAGTTTCAAAATAAGGTTTATACTCGCAAACACCAATACTTATCGTGTAATTAATCAAAAAATCTTCCACTTTCACGATCTCTTGCTCAATTCTTTTACGTAAACGCTCCGCGAAATAGCAAGCTTGTTCTTGATTCGTATGAGGAAGCAATACCGTAAACTCTTCTCCGCCAAAACGACCGCACACATCACTGCTTCTTGCTGTCTTTCTTAATAACGAAGAAGTACGACGAATGACTTCATCTCCCGTCGGGTGACCATAGGTATCATTCACTTTTTTAAAGTGGTCGATATCAAATATTACTAATGAGCATGGTCCGTCGATAACTTTTAGGTGAGCAAACTCTTCTTTCAGCGATTGCTCCCAATAAGCACGATTAAATAAACCTGTTAAACCATCTTTGCGACTGATTTCAGACAAATGTTGATTTGTTTCTTTCAAATGAATGCGATTTCTTGCCGTTTCAGAGACATCATTCACTTGAATAGCAATGTGGCTGACCTCTCCTGAGAGCCCGATTAACGGGGTGATTACGATGTCTTGATACATGAAATCACTGCTGTTTGAAACCGGAGAAAAATTGTTGAATTTAAAAAGGTACGGTCGGTTTTCCCAGCTAGAGAAGGAACGAGTTTCCAGATCGGCGGCGGTTTTTATCTTGGTTTCTAGCCAAGTTTTTGGCAGCTCTTCAAAATGATCAAATAAACATTGGCCAAGGATTTCTTGTGACAGAACGCCACTGTATGACTGCATAAAACTGTTCCACACACAGACCTTATACTCTTGATCCAACACGATAAGCCCTGAATCCATCGTATCGAGAATTTGTGTGACCCAATGAAAGTCTGCTATGTCCAGCGTAATATCGGACATTAGATTAGCTCCATGATTTCATAAATAATTTCTACGGATGGTTTATCAATTAAAAACAGTACCTCACACTCAAAATCGAGCGCTTCTGCCATGTAGGTGTATTCGATAGTAAACAGCTCACCCAACTCACCTTGCTCTTCACAATAAGGCGTTAACGTATCCACAATGCCTGGCTGACGAAGTGAGAATTGCTTGTCGAGCTGATCCCCTAACGATGTGAGAAATGACGAAACCAGTAAGTTCGAGATATTCAAAATGATTTCATTATGAGGTGTAAACTCAAGCAGATAGCCTAACTTCTCGCCAATTTGATTGATGTCTCTACCTCGTAGACACACCAGAGCTTCACCATGAATACCGCCACCAACAAACCTCTGCGCAACCGCGACGGAGCCATCACGCCCAACAACGTCGACAAGCGTCATATGAAGTTCGCCATAGGATAACGGACCAACATGTGGAACAGGAAGTTGGATGAACTCGTGTAAGTGGTCTGCCATAATCGCAGCCCCTTTACCAAGTGCAATGTTTGCAATCTCGCGGAATTTGGCTAATGAGGAGAACTCCTCGCAAATCTGGCTTTTAGGATCAATCGAATGGCTAGGCTTGAACGCATAGTGCAGCCCCAATTGTTCATAGAGCGGTATCACCTGCTCTTCTGTCAGAGGCTTAGCGATAAAAGCTTGAGCACCTAGCTCTATGCAGCGCTGTTTTGCCTCTTGTTGAACATCTCCAGAAATAATGACGATTTTAGTCTGGTAATGACTAACAGGTAATGACTCGAGGACTTCAAAACCGTCCATGATCGGCATCGTTAAATCGAGAAACAAAATATCGATATTTTGCTCCGCAAGAATATTTAGCGCCTCATACCCATCTTGAGCTTCGATCAGGTGCAATGATGTATCTTGTACGATGGAGCGCGCAATGAGCTTTCTTGCAACCGCCGAGTCATCACATATCAGTATTTTCATGTCACCAATGGAACTAACGTCAAAAAAATAATAATACCTGTTGTATACGTTCATCTCCATATGCTATGCCGACAAATCAGAGGCTTATAAGCGATTTGATTCACATTTATACAAATTGACTACACTGAGAGGAAGGTTTCTTTACGAAGTATGCTCAACGTAGCGCCAACACCTTGCTTTTTATCCTAAACTGTTGGTGGTCAAATAGATTCGCGAGGTTTTGTATGTGGCAAGCAATATCGCAACAGCTTTCTGATACTTTATTATTCGAGTACCAGATCACGGAAAAAGTAAGACTGTCTGGCGGGGATATCAGTGAAAGCTACATGATCAATGACGGCGAACAGCGCTATTTCGTGAAAATTAACGATCGCGAGTTTTTGTCTAAGTTTGAAGTTGAGGCAGAAAGTCTGCATCTTTTGCGTGAGACATCTACCCTATTTGTTCCAGAGGTTGTGTTGGTTGGTAAAACCAAAAATGCCTCATTCCTAATTCTTAACTACCTTCCAACAAAGCCATTAGAAGATGGCCCAAACAGCTTTAAATTAGGACAGCAATTAGCTCACCTTCATCAATGGGGCGAGCAAAAGGAATTTGGTTTTGATACGGATAACTATCTCGGGTCCACTCTACAACCCAATAAGTGGCACAAGAAGTGGTGTGTCTTCTTTGCTGAACAACGCATAGGATGGCAATTACAGCTCCTTAAAGAAAAAGGCGTCACTTTAGTTGATATCGACGACTTTATAGATGTCGTAAAACAACTGCTAGCAAACCATGCTCCAGAGCCTTCCTTGCTGCATGGCGATTTATGGAATGGGAATGCGGCTCTCACGGCATGTGGCCCTATCTGTTACGACCCCGCCTGCTACTGGGGTGACAGGGAGTGTGATATTGCGATGACTGAGCTTTTTGGTGGATTTCAACCGGAATTTTATCAAGGTTATGAATCTGTTATGCCACTTTCTGCTGGTTATCAAGAGCGTAAAGATATCTATAACCTTTACCATGTTCTCAACCATTGCAATTTATTTGGCGGCCATTACTTGGAGCAGGCTCAACAAGTTATTAATAAAATTATTTCTTATTAATTTGGAAGCCACTGCATATTTCAAGATGTAAAACCTCGAGGCACATCACTACAGAAAATGACCCTAAGCTCAAGGTTGAGTTTGGGGTCAAGTTTTATACTTATTTCGACTCAATTAGCAACAACTCCACCTAATATCAAAGGAGACTTAACTTTGGATTGTGCCTATTTTCCTTGTAGGCAAAGTAAGTGAAGGGCTGTACTTCCTTAAAGAATAGAGTGTTTAAAAGCCCTGCGATATTAGGAGTTGTTGTATGAAAAATTATACCGAAAGGCATGTCAAATGCCCCCATTGTGGACATTCAATCGGCATTACACTAGATGCAAGTAATGGTGACCAAGAGTTTTATGATGATTGCCCAGCTTGTTGCCATGCCATTCACTTAAATATGCGAGTAGATGAGCTGCAAGATAAAGTCGAACTGTTTATCGATGACAATTACGAATAACAACTCGAGCGTGTAAGCGTTGGAAACACAAAGTCACTTGAATTAAAAAGGAGCGCTTGGCTCCTTTTTATCATTCTAAAGCTGTTTTGCTGTGAGAACTCGCTCAACAGTATCAACTATGGCTTGAGTCTGAGGGTCAAACTCAATATTAACGCGGTCCCCTACTTGTCTTACTCCAAAGAGTGTTCGTTGCAAGGTTTCTGGAATTAGGTGTACTGAAAAACGACACGCTTCAACCTCACCAATCGTCAAAGAACAACCATCCAAGCCGATATAACCTTTCGCTAATACATATTTCATTGATTCTTGCGGCAGTTGGAACCAAATCGTGCGGTTATTAGGCGTATCGATGATCTCGACAATGTCAGCCATCAAACTAATATGGCCAGACATGCTGTGTCCGCCAATTTCATCACCAAACTTGGCAGCTCGCTCAATGTTTACGCTGTCACCTTCAACTAGCTCGCCTAAGTTGGTGAGAGCCAATGTCGCTTGCATTAAATCAAAGCTGATAAGGTTGTCATTAATATTGGTCACGGTCAGGCAGCAGCCATTGTGAGCGACAGATGCCCCTATTTCTAATCCTTTACAAAGCTCATCGCTTAACTCGACAACGTGCGTTTGAAAGCGTTCTTTTTTATCAATTTTAACGACCTTCGCCGTACCCTGAACTATTCCTGTAAACATTCTTTTTACCTATTGATTTCATACAAGCAGCAATCGATGACAGAACTTTAAGCACAGCACTGTGTATCGAGATAAAACCTGTAGATTATAGAGCAACGACCTATTGAAAAATGGAGCCTTGTTCTCATACATGCCTCTAACATTAACATGATTTATTACAGCTCTCAGTATTAGCGTATCCTGAGCTTAGCAAGCATTAAGTTAGTGTTATCCACTATTCGCAACCTAACTATGGAATATAAACATACAATTGTTTATCATTTGCGCGGAGTTTCTCCGAGGCATTTTTTCACCTTATCGTGACTAAAATCAACCATCAGATCAGTTCACCACATCTTTTGTCCTCGAGCGCTCTCATTCTTTCAACTTATTGTTCCGCTCTGGAGTATTTTTCGTGCATCGCTATAAAGAAGAAGCATCAAGTCTCATCAAATTGGCGACCCCGGTATTGATCGCATCTGTTGCTCAAACTGGTATGGGGTTTGTTGATACCGTTATGGCCGGAGGCGTTAGTGCCACCGACATGGCTGCGGTTTCTGTCGCTTCAAGTATTTGGCTTCCATCCATTTTATTTGGTGTGGGTTTGTTAATGGCGTTAGTCCCTGTTGTCGCACAGTTAAATGGCTCTGGTCGTCGAGTAAAAATCCCGTTTGAAATTCAACAAGGCGTCGTTTTGGCATTGTTGATCAGTGTGCCGATTATTGCAGTGCTGCTTCAAACCCAATTTATTCTCGGATTTATGGATGTTGAAACGCTGATGGCAGAAAAAACAGTGGGGTACATTCATGCTGTTATCTTAGCAGTCCCTGCTTTCTTGCTTTTTCAAACGCTTAGAAGCTTTACGGATGGTATGTCATTGACGAAACCAGCAATGGTCATTGGCTTTATCGGTTTACTGCTCAACATTCCTCTAAACTGGATTTTCGTGTATGGCAAGTTTGGCGCACCTGAATTAGGCGGTGTTGGCTGTGGTGTTGCAACCACGATTGTTTACTGGGTCATGTTTGCCCTACTATTGCTTTATGTAATGACATCAGATCGACTTAAAAGCATCAACTTATTTGGTGAATGGCATCGACCACAATGGAAAGCGCAAGTTCGTCTGTTCAGACTCGGCTTTCCTGTTGCAGCAGCGTTGTTCTTTGAAGTGACACTATTTGCTGTCGTTGCATTATTGGTATCACCATTAGGACCAATCATCGTTGCTGCGCATCAGGTTGCGATTAACTTCTCTTCGTTGGTATTTATGCTTCCAATGAGTATCGGTGCCGCAGTGAGCATTCGTGTCGGCCATCGACTTGGCGAAGAAAACGTAGATGGCGCTCGCGTTGCTTCACGAGTGGGCATAATGGTTGGTCTAGGTTTATCTGTTCTTACAGCGATATTAACCGTATTGTCTCGTGAATGGATCGCCGAACTTTACACTAGCAACCCAGAGGTCATCACTCTAGCGATGCAACTGCTCGTATTTGCTGCTGTTTATCAATGTACGGACGCAGTTCAGGTAATCGCGGCAGGTGCACTGCGTGGCTATAAAGATATGCGAGCCATCTTCAATCGTACTTTTATCGCCTACTGGATTCTTGGTTTACCAATGGGTTACGTCCTTGGCCGCACAGACTGGATCGTCGAGCCAATGGGAGCGCAAGGTTTCTGGCTAGGCTTTATCATCGGCCTTTCTTCTGCCGCACTTATGTTAGGGGTAAGAATGCGCTGGATGCACCGCCAAGAACCAGAGGTGCAATTGAACTTTTCAGTTCAGTGATAATAAGAAAAAGCCAGCACACGCTGGCTTTTTTGATCGAATAATAACGCTGTTGAGTATACTTATAACAAACTTGTGAGCCAGTTCAGCCTGCTCTTTTGGTGACGAATGCGAAGTTATAAAAAGGATATTTGTGCGGTCTATTTTATTGTTTCTAGTCTTGTTTCTTAACGGTTGCGATAACTGGTTCAACCCAGAAAGCGCAATGTTTGACAAGTATCACCAACGTGTCGCCAATGTGTTGGACGCTCCTACTCTTCCAATCGAGTCGCAATCTACGGTGACCATACCTGCAAAGCGTGACTTATTCGAGCCACTTCCAAGGCTATCGATTGGTTTACTAGAAAGCTACCAATTACGCCAGTGTGGATTATTCAATCTACTTGCCGAAAAAAACTCACAGCTTGGTAAGGTGCAGGATGCCTTTCATGATTTTGATTACCAAACTTCACTGTTACGAGTTATGAATCGATGTTTATCCGAATTTCAGCTCAGCGATGAAGAACGCGCTACATTGACAGAGCTTTATTCGACTAAGTGGCAACATTTAGGTACTCATCTTGACAACTTGCTACTCGCGAGTGATGCAATGCAAAAGCAGCTAACGGCGTCGGATTGGCTATCTCAAGAAACAGCAAATGATGTTGCACGTATTAACGACGTCTATCGCCTTTTCAGTGAAATGTACGGCTTGCCTCATCGCGCCATTTCACGTCTACCCGATATTGAGGTTGTGCAATATCAAGAAGAGCTAGAGAAATCTCGTTTAATCGGACGACTTTACTATTCGATAATAAACGCTTCTCACTGGCTAAAAGCTACGACTCAGTTACTTGAGCAGAATCAGAGCAATGTATTGTGCGGGCCGAACAGAGACACCACCCAGTTCCGCTACCTAAGAAATGTCTTTCAATCCATTTACGTTGAAGAAGTGCAACCTTACTTAGCCTATTTAGACAGTACCTATCAGCAACTTCATGATGGCGCCACCTTGATAGAAAAGCGTATGCAACTTCATGGTCATCAATATGGTATAAAAGAAGCACACAAAACCTTTAGACAAGAAACCCTAAACCACGTTCAGTTTTGGCAGGGTCTCTTCAAGCGGTGCGGCGTAACCGTTGGCAACTAGTAAGTGCAGAGCGTTCTATTCCTTCAGCCTCTCACGCAAAAATCGGGCAAAACGTGGTTTACCAGTATGAGTAAAACCATTGTACCTGAACGTGACGGTTGAACCTATTTTCGGAGGCTGACGACGCACTTCATCGGTAAACCCACTACCAATGTAAAACTCTGTACCATCTGGTAAGCGAACTAACATCGCCCCCATCATACCCAATAAACGCCCCGTGCCTGGCTTATAGCCCACGACTAGCGCTTCATCATCCGCGTATCGTTTCAGTTTAAGTAAATCACTACCACGTCCAGCTTGATAACGGCTTGATACCTTACGTAGCATCACCCCTTCACCATCGGATATTGAAATCTTATCCAATTGCGCAAACAGGTGAGCTTCATTTTGGATCGCTCGGTGTTCGACATATTTGATATGAGGTTGGTCTACTTCGAGCACTAAGTCTTTGATGTTGTAATAACGCTTCCGGTAATCACCAGCAGAATACGGCATATCAAAGATCATAAAATCAATGTTTCGCCAAGCTGACTCCACAGGCGTTTTATCCAAAACCGTTTGTTGTACGAGATGAAAATTGCCTCGTCCCGCCCATAGCTCACCATCTAACGGATAGTCAGGTAGTGAATCGATAAACCAATCTGGAGCGTAGATTCGGTTACCATTTCTCGTCACGAGATGTTGTCCTGTCCAATAGGCGCGAATGCCGTCGAGTTTTTCGCTATACCAATATTCAGATACATCGATACCATCTTGATAGCTTTGAGCAAGAGAAACTGGAGGCGTGAGAGAAGTATCAGCTTGAAGCTGTGAAGACGCTGTCATAACAGCCAGCGCGATTAATGTCATTTTTAATGGCATAAGAAGACCTTGTACAAAAAAGCGCCTTTATTGAACCGTAACTCCTCTCGATGACCTATTTGTTACTAGTCATTCTTCGACTCAGAACAATCAACTTAAGTAATGATTTGCAAGGACAATCATAAACTTTAGACAGATTTTGCATTTAATATTTACACATTGTTCACAATAAGATGAGTGAGTCTCAAATCAAGTCGCAATCTAATCTCGATGAGACTCTTGCTTTAGCGCTCGATATTAATTCGATATCTCTCCTGAACAAGCCGTTCGTCTATGCGTTTTTGATTCTCAAATTGAGAACCTATTCCTTCTCAATTTGAATGACATCAATCAAAAATCATAACCATTTGATTTTATTTGCATTTAAATTTGGCACGTTACCTGCTCTATATCCAAGTAGAGAAAACAAACGGAGATAGAGTCATGGAATTACGCAAACTAGAAATTAATCAAGACAAATTAGCCATTGAGTTTTTTGGTGACTTAGATGCAAGTGGCTGTCGACAAGCACAACATCACATTGATGAAGTAATTCACGACAATCATCACAAAGAAGTCGAAATTAACCTACAGCACGTCCAATTTCTTGATTCTTCAGGGATTGGTGCCATTGTTTACTTATATAAGCGTCTAGTTGAACGTGAAAGAAGCATGAGTATTGAAAACGTATCAGGCCAACCTTTAGAAATCATGAGCTTGCTTCGTATTAACCATGCTATTCCCGTTAACTCAAAAGGACACTAAAAATACCGGTTTAAACGGAGGTTGGCATGGTAAATCTTATACGACGATATGTAGTAAGCGGTCTTGTTGTCGGCATGTTTGGTTGTTCGTCGTTTGACTACCCAGACCACGGAAAAGGTGGCTTGGCGGAAAACTATCAAGATATCTCAATTGAAAATTATCAGTTTTCCCCAGTCATGCCCGATGAACCGTTAGGTCCAGAGCATGGGTTGAGGTTTGATTGGCAACTCACCAAGCTACACCTAGACGCGTTGATTCAAGAAGGCGCACGCTGGTGCTTTCCTGCAGCAGTAGTGCAAGCGCTTGAGAAGCAAAACAGAATCGCACGTGAGCTAGAAGGCGGACTTCTACTCGATGCAGCTAACGATCTGGTGATTCAACGTCGACGTTTAAACCAACTTGAACAGCAACTCGACTATGTATTAAGCCAAACCACTTGTACGCCACCCGATGATATTGAAGCATTGCGTAGCGATTTGAACGTCGTCGCTGAAATTTATGCACTCCTCAATATTGATAATCAATTTGCTGTCGATTCAGCAGAAATTAATCCAAAGTACATGGGACATTTGGCAGAAGCTGCCTACATTTTACGTGACCACCCTAACCTAACTCTTGTGGTGACTGGGCATGCCGATGTCACTGGCTCACCAGATTACAACCAGAAACTCGCTCAAGCGCGTGCAGAACAAGTGAAGCGTTACCTGACTGTATTTGGCATCACATCAGAACGCGTAACCACCAAATCTGTGGGAGATAGCCTGCCGCTTTACGAGGGTGAAACACCTGCCGTGCGTTTAACCAATCGCCGCGTAAGCATCGAGGTTATTAGCCCTAATTCAGATAGCGATACCTCAGTAAATCGCAATCTATCTGTAGGGGGTGCGCTATGAACACGATGAAACCATTTATCACCTTAGTTCTTTTGTGCTTGGTCGCTTGGATACCTACTTCGTCAGCTGATGAAAACAATACTGTTAAGGTCGGCGATTTAATTCAGATTAACCTACCTGGAGAAGCTTCTTTAAATAAAGGGTTTCAAGTCGATCGCCGTGGGCGTATTAACTTACCGGAAGTCGGCCCTGTATTTGTTGCTGGATATAATGAGCAACAGCTCCAAGACGTGATTATCGAAACGCTAAAAACCGTGTATCGTGACGTAAACAACGCCCGAGTCTTTATCAAACAACAACAGTTATTAGTGTCGGTCCAAGGCTACGTGGTCAAACCCGGGGAATATACCTTACCTTCAGGTTCCAACATTCAAATGTTTGTATACGAAGCTGGCGGCCTTCGCGCTGGTGCTCAGCTCGATAAAATGATCGTTAAACGCGGCGACAAAAACATCGAGTTTGACTACAAACGTTTCCTTGATACTGGTGATAATAGCCAGCTCCCGAAATTGGAATCGCTGGACGTACTGTTTGTTCCAGCATCTCCACTCGTTGGAAATATTGAGCAAGAATTTGATGCAGCAAAACTCGCGAACTCAGGCGACAGCGCAGACTCCGCTCGTGCTATCAAAGTCTTTGGTGAAGTGAATGCACCCGGCTCATTCTCTTACAAACCGAACACCACGCTCGTTGATGTCGTGATGAGAGCTGGCGGCGTAACACGATATGCCAGTGTTGAGCAAATTCGCGTGATCACAAATAACAACCCAACCATGTTTAATCTGAAAAAGTATCTGGATACGGGTGATCAAAGCTTACTACCAGAAATCCTACCGGGTGCCACCATTTTTGTTCCAAAACAGGAAGAAGAAATCAAAGCGGGTGCAAATGTGGTTTATGTCATGGGTGAAGTTGCCCACCCTGGCGCGTATGAAGGAAAGCAAGACGCTAGCTTCATGGATATTCTCGCCAATGCAGGCGGGCCTACTCGCTATGCAGAATCTCGCCAAATTCGTGTCATAAAAGCCGATGGTAAGGTCATCAAATTCGACCTAACCGCGCATACCGAGGGGCTGTCTTCGGTTAGACCGCCGAATGTCGGACCTGGAGACGCGATTTTCGTCCCTGAGAAAACCGATTTCAACGAGAAGTCATGGCTAAAAGTGGCGCCAAGTCGAGCGGTCGCTGTGATGGGAGAAGTCGTGCGCCCGGGACGTATTGAATGGTCAGACGAAATGGATTTAATTGATCTGCTTGCGCATGTTGGCGGCCCAACACGTAGAGCTGACACAACCAAAATTGAAGTCGCCAATAATGGTCAAATGACACAGTTCGATTTAGATCAATACATTTTAGATGGCTCACCAACACCGAATCTGCCCCGAGTTTCAGCTGGTACGGTAGTAAGAGTCCATGCATTACCTGACGATCCATCAGACAACAAATCGCAATGGGTAAGCCAGAGCTCTGATGCCTCGATATATGTTTTCGGTCAAATCAATGCCCCAGGCCGCTATCGCTTTACCGAAGAGATGCACTTTCTGGATATTTTATCTGCCGCCGATGGACCAACAATGGATGCCGATATTCACAATATTCGTGTGACGCACCGTGGCCTAGGCTATGCCAAAGTGAGTAAATTGAATTTGTCGATGTACTTTGAAACGGGCGATGAGTCTATTCTGCCCCACGTTCGTCCCGGCGATACCATTTACATTCCGGAAAAAAACAAAAACTGGTTGGATCGCTCCAAAGAATCCACCGTGCGCGTATTAGGTGAAGTAAGAGACCCAGGGCGCTATGTATTTAATGACAACATGACGGTACTTGACCTGCTGGCCGAAGCAGGAGGCCCGACTAACAATGCGTATCTTGAAAAAATCAGTGTGGTCAACATGTCTTGCTGTCAGGGCCAAGCTCGAACATTTGATTTGGTGAACTTTAGCAAAACCGCCAACATTTATGATTTACCAGTCATCCGTGCAGGTGACACTATTTACATTCCACATAAAGACGAAAGCTTTGCTGAAAAAGCAAGAGCCGGATTAAGAGATATTTTACAAATCACCACAACCATCGTGTTAATAGGAGCGTTGTAATGACTATTCCTGCCACTCACGCTGAGATTGAGCAAATTTATCTTCAGAGTGAACAGAAAGGCCACAAAACAATTTGTGTCGTGGGTTGTAAGTCTGAAGACGGCGTCACTTCCGTGGCTTCATCTCTAGCAGAGCGTCTGGTTTTAGCTGGACACAATACTTTGTATGTGGATCTTAACTTGTTCAAGCCCGCTTATCGCACCATTCACGAGTTTGATGATACAGAAAAAGTTGGACACCTGATCACAAGAGAAAATACGCATCAAACCTTAGTCGGTCTCCCTGCTCCATCTCTCGCCAGCACTCAATTGGCGTACCGAGACCCGACGATGCTGAAGCGCAATATTGCAGAGTGGTTAACGCAGTACGAGCGCGTCGTGATAGACACATCTCCACTTCTGAGTGTCAACCGAAGCAATATTGCCCCTCAAGTGATTGCGGGCGTATGTGATGCCACCTTATTAGTCGCACATTATGGCTCTACGACGGCAACCCAACTCGAACAAGCCAAAAAACTACTTGATGCTAGCGATGCGAATTTGATTGGGTCCGTGCTGAATATGAAGCATACACCTAGCCTGAAAGATGAGTTGATCCGACAAGTTTCCAAGCTACGCTTTTTACCCAAAAAGTGGAAAGAAAAGATATCTCAACAAATTAAGAAAAGTGAACTGTTTATGTTATAGGGAGCGCCAATATGACTGCAAATAACACACCGACTATCGAACAAGAATTGGTGGATGAACACATTCTCCAGCAAATGATCAAAGATACGTGCGCCGAAATCATCCCTACGCTGATTGAACACTATATTGAAGAGTCACGAGAGCGCATGGAGAAAATAGAGCAAGCATTAAGCGCGAAAGACCTCCAAACATTAGAGTTCGAAGTTCATACACTCGGCAGCTCTGCCCTTGCTTTAGGTAACCGAACGCTTTCCAGACAAGCAAGAATGATTGAGAAATATTGTGTGGAAGGAAAAACACTAGAAGCATTGGCTCTCTGTGAGTCTCTTTCCCAGCTGGCAATTGAATCGTTTGACGCGCTAGAAAAGCGAAAAGATCAGGGGTTCGAGTAACCGTTTCAATAATAAATTATCTTATGAATCATCGCACTTATTAAAGTGCGATGCCGATATCATCTAAGACATTTACAATTTAACTTAATCAATTAAAAAGTATGGATTTTTCGCAAATTTCCCACCTTGTGCTAATACTTAGATAACGCTTTTCTCAAATTGAGAATATTCAGCACTAGAGAGCACTAAGCCATATAACTCGCTCATCACGCCAAATACAAATAATAGTGCTGACAAAAATCATAAAAGTGAAACGAACTACGTTGGGATAGGACTATGAGACCAAGGGTGTTACTGGTAGAAGACTCTACTTCACTAGCCATACTTTATAAGCAGTATGTCAAAGACGAACCTTATGACATTTTTCATGTCGAAACAGGTCGCGAAGCAATTCAATTTATTGAAAGAAGCAAACCTCAGCTCATCATTCTCGATTTGAAACTGCCCGATATGTCTGGTGAAGACGTGTTGGATTGGATCAACCAGAATGACATTCCTACCTCCGTTATTATTGCTACAGCGCATGGCAGCGTAGACTTAGCCGTTAACCTAATTCAAAAAGGCGCGGAAGATTTCTTAGAAAAACCTATTAACGCTGATCGCCTAAAAACTTCTGTTGCATTGCACCTCAAACGCGCCAAACTGGAAGATTTAGTAGAAAACATTCAGTCCAAGTTTGATCGCCATAACTATCACGGATTTATCGGTTCAAGTCTCTCAATGCAGGCGGTATATAAAACCATTGATGCCGTTGCTCCAACATCTGCCAGTGTCTTTATTGTGGGTGAAAGCGGCACAGGTAAAGAAGTCTGTGCTGAAGCCGTGCACCGTCAGAGCGATCGTAAAGACAAGCCTTTTATTGCTATTAACTGCGGGGCCATCCCCCGAGATTTAATGGAAAGTGAGATTTTTGGCCACGTTAAAGGCGCATTTACCGGAGCCACAACAGACCGAAAAGGTGCTGCGACGCTGGCTCACGGTGGAACGCTTTTTCTCGATGAACTGTGTGAAATGGAACTTGAGATGCAAAAGAAGTTGCTCCGTTTTCTTCAAACAGGAACCTACACACCGCTTGGTGGCACTCGAGAGATGAAGGTGGATGTCCGAATCATTTGCGCCACCAACCGAGATCCATTAACAGAAGTGGAAGAAGGTCGTTTTCGTGAAGATTTGTATTACCGCGTACACGTAATACCTATCGATATGCCCCCTCTGCGCGAGCGAGGAAGTGACATCGTCACGCTAGCCAAGCACTTTTTGACCACTTATGCCAAACAGGACAAAAAGAAATTCTCAACAATCGACAACGAAGCTCAACATATCATCAAGCACTACGAATGGCCGGGTAATGTAAGGCAATTACAAAACATCATACGTAACATTGTGGTGCTTAATAATGACGAGAAAGTCACGGTGAATCACCTACCCGCTCAACTGACTAGAAAGTCTAAAACAGTGAGAACATCCACTCCCGCACATGTAACTCAAGAGCCAGCAACCCCTCCAACAATAACATCCCGACCAGTGTATGTTGAGGAACAATCGGCCCCCGCTAGAGAACCGTCAATACCGACACCGGAACCTAACATACAATCCTCAGCGGCTGCCTCGCCGTACTTTAACTCTGATGGAACCATTCGCCCTATGTGGCAAGTGGAGCGTGAGGCGATTCAAAACGCAATCGCATACTGTGATGGCAACGTACTCAATGCCGCCGTAATGCTGGAGCTAAGCCCATCTACGGTTTACCGAAAAAAACAAGCGTGGGAAGCGGATGAAATTAATCTCGAACAATCTTGAGAAACCTGCCGTTGGTGAAATTTGGATTTTTCTTGATAGCCGCCTGTTTGGCGGTATCGAAAGTCACGTCATAGAGCTTGCCCGTGGATTAATGACATTTGGGCACAAAGCACGTGTTGTCTTAACGACTGAGTACTCGCCACCAGCACAGATTGTAGAAAAAGCAGAAGAATCTACCATCCCTGTGAGTTACTTGAACCATTTGTCTGATGAGCCACATAAGGCATTAAAGATCAAACACCTAACAAGCGCAGTCGCCAATCACCAACCATCGGTCATTCACTCCCACGGTTACAAAGCGTCAATCTTAGCGCGCTGTGCCAAGCTACTCACGCGCACATTTCCTCGCTTGATTTCAACTTATCATGCAGGAGAATCATCCTCGGGCAAACTGTGGCTCTATGATTGGCTTGATAGAAGTTCAGGCTACCTCTCTAACCACTGCTTTTCTGTCAGCCCAAGCATTCAGCGTAAAGTCATTTTCCCTTCGGAACTGCTGAATAACTTTGTGTCGATTCCCGATCGTAATCTCAACTATCAAGAAATCGCTTTCGTCGGCCGATTGAGCCAAGAAAAAGGGGCTGACCAATTTATCGAAATAGCTAAGCTCTGCCCAACACTGCATTTTAGTGTTTACGGTGATGGACCAGAAAGAGAATCACTCCCCCACATTGCCCCTTCAAATGTGACATTTTTCGGTCATCAAACTGAAATGGAGACCGTTTGGAAAAACATTGGCGTGCTGGTAATTTCTTCTCGCTATGAAGGCCTGCCTATGGCGGCGCTTGAAGCAATGGCTAGAGGAATAGTCGTGATGAGCCTACGCGTGGGTCGCTTGCCCGATATTATCCAAACTGGCGAAAATGGCTTTATTGTCGATGACGTCCCATCTCTCGCTCAATGCCTTAAACATTGGATGTCTCTTGATGAAGCGCAGCAATCTCTCATTCGTCAAAACGCTCGGCAGACCATTATTGATGATTTCTCGGCGCAAAGCGTTATTCCTGTATTGCTACGAAAATATCAAATTGAAACGGAGCAATAAGCCATATTGGTTCTCAATATGAGAATATTGCTTCTCCCCTTAAGTCCAAGCACAAATATCTAATAATATTCAAACACATAAACTAATGGCATATTTTGGCATCTCTGTTGCAACTCAGCAGTTAACACAAGTTAATGAGGAGACAGAGGTGACTTATGATTACTCCAAAACGCATTCTATATGTTCATTATGGTGATAACTGGATTCGCGGCAGTGAAGTGGTACTTCTGGATCTCATCTCAGGGATTGACCGTGATAAGTTTGAGCCATTCGTGTGGTCAAATTGCCAGCCACTAATCGATAAGTGTCAATCGCTCGGAATTGAAGCGGAACATTCTGTTTTCAATCTCGTTGGTGGCTGGAGTGTACCTCGCTGGGATATTAGCGGATGGAATAGCCTTATCAAACAGGGCTCAGCACTGATCGAAAAACACAATATCGACTTGGTACACGTTAATAGCGGTGGTCCTTGTCAATGGATGTGTTTGGCTGCACGCATGAATCACATCCCGCTTGTCACCCAACTTCATTGTCACTATACATTGCGAGATCGCTTCTCTCTTGGGCTACACCTCTCCCCAAAATTGATTTGCGTTAGTAAAGATGTCGGTCGTGAAATTATTCAGGATGGTTACCCAGAAGACCAGCTTTATGTTGTGCACAACGGTGTATCGCTTCTGGACTCTGATACGCCCATTGATATCAAGGCTCACCTCGGAATACCTCCACAAGCGTTTACCTTTCTCTCGGTAGGTTCGTTGATTAAAAGAAAAGGATTCGACCGCCTTATTCACGCTATGCGCATGCACAATTACCATCACGATAATCCTCATCTTGTTATCGTTGGCGATGGCGAGGAAAGAGAAACATTGCAACAACTTGCTTCGGATCTCGGTATCCAAGACAGAGTCCACTTTGTCGGGGAAAAAAGCAATGCTGGTGCATGGATGTCTGGGAATGCAGACGCTTTTATTAGCGGCGCCTATGAAGAGGCCTTTGGTCTCGTGCTCGGGGAAGCGGCTTTAGCTCAACTGCCTATCGTGGCTCCTAAAACAGGAGGCATCCCTGAGTTGTTCGAGCACAATCACTCTGCACTACTGTACCAGAATCGCGGAATGGCAAGCTTATTAAACGCTATCCAACAAGTCATGCAAGATGCAGCGCTAAGAAACAAGCTAGCTGAAAACGCCTATCTTCATGCTAGCCAAAACCTCACGACTGCAGCATCCATAAGCGCCATTGAAGGTATTTATGAAGGTGAGCTTGAGAACAACAGTATTACACCAATGCCAATGACTCACTGCATGAAGCCTCTTTCACGCTGGTTGAGCATCAATTGAGGAGGCCAGTCATGAAACGTGTATTAATGTTCGACGCAATCCCAATGCAAGGTGGTTCTAAAATTGCGAATGCAGAGCTCCTCAAACAGTGCGATAAACTGAACGTAATTGGTTACCTGCTGACCACGAATCCAGAGCATTGGGAGTCACTACTTAGCGATACGCCTCGTGTGCAGATTATCAAAATCAAACCATCACCATTGAGCTCCACTCATGGCCTCACTTACTGGTTAATGAACGCGTATTACTTTATCCAACTGATTTTTGCGTGCATGAAACTACCAAAGATAGATAGCTTTTTAGGTCTATCTTGCCCAAGTAATGATATGCCTTTGTACTTACTAAGATTAATCAGCAAAAAGCCTGTGGTACAAATGGTTCATGGTCCAATTGGTCGTTCAAGATCTTCCGGCTACTGCTTGGTAAAAGCATCCGCAATTTATTACTTGGCAAACACCCGAGAATCGATGCTAGAGGCCTTACAGGTCTACCTCAAAACAGAGAAGCCAGCCACTGAACGCTATTGGTGTGGTTTGAATGCGTCTACGTTTGTTAACGGACTATCGAGAGACCGCTGGCCAAAACAAGCAAATCCGATTTCAAACCGCGTCTTCTGGGCAGCTAGCTTACTAAAATGGAAGAACATCGATCTTTTTCTTGATGCTTTAACACTTGATAAGACAAAAGAGATCAAATCTACCGTGTGTTACATCAAACCAAATGTGGCAGGTGTGGAATATTCAACACCAGACTTCACCACAAAAGGTGTTGAATGGCATGAGTGCCCAGATAACCTAGATGACCTACGCTCTCAGTGTGGTGTGTTTGTTTCCACCAGTGTTAACGAACCTTTTGGGTTATCCATTTTAGAAGCTCTCGCAGCCGGCATGTGCATCGTCATCCCACATGATGATAGCTACTGGGATCGCGTATTGACGCATGGCCGCAATTGCATCAAGTACACACCAAACAATGTGGCGTCGTTACATAACGCAATTCGCCTTTTGAATGAGTCTCCATGGATGAAAGTGACAATGGGTATCGAAGCACTCAACGTTTCTCAACTTTATACGGCCGAACGTTGTTATCTGCCAATCGCTCAGCATCTTGCAGCAGAATCCGCACCGAATGGCGATTGTAAACTCAAAACACCGCGATACATCAAAGGATATGACCATGTCTAAAGCAATGACCAATATGTCGCTGTTCGCTATCGCGTTAGTGATAAACAAAAGCATCAGCTTAATCATGCTGCCTGTATTGCCCCACTTTCTCTCACCAGAACAAATGGGCAAGCTTGAACTGCTTACCACCTTTGGCGTTGTCACAACCTTATTCGTCAGTTTCGCTTTGCATGAAGCGCTGTATCGATTCGTAGGGGTTGAAAAGGATCAAAATACGCGCACAAGCCTTCTAAACCAGCTGTACTCACTTGCTTTGTTCATCGCTGGCATCGTGGCTTTATGCCTACTCGCTATCATTATGCTCGCGCCTATTCCTGCACCTTTTACGCGAGTCGAGTTTGCTATTGTTATGTTTGCTATCGTTCTAGAAGGCAGTATCGCAATCGGCACAGCTTGGTTGAGAACACAGGACGACAAAGCAAGAACCCTACTTAACGTCATGGTGACTACCACTGTTTTTCAGGTCATTTTCATCATCACGGCTCTGTCTGTTCACCCACATGTTATTTCTGTTTTATGGGGTGGCTTGTTGGCTGCTATTACTCAGTTTTTCTGGCTGCACATCATTAACCGCTACAGCATGACTCTGCCAAATCTGACAGTGGCGAAACAATACCTAAACTACTGTCTGCCAATGATGATGGCTGGATTGGTTGCGTTTTGTCTCAATGGCGCTGAACGCTGGTTCATCGGCGCGAACGCCTCACTTGCGACATTAGGGATTTACGCGATAGCCGTAAAATTTGCGGTTGGCATGTGTATTTTAGTTCAGCCATTTGGCATGTGGTGGATGCCACGTCGATTTAATTACCTAGAAGCGCGTAAGAGTACAGAAGCTGTGCGCATCACTCATCTAGGCATGATTTACATTACAGGTTTAAGTGTTGCAGTCGGCACATTAGCAATGGTGATGATCACTTACCTGTTACCAGAAACCTATCATGAGGCGGTACTGTTCAGCTTGTTCTTACTGCCTATCGCTATGCTAAAAGAGTGGAGCGAGCTCATTAATATTTCCATTTTGTACAAGCGTCGTACTCGCTGGTTACTGGGTATTAATGTCGTCTCAGCATGCGTTGCAATTGCTTTGCTGTTTGGCCTATCGTCCCTGGGTATCTATGGAGTTTTCATTGCGCTTTATTACGCTCAACTGTGTAAGCTTGGCCTTACTTATGTGATAGGCCAACAATGCATGCCGTTGCCTTTTCACCTAAGTCTGATGGTTTTATTGCAGATTATCTCCGGTGTGGCACTGTTCCTGCTTCACTCTTCACAATCAATAGGCATCGCCATCGCAATTTGCATTTTGACATGCACTTTGCTGGCAGGGATAGCCACTCGCTATATGAGTAAAGAGACGCTAAATGCGCTCACTCGATACATGGTGAAGTGGCGTGGACAGGTGAAGAGATACTCGTTATGACTGAAACCAAGGTGAGAAGAAAGCAGTCCATCGCAGCGCTGACGATTACCGTCTGTATCGGCCTGCTTTGGATTGTTATGCCTCACCCTATTTTGATTGTCGCACTATGTTTCGCCCCACTTGCTTTACTATTCGTTCTCAACCAAACGTTTTGGCTTGTCACGCTGTTCGTTATTTTTTCATTCTTTCGTATTCATGAAGCGTTTCCCGTTATCTATAACTTTAAGATCCCATTGCTACTATCATTAGGGGCACTGGCCGCACTTGCTTTCCACCTTTTGATAAGTCGCCAGCTTACTGCTTTTTGGCACCCTTCATTAAAATGGCTGTGCATATTTTGGGGGTTGGTGATCATCGGTATCGTCTTTGCCTCCAGTCGTGACATTGCCATTACGGTTTTCAAAAATACCTATTGGAAAATCATCATTATGACATTGGCGATCACCTGGCTTATTACCAAACCGGCTCAGTTGGCACAAATGTCGAAAGCGATAATTTTCGCCGGATTGTTGATTGGTTTAGTCGCATTACAAAACGCAGCGAATGGCATTGATTTAGTGGAAGGGACGCGCGTATCGATTGGACGCTCCATAGGTTCAGTACTCGGCGATCCGAACGACTTGGCGCTGGTATTAATGTTTCCCCTCGCCTTTACCGTTAGTCAGTTGATGGAGAAACGTTCACCTAAACATCTCCGACTCTTCGCACTTGTTACCTGTTTGGTATTGTTTTTTGCGATTATTGAGACACAAAGCCGCGGGGGCTTGTTAGGCTCTCTATCGGTATTTGCGTACTTTGCCTTTAAGCACATCAAAAGCAAAACGTTAGTCTTAGTACTAGGCGCCGTCGCAGCCATCGTACTCTACGCATTTGCTGGTATCTCAGGGCGAGAATCGGGTGGCGCAGCCGAGGATGGTATAGATGCCTCTGCGATGGGACGACTTTACGCGTGGGAAGCCGCATTTAAAATGGCTCTCCACCATCCGTTAACTGGGGTTGGGCTTGATAATTTCTACTTCAATTACTATTTCTATAGCCCTCACTGGGATGGCATCAATCACGCCGTACACAGTACTTGGTTTGGCGTATTAGCAGAAACGGGGTTTGTTGGACTCGCCGTGTTCATTACATTGATTGTGTCATTGATTCGAACCTCTTTGCATTCTATTTCACTACTGACGCCAACATCGGATTACACCCTCTCTGTTGGAGCAAACGCAGTCTTAAGTGGGCTTATCGGGACCATCGTATCAGGTACTTTCCTCACTCAAGGTTTCACTTGGCCAATTTACATTCTGGCAGCATTAACGGTTGTCGTTAGCCGAATCGTTCAAAGTGATTGTCAAAATGAGAAACCCTAATTTCAAATACCAATAGAAAGTCTAATTACCTGTTTTATATCAAATAAATCCTTGGCACGTATTGTGATTACTCTCTTGATTAGTAATCAAATAACGAAGACTCAAGGAGAGCCACATGACAGACATCGTAGTATTTGGAGAAGATTTTGGCGGGTTACCCTCCTCCACTCAACACATTGTCAAACGACTAGCAACTAGCCACCGCATCCTTTGGGTTAACTCAATCGGTCTGCGTCAACCTAGGCTGACCGCTAAAGACATGCAACGTGCGTTAAACAAGCTCGCTCGTGTGTTTAATAACGCTGGATCGCACAAGCCAACGTTAGAGTCTGAAATAAACCCAAATATTCACACCATTAACCTACTCACTATTCCTGCTCCAAGCTCTGCGCTGGCAAGAAAAGTAGCGGCTAAGATGATGAAATACCAGCTCAATAAACAGTTACACGCTCTTGGTTTTGATAAGCCTATATTTTGGACATCTCTCCCGACGGCCGCAGATGTTTGTGCGGAAATGAATTCACGTGGGCTAATTTACTATTGTGGCGATGACTTTAGCGCTTTAGCTGGTGTTGACCACGACACGGTTGCCAAGCATGAACGTACACTGGTTAACGCAGCTGATGTGATTTTTACAGCAAGTGACAAACTCGCCGCTCAATTTTCATCTGGTAAAACCGTCACTTTACCTCACGGTGTCGACTTTAGTTTGTTTTCTGAGCCAGCACCTAAGGCTGAAGATTTTCCTAATAATGGTCGCAAAGTGCTGGGCTTTTATGGCAGTTTGTCTGAATGGTTAGACTACGACTTAATTGCCCAAGTCGCAGACCAAGCACCTGACTGGGATCTCGTGTTCATCGGCCCTAACGAGTTCAGTGATAATCCGCTTCCACAAAGATGCAACGTATACTACCTGGGCCCGAGAGCGCATCACACTCTGCCACGTTACTCCCAACACTGGGATGCCAGTTGGTTGCCCTTTGTTGATAACGCTCAAATCAAGGCATGTAATCCGCTAAAACTTCTTGAGTACTTGGCAACAGGAACCCCTGTTATCAGCACGCCCTTTCCTGCATTAATGCCCTACAAACATATGCTCCATGTGGTTCAAGATGTCGAAGACGTGTGTGCCAGTCTCGATCACCTCCTACCACCACCGACAGATTCAAAGTCATTTGTTCAACAGCAAAGCTGGGAAGCAAGAGCCAACCAAGTTGATAAATTAGTGAGGGCGCTATGAACGATTTAAGAGAAAACCTCAGTGTACTGTTACATGGTGCTTGGAGACGTCGCTACATGATCGTTATTCCTATGCTTGTATTGCCTGTGCTGGGTTTCATCGTAAGTAAACTGGTTCCGACGACTTATGTCGCTCATACAAGTATGCTTATCCAAGAGACAGCGAAAATGAACCCATTCCTTCAAGATCTTGCCGTCTCAACCATGCTGAAAGACCGATTGAGCGCACTCAGTACCTTGCTAAAAAGCCGACATGTTTTGTACTCAGTTGCCAAAGAACAAGCGCTGATTAGTGACGACATGAGTGCTAAAGAGCAAGAGTTCATCATTAAAGATCTCGCGTCGCGTTTGTCTGTTCAGCAGCTTGGTAAGGACTTCATTCAAATCCAACTACGAAGTGGCAAACCGAATGGCATGGAGTCGATGTTACTCTCCGTCAGCGAACATTTTGTCGAACAGCTTTTAGCTCCTGAACGATCTTCAATTAAAGATTCAAGTCACTTTTTAACCATCCATATTAATAAACGCAGTGAAGAGCTGGATAAAGCAGAGCAAGCGTTCGCAGAATACAAGAATACTTACTCTCACGCGACGCCTGAAATGCAAGCACAAAGCCTGACTCGTCTGGCAAGTCTTAAACAAACCTTGGCAGAAAAAGAAGCGGAGCTTGCTGGTGTTACCCGAAGCCTAGGTAGTTTGGACCAACAGCTTTCTAAAACCAACCCGGTTATCGGTAAGCTTGAAGAACAAATCATCGACATTCGTAGTGAGCTCACTTTGCTTCGCGCCAAGTACACTGAGGCGCATAGCATGGTTCAAGGCAAGCTACGAGAGTTAAACCGCTTGGAGCAAGAGCGCTCAGTACTATTGAACTCTAAACAACCGGAATTAAACAGCGCCCAACTTTGGGATATCGCAAGCAATACCACCGTAAACAGTCTTGGAGAAGCTCAGCCTCTTCTGGTCTCTCAGCTTCACCAACTGCAAATTATGCGCGGACGCTTTGAAGCTCTCACAGAAGAAACCAATAGCTTACGAACAATGATTCAAGAGTTAGAAAGTAATGCGCATCGATTTGGTAGCACAGCAACAGAAATTAACCGCCTAGCTCGTGATGTCGCGGTAAAAAGAGAAATGTATGATGACCTTGTAGAGCGTTATGAAATGGCTCAATTAACTGGTTCACTTGGCGTATTTGAAGAGAATAAACGCGTGAAAATCATTGATGAACCTTTCACACCAACCATTCCGTCTAACTTACCTAGTTTTGTGTTTGTCATTTTAGGGTTTATCGGTGGCGCGGGTTTGGGCATTGGATTAGCGACGATACTTGAGTTAGCAGATAACTCTATCCGCTCGAAAAGAGCATTAGAAAAGCACCTTGGCGTTCCTGTGATCACCACTCTACCTAGAGTGGTATACGGAAGCTAACAGCCGTTAACACTCCATTACAAGCACTCGTTCAGCGAGTGCTTTTCTTTTTGTGCTTATTCTAACTCCGTGTAAGGTTTCCACTAATATGAATCTCAAATTGAGAATAAACATCGCCCTTCATATATATCGACGTTAACCTCATGTTTTTAAACACTTAATTTATTGGCACGCAGTCTGCAATTCCTAAATAAACAAAGAACTCAACGAGGGTTTGAGAATGGAATTCAGACAAAAACAAAATAGCACTCAACGCAATAAAAAAGTGATATTACACGTCGTGCAGCACTTAGCTCCTGGCGGTTTGGAAACGCTCGTATTAGAGATGCTTCGTTTTGCGCAACCGAATCATTCCGTGTTTGTCGTAAGTTTAGAGGGAAGCAAAGCGCAAGCACTGCAATGCTGGTCAAAACTCTCGGCCTACCAAGGCCAACTGCACTTTCTCAATAAGAAACCTGGATTCAGCGGAAAAACCATAAGTACGCTGACTTCCATGCTCAAAGGACTTAAGCCTGATGTGGTCCACACTCACCATATCGGTCCACTATTATATGGTGGGATTGCGGCACGCTTAGCGCAGGTGCCAGTAATTATCCATACTGAGCACGACGCCTGGCATCTGAATAACAGAAAGTCAGCTCGACTGCAGTCCCTACTGCTAAAAATGATTCGTCCACATGTGGTTGCCGATGCGAACTTTGTCGCCGAACAAATCCAGACAAAACTGAATTACCGCAAAGTCTGCACCATTCACAATGGAATCGATTGCCAGAAATTTCAAAGCGGTAATCAAGCAACCAAGAGAAACTTGTTTGGGCTTCCAGCCAACAAAACCGTGATTGGAGTGGCTGGACGTTTAGAAGCAGTTAAAGGCCATAAAGTGCTTATCGAAGCCTTCTCTCATCTTACGCCAAACACACACCTAGCCATTGCTGGAGATGGTTCTCAGAGAGCTCAATTGGAAGCACAAGTTAGAACGTTAAAACTTGAGGATCGCGTTACCTTTTTAGGCTTGGTCGATGATATGCCCAGCTTTTACCAAAGCCTCGATTTATTTTGTTTACCGTCGCTTCAAGAGGGCTTCCCTCTCTCAACACTAGAAGCTCAAGCATGTGACGTTCCTTGTGTCGCAACCGATGTTGGTGGCGTGAAAGAGACGCTCTGCCCGATTAACAGCACATTGGTTGAAGCCAACCGAGTGTTCTCTTTGGCGGAAGCTTTGTCGCAGCAATTGAAATCAACCCATGGTTCTCCTCGAACTTTTATTCTCAAACATTTTGATATCAGAGACATGGTGGGTCGCTACTCACGTTTGGCCAAGGAGGCTAGCTATGAATGATTTACTTTGGATTACAGGTTTTGGTTTATCCGCATTTTTGATTGTCTATCATCATGTTGGTTATCCATTGCTACTTAAATGGCTTCCTTTAAAACAGCAAAAAACCACAGCACCATTTGTAGAGCGAGCTTACAAAGCCTCTCAAACAGACAGTCAGTTACCATCTATTACTGTCATCGTGCCCGCCTACAATGAAGAACAATGGATAGCAGAAAAGATCCGCAACCTTGCGAGCTTAGATTACCCAAGAGATAAATTGAAAGTGGTGATCGCATGTGATGGCTGCACAGATAACACAGCCGAGATTGCTCAAGCGACGATTCAAGAAGCAATCTGCTCCGATACACTGTTCATCATTAATGACCACCAAGTCAATCGCGGTAAAGTTGCCCTACTCAACGAAGAAATGCGTCATGTTAGCTCGGACATTACCGCACTGAGTGATACATCGGCATTGATTTCTTGCGATTCTCTGTTGCTAGCTAGTCAGCATTATCAAAATGAGAAGGTTGGAGTGGTTAACGCGACATATCAAATAATGAGTACCGATAACCAAGGTGAAGCAGCGTACTGGCAATACCAGTCTCGAGTGAAGCACCAAGAATCCTTGCTAGGTTCAACGATTGGTTCTCACGGTGCGTTTTATACATTCAGAACCCACCTATTTGAACCACTTGAAGTCAGCACCATTAATGACGATTTTATTCTCCCTATGAGAATCGTTTTGCGAGGCTATAACGCTATCTACGAACCTAACATGCTAGCTCTTGAACTCGAACAAAGCTCAGACGACGCAGACTTCAAGCGACGCCTAAGAATTTCAGCGGGTAACATGCAGCAGCTCATGCAATTAAAGCAATTACTGCTACCTCGCTATCGTGGCACTGCCTTTGCATTTCTATCGGGAAAGGTTCTGCGCTTAGCAACACCCTATTTGATGATTGTTTGCTTGGTTTGTTCACTGCTACTGGCACACAACCCGCTGTTTCAAATAATGCTGCTCGCTCAAGCCTGTGTTTATGGTATCGCACTTGTCACTTACTTGGTGCCTGCACTTAACACAGTCAAGCCTTTTAAACTGATTAGCTACATCGTCATTGGTCATCTCGCCAATTTCATCGGCGGTATGAAGTATTTGCTAGGAATGGAAAATGGACGTTGGAAACGCGTCAACCAATAAGGAAAGCATCATGAAAAACTCACGCTACGATTCAAATGTATGCCACGCGAAAAGAACGTTTGATGTACTGGTTGCAATGTTTATTTTGCTCGTCACTGCACCACTATTCCCATTTATCGCGCTAGCTATAAAAATCACATCAAAAGGCCCAGTGATCTATCGTCAACTGCGTGTTGGGCGCTGTACACCAGAAAAAATGGATCTTTTTCAAATCATGAAATTTCGCACCATGTATATTGATGCGGAGCAACGCTCCGGTGCAGTTTGGGCAACCGAGAATGATCCTCGAATAACACCAGTAGGACGTTTTTTACGTAAGACGCGTTTGGATGAGTTACCACAGCTGTTTAATGTGTTGAGAGGTGAAATGTCGATGATCGGGCCACGTCCAGAGCGCCCTGCTTTCTACCAAAAGTTGGAAGATGAAATCCCTTATTTTGTAGAACGCACATATGGCGTATTACCAGGAATTACAGGCCTAGCGCAAGTTAACCAAGGCTACGATGCTTGTATTGAAGATGTACGACGTAAAGTTGGGTTTGATCACAGTTACGCACTAAGCTTAGGTTCGTTCTACTCTTGGATTTCAATGGACCTTTCAATCATGAGCAAAACATTCGTTGTGATGATTGACGGACGAGGTCAGTAACCCCCTGGTTCTGGTAACGGTCACTCTTGCCACTGGCGTCGCATCTTTTCGATGGTCGCTGGTGGTACATCATGAATGCTTTGATACGCTCCGCGACACACCTTAACTTCCACCTCAATGCGCTTCTTCACGCAGTAGTCCAAGTAACGCTTCATCTCCCAGTGCCGAACAAACGTATTACTCACAATCACGACTTTCCCTTTGTTCAACCACTCTCGAGTTTGCTGAAAACACCATTCGTGCGCTTGGGGTAATTCAGTTGGGTTAAAGTGATAATCACCTTCATCATTTTCAAAATACATGTCAGCTTCAAAATGCTTAGCACCAAGCTCTATCGCCAGTTGCTTTGCTAAGGTTGTTTTACCTGAACCTGGAAGTCCACGAATAAGAATGAGTTTCGCCAGTGACATAATGCTGTTAAATGAGGTGGGAATAAGCCCAAACTGTAACGGAATTATTGAAAAAGAAAAGTAGAAATAAAAAATGCCGAACGCATTAGGCTCGGCATTTAAATTCAATAGTGGATAGTGTTTATTTGTAAGCTGACAGTTCGGTTCTTAACCCTTTAACCAAGCTTACACACATCAACAACAGAACAAAGGTAAACGGTAATCCCGTTGCAACCACACCGGACTGCAATGCTTGCAAGGCTTCTTTGCCACCAACCCAAAGCATAACGGCTGCAATTGCACCTTCAATACAAGCCCAGAAAATACGCTGTGGAATTGGTGCATCAATCTTACCACCCGCAGTGATACTATCGATAACCAGTGAGCCAGAGTCTGATGATGTAATAAAGAACACCAGAATCAGCACGATAGAAAGCATTGAAATCACTGAGCTATACGGTAGCGCATCGTAAACATGGAACAGAGTCAGTGAAATATCAGTTAGACCATTTGCACCTAGCTCACCGACTTTATTCACCACTTGGTCAAGCGCGATACCACCGAATACAGACATCCAAATCAAGGTAACGACAGTAGGAATAACGATCACTGCGAACAGGAATTCTCGAACCGTACGACCTTTAGACACACGCGCGATAAACATACCAACAAACGGTGACCAAGATACCCACCAAGCCCAGTAGAATACCGTCCAGCCGTGCATCCAAGTTTCATCTTCACGACCGTGGGGGTTGCTCAACGGAATAATATTTTCAATGTAAGCCATTGTTGTGTCGCGTAGCGAACCCCACGCCGTATCAAACGTTATAAAGGTAATGAAAATAAGCAGGGCAAACGCAACCACCATATTGACGTTACTCAGTAGCTTAACACCACCATCAATACCACGAATTACTGATAGCACCGCGATAAAGGTAACAAAGGTGATCACAATCATTTGTGTACCAATGCCGCCTTCTAGACCAAAGACATGGTTAATACCACTGGTCGCCTGCTGAGCACCGAGACCCAGCGACGTTGCAAGACCAAACAGCGTGGATAAAACGGCAAGAATGTCGATAACATGTCCCAACCAACCCCATGCTCGGTCACCAAAAATTGGATAAAACGCCGCGCGCAATGAAAGCGGTAAACCCTTGTTAAAAGCAAAAAACGCAAGTGCTAGTGCAACGAGTGCGTAAATACTCCAACCATGCACACCCCAGTGGAACATGGTGGCACCCATCGCTAGTGATTTCGCTTCTTCTGTGTATGGCACTGCGTTCAGTGGCATTCCCCACCAATCAGTGAAGTACGCGGTCGGCTCCGCCACACTCCAGAACAGAAGGCCAATACCCATACCAGCAGCAAAGAGCATCGACAACCAAGAAACGGTTGAGTGATCCGGCGTTGCTTCTTTGCCACCTAAGCGGATTTTACCCAGCGGAGAAAAAAGAAGAGCAACAGCGAATAATAAGAAGAAGTTTGTCGACCACATAAAGAACGCATCAAACTGTTCGATAATTCCGTTTTTCAGACCGTTTAATACATCACGAGCAGTGGTTGGCTCAACAAGAAGAAGTGAAATTAGACAGAAAACAACGAGACCCGCACTGATGCCAAAAACGGGGTTATGTATGTCGAATCCCCACTTTTGAACGTTGTCCTGTCCAACCTGATAGTCTGTTGTGTCGATACTATATTTTTTAAATGCATTATCCATAAATACAAATTTAACGTGAATTTGAAACGCCCCTCAGGTGAGAAGAACTCCAATACCGCCCTCCATTAATTTGAACTCTAAAGTTTTAAAGCGGGGCGAAGTTTAGCAGTAATCACATATTTTTGCAAAAAATCGCCATTTATTGCATTTTTGGCTCAGTTAAAGGCAGATGAGAACAAAGTAATATCAACACAAAAATTATGAGGTCTAACGATTGATTTTATCGTAATTTGATCGTTCGAAAAGCACTGGAAATACTTGCGCTCTGTGGCTTTATCATTGATGGACGCGTAAATTGAGATAAGTAACACTGACTTGGTTTCAAAGCTAGCGATGAAACCATGTCAGTAAAGTTTTCATATAGATTGAGTATTATAGGAAATGGAAGGTAATATTCCCCGTCACACTGCTCACGGTGTCACTATCGCTGTCAATATCCACGCCAAACGCTTGATAGCTTGCCCCAATAGAAACATTATCGAGCAAGAAGTATTCGGCACCGACACCATACATGTAGGAGACACCATCATCTTTATCTAAATTTCTCAGTCCGCCGTCATAATCAACATTGAATGCATTGATGCCACCTTTGGCATAGACATGAAGCGGCCCAAAGTCGATGCTTGGTTTCGCTGCTAAATAGAATGAATCAAAATCAGCACTACCCCTGCTGCCACTCAGTGATAAATCCACCTTGCCGTGGTTAAAGTAACCTGCCTCAATGCCAATGAATGGCAAAATACCAGTACCTACATGAATACCATAGGTTGTATCGTTTTCGCTATCGATATCAGATTGACCGATTTGACCGCCAGCGTAAATCCATGAGTCAGCCATTGCTGATGTTGAGCACAACGTTAGAGCTAATAACGAGAGTGTTTTTTTCATACTATCCCTTCCTAAGCGATTCCTAAGCGAAACATTACGCAAATATGCGCATTTAATCGCCACTATATATTGGAAAGCATGAGCATTTTAAGATCCAAAAGTGAATAATTTATGTTCAACTTTTGTTTTGTGACTTCCAGACAAAAAAACACCGACATAAAGTCGGTGTTTTTCATATGGGTGTTAGAAAGCTAGACGCTTATAGGAAATGCAGTGTTGCGTTAACAGAGAACGTGCCGATATCGTCTTTACCCGCCGTGTAGTTCATGTAGCTAGCACCAACAGACATCGGACCAAAAATGAAGTACTCAGCACCTACACCGTACATTAGATCCAAATCGTCATCGTCTTTGCCGCCTTTCACTTCTTTGTCCCACTGGTGGAAGCCACCTTTTGCATACACATGCAGTGGACCAAAGTCGATGCTTGGCTTAAGTGCTGCGTAGTAAGACGTTAGCTTAGTGTCTTGACCATTTACGTTAAATTCACCGTGTTGCGTCACACCGGCTTCAATACCAATGATAGGTAGGATGCCTGTACCAACGTGAACAGAGTATGATGTATCCGTCTCACCTTTGTAGTCAGACTGACCTACTGTTGCACCACCGTAAATCCAAGAATCTGCCATTGCCGCAGAAGATGCGCCAAGTAGCGCCACTGCTAATAGAGTTTTTTTCATCATCTACCTTTACTCTTTATTATTCCCACGTCTGCATAACTCAGTCGTTGGTACTACAAATAAAGGGAGGCGAACCATTGCCTCCCAGAACTAAAAAATAACGCTTATTGAGTTACTAGCAATTAGTGTACCAGTAACCTCATACGCGAGAATTACAAATCTGACGCTATTTTACTGGTTGATTAGCAAGCATCAATCGCGTTTTTGACTCGTTTATCAGAAACAGGATAAGGAGTGCCTAATTGTTGAGCAAAGTAACTCACGCGAAGCTCTTCAATCATCCAACGCACTTCCTTTACGTTTTCAGGAATGGCCACACCTTTCGGGATCTTGTTCAGCAACTCTTTATAGTCTTGAGTCACAGATTCAATCTTCAGCATGTGTAAACGATCTTTGTTTGGATCGATTGGCAACTTCTCCATACGACGCTCTATCGCACGCATGTAGCGAAGAATATCCGGCAAGCGTTTCCAGCCACATTCCGTCGCAAAGCCTTTGAAGATCAAGCCTTCAATTTGTGCTTTGATATCCGACAGAGCAAACGCCATAGTGAAGTCGATTTTGCCTTTTAGCTTCTTATTGATGCTGAACGCCGTTGTCAGAATAGTCTCAACCTGTTTCGCGATCTCTACGACGGTATCACCCAGTTCAGCACGAACGTGTTCTTTCAACGCTTCGAACTTCTCTGGCTCCCAAACTAAGCCACCCTGCTCTTCAATAAGCTTATCGACACCACAGGCGATACAGTCATCGATCAGATCAAGCACTTTGCCGTAAGGGTTAAAATACAAACCCAACTTCGATTTGTTCGGTAAGTTAGCGTGCAAGTATTTAATTGGCGACGGTACGTTCAATAAAATTAGGCGACGCTGGCCAGCACGCATTGCGGTGATCTGCTCAAATTCGGTTTCGTAGAGTTTGATTTCAACGCTGTCTTTGCTATCAACAAGTGCTGGATACGCTTTTACATCGTAGCCACCACGTTTTTGTTGATACACTTTCGGCAATTCACCGAAGCTCCACGTATGCAGACCTTGCTGTTCAATATCGTCATCCGCCACTTTAGAAAGCGTTTCTTGAACTTTGTCTTTCAAGCTCTCTTTCAATTCGTGAAGGTCTTTATGTTCCTTCAGTTTGCGATTTCGATGATCAACCGCGCGGAACGTCACTTTCAAGTGCTCAGGCACCTGTTCCAAGTTCCAGTCTTCACGCAATACTTCTACACCCGTCATGCGGCGCAGTTCTTTCTCTAGCGAGTCTAGCAGCGGCGCTTCCATTGGTGTTACACGTGCTAAGAATGCATCGGCATAGTTCGGCGCAGGCACAAAGTTCTTACGAATCGTCTTCGGCAGCGATTTAATCAAACTAACAATAAGCTCATGACGCAGACCAGGGATCTGCCAGTCAAAGCCCGCTGGCTCAACTTGGTTTAAAATCGGCAACGGCAAATGCACTGTGACACCGTCACTATCATCGCCCGGTTCAAATTGGTAACTCAACTTGAGCTTCAAACCATTTTGATGCCAGAAGTTCGGGTAATCCAAATCGGTCACATGGCTAGCATCACCCTTGAACAGCATCTCTTTTTCAAAGTTCAGCAGTTCAGGATCTTCTTTCGATGCTTTTTTCCACCACGTATCGAAATGTTTACCAGACACCACTTCGGTACCAACACGTTGGTCATAGAAATCAAACAGCTCATCATCATCCACCAAGATGTCACGACGACGAGATTTGTGTTCAAGCTCTTCCACTTCTTGCAGAAGCTTACGGTTTTGTTTAAAGAACGCGTGTTTGGTTTCCCACTCACCTTCAACCAATGCACTACGAATAAAGATTTCGCGGCTAACGGTCGGATCGATACTGCCGTAGTTCACCAAACGTTTCGGTACGATTGGCACGCCGTAAAGCATGACTTTTTCGTGCGCCATCACCGCCGCGCGTTTCTTCGACCAATGCGGTTCGCTGTAACTGCGCTTGATAAGGTGTTTGGCTAATGGCTCAATCCACTCCGGCTGAATCTTGGCAATGATACGGCCCCAAAGTTTCGAGGTTTCCACCAACTCGGCTGACATTATCCACTTAGGTTGTTTCTTAAATAGACCCGATGCAGGGAAGATATGGAAACGAGCATTGCGCGCGCCTTGATATTCATTCTTTTCTTGGTCTTTCATACCGATGTGCGACAACAAACCAACCAAGATCGCACTGTGTACACCATGGTAAGAAGCAGGCTCATCGTTAAGTTTGAATTCCATCTCACGCATCGACTGATGAATTTGGAAGTACACGTCTTGCCACTCGCGAACGCGCAAGTAGTTCAAATAATCTTGCTTGCACTGTTTGCGGAACTGGTTGCTAGACAACGCTTTTTGCTGCTTTTGGATGTATTCCCACAAATTCACAAACGTCAGGAAGTCCGACTCTTCATGGAAGAAACGACGGTGCTTATCATCTGATGATTGTTGTTTGTCTGAAGGACGCTCGCGTGGATCTTGAATCGACAAGGCCGCTGCAATGATCATCACTTCTTTAAGCGCACCATATTTTGGCGCTTCCAATACCATACGCGCCAAGCGTGGGTCGATTGGCAAACGAGCTAATTGGCGACCGATGGAAGTCAGGCGTTTTTTCGGGTCTTTTACCTCAGAATTAATCGCGCCAAGCTCTTCCAGCAAACGAACACCATCTTGGATGTTACGTTTGTCCGGAGCTTCCACAAATGGGAAGGCTTGAATGTCGCCCAAGCCAAGAGCGGTCATCTGTAAGATAACCGATGCTAGGTTGGTACGCAGGATCTCGGGATCGGTAAACTCTGGGCGCGACTCAAAATCTTCCTCTGAGTACAGACGGATACAGATACCCTCTTCCACACGACCACAACGACCTTTACGTTGGTTCGCACTCGCCTGAGAAACCGGCTCGATTGGAAGACGCTGAACCTTAGTTCGGTAACTGTAGCGGCTAATGCGCGCCGTGCCCGGGTCGATAACATACTTGATGCCCGGAACGGTTAGCGAGGTTTCTGCCACGTTGGTTGCCAGTACAATTCGGCGACCAGTATGAGGTTGGAAAATCTTGTTCTGCTCGCCCGCCGACAAACGCGCGTAAAGCGGCACAATTTCGGTGCTCTTCAGATTGCGTTTAGACAGTGCATCTGCGGTATCACGAATTTCACGCTCACCGTTCATGAAGATCAGGATGTCACCTAAACCTTCATCGCACAATTCGTCGACCGCTTCGAAGATGCCTTCAAGTTGGTCACGATCATTGTCGTCATCACCGCTTAGTGGGCGGTAACGGGTTTCTACTGGGTAAGTACGACCTGACACTTCAATAATTGGTGCATTGTTGAAGTGTTTTGAGAAGCGCTCTGGGTCAATGGTTGCCGACGTGATGATCACTTTCAAATCAGGACGACGTGGTAGCAACTCTTTCAAGTAACCCAAGATGAAATCGATGTTAAGGCTGCGCTCGTGCGCTTCATCGATAATAATGGTGTCGTATTGATTCAAGAAACGGTCATGCTGAATTTCAGCCAGCAAGATACCGTCCGTCATCAATTTGATTTGGGTATTTTCAGAGATCTGATCGTTGAATCGAACCTTGTAACCAACAAACTCACCCAGTTTGGTTTCCATCTCTTCGGCAATACGGTTCGCAACCGAACGCGCCGCAAGACGACGAGGCTGAGTATGACCAATCAGGCCGAACTTACCGCGACCAAGCTCAGCGCAGATTTTTGGCAGCTGAGTGGTTTTACCAGAACCGGTTTCACCCGCGACGATAACCACTTGGTTTTCTTCAATCGCTTTAGCGATGTCGTCACGCTTTTGGCTGACGGGCAGAATTTCTGGGTATTCAATCGTTGGTTTGTAGTTGCTGCGTTGTTCCGCAACCATCATCGATTTAGCAATGTCGAGTGCAATTTCATCAAACACAGCATTACGTGCTGCATCTTTCTTAATTTTGCTCGCACCAGAAATGCGTTTACTTAAACGGAAGCGGTCACGCATCATGCACTGGCTTAACGCTTTGCGTAGAGACGCCGCGCTATTCACTTGAGCCTGAGGTGCTTTATCTTGTTTCGCTGTCGCCTTTTGCACACCATTTGACGGTGTCGCTTGCTCTTCAGCGGGATTCTTTTTTGGGGGCTGTGACGAAGTCAAAGCGTTTCCTATTCTTTTCATTACAAAAACTGCGCGGATTGTATCACACAAGATCTGCAACAAGATAACCGAAACCACATTCAAATTTTTCGAACATGTTCAGCGAATCCCTATACTTTTTAACCAACGTGCCTCGCTTATAATGGCTCCCATAGTCAAAAGCACTTATTTAAGGAATAACCATTATGTCTCGTGTACTAGCTCTAAAATCAAGCATCCTTGGCGATTACTCTCAATCAAACAAACTGGTTGAAGACTTCATCAAAAATGTAGACCAAGACAAGCTAACTGTTCGTGATTTGGCTGCAAACCCATTACCAGTTTTGGACTTCGCCGTTGCCACTGCACTTCGCGCAACGGAAGATCTTTCACAAGAACAACAAGCGGTTGTCGAACTGTCGGATACCCTTATTGAAGAAGTAAAAGCCGCAGACACTTTGGTTATTGCCGCACCAATGTATAACTTTACGATTCCGACTCAGCTTAAAAACTGGATTGATTTGATTGCTCGCGCTGGCGTGACATTCAAATACACAGAAAACGGCGTTCAAGGCCTGATCGAAGGTAAGAAAGCGATTGTCATCACGACTCGCGGTGGTATCCATAAAGATTCACCAACAGACAACGTCACACCATACCTGCGTACCGTGCTAGGTTTCGTTGGTATCACTGATGTGGAATTTGTTTATGCGGAAGCGCTAAACATGGGTGAAGATTTCGCTGCGAAAGGCATTTCTGAAGCGCAGAGCCAACTTGCAGCGATAGCGTAAATTGGCCAAGCTAGATAGAAGAATGTAAATAACAAGGGATTGGTTCGCGCCAATCCCTTGTCGATCAAAATACCCTAATCGTGTTTAGAAATTATCTTATTTCTCCCAGAGCGATTCACTTTCTCTAAGTTGTGTAGCGCTTCGTGATAGAGCTTTTCCAAAGACTGCTCGGCTTCGTTTATCATATTCTCAATCATCGCATCAAACGCGACATCACTCGGAATTTCGAGATCGTCTCCAACGTCAACCTCAAGAGAATTGACGTACAACACTAACCATTCGTCACCCTCTAAATGTCCTTCCCCGTGGACGACAAAAAAGCGCTTGGCAAATTCATCGTTGGTACAGTTTATCGCCTCAATTTGAATATTGAATGAGGAGTCGATACTCATGGTGCTCATGCCATCCGATTCATCAGATGCATCACAAACAGCCTTAACTTTGGCACGATACACGAAGGTTCGCGTTGAAAGCAGCATTGTATTATTCATCATTACTCATAATGGGCGATAAAGAAGTCAGTTGCAAATCCGACCTATATGCATCTTACGATGCTCTAAAACTCGAACTGGAAGTAAATGGTATTGTAGTTGCTCCCGCCTTTAATGCGCCCAAACTGGGACGCACTTTCGAAAATTGCTGAGCGGTGATGCAATGAATAACCCACCCACATATTTTCCCAGTTTTTTTGGTTGAATAAGTCACCTATATTTACATCAAACGAGAAGTCTAAGTAGTTCAGTAGCTTACTTGGTGTATAACCCTTGTCTTCCATTTCGGTTCCTTCGATGTAGGTAATGTTGTCGACGTATGACATACCTTCCGCAACACCAAATCGCCAAGTCGTTGGCCAATTAACGGTATAATAAGCCTTAATCGCCATCACGTATTCTGTGCTCGCGGACTGCACACTGGACGACCAGTGATGAACCAAACCTGGCGTTAAATAAATATCAAGAGGAAAACCAAACAACTCGTCCGTTAGCGGGTGCCCATAAAACAATGAAGTAAGTTGATTGTCGTATGGGTCTTTTTCTCTCTCAAAGCTAAATATTTCACCAATATTTGAAGGCGTCGCCCAACCATGCGCGATACGTAGGTATGGTTTATTGCTCAGTGTTGATTTCGGAGCTTTGCCTTTATCGTTGAAAAAGCCAAAACCGACAAACACTTCACCTTGATATCGGTCTTCTACAAGCTGGCTGTTGTAGGCATTATCATCTAAGCGAGTGACACTCGTCTCCCCCAATAAATACAAGTTGGAAGTCACATGATAACGCGCTTTGATGCCGAGGTTGGCGTCAAGTCCTGCTCCAATTCTTTCCCCAGTAACATCTTTAAACGCATAATATTCACTGTTGAAGTCAGCGTCTTTGTATCGAATCGTGATAGATGGCTCTAACTCCCAATCACCAAACGCATAATTAGCGGCAAGGCGATAATTAGAGTGAAACTGGAGTTCATCGTCCGTCATTAATTCTAACTCTGCGCGCCAGTTGTCGTTAATGCTATAACGAACTTGACCACCAAAGTCGACTCTGTCCCCTTCATTGGCATTTTGTAGCGACATGGGAATATCAACAAATCTCAATCGCATGATCGCACTCGCGCGCCAGTCAGAATCACTCTCGTCATACAGAAAAACGCCGCCTTCAATGCCATTGATATACAAATGCTCGTTTTCAAAGAACATCATTGGTACAAATGTACTCACCGTCGAGTCATTATCGGCGGTATAAAACGGGATCGATGCGGTGCGATACATCGCTGCAATTCCCCACGTTTGCTCTTCTACACCATACGCAGAAGAAGCCATCGCAGCTAAAGGCAAAGTGAGTGTTGTTAGAATTAATCTCTTCATGAGTTCGAAAAATGTTGGTTGAGAAGCAGGCAAACATCAATGATTTGCCATTTAAAGCTTATGTTCTTCTGATGATAGCCGTTACAATGACAAATGTTGTCATCCTCGTGACAGTTTGAGTCCCAAGATTATATTAATATTGCACGACTAGATGAGCTTATTTGTGAATATTTTACTATCGTAACAAGCTCTTAAAACTCTAGCTTAGTTCTAAATCAAACATAATGAAGTAAAAAGTGAAAGCATCAGAACTCATCTCTACCTTGAATCATTTACCCGCAGACACGGACCCAGACATTGTGATGGGAGAAGCATGGCTGCCTGAAAGGTTGATAGGGACTCAACTTGATGGTGACATGTTATTTTTGCACTTTGATAATGCTCCAGAAGATGGTCAGGGAGACGAAGAGGGACGCGGCTTCGTCGAGCACGAAATAGATCTAATCAGAACGCGACTTCAGCAGATTTTGGATGAAGACAGTGATAACGCGTCAAAAGCCGATGCCATGCTAGGTTTATTCCTTATGGGACATGAACTTAGCAGTTCACAAGTTATCGAAATATTAGAAGAAGAAGCTGACACATAAGGAGCCGTTTTGCCAGCATTGATGAATACGACTGAAACATCTTCACTTCCTCTTATCGTTGCAGGTCCGATTTTGCGCAAAGTGACCGCAACTGAAATCAATATTTGGCTAGTCACCACCCAACGCTTGGAGGGTATGGTGCAAATTACGGATGAAAACGCCTCCGTCCTTCATCAAGCCCCCTTAAGTGAGCAAAAAGAACAGCTTCAAATCGGTCTCAATGCGTGGTGCTGTTTGTTGCAATTAAAGGGCGAGTTTCCGCCCCATCAAACGTTACGCTATCAAATACAAACGCAACACGGCTCCGTAACGGAACTGCTTCCTCATCTGACTTATGAACGAGATAACTGTCCAAATTTGGGCGTTGAGTTCCTAATCAGCGAAAAAGCAGATTATGTTCTACATGGCTCGTGCCGGAATCCCCACCACTTCAGTAAAGATACATTGGTCGCTGCGGATCATAAAATCGCATCTCAAACCATCGAAGAAAGACCAGATATGCTCATCATGAGTGGTGACCAAATCTACGCAGACCATGTTGCAGGCCCTACTCTGGACGCCATCGAACAAGTCATTGCCCTACTCGGTTTACCGGGCGAAGAATTCGAGCAAGCGCCGATAAAAAATACCAATGCCCTCTACCAGCACTCAGCTTGTTATTATGGTCGGGACAAATTGTTGCCTCATTATGTGAATGATGGCAGTTTACTGAGTACGTTTTTCCCGCACAGAGGGACGCCAATATTCAGCGCCAAAGAGTGTGAAAACCATCTAATAAGCTTTGCCGAATGCTTTGCAATGTACTTATTGGTTTGGTCTCCGACCTTATGGAAGCTTATTCGGACAGATCGCTTATTAGAAAATGAGTTTACTGTCGGCGGAGCAACTCTCGACCCCAAATGGCAACAGCAATGGCGAGAAGAAAAAGCTCAAATAGATAAATTCGTCTCAGGTCTGGATAAGGTTCAACGCCTACTTGCTCACATTCCAACCTACATGATCTTTGATGATCACGATGTCACCGACGATTGGAACCTTACCATAGGCTGGGAACAAGCCGCGTACAGCAACGCCTTTGCAAAACGTATTATAGGCAACAGCCTGATTGCCTACTGGCTCTGCCAAGGGTGGGGAAACGCGCCAGAAAAATTCAATGATGAGTTTATGAGTATCGCTCAACGCTTTTTCAACGAGCGTTCCTCACAAACTCAAGATGCATTTATTCAATATTTGTATCGCTTTGAGAATTGGCATTACACCATTCCGACGACGCCAAAAGTTGTCGTGCTAGATACGCGAACCAGACGCTGGCGTTCTGAGTCTAAAATGAACAAGCCCTCTGGGTTAATGGACTGGGAAGCAATGATTGAGTTCCACCAAGAACTTGTTCATCAAGACAAAGTTATCATTGTTTCTGCCGCGCCAATGTTCGGAGTGAAATTTATCGAAGCACTGCAGCGAGTAGTAACGATGCTTGGTAAACCATTAATGGTCGATGCTGAAAACTGGATGGCGCACCCCGGAAGTGCGAATACGCTTATTAGTATTTTTACACATACTAAGACGCCGACCAATTTCGTTATTCTCTCTGGCGACGTGCACTACTCTTTTGCATACGACATTAAACTTCGCTACCGAAAAAATAGTCCGAATATCTATCAAATCACCTGTAGCGGGATTAAAAATCAGTTCCCAACCCAATTGCTCAATATTTGTGATGGTCTAGATAGACTGCTATATAGCCCTCGTTCACCTTTAAACTGGTTCACAAAACGTAAGCGGCTAAAGATCTACAAACGCGCACCAAGTACGCACAATTTTTATCGCTTAGTTAACCACAGCGCCATTGGTGAGCTACGTCTTGATGACGAAGGAAAGCCGAGTCAAATTAGCATTCTAACGAGCGATGGTGAAGAGGTACATTTTCCACCAACTCGTGCAGAAGGCTAAATCTCGCTCCCAAAATGACTTGCCCTTTCTTGAAGGCAAGTCATTTTGGCTGAACTTAAAAGTACGAGGGATTTGGGTAGATTAGCAAAGCTCTTGACTGTCAACGGCGTGCTAAATTTGATACCACACCTTGAGATCTACCGTATTTATGACCATGTTAACCAAATAAACAATAGCTCGGTGTTCAATATGTTTAACTCTCTTACCTCATTATTTAAACAGCTCATTGAAGGCTCTGATTTAAGCCAAACCAACACACTCTCTGCGAATATGGCTATCGCGTGCTTGCTGTGTGAAGTATCTGGCGCAGACCATAACGTCGATGATAAAGAGCAAGAAACAAAGCGTTCATTATTGATGAAGCTTCTGTCATTAAATGAAGAAGAATCAAATGCTTTGTTAGAGCAAGCGCAACAGAAAATAAAAGACTCCGCGTCTCTGTACGATTTTACTTCTCAACTGAGAGAATTGACTCAAGAAACACGCTACAACTTAATCAAAAGCATGTGGGAAGTGGCGTATGCCGATGGCGAAATTGATCCACTAGAAGATGCAGTGATCCGCAAAACAGCAGAACTACTCTACGTTGATCACAGTGAGTTCATTCGAGCAAAGTTGCAATCTCAGTAAGGAAACAAGGTAAACATGTAAGTCGCGCAAGCTATTTCAAGTCTACCGTGAAATGATGGCGAAGATTGAGTTCTATAGCCACAAAAAAACGCGCATTACGCGCGTTTTTCGATAAGCCAACGACATTGTTATTAAAATACTGGTCAAGATATGAATGTGTTTGACGAGCTCTACACTAAACAGATTCCATGACAAAACAACAATGGTTGAATGACGATTTGATTACAAGTTTGCCTATCTATAAAGGACTATTAAAGCATAGTCAGAGCAAGCTTCGCTAAATTGTACGCATCCACATAACCAGAATGTTGGCGCCCTTCCCAATCAATGCCTTTTGCTTCTTGAGCGGCTCGGTGACCAATACGTTTATCCTTAAGACGATTTTGAATGCGATAAAGCGTTGCTAAGTTGATGAACTCCGTAAATGGCGCTTCAATACCTTTTTGCTTACACTCTTCAAGCAGGATGAGGTCATCTCGGCCCCATGATGCATAAATCTTGTTTCGACCACCAAAGTTCTTAACCATGGATTTAAGCACTTCTTCTAATGGGCGCCCTTGTTTTTCAATTTTACGCGGCGTAATACCTGTTAGCTCGGCACAAAACAGCGAAACTTCATCATGTTCAGGTTTTACGTAGTATTGAGCTCGCTTGACTATCTCGCCTCTAGACAAATCTATTTCAGCCAACCCAACTTCGATAATTTCACCCGTACTGCCGACGCCATTTTCGTTCCAGCAACACATTTCTAAATCGAAGCATACAATACGGTTATGGTTCATAGTTTGTCTTGATTCCTAACATAAAATTTTAAAGCGTGGGATTCTACCGTAACACGGTGTAAAACTCGAATTTGCACGCCCATTTAATCGCCAATCGACACATTATTACGACCGTTTTTTTTACTCAAATAAAGTTGATTATCCATTTTGTGATACAAGCTTTCAGGATCTTCATCTTTATGGACAGCCGCGCCGATACTTAACGTGCAAATGATTGAAGCATCGCCATAGTCAAAAGCCGTACTTGCCACGATGCTCCGCAACTTTTCCAGATAAGCTTCCAGTGCTTCTTTATCAATGACTTTAGAAATAATACAGAACTCATCACCACCAGCACGATAAAATCGGTCTCCAGGCTTTAGATTCGCACTGACTAGCTTAGTCACATGCTGCAATGCTTCATCTCCCCCTAAATGACCGTGCTTGTCATTGATAACTTTGAAGTGGTCGATATCAAAACCAACCAATGCGAAGCTAACACCTTTGTTTATCTGGCTAAGCAAATGATCGTTAAACGCTCGGCGATTGAGTAACTGAGTTAGAGGGTCACGCTCAGCCATCCTTTTTAATTCGACGGTTTTAAGCTCTAACATAACCGCCAAGCGCTCTTTTTCTCGTGACTGTAAATTCACAATCCAACTAATCAAAAAGGCGATTACCAACCCGGCTAATGTCGTGCCCGCTAAAATAGAACGCTCCCAAGCAGAGACGGCATCAGAAAGTTTAAAATCAATCCGCCACTCACGATTAGGCAGTTGAATGGTACGGCTTATAACCGTTCCTCGAATGTTATCCCAGTTTGAACTTTGGAAGAGAACGGAGTCATCTGCTGCGTCAAAGCCTAAATCTTCTACGCGCACCGACATATCTAGCTCAGTCGCGGTTTTCGTGATCAAATCCTCAAAGTAAACCGTACTTCGAATCACCCCTGTCACTACACCTAATAAATGTTGGTTCTCGAAGTCAAACACTGGATGGAACACTAGCAGCCCAGTTTTAGGAATGGACTTGTCATACCCATCTTGCAGTAAGCGAACTTTATCCGAGACATTTGCTCGCCCATTTGTGGATATATCATCCAAGATGAGATCGAAGCGTTTACGTGAAAAATAGAAACCTAATAGAGAAAGGTTTTCTGGTGTTCTTGGATAAATATCCGATGCGATAAAAATTGGCTCTTTGTGTTCAAAAATGTACCCGTAGGTTTTGGGGCCATCTTTAGGAACGGTAAACGGTTGGAAATCAGGAAATGTTTGACGGGTCTTTAAAATATGCTCATCAAGGTCTTCGAATTCGACCTTTTGCATCCATTGAAGTCCGATTAGACTTCGCGAGCTATTGATTACTTGTTCCGCATACATTGGGAACGAAGACCAATAGGTGCGTTCAATCGAATGAAAAAAGTTTGCACCTGCACCAATAAACTTTAAATCATTTTCGACGTTCGCTTTCAGTGATTCTGCTTGTCGGTCAGCTAAAGTATCAAACGTCGTCTGCGTATACCGTTGCTGCATCGTATAAGCAGCACCGACCACACCAGCAGTGACACACAACGTCGCTGCAAAAGCTAGAATAGAGTCTGAATGTCGTTTGATAACGCTCTTGTGAGCGGTGCTTTGTGTCATATCGTAATTTTGATACTTCCGTAAGTTAAACTTCGGGATCTATTGAAATACTGCGTTAGCAACGCACAAACATCAAGCAACAACCTATGCTGGGCAGTCCGATCGTCGATTTTTCACGCTGTTCGTACGGTATAGTCACGAATTATTACAGCCTTAAGCCTTGAATATGCTACCATCCGTCATCATTTTAATGTCTAAACTTGGTGCAAGATCGCAAAGACGATCGTTTTAGTGAACACATATGAGCCAATACTGAGCACCAATAATCAATAGAAAGAGAAAAAACGTCATGAACATTGATTTGAACCTAATTCCTCAAACGTTCGATATGCTTCACGCTGGCCTAACCGCATCGAGCGTTTTGCTTCTTTTAGTCGCGGTCTCTCGCAAATCAAAAGTGGTTGAGAAAGTCGTAGAAAAACCGGTCGAGAAAATCGTCGAAGTTGAGAAGCCAGTTGAGAAGATCGTCGAAGTAGAAAAAGTCGTTGAAGTTGAGAAAGTCGTAGAAAAAGTCGTTGAAGTTGAATCGAAACTCGCAACAGCTTCTACTGATTCTGCAATGCAGCTACTCTCTATCATGCAACAAGAAGCTCGTCTGATCGACTTCCTACAAGAAGACCTAACTTCGTTCTCTGATGAAGAAGTAGGCGCAGCAGCTCGCGTAATTCATACTGGTGGGCAGAAAGTATTGAACGATTACGTGACACTTGCGCACGTTCGCAACGAAGACGAAGAAACTCGTATTACGGTTGAAGAAGGCTTCAACCCACAAGAAATCCGCCTTACTGGCAACGTGACAGGTAGCGCGCCATTCCAAGGCACGTTAGTGCACAAAGGCTGGAAGGCAACATCGATGAACCTTCCTAAGCTGGCTGAAAACTACGATGCATCTGTGATTGCTCCAGCCGAGGTTGAGCTGTAATGGAACACATGAACCAAGAAAACCATTCTCAAGAAGCGTCTGTTGAAACTCAACAGACGCCTAAATTCAGTGTTGGTATCGACTTAGGTACAACACACTGTGTCATGTCTTTTGTTGATACACACGACGAAGATGCTCGCGTTAAAGTGATGCCTATCCCGCAGCTTACTGCGCCAGGTACAGTAGAGACTCGCAGCCAATTAGGCTCTTTCCTATACCAACCACACGAACACGAAATGAACCCGCAATCACGCGTTCTTCCGTGGTCGAGCGAGCCAAAAGCTCTAGTTGGTGCAATTGCACGTAACCTAGGTTCAAAAACACCAATTCGTCTTGTTGCAAGTGCGAAATCTTGGCTTTGCCACGGTGGTGTAAACCGTCGTGACGCATTCCTACCAGCAGGTAGCCCTGAAGAAGTGGAAAAAGTATCCCCTCTTCGCGCGACAGAGCTTTACCTAGAGCACCTAAAAGATGCTTGGAATCACGCGAACCCAAATCACAAACTTGCCGATCAAGACGTTACCATTACGGTTCCGGCTTCTTTCGATCCTGCTGCTCGTGATCTAACTGCAGAAGCAGCACGCAACGTTGGTTTTGTGCACCTAACGCTTCTAGAAGAGCCACAAGCTGCACTTTACAACTGGATTGATAACAGCAACGACAAATGGCGCGACGAAGTTGAAGTTGGCGACATCGTGCTTGTGGTCGATATCGGTGGTGGTACAACTGACCTGTCTTTGGTTGAAGTAACTGAAGACGACGGCAACCTAACTTTGAACCGCATCGCGGTAGGTGAACACATCCTACTTGGCGGTGACAACATGGACCTTGCACTTGCGTACCGCTTGAAGATGAAGCTAGCGCAAGAAGGCAAAGAGCTACAGCCGTGGCAAGTTCAGGCGATGACGCACGCATGTCGTGACGCGAAAGAAGCGCTATTGAACGACAGCGAACTTCAGTCAGTACCAATCGTGGTACCAAGCCGCGGTTCTAAACTGCTTGGCGCAACGTTGAAGACAGAACTGACTCAAGAAGAAGTACAACAAACATTGGTTGACGGCTTCTTCCCTCAAGTTGCGATTACGGACCACCCTGTTCAACGTAACCGTGGTGCACTAACACAAATGGGTCTGCCTTACGCACAAGATGCGGGTATTACTCGCCACATTGCAGCATTCTTGTCTAAGCAAGCACACGCGCAAAGCGGTGGTGAATCAGCGCAAGCTCAAGATTTCAACCCATTTGCAAACATGCCAGGTATGCCTGGCGCGGATGCAGCGCAATCGGCTGACTTCATCAAGCCAACAGCAATCCTATTCAACGGCGGTGTTCTGAAATCGAAACTTCTAGCAACTCGTCTAGAAGACACGATCAACGAATGGCTAATTGAAGCAGACGCAGAAATGGCGAAACGCCTAACAGGTGTGGATCTAGACCTTGCGGTTGCTAGCGGTGCGGCTTACTACGGCTCTGTGCGTCGTGGTCAAGGCGTTCGTATCCGCGGCGGTATTGCTTCGGCGTACTACGTGGGTATCGAAAGTGCGATGCCTGCGATTCCGGGCATGGCACCTCCAATGGAAGCACTGTGTGTAGCACCATTTGGTATGGAAGAAGGCTCAAGCGTTGACGTACCAAGCCAAGAGTTTGGTTTGATCATCGGCCAGCCAGTTAACTTCCAATTCTTCGGCTCAACCGTTCGTCGTGACGACCTAGCAGGTACTCACCTTGACTACTGGGCACCAGAAGAGCTTGAAGAGCTACCAGAAATCCAAGTAACGCTGCCTGTATCAGAAGGTCGTCGTGAAGGTGAAGTGGTTCCAGTTACCCTAGCTTCTCGCGTAACAGAGCTTGGTACGCTTTACTTAGAAGCCATTGCCGCTGATAACGGGCAAAAATGGCATGTTGAGTTCGATGTGCGCGAAGACGCGAAAAGTGACTCAAACGAAGAACAATAATTAGAAGTCAAACGGCATCCAATCGGGTGCCGTTTTTAAATACACGAAGGTTTGGTTTTGTATGGCATCTCCTCGTTTCCTTGTTGGTATTGACCTCGGCACCACAAACACTGTGGTGGCCTACTGTGAAATCACCGACAACCTTGAACAATCCGAAGTATCCCTATTTGACATCGACCAACTGATTGGTCCGGGCGAAGTCGTTCGTAAACCACTTCTGCCCTCTTTCCGCTATCATCCAGCTGTAGGTCAAATCTCCCCTTCTGACCTCACTCTTCCTTGGGACAACGAACCTGTTGCTGGCGACATTAACAATGTCATCGTTGGTGAATGGGCTCGTGAATTAGGCGCGAAGGTGGAAGGACGTCAGGTATCCAGTGCAAAAAGCTGGCTATCGCACCAAGCGGTAGATCGTAGCTCAGACATTCTCCCTTGGGCTGGCGCGCAAGACGTGGATAAAGTCTCACCCGTCATTGCCAGCGCAAGCTACCTCAACCACATTCGTCAAGCATGGAACTACCGTCACCCTAGCAACAAGCTAGAAGACCAAGATGTGGTTGTGACTGTTCCAGCATCATTCGATGAGACGGCTCGTAAGCTCACGCTTGAAGCCGCAGAGTTGGCAGGTTTAAAGAAAATCGTCCTGCTCGAAGAGCCACAAGCCGTATGTTACGACTGGTACGCACGCCATCAGAAAGCCGCAGCTGATGAGCTCAAAGAGCTACCGCTGATTCTGGTGTGCGATGTGGGCGGTGGTACCACCGACTTAAGCTTGATTGAAGCAAGTTTCTCTTCTCAAGATGAGCTAGCCCTTGATCGTATTGGCGTTGGCGAACACTTGATGCTGGGTGGTGATAACCTCGACTTAGCATTAGCACACCTTGCAGAAAGCCGCTTCAATCAAAGTAAGAAGCTCACTGCAGCAAGCCTAACAAAGCTAATTCAGCAAACACGTAAAGCGAAAGAGAACCTGCTTTCAGCGAGCGCACCTGACGAAGTGAAGATCACCATGTTAGGTAGCGGCTCTAAGCTACTTGGGGGCACAAAGAGTATTGCTCTAAGCAAACAAGAAGTGCACCAAATCGCATTAGATGGCTTCTTCCCGCTTTCTGATTTCAGTGAAGTACCAGACAAACGCCGCAGCGCAGTTGTCGAGTTTGGCCTTCCATACGTTGCTGACCCAGCGGTGAGCAAGCACGTTGCCGAGTTCTTAACGATGCATCAGCAAGTGTCTCGTGCCGCTCTTGGCATCGAAGACGACAAACAAAATGCCATTCCAGTCGGTTTGCTACTCAACGGTGGCGTGTTCAACAGTGATCTGGTGACTGAGCGTGTCACTACCCTACTGTCCGATTGGCGCGGCGCTCCGGTTACGGTATTAGATAACCCACATCCAGATTGGTCTGTTGCGCTGGGTGCTGTTGCGTTTGGTAAAGCACGTCGTGGTGCACAGCTTAAAATTGGTGGTGGTGCAGCCCGTTCTTACTTCTTGCATCTTCAAGAAAAGAACAAAATGGGCAAAGCGCTCTGTTTGCTTGCAAAAGGTACAGAAGAAGGTCACGAGATCCGTTTAAGCGGTCGTCGTTTCTCGCTCACTCTTGGAGAGCCAGTCCGCTTTAACCTGCTGACTTCTACCCACGACACCTTAACCAATAACACCGCTATTCAAAACGGCGTGATGGTTGACGTTGACCCAGACTTGTTTGCTCCTCTGCCGCCTTATATCACCACCCTTGAAGGTGAAGGTGCCGAACTGCAAGCCAACCAGAAAGAGCGCGTAGAAGTACAACTGGCGTGTCAGTTGACTGAAGTCGGCACACTTAAGATGGAATGTGTCAGCGCAGAAGACGACAACAAACGTTGGGAACTCGAATTTGAAGTCCGTAACAAGCAAACCGATGACAGCGAGCAAGTTAAGCTTCACCCTAAACTGAACGAATGTAAGGGGCTAATCGCTCGCCTATACAGCGGTAACAAAAAAAGCGCAGAAGGCAAAGAGATCAAAACCTTAGCCAAAGATCTTGAGAAGAAGCTCGGCAAACGTGACGAGTGGGATTTCACTACCCTACGTCAACTGTTTGATACCTTTGCACAAGGTCGTAAACGTCGCCGTCGTTCTGAACAGCACGAGAAAAACTGGCTTCGTTTGGCGGGCTTTGCACTGCGTCCGGGCTTTGGCGATCCAACAGACTCTTGGCGCATTGAGCAAGTTTGGGGCCTCTACCAACAAAACATTCAGTTCAAAAACCATCAAGGTTGGACTGACTGGTGGGTATTCTGGCGTCGTATTGCCGGTGGTTTAAGCCAAGAGCAGCAAGAGACCATCTTGGCGGACATCGCGAAATACCTACACCCTGGCGCGATGAAAAACCCACAGTCAGCTAAAGCGGCACAAGACATGGGTTATGAATCCATGGTTCGATTGGCGGCGTCGCTTGAACACCTAGAAGTCGAAGACAAAGTTCTATTGGCAACGTGGTTCTTGAGCAAAGCCATCAACCAAAACCAGTTTGAACAAGCGCACTGGTGGGCATTGGGACGCTTGGCATCGCGAACGCCACTTTATGGCAGCCAGCACAACGTCATTCCTCGTGAACAAGCGGAACAGTGGCTACCTAAATTACTGGAACAAAACTGGCAGAAAGAACCAATGATCGCTTTCGCAGCCGTAATGATTTGTCGTAAGACGGGCGACCGACTATTCGATATCTCTGACGACTACCGTGAGCAGGTCTTGGTTAAGTTGAAGCAAAGCAAGGTGCCTGAATCTTGGGTATCACTGGTTGAAGAAGTGAAAGAGCTCTCAGAAAGTGAGTCAAAACGTGTCTTCGGTGATGCTTTACCAAGCGGTTTAACGCTGGTTCATCATTAAATCCACTCTACACAAGAACACGAGTTAGACGTACAAAGCCCTTCCGACGAAGGGCTTTGTTGTATCGCATTCTTTTGGTTTTGGTCGTGTACAACGCGCTAATTCATTTCTGTCGTAATTACTACATCACGCGTTTCGTTATCCATATCACTAATACCGACCACCGACACTTCTCTGTCCGATAGAGTCTCAATTAAGCTGTCTTCTAATCCGCCATCAGCCAGCCAAGTATAAAATTTATCCGCGATACGCTCCGAACCTTCCCCGACAAACGTTAATGTGACCTTCTTCATTTGTGACACTCCATCAATTTACGATTCAGCCACTTAAGCGTAGTATGTTTCGCAAATATCGACATAAACTAGGACTAACTTCTTTTATGAGTATCGAAAAATTTGACGCGATTTATCAACGTGCTGCTGAGCGAAAAGGCGGAGAAGATCAGCTTGAAGCGCTATTGTCTCACCCATTAAGTAAAGAGGAATTAGCAGCGATTCCCGATGACCGTTGGCTCGCCGCTTTTTCGATGAAGGTGTTCCAAAGTGGGATTTCGTGGAGCGTGGTTCGCAATAAGTGGCCGAACTTCGAAGAAGTGTTCTTCGGATTTAAGATTGAGCCGCTATTGATGCTGTCTGACGAACAATGGGAAACCAAAGCAACGGACAAACGCATTATTCGCCACCTCACAAAAGTCATGTCGATTCCGGCCAACGCTCGCATGATCCATGAAGCAAGAATCGAATATGGCTCGTTCAGTAACATGATTGCTGAATGGCCTCGGGAAAAGATCACGGATCTATGGGGCTACTTGAAGAAGCATGGTAGTCGTTTGGGTGGAAATACAGGCCCTTACACTTTACGCCAAATGGGCGTTGATACCTTTATCTTGTCTAGCGACGTCGAGGCTTACCTGCGCAATTGCAAGATCATTGAAGGTGGCAAAGACACGAAAAAGTCCTTGGACTCTGCTAATAAAGCCTTTATTCAGTGGCAGCAAGAAAGTGGAAGAAGCTTGACCGAAATCAGTCAAATTATCGCGTTTAGTACTGGTGACAACCGAATTTAAACAAGCACTTTGTAGCTCGGGGGGCGAAATTCCGGCCCCCTATAACGCATGATATTTGCGCGAATCACTCTACTTTAGCTCTTGCTGATATTACTACTTTCTCGATTCCTCCAAAAAATCCCTCCTTAAAGTGGCAAAATCCCCCTTCAAATCACAAAAAGTTATCATATCGACAAATTATTTTTCTTGTTCAATATTTTTATTTATCAAATATTTAATTACAAGTGCCCAGTTTTTAGGCACTAAATATTGATGACGCTCAATTGCATTGCGCTGACAAACTGACTAGGATACACGCCCTTCCTGAGTGAACTATCAGAAACTTGATCGAGGAATTTATTCAAATTTCTCAACACTTCGTGAGCACTCACAACAATTGCACTCACTTTATAGATTTAAGGATCAACAGATCCGTTAATACAAATTCGACAGCGCAATAAAGTGCTGACTAGAACAACCATGACGCGATGTCACATGAGTGACTATTTTCGTGGTTTTGTGCTGGAAGTTATTTATTACATCAAGGCTGCTTAAAAGGATGAGCCCCTTGAACGCATTTACTGGAGGACAAGAAATGCCAAAAGGTCTAATGCTGACTGACTTAGCCATCGCTGGCTTACTATTAATTGCAGCAAAAGTAATTCGTGTACATATGCCTTTACTACAACGCATGTACATTCCATCTGCTGTATTGGCTGGGTTATTTGGTCTTATTTTTGGCCCAGCTCTGCTTAACGTATTACCTTGGACAGATACCTTTACCGCAAACGCAAGCCTCTTAACTGCTGCACTTTTTTCTGCGTTGGGTTTAGCAACAGATGTCCCGTCACCAAAAGTGGTTGCTCAACGAGCAGGCTCATTGTGGGCGTTTAACCAAATTGCATCCGTGTCGCAATGGCTGTTTGCAGCAATGTTTGGTTTAGTACTTACCACCTTCTTTTGGCCTGAGATTAATCCTGGGTTTGGCGTAACCATGTCCGCTGGATTCATGGGCGGACATGGTTCAGCATCTGTAGTCGGTGAAATCTTCACGGGACTTGGTTGGGAAGATGGCTTCACGCTCGGTTTAACGTTCGCCACAGTTGGGATCTTTATTTCAATCTCTGTGGGCATGTTAATGCTTCAGTTTGCGTTGAAAATGGGCTGGATTCGTAGCTTTACGACATTCGACAGCATGGACGAACACGAACGCAAAGGCTTAGTGAAACCTGACGATCAAGAACCTGTGATGAAAGATACGATGTCATCATTGTCAGTCGATTCTTTCGCAATTCACGCGGCGCTGGTTGTAGTGGTAACGGCTTTCTCTTATGTAGCAGCCAACTACTTATCTTCTTTTCACGATAAGGTACAAATTCCGACTTTCGTTACTGGCTTTCTAGGCGGTATGTTAGTTCGAATCATCGCTAAGCAAACCAAGGCATCTCATTACCTATGTGACGGCGCATTCAAACACGCAGCGGGTATTAGTACGGATTACCTGATCATCTTTGGTATTTCAGCTATTAAGATCACGGTTCTAGCGCAGTATTTAATGCCAATGGTAGTGCTCGCAATTGGTGGTATCGCGTTCACGCTATGGCTTATCTTTTGGGTTGCACCTCGCATCATGGGAGATGACTGGTTTGAGAAAGGCATTTTCTCTTGGGGATGGTTAACAGGTACAGTCGCTATGGGTATCGCGTTATTACGCATTGTCGACCCCAAAATGCGCAGTAAAGTGTTAGACGACTATGCTATCGCTTATGTTCCAGGCTCAATTACGGACATTTTCATCATCTCGCTTATGCCAATCGCAATGTATAACGGCATGCACTGGCAAGCGTTAGGTGTTGGTCTAACCTATATTGCCATTGTCTTATTCATTTGGCGATTTGTATTTAAGCGCAGCGGTCAAGCCGTCGCAAACGAGTCTTAATTGATCATTTCGGGAGGTATTTTATCCTCCCGAATTTAACTCTCTCCCCTTATTCGATAGCCGCCTCCCACCAGCATGTAACAAATAAGCAACTTGTTTTATATTTAAGATCTGCAAGCTTGGTCACTCCTTCCCATCCTTTTTTAATACTTGACCTGCGCATTTTTATATCAAAATAGCCGCCAAACTATTCATGACTCATGGAGAAAAGGCAGTGCATCGCTCTCAAGGATTTACCCTCATTGAACTCATTGTGTGCATCATTATCCTTGGTGTCGTTAGTGTTATTGCCCTTCCTAAATTTCTTGGTCTGCAAAAAGATGCTCGAGTGGCGGTTCTATATGGCGCGAGGGAAGCGCTCATGACTGCAAACAACTTTGTGTACACCAAAGCCGTTATTCAATCTCAAGAGACGGTAGATGGCGACAAACAATATAACATTGATCTAGATAATGACGGCAATAACGACCTAATTGGTTACTTTGGATTCATTAAGAATGTCATTCCCGCAAAAGAGCTGGCAGGTTTCGACCCTCAACTCACTATCAATACTTGGTACGGGGTAGACAGCCCGGACGAACCCTATTTCCTTATCGGCTTTGCAAACAAACCTGTTGGTCCAGACCATATGTGTTATGTCGAAGTTTACTACCCAGAAACTCCAGGAGGCCAAGTCAGCTACAAAATACAAACTGACGACTGCTAGTTCCCCTAGTGAGTGAAAGTAACAGTTGCACTTTTGGTGCTTTCATCGCTTTTAGCAGAATACTGGCCCCAAAACCCATTATTAACAACTATTTCACATAATGTTGTTTCATAGTTAGCTTGCAGCGAGAAAACAAGTAATTAGCGACCGCACGCGCCCGTAATCGAAACAATCTATCGTTTTTCCGACCGCCAATAATTTGTGCTTGTAAACTCATCATTTCGCTCAATAATAGTTCTATAACAAATTCAATAATTTAAAGCGGGAGGCGTGATGAGAATATTCTGGCAGTTACGTTGGTATTTCCAACAAAAGTGGAAGCATTATGTCGGATCGATTTTGCTTTTCGCTGTGATATCAACTCTACAACTTGTTCCTCCTAAAGCGGTCGGTATCATCGTTGATGGGGTCGTAGATAACACGTTAGATACAAATACGCTGATTCTGTGGCTCTTGGGACTCACTGCACTGATCTTTGCCATTTATGGATGCCGTATCTTATGGCGAATTTGGCTTTTCGGCGCAAGCTGGGAACTCGGAACCATTCTACGTAATCGTCTCTATAGGCACTTATCGACACAACCACCCCGATTTTTCGAACGTTATAAGACCGGTGATCTCATGGCGCGTGGTACTAATGATGTACGTAACATCGTAATGACAGCCGGCGAAGGGGTTTTAACGGCAGCCGATTCCTTGATCACGGGTATTGCAGTTTTAATCATCATGGTAACGCAAGTTAGCTGGAAGCTCACTGTTATGGCACTTCTTCCAATGCCGTTTCTTGCAATCATCATCTTTTTTATCGTCCGTATACTGCATCAACGTTTCCGCATTGCTCAGGAAGCCTTTTCTACCATGTCAGACATGACGCAAGAGTCACTTAACGGCGTGCGAATGTTGCGAGCTTTTGGGTTAGAGAATCAAGAACAACAGCGCTTTGAAGATGTAGTCGATGATACCGGTCAGAAAAATATCGCCGTCGCTAGAGTCGACGCGAGATTTGATCCAGCTATCCAACTCACCATCGGCCTCTCTTTCCTTCTCAGTGTCGCTGCTGGTGCTTACCTTGTCGATAAGGGAGAGATCACGCTTGGTGATCTAACAGCCTTTACGATGTATTTAGGGTTGATGATATGGCCTATGCTGGCCTTCGCTTTCTTATTTAATATTTTAGAGAGAGGCTCCGCAGCATGGAATCGCCTACAAGAGATCTTTGATGAAACACCAGAAATTGTCAGTGGTAATAAACCATTAGAAGATAAACCACTGCCATTAAAAATTGATATCGATGCTTTCCACTGGTCCAGTGATTTACCACCAGCTTTGGCCGAAATAAAAATCGAGCTCAAGCCCGGTAAAATGTTAGGAGTAGCTGGCCCTGTCGGAAGCGGAAAATCAACCCTGCTAACGCTGCTTTTGCGTCAGCACGACCTAACAAACGGTTCAATTACATTCGGGGATGTTGAGATTAAAGATGCCCTACTTCCTCAGTGGCGCAACCGCTTTGCCGTGGTTAATCAAAGCCCGTTTCTATTTTCAAAATCTATCTTTGACAATATTGCCTTAGGCAACCCTAACGCGGGAAAGGAAGAAGTCTACAGAGCAGCAAAGTTAGCCTGTATACATGACGATATTGAGAAGTTTCCTGAAGGCTACCAAACAGAAGTCGGTGAAAAAGGCATTACACTCTCCGGCGGGCAAAAACAACGTATTGCGATAGCACGCGCTATGCTGTTGAATGCCCAAGTGTTGGTTTTGGACGATGCACTTTCCGCTGTTGATGGACGGACCGAACATCAAATCCTTAAGAATTTGGAAACGCACTACCGTGATCAAGCCCTAATCGTTATTGCGCACCGCCTCACCGCATTGGAAGCAGCAGACGAGATCATTGTATTGAATCACGGCCACATTACTGAACGTGGGCAACATAGCGCTTTATTAGCGCATAAAGGCTGGTACGCCGAAATGTTCGAGTACCAAAAACTAGAACAGGCGATGGAGGAATAATGAATGAAGCAGACCAGTACGTTTAAACGGTTAATGTCTTACCCATTATCTCAACCAAAGCCAATGATTAAAGGACTCGCCTTGCTGTTTATTGCAGCGTTAGCCAGCGCCGGCGGCCCTTGGTTAATTCAATATTTCATTGATGAGCACATCGCTAAAGGTGACTATTCACAAAATATTCTGATTTCGCTAGCAGTAGGTTATATCGCTCTTCAGATCGTATCGGCAACATTCCAGTATTTTCAGTCATTGCAATTTAGCATTGTCGCGGCTAACACGATCAAAGCGATTCGTAAGCAAGTATTTTCTGGCGTGATTAAGCAGCCGTTATCTGCGTTTGATTACACTCCTGCTGGAAAATTGGTATCGCGAATCACCAACGATACGGAATCTCTACAGCAATTTTATGAGCTCTTGATCGCGACCGTGGTGAAAAACGTGGTCATGATTGTGGTGATGCTTGGCGTTATGTTTTTTATGAGCTGGAAACTCACACTTGTTGTGCTTGTATTGCTACCGATCGTCATCGGCTTTATGTACTTGTTTAAGCAGCTAAGTACAGAAAGCTACCGAAAGATGCGTGACCTATTGACTGATATAAATGCGAATCTGAGTGAATCCATTCAAGGTATGAGTGTCATTCAATTAATGCAACAAGAAGAGCGTTTTAATAAACAGTTCAACGAGCTAACCGCAGAGCATTTGGTGGCATCTAAACGAGTGATTCGGCTAAACGGCTATCTGCTAAGACCATTAATGGATTTGCTCGCAGGTCTTGCGTTGCTTTGCTTGGTTGCGATCTTTGGTTTTAATGGTATTGAGTTGATTGGTGTGGGGGTACTGTATGCATTTATCAGTTATCTTGCGCGAGTTACTGAACCACTAATTGAGATGACTCAGCAACTTGCTCTACTTCAGCAAGCGTTAGTATCAAGCGAACGTGTTTTTGAATTGATTGATGCGAAAGAACAAACTTACGGGGACGATCATCAGCCATTAAGGTCAGGTGCTATCGAACTTAAAGACCTCACATTTAGCTACGATGGTAAACAGGACGTCCTAAAAGACATTTCGTTGAGGGCCAACCACCAAAACTTTATTGCGCTTGTCGGGCATACAGGAAGCGGTAAAAGCACATTAGCGTCACTGTTAATGGGCTTTTATCCAACGCAATATGGTGAACTGCTCATAGATGGTCGTCCACTTAAAACATTAGGAAAAGACGTACTTCGCAAAGATGTGGCAATGGTTCAGCAAGATCCGCACATTCTCCCTGCTTCAGTCAGAGAAAACATCTCTCTTAGTCGAGCGGTTGACGATACTCAAATATGGGATGCGTTAGACAAGGTAGGTTTGGCAGAGCAAATTCACCGTTATCCTAATGGGCTAGACACGCAGTTAGGTCAAGGTGAAACCAATCTATCTGCTGGACAAAAACAGCTCTTAGCGTTAGCACGTGTGCTTGTGGTAAAACCTAAAATATTGATATTAGATGAAGCAACGGCCAATATTGACTCAGGAACAGAAGCTTTAATACAAAAGAGCTTGGCAGTACTCAGACAAGACATGACACTAGTCGTTATCGCTCATCGACTTTCAACTATTTTGGATGCGGACCAAATAATTGTTCTTCATCATGGGGAGTTAGTAGAGAAAGGCACACACAAAGCACTGTTGAAACAAAATGGTCGTTATGCCCAAATGTATCAGTTACAGCAAGCAAACCGACATTTACAGCAGATTGAAGAAGAAACCAAGCAACTCGAAGAAGCGGTGTGATTTTTATACCCATGCCTTCTTTTTATTTGGTAGGCATGGGCATAATCGGCCCAACTTCAAAAGTTAGCCTGATTAGCTTCCAATTTCTTCATAATGTGAACTAATTTTCTATTTCTTACCTATTATTGACATAACCCCTCGCTATATCACGCAAGGTCGTTGTAAAATCGTACGGTACTTCAGTCTGGTGCCCTTTGCACTAGACTGTTTTTCACTTTCTAATAATGCATATTAATCTCATGACACAAGTCCATGGACAAAGATAAGTTTACTAACATCTATCGCTTGCCTGGTTCGATTCAAATTCGTATCGGTAAATGGCAAAAAACGTTCCGCGGCACCTCTGATTTAGTTTTACATCAGGCGCTAATGGAGCGTAATAAGCAATTTAAGAAGCCAGACTTTTTACCTAAAGGCTGGTGCGTCACTCCTGTTGACGAAAAAGATATTACTGTCACGCACCACGGTAAATATATCCAAACCGTCATGCGCACAATGTTGGACAGAAAGGTCTCGTACAAGCGATTATTCCTATCTCGAATGAGTGCGGAAGAAGGTGAAAAAGTGCTCCACAATTACAAACTGGAGTGGGTAAGAAAACATAACCAGATCGCCAAAAAGTACAATCAAATTAAGAAGAAACAGTACATGAACTTTGCAAGAGAAGAAGAGGAAACCCTCTACCCTTCGATTCCAAAGGGTGAGTTTGACAAAACGTTATGGAACAAGCTCGTAGTATCATCGTTTGGTCCGCAGAAAAAGTACAAAAACCCACATTTTGTCCGCAAAGCCGATTTCTAAATAAACACCCCTACACTAGGGGTGTTTATTTATCCGTTAAATCACCAATCGTAAGTTAAACTGGCAATAATATTTTGTCGATCGCCATACCAACAAAAACCATCACATGTCGCTATGTACTCTTTATCAGTGATATTTTTGGCTGCGACTTGTAGCTTGTAATCTCCAATGCGATAGCTGACCGTCGCATCCATTAAAAAGTAACTTGGTACTTTTAGTCTCTCTTCATTATCTCCGTATGACTCACCTGTATAGCGCGCACCTAAGCCAACAGCAAAGCCATCAAGAGGTCCATCAAAGAAACGATAATGTGCCCAAGCTGATGATACGGTATTCGCCACTTGGGAAGGTGTTTTGCCAACCCATACCTTATTGATGTCTTCTTTTATCTCTGCATCAACGTACGCAATGTTCCCGATCAATGTTAAGGATGGTGTCACATTAGCTACAGCTTCAAACTCAACGCCGTTATTTTCTATTTTTCCTATTTGCGTTAATTCACTCAAGTAGATACGAGCCAAGTTTTCTTTTGTTGCCCGATACGTTGCAATATTGAAATAGCCATCGAATGAATCCGGTTGGTATTTCATACCGATTTCAAATTGATCACCGCTTTCAGGCTTCGCTGGCTTACCATTGCTGTCTTCTTGAATAATTGGATCAAAGTACTGAGAGTAACTAAAGTATGGCGTGAAGCCAGAATCAGAAATATAAGCCGTTCCCACGCTAAACGTCCACTCTCCATTATCGACTTTCGTGCGAGCACCCGTGGTAACATTATGTACTTCATTACTTGTATTGTCGTAACGTGCGCCCAATAACATCGCCCATTTATCGTTGATCAGCATATGATCTTGAAAGTAGACGCCGAGCTGCTGATTATCGATTTTCGTTCTTTGCTTATCGGTTTCGCTCAATGGTTGTAGCGTATTCGGATCGAGTAACATTATGTTATCCGAATAAGTAGGATTAAATACATTAAACCTAGGATCGGGCAAAGCTCCCATTGGTGTGTTTAAGAGCGCATTACCATCAGCAACGATAGGATCATTCGCAAAGTCCTTACCATCGATACTGATCATTTGAAAATCTAAACCCAACATCAAGTTATGCTCAACGCTTCCCCAATTTACTTGGTGCATCAAACGATTATCAATATTAAAAGCATCGGATGATCCATCTTCTGTTGAAGCGCCCCGAAGTATGGTCTTGCGTTCATTTGATGGATCTAAAATCGGCCCCAACCCAGGTACATCAGCCGAGTAAACGTACGAATACATTTGTCTCAACTTAACATCCATTTCACTGTAACGAGCAGCTTGAACAAACGAAGTGGTATCATTAAACGCATGAGAAAACTCATAGCCTAAAGACACCTGCTCACGCTCAAACGTCTCCCAGTTGGGATTGCCTATCGCTAAACTATCACTGATCTTTCCATTTTTGTTTGGCGTTAACGTTCCTTCAACTGGCAAAAATTGCAGATAAGGATCTGAGTCGTCTTTTTGATAGCTCGTTAGAAAGGTAATTTCAGACGTCTCAGTAAATTTGTACGTCATTGATGGAGAGAGAAGAATGCGCTCCGCTTCTACCCCACTAATTCTCGTCCCATTTTTTCTCGCTAACCCTTGAAAGCGGAAAGCTAACTGCTCACTCACCTCAGAGTTTACGTCAAGAGAAAGTTGTTTACGGTCTTCAGAACCGTACTCCAAAGATACAAGCCCTGAGCCCCCATCAAATTGAGGTCGCTTACTGACGACATTGATGACCCCACCTGGAGGGTTTTGCCCATAAAGAACAGAAGCGGCACCACGTAAAACTTCAACCCTTTCCAAAGCAAACGGATCTATTTGCCAACTATAAAAACCAGAAGAATATAAACGGGTACCATCTTGATACAGCCCGCTGTTCGCCTGTTTAAAACCACGAATAATAAACCAATCTTGCTTGTTATCTTCGCCAAAATAATTAGTTTGAATACTTGGTGTGTACTGTAGCGCGTCAGAAATGCTAATAGAGGCACGATCATCCATTTGTTCTCGCGTAACAACAGATACCGCTCTTGGGGTTTCATTGATGGCAATATCAGTTTTCGTCGCTGCCCGACTCTTCACTCCAAGATAACTAAAATCAGGGCCAACTGCACTGTCTTGCTGCTGTCCAATCACAACTATATTTTCATTTTCCTGAGCTAAGACATTTGGCGTTGATAACGCTAATACAACCGCCATTGACGTTGGTGTCAGCATAAACTGCCGAGTCATATTATTCTCCTTTTTTGTCGGCAGCCAAACTAACCCTTCATGACTTCAGCGATCGCTGAAAGAAAAGCGAGTTACAGCATCGCCAATTGTTTCCATAAAAGACAAACCAGAGGTTTTGCATAAAGCACTCGCATAGGTTACGAATGCCACTGCGAGTGCTTGTTTGTTGTATAAGTACTTTCTTCGTTGAGGCTTAGCTGGTATCTATAAACGGCGTAATCCCCACATCAGATACAAACCGCCAATGAGAGATGCCATCAGCCCTGTTGGTATTTCTTGTGGGTAAAGAACTTGTCGTCCCAACCAATCGGCCAACAACATCACGCCGGAACCCAATATCGCGGCGCATAACATGTGTTGTGACGCTTTGTTAAAGCCAAATAAGCGAGCTAAATGCGGAGCCAGTAACCCAACAAAGCTAATAGGACCAACAACCAATGTCGCACTGACCGTGAGACAAGCAACTAAAAGCAGCAGTATCGAGCGTGAACGATCAACGCGAATCCCAAGTGCTTTAGAGGAAGCGGCGCCAACAGGAAGAATATCTAGCCATCTTACGCAGAGAAAACTCAACCCTATAAAAACAAGTGCAGATAAAGACAATGGGAGTAACGTTTCAACCGAAACATAGTAGGTAGACCCAGACAACCAAGCCAATGCTTGATAACTTCTTGGGTCACCAGTGGCTAGAATAAAGCTCTGTATTGCATTCATCAGTGCGGTAATAGCAATACCAGTCAACAAAATGCGCTCCGGCTGAAAACCTGATTTACGGTTTAGCAGCACAATGACCAATACCGTCGCTAATGCACCTACAAGCCCGCCTAAAGAAAGAGTGAAAATTGACGAACCTAACCCAGTAAACATCGCGATGATCAATCCCATCGCTGTCCCTGAACTGATGCCGATCACTTCTGGACTGGCCATTGGGTTTCCACTTAGGCGTTGAATCATGGTGCCAGCAATCGCTAACATTGCTCCCGCAATTGCTGCTGCAAATAATCTAGGTGCGCGCCATTCCAAAAAAATCCAATTTTGGCTAGCAAACAAGTTTGTCCACCCTTCATTTTGCACAGCAACCGTGGCAAAAAGAACAACGGAAATTAATGTGCCGATCAACGCCAATGAGATCGCTTTAGGGTTTAGCTTGTAAACATGTTGACGATGTCGAGTTAACACCGTTTGAGTATGACCCTGCGTCTTTTGTGATAAGCGAGGTAGCAGCCATAACAGTAGCGGAGCGCCCAGTGCAGCGGTTGCTGCTCCCGTTGGTATAAAACTCGCCATTAGCCCTGGCAGTTGCTGAATAACCAAATCGGTTAAAGTCAATAACATGGCACCAATCAGCATCGATACCCAAAGCTTATGCTGGATTTTATTGATACCTATCAATCGAGTAATCGCTGGCGCTGCTAATCCGATGAAACCGATGATTCCTACTGCAGAAACGACCCAAGAAGTGATTAACACCGCAAGCCCAAGACAGACAAAGCGCAGTTTGGCTAGCGAGACACCTAAACTCTTGGCACCTTGCTCGGAGAGTTCTAACAGACTTAACGGCTTTGCAAACACAAATGCGATAACCGTAGCAAGTGCGATTCGAGGTGCAAGATACGAGAAATCACCCCATCCGCTCTGAACAAGCGAGCCCGCTCCCCATATCATTAATCCATTCAGCTTTTCGGTATTCATCATCAGAATAACCGTACTTAATGATGCAAAGTACAGGTTTATCACTAACCCAGAAACGACGACGACCGTTGGAGATAACGCTCGTCGCCATGACAACAGCATCACCAACCCCATCGATGTCACACCGCCGATGAGAGCAACCAAATTAGGTGCTATATCCAACATCCAAGGGGCAAATAGCGTAGCTAACATCAAAGCAAAACTTGAACCGCTCGCCACACCTAATGTTGTTGGCGAAGCAAGAGGATTGCGCAGAACTTGCTGCATCAATACCCCAGCAACCGCTAATCCAGCACCAGATATAATCGTGGTGAAGACTCGAGGCCACCAGCTAAAGTGAAGTAAGACGGAATCGATAGATTGAAAGTTAGGTTTCCATAAACTGCTAAGAGCCAGTGAGAATGAACTTGCTTGATACAATTGGAAAGCACCAATAGAAAAGGTAAATGCCGAAAGTAACACCACAAGGCTTAAAGGCATGGCTTTCATTGTTCTAACTCCTCGACCTTACTCGCCGTAACTAACTCCGCGAACCGAAGCGCTGAAGGCATAGAACCAAAACTCCAAACAGGCGCGACTTGCATGACCTTCTCACCAGACTGTTGAACAACGTATTGCCAAAACGGATCTTGAGAGAGCTGCTTTTCGCCACCGTGAGGCAATGGCTCAACGATAACAATTTGGGCTCTTATACCTGCTAACTTATCGATGCCGACTAAGCTGAAGCCCCAGCTATTTGTCTCTTCGTTCCACGCATTACTCAGCCCAATCTTTTCGATAGCCTGAGAGTAAAGACTATTCTGACCAAAAACACGAACGTGCTTCGTATCCATAAACTGAATCATTAAAAGCGGCGGCTGGTCTTTGTTTAGGCGCTGTTTTAATAAAGAGAAACGTTCTTCATATTTTTGTATAAGTGCCTCAGCTTCCGCTTCTCTTCCTAGCTCTTCACCAAACCTCCGAGTGAAACGAGTAAGTACCGACCAATCTGTAATCCCGCTTTCATATAAGTCAATGGTGGTAACGGGGGCAATATCGACTAAGCGATGCTTCATTGAGGAGAAGTACGGGGCAATAAAAATACGGTCAGGTCTGAGCTCGTAAATACGCTCTATATTGGGTTGAGTTCTTAACCCTACATCCTTAGTTTGAGGAGGTAACGGTGGCGATTTTACCCAAGCATCGTAATCTTGCCCTTGAGCGACGCCTACGGGCACGACCCCTAACGCCAACATCGTTTCAGTTTGTGTCCAATCAACCGACATCACCCGAGGTGACGCCTCAGCTACTGCTTGAAAGGAACTGACCAAAAGCGCACTAAGTGAGAGAGAGAAAGAGAAATGCTTAAGTCGAGTGTTTGTACTGCTCATTATTCAACCTCTAGCTTGGCATCGCCACCGGATAACCCGCAGGGTGGTCAGAGATCTTCATCTCTATCCCGTATATGTCCCTTAGCTTAGGTTCAGTAAACACCTGTTCAACATTGCCTTGTGCAATCAAATCACCTTGATGTAATGCAACGATATGATCGCAAAAGCGCGCCGCTAAGTTGATGTCGTGCAATACGATAATAACGCCCAAACCCAACTCTTTACTGAGTTTAGAGATGAGCTTCAACATATCGACTTGATGGCTAATATCTAACGCAGACAAAGGCTCATCAAGAAGCAAATACTCAGTTTTTTGCGCTAATAGCATGGCTAGCCACACTCGTTGGCGCTCCCCTCCAGATAGCGTATCAACTAAGCGATCTGCGTATTTTAGTGTTCCTGTCATCGCCATTGATTCTTCAACAATGTCATGATCTTTCTTGCTCAAACGACCAAGTAAACCATGCCATGGGTAACGACCAAAACCGACTAAATCTCGACCTAAAATACTGTCGGTCACCGGAAGATGCTGAGGCAAGTAGGCAATGTGTTGGGCGAATTTTTTCGCTGAGAGATCGTTAATGCTCGTTCCATGCAGAACCACGTCACCAGCGGTGTATGGCTGTTGCTGTGCCAGCAACTTTAACAATGTGGATTTTCCTGAACCATTGTGCCCAACAAGAGCGTATGTTTTCCCAGGTTCAAATGTCACATCAAACGCTTTTAGCAATGACTTGCCTTCAATCTCAAACTGGAGTGCTTTAGCTTCCAACATCCCTACTTCACCTAATAGCCATTCACAAATGAAAGCTAATCAATCGCTTTCATTCGTTCATCACGTTTGCCGTTCTTATTCAACAGAACGATTAATAAGGGAGGTTTTATATAACAACAAAGATACAAATGCAAACCGTTGTCATTATCATTACATCAACAAAATCATTGAGAGAATTACTAAGCGTTAATGATTATTTGTTGCGGATGACTTCATTAGTGGATTGTCGGCAGGTCAACGAGAGCAGCGGTCTACCACTGCCCTCGCATAAATTTGAATGAATACTGCGGCGCATGAAGAAATGAGAAATGCCGCAGTGAATAAATTAATGACGAGCGTCAGCGCCAAACTCTACTTCTTTATAGATATCGGCCAGCGACTTTTTACCTTGTTTGTCTTTGGCTGAACGCTTTTTCTTCGTTTGATAATGGTATTCTTGCTCCTGAAGTGCTTGTTCGTGCTCTTTTGCTGACTCAACAAACTCAGGATTTGCAAGTGCTTGTTGGCGTAAGCGGTTTACTCTTTCAAGGGTTTCCCACAACATACTTCACCTCCAAACTTATTACTGTATATAAAAACAGTATTGTTTAAATATTCCTCCTCGTCAACATTTCAACTTCGTTACTGCTCTTCACATTAACCCCAAGCCTGTATAGTGCTCCGGATATTTGTGGATGATTTGCTTTATATAACCTTGATGCTCTCGCAGAGCATTAACACATTCTCGAGATAACCATCCCTGATATACCCATTTTTCAAGTTCTAACAATGCGTATGGGATGGACCACGCTTGTCTGTACGGATGGTGCGTCGTCATAAAATCAAAGGCATTCGCGACAGCCGTAATTTGCGCGGCTATTGGTATATCGCCACTGGTTAAACCATACGGATAACCAGTACCATTTAAGTTTTCGTATTGATAAGTAACCATCTGCAAAAACAAAGTCACACTCGGGTGAACCGGATTTCCGATACGAGCCACTATGTCATCGGCCGAGTCGATGCAACGCTCAATATGTTGAATCAATATCGCCTCTTGTTCTTGAGTATAATTTGTTCGGCGACTAGCAATTTCAACTGGCAGCTGAATATCACTGAGCGCATGGAATTGAGCAAAAATACCAATATCTTCGACCATTTCATCATTCAGGTGATAACGATCCGCTAACTGCGTTGCGATGACTTGGCTGTAGTACTTCATTCGTTTGGTATGCGCGTAAAACTCAGGGGAGTAGCCTGGCATCATACATTGCATTCGGTTCGCCAACGTTTCTATCGCGCTAACGACGTGGTCTTCTGATTCAACCGCAAATTGAATCATTTCGAAATAAGGTTTAAGACTATTCAACGCTTCTAAGCTAAATGCATTGGGCTGAGTGGAATTTAAGAACACAAAGCCAGTAAATGCTTTATTGTCGTAACAAGGAATCGCAACCGACGACTGGTATCCGTGTTTGAGTAAGGTTTGAACCCGAGGACAGTGATTAATATCGTGAAGATCTTCGACGATGCGAGGAATCGCGTTTTTGGAGGCAATATTGAGGTGGTGGAGTTTACGGAATGCTGACTCATGGTGGGCTAAACACCAAGTGTCGAACTCACTTTCTGCAAATGATTTGAGCACATCTTGGTCTGGGTGATATTTAGCAAATGACACCCTATCAATACACGGCAAGTGCGCCTGCATCCTGCCCTTTAGCGTTTGCAGTTGCTCATTAAGCGGTTTTGCAAACGGGTAAAAACTCCGGTGCGCCATACTTCACCTCCACACCCAAGCAGAGAAACAAGAGAAGCTCATTGTGTTGTAAATTCAATGGTATTTTGAGCGGTTTTCTCCACTTAAATTATCGATATACCACAACTTAAGTGTACGAAATAAAAGCACATTTCTACCAATTTTTTCACCGAATATCTTACGGTAATTTGATCCAGATTAAAAAAGCCAACGAGCGAAACTCGTTGGCTTAACAATACTGATTGATTACGATGGATTCAGTAACTAGAGGTTATTCAGAGAACGTTCTAAACAACTAGCCCAGAGCAGGAAGCACACCCAGCGTAATTAACAGCTGAGCTAATACGATACCTGTGCCAGCGATACCCGTTATCACTAATGCGCCTTGGCCACCAGCTACTCGGTACTCTCCTGTAAAATCATCCGATTTACGAACCTTGATCACCATAACCAGAGGTAAAAAGATGGCTAAAATCGCTAATGCAATCGCTGCATAACCCAAAGCCATAATAAAGCCTTGAGGGTAAAAAAGTGCGAAGCCCAGCGGTGGGGTAAACGTCACGAGTGCCGCAACCAAGCGATTAGGCTTATCGTTGCTCCCTTTGATGGTATCACCCAAAAATTCGAATAGGCCCAAACTCACACCAAGAAATGACGTTAACAGTGCCAAATCAGCAAATACACCGACAATGTTGCCTAAGTTTGATTGGTGCACCGTCTGCGATAGTTGACCAATAAGCGCGCTCAACCCGCCGTTTTCAATAAGCGTACTTTGGCTAACCACACCCAATGTCACGATCTGCCAAAAGATGTAAATCACGAGCGGGATCGTCGAGCCAATAATAACGGCTTTGCGCAAAGAAGAAGTATCGCCATCTAAGTAATTCACAATTGCCGGAATGCTTCCGTGAAAACCAAACGAAGTAAAGATAACAGGAATCGCCGCTACAATAAGACCTTGCTCAATCGGCATACTCAATAAGTAAGATTCCGTAACGTTTGGAGCAAGAAAAGAAAGCACAGCAACCATCGCAACAAGTTTCATCGCGAACAACACTCGGTTAACTTTATCGACCGTACCTGTACCAACTGTCACAACTACAGTCACAATCAAGGTAAAGATTATCGTTGATGTAGGCCCTGAAATATCAAGGTCAAACCATTGTGCAAGGCGGTCTCCGAACTGAGCACCACCGCCAGCGATGTACGCTGCACACAATGAGTAGAACAGAAACAACATCGCAAAACTTGCCACCCACTTGCCTTTTTGGCCCAAGATCTGTTTCGCTAAAGTATGAAGAGTTGCACTACTTTCTGCATGCTGATGAAGCTCTAGCATGAGTAAGGCAGTGAAAGCCATCAGAGCCCATAAACTGAGCATGATGATGATTGAAGTTGAAAAACCAATGCCGGCAGAGGCAAGTGGAAGGGCTAGCATGCCAGCACCTATTGTAGTTCCCGCGATAATTAGAGTACTACCGAATACTTTAGAACGACTCATTGTATATTTATCTTTACACTTTATTAGGAATTATCGGTATTAAATCGGGTAACGGCGTACCGAAACCAATACCATATTTGTAATGCTGTCGATATTGTAGGATCTTCAGCAGAAGATCAAGCAAAGTGTAAGGATAAAAAACCACAAGTGTAAATAAAAACTTACACACCACTAATATCCAACAATAGCTGAGTACATTCTTCCCTACTCATGAACTTAGGGACAGGGTAATTCCAGTGCGCCTCTTTCAGAATTAAATCTACAAGCGCATCAGCATCTTCGCGCTTAATGAGTGCACTTTTCTGCTTAATATCAATGCTTGCAAACAAAGACTCCACGTGCGTCAAAAAGTGTTGAGCACTCGCCTCACCTGACTGCCCTTCGGCCGTCAACGCATCGAGTTTTCTTAGTTGAGGCTCTATCTCTGATAATGAAAAGCGAAGCACAGGTAACAAGGCTAATCCGTTTGCCATGCCATGAGGTATTCCATATTTCGCACCGAATGTGTGAGCAAACGCATGAACATAACCCAAACTCGCTTTCGTAAATGCTAAACCTGCGTAATAGGATGCCATGGCCATTTTATGTCGAGCTTCAACATCATCCCCTTGTGCTACGACCCGAGGAAGATGCTTAAAAATTAACTTAACGGCGGCAACAGAATAAGCCCTAGTTTCTTGAGTAGCATTTCTCGACACATACGCCTCAATAGCGTGAGTTAATGCATCAACGCCAGTATCAGCCGTGATCTTAGGAGGTAAACCAATCATTAAGTTCGCATCTAAAGCTGCCATTAGTGGCACCAACTTTGGATCCATCAAAGGGGTTTTAATGTGTGAGGAGGGATCTGATACGACCGCGGCGATGGTGACCTCACTTCCTGTTCCTGCGGTCGTTGGAATAGCAAACAGAGGAGCTGGCATTCGCCATACTTTCAATAGTCCAGCTAACTTTTTTATTGGCCGTTTATTGGTAACTTTCGCAGCAATGACCTTTGCGCAGTCCACTGCCGAGCCACCACCCAAAGCTAATATGCCCTCACAATGAAAACGATGGTAAGCCTCTAGACCGCTTTCTACCTGATCATAGGTAGGATCGGGATGCACTTTCGAGAAAACATCTAACTGTAAATCGAGTTGTGCTGCCGCCTTGAGCACCTTATCGACAATACCGACTTGGACTAACCCTTCGTCGGTAACTAATAAGACGCGTTTAAATCCCAGTTCGGTCATCGATTCTAATAGCTCATTCATCGAACCGGGGCCAGAAAACAAGGTTGGTCTCGGCATAGGAAGGATAAGAGCTGCTATTTTTAGCCCTGCGGTGTAAGTCCGATATAAGCGATGCTTCAACATACGAAATCCTTTTCATTTAGAGCTATCATTCTAGCTACTTTTATCACCTATGCTTACTTTGCAATCACACATTTTTTAATTAAGTCATTTCATCAGCACATAAATGCTGCTGAGGGAGCAATACCGTTATCTTGATCTCCCCACACCACGTGAGCTGTAGAGAAAATTATTTTTTATGATTTGCCATTAGCGTTACCTTAATAACCCATCCCCCTTCAGCTTCGCCGATCATAAAGTGGTTATTGAAGATACCTTCTCGTTCATGCAAACTCAAAAATATGGATTCTGCTTAATCACATAGCTGTACGGTATATCAGTAATCTAATCCGAACATCACTTATAAAAATACAAATAAGAATGCGTTACATCATGATTTATTGTCGTTTTCAAATAAGTCAATAAAAGCAACAATAATCTTTCAAAACTAATACTTAGTTCAAATAACTGACTCTTAATCATGAGCTTCAGGTGATATTGTTATGCAACTAGGATTATTATCCGCCCCATAATTAAAACTACGTCTAAACGCCCACCTTTTTGGGGTCTATTCGCTGTCGTACCCAATTTTCCTATCACCTTCTGATTTGGGTTTCGCGTGGGCTAATTAGCAATGTCGGTATAAACCATGAATCATTCTTGCCATTCCCATACGGACACGGGCTTTGAAGTCGATCTAAAACAAGCACTTATCTGGGTTGCTCGAGCACTCGATTATGTCGGTGTTGACGATACTCACCACAGCCATCGTGTCGCTTATATCGCTTACCAATGTGCTCGCGTCATGGGTTGGGAGCCAGAAAAAGCGGAGTTTTGTTACTTCGCAGGTATGATCCACGACTGTGGAGTCTCCGAAACACAAGAACATAAAATGTTACTTGAAGAGCTCGTGCCACAAGACGTGAAAACACACTGCTTAAGAGGGTACCGAAGCCTCAAGCAGTGTCGTTTGTTGCGCCAATTTGCGACACCCGTTCTTTACCACCATACACATTGGAGCGAACTAAAAGAGCTCGATTTACCGACTTTTGAAAAAGAGGTGGCCGCCCTGCTCTACTTATCGGACCGCCTTGATTTTATGCGCTCAAAATACGTCATGAACTGCCACTGTGACATTGTCACGCTTCATGAAGAATTGATTGCTGAGTGCATCATGGCAAACGTTGGAACTTTGTTTAATCCAAGCATGGCCGAAGCAATGGTTAAACTCGTCATGACCGACGCGTTTTGGTTCGCGATGGAGTCGGAAAATATTGAAACTATAGGCCTAAATTTTAAAAGCATTGATTGGCTTCAAAAACAATTAACCATCCAAGATATGAACAGTTTGGGAATGTTTATCGCTCAAATTGTCGATGCAAAGAGCCCGTTCACTTATCAACATTCACAAAAAGTAGCGAAATTATCTCGTTATCTAGCAATTAAGCTTGGGCTAAACGAGCACGACCAAGAAATGTTATATATTGCAGGGCTGGTGCATGATATTGGAAAGTTAAAAACACCAGATGAAATCCTTCACAAAGAAGGCTCTCTGAACAAACAAGAGTACACACGCATTAAACGCCATACCATTGATACTCAGCTCGCATTGCACAAGGTCTTTCCTAACGCGAAAATAGCGGAATGGGCTTCCAATCATCATGAACGTTTAGACGGGTCGGGCTATCCCTATCACAAAACAGGCGACGAGCTCGATGTTCCATCGCGTATCATTGCTGTCGCGGATGTCTTCCAAGCCCTGTCTCAAGATCGCCCCTATCGAGGACGAATGACTCAAACACAGATCGCCGACATTATGGGTGAGCAAATAGCCAAAGAGGAGCTTTGCTCTGACGTTTATGCGGTATTAGAACGACACATGACAGAGTGTTACGAACTCTCAACCGACGTTTAATCAAAACAGGGGCGAACACACGCCCCCTTTTTTAGGATGATAAAACTAGGCAGATAAATAGCTACCTAGCAATATCAAGTAAATTATCTCGCACACCATTGATTCTGAACCAACCAGCGATACTAAAACGCTCGGCATTAGTTGGTAACACCTCATGTGGGAACTGCTCTGATAAGAATACGAACAAACGCCCTGAGCGTGGGGGAATGGTTGCAATTTTAGTGTCATTCAAATCGTATACTACTAATTCACCCGCGTCTTCTTCCGTCCAGGATTCGTTCATATAAAAAACGGTCGTCAATCGACGGTTTTCGTTACCTTTGAAACAATCTAAATGTTTTTGGTAGAAGTCCCCTTTCTCGTACTTGGCAAAATGAGCTTCGTACTCAAAAAGTCCAAGAAACAAGTGACGGTTCACTTCTTGGCGGATCTCTTCCATTTTATCCAAGTAAGAAGCAACAGCATGCCCCATATTTGGCGATAACCATTGAATCTTGTCACTTCGAATAGATTCAATACGAGTCACATCATCGTTACGACCAATACGTGCTTTTTTCCAATTGCTTGGAATGCAATCTCGCAGTTGAGCCACCTCTTGTTCAGAAAGAAAATCATCCCAGATGTAGTAGCCATTGGTTGCTAACGCATCGATCATTTTATTCATTATTTTCGTTCACTCGTGTTAGTTGGGCGCTCTATATAAAAAATCTGCGACACAACAACAAATGCGATTTTTTATCGAGACGACAATGAAGCAAAACGAGAATTAAAATAGACGATACAAGATACAAAAATGCCGCTCATGTGAGCGGCAATGTCGTTTGTTATTGACGAGCTTCTAATCTCGTTGCTCGAATTCGCAACGGACGAAGACGCTTAATGCTAGGACGCTGTTTGTTTTTTAGCTGGATATGACAAAGTTCCAGAATCAAACCAAATGCCATCGCAAAGTACACATAACCTTTATTGATATGAATTGCGAAGCCTTCTGCCATCAATAAGCCACCCAATAAAACCAGGAACAGCAATGCCAACGTTTTAAAGCCGGGATAGCGCGTCACCAGATTATTGATTTTTTCAGCAGTCATTACCATCACGATTGCAGACGAGACAATCGCCGCGACCATAAGCGGGACATCACTTGTCAAACCGACGGCGGTTATCACCGAGTCCATTGAGAATACCGCATCCACAGCAACAATCTGCAGCAGCACTACCGCTAATCCAGTACGAGCATGAGTCGAGTGGCCAGATTCATTGTGATTTAACCAGCTCCACAACTCTTTCAGGCTTTTTGCCAATAGGAATGCACCACCCGCGATCATGATCACGTCTCTTCCGGTAAACGCTTGGTTTACGACGGAAAACAGTGGTTGAGTCAACTGCATAATCCAAGAGATAGAAAAAACCAATGCAATACGAGCAATAACAGCAAGGCCGATACCAAGGTTTCTTGCCAGTTTACGTTGATGCAGTGGCAATCTTTCACATAGGACGGAGATAAAAACGACGTTATCAACGCCTAAGACAACTTCAAGCGCAAACAAAGTGGCAAAAATCGCCCAAGCCTCTGGTTGCATGAAAAGTTCTAACATGAGTACGCCTCCAGTGATGGGAAGACATACGGTGAAGGGTTCTGTCGACTAAAGGGGTCGTCCATTAATTATTTATACCTCTGTTACTTAAGGATCTTGAGTAAATCACCAAACAATCAACAACACAATGGCTATTTTTAATAGGTAATGACGGCTTTTCATTCGTACACAAACTATTCAGCCCTCGCACTAGAAAGATAAATAAAAGAGAAATTCTAAAATTGAAGAAAGAAAAACGCCAAAGACCTAACAAATCCAAGAGAGTTCTTTAATCGTACAAAGCTCAAATTATTTTTACGCAACACGTTAAATACATTGAGCTCAAAGCGAAAGATGCTCATTTACGAGATAAACAATAGTAAAAATTTGTTTCATCCTGATATACTGCCAAAAATCATAAGAAACCATGCTATTTATGGACTACATTGCTCTTTCACGCATTAGCCTAAAACATCTCACTGTATTGCATATGTTGTTAACCACTCACAGTGTTACGCTTGCCGCAGAGCGCCTGTGTGTAACACCTTCGAGCGTCAGTAAAACACTTGGGCAATTACGTGAAACGCTGAAAGATGACCTTTTCTATCGCGATGGTACTCGCTTGGTACCAACGGCATTTGCGCTGCACATTGGCCCCTCGATCCATGGCATACTCTCTAGCATGAATGGATTATTACATCAGGGCTCATTTAATCCAGCTTACTATCAGGGCAGTTTCTCATTAGCTATGCGCGAAAGTTCGTTTGAGCTTTTTGCGCCAGTTCTACAGCATTTATCTCAGCAACTCGGCAATCACGCACATTTGAATGTGCATGCAAAAGAGGAAATGAGTTTCGATGCGTTGGTAAGAGGCCAAGTGGACTTTTTGCTGCTTCCACACGATCTTAGTCAGCCGCCCACGCAAAACAAAGACTTGGTATGGCAAACCATTCTGAAAGACGAAATGGTTTGTTTAATGGGACCATCAAATCCACTCTCTAATCAGCCTTTGTCTATTGAAAGCTACCTCTGTGCAAGACACATTGGGATTCATGATAAAGATCTCTCACAACCTTATTTCGAGCAGAACCTCACACAAAGGCACTCGAAGCGAAACATGGCTATGCGTGTAGCGGATTTTGGTTCAGCTGCGGTGATGTGTCAGCACTCAGATTACTTGTTCACCTGTTCCAAACTTTGGGCAAGGGCGGCCATGCAAGCAAAAGGCTTGGTTGAACAATCCCTTCCATTCGATTATGGACAGGTAGCCTACAGCCTCGTTTGGAACAAAGCGAGCTTGAACGATCCGGCTTTAAAATGGCTACAAAAACAATTGCTCGATGCCTGTGCCATGCTAGACGCGTGCGATGCGTGAGTAAGATAACGAATCAAAACTGCATTACGTGAGTACAGTCGGCACTGCGATGGGGTTACTCACGTAACGTAAAAGTTCTGATTTTAAGCGTTCGATATCATGGCGAGAGCACGCATCCCAAGTTAGCGCCTCCCCCATGACTCCGTGATGTTGAAATGCATTTAAACGGATAAGCACCGATTCAGGCAAAGTACTCAAATAGCGCCCAATCGCTACGATTTCTATATCTAAATCACTTTTCCCTGGAATATGCAGTAACCGAACTTCATACAATTTTTCATGCTTTGCAAGATACTGAAGCGTTTTGAATACACGGTGATTATCACGCCCAGTTAGCCACTGGTGCGTCTCTGTCTGCCACGATTTCAAATCGATCATCGCACCGTCCAGAAAAGGAAGCACACGCTGCCAACCTGTCACTGATAAAGAGCCATTGCTGTCGATGAAACAAGAAAGGTGCTGTAGCTCAGGATCTTGCTTCATCCCTTTAAACAGCTCAATAATGAAAGGAAGTTGTAAGGTAGATTCCCCACCGGATACTGTAACACCACTGATGAAAAAGCGATGTTTGCGTATCAAATCGAGCATTGTTACCACAGAGTAGTCAGTAATTTTTGGATTAGATTGGTTCTGACATATCTCTATACAATGATCGCAGTGGGTGCACTCCTCTTTAAGCCAAACAACGTTGTTGTTTTCGTCGAACTTCAGTGCGTCTGCCGGGCACTCACTCACACAATCACCACAGTGATTACAATGGTTTATTGTATGAGGGTTATGACAGTTCAAACACTGATAGTTACAACCCTGTAGAAAGATGACTAGACGATTTCCTGGCCCATCAACACAAGAGAAAGGAAGGATACGAGTGACTTTTGCCAAAAGGCTTCCACTTCGTCTAGACATCTTGTTCTTTCCTAAACCGACCTTTACGCCTGCGTGTAGGTCGGTGTCATTTCATGACTCACCACACGTGGTGAGCGTTCTAAAATCCCAGTATTTCTTGCCGCCTCTGCTCCCAGAAACGTCGTATTGGTTCTCGAACCTTCTGCATCATATTTTGCGATATCAGAAAGTTTGACCATGTATCCCGTAACGCGAATCAAATCATTTGAGGCCACATTCGCGGTAAACTCACGATAACCAGCATTTAACGCCCCTTTGCACAAATTGAACATCGCTTCTGGGTTTGATTTCACCGTTTCATCAATCGTCAAAATATCGCTGATACCTGCACGATAATACTGGTGATGCTCAGCTGTTGCTTGTACATAAGTGACAGGGTCAGGCTCCGTGCCATAAGGAAGACGCACACCTGGCGTAACGCCAAGATCTAAGCTAATACCACCTTGAGCATGTAAGAGCGCTTTGCCATCCAAACCATATTTCACTGGGGTTGACTCCACTAGTTTCGCCAGTGTGGCTGAAACATCATGAGCAAAGGCATTCGCACGTTCATCTTTTCCGTACTGCCCCGTTTGGCCTTCTTTTTCGAACAAAAGATTCACCGCTTCTGCCATACCATAAATGCCATACATTGGTGCGAAACGGGACTCTTCAATCAACCCTTCTTGCGTCAAAAATCCTTGAAAGAAATTGGACTTTTCATGCAAGTGCGTACTTCTAGCGTCCATCAACTCAACCATTAATTGATGGTATAGAGGTAAAACACTGTTTAAGAAGTCGTTACAATCCGATGCTCGTTCTGCGACTCCTTTTAGGTTCATTCGCACCAGCGTGTTTGAACCACCAGCCAGTGGCAGTGAATTGTAGCAACTTACAATACCAAAACGTGAACCGCTGTAGGCTTTCGAGTGCACAGGGTAATTGGCAATATGAGGCTTACTACACTCGCAAATATTCTGCGTCGCTTGACGAAGTAAATCATCAGGCGTGACCGACTCGTCGTACATGAACGTAAGATTTGGCGCAATCTGCTTGAGCTCGGCGTCCACTTTTAAAATAGTGCGACAAATAATGTTGTCTGTCGGTCCGACATTCACGTGCATAAACGCATCTGGCAATGTGCGATCCAACATGATCCAAAAATGTTTTAACTTTTTGTAAATTTGATTCTCTGTTAGGTCGCCTATGTAAGGCAGCAAGACATCATCCAACTGACCTAAATACACCGGAATATTCGTTACCGATGGAACATGATGGTAAATGATGGTGAGCATATTCAGCGCATCATCGAAATCGTCAGCTGGAAGCAACTCTAGATACTCAGAGCCTTGCGATAGGAACTTAGCGTAATCAGGCAGCACATAGCGTGGTTTGAAAGGTGCATGGCCTTCAAACATATCACAGATTATTCCTTCATCCATTGCTTGTCTTAGCGATGGGGAAATCGACATGTAAGGAATACATGCTTCCGCCTCCAAGGCCAAAAAGTTCGACTTTTGTTTTGGAGAAAGACGAACATCAGTCGCAATGTCTAGAAAACGTTGTTGTAGTTCAGAAAGGCTTTTCATCTGAGATGTCCCTGAAAAAGTAACCACAAACCCACAAGATAAAACATGGATTCTACCCCTAAAGAGTAACGTGATTTTACTCCGGCTTACCTGTTGCCACTAATGAAAATAAACAAAACGTCTATTTCCATAATGGAAATAAGCTAACGCTAAATTAGGTTATTGCAACTTACGCAATTGAAATAATCCAACCATGCACCGAACACGCGCTTTCTCATCGATTGGCCGTCGACAACATGACGCCCGCGCTAATAAATACTCCGCCAGTCAGGCGATTGAACAACTTGGCTCTTCCAGCGACAAACAGCCAGCCTGAAGCTTTTACACCTAATAATGCATAAAATGTTAGCCAACTTAGCTCAAACACCACAAATGTAGATGCAAAAATCGCGTATTGAGCCAACAAAGGCGCAGAGGGATCAATGAACTGAGGAAACAAAGCGGTAAAAAAGACAATCGCTTTCGGGTTACTAGCGCCAACAATAAAACCACTGGTGAACGCGCTGAGCGCATTCGAGGAGCTTTGGACGGCTGCCGTTTTGTTAAAATCCGTTTGAGAAGAGCGCAGCGCTTGAATGCCTAACCAAATTAAATAAGCGGCACCACACCATTTGATGATATTGAAGACCAGCTCAGATGAGGCAATCACAACTCCTAACCCGGTAAAAGAAAGCGTTAGTATAATAGTGATCGCTGATAAACTGCCTAGCGCAGTCATGAGGGCAATACGAAACCCACTACTCACACCTTTACTTAAACACAGCAATGAGCTTGGTCCAGGCGATGCAGTAAGCACCAAAATGGCCAGGGTGTAAAAAATCCATGTATCAATTTGCATTGGCATCCCTTCCCGCAAAAAGTAGAGGGTTATACCTCAATCTTTATTGAGATATTCCTAACTCGGTTTCCATCCATGAAACTCGATTCTTTAATAACCACCTAGTCCCTACATAATTTAGAAACCATTAATAGATAGTTATGCAATAAAAATACGCTCTGCATGCAAGGTTGTAAAGCATGTTTATTTTTCTTAATCATAAAAAGGCTTGGGATCGATTTCTAACGATGACGGAGCGACTGCTCTTTCTATTTTGTGTAGGCTATTTTTCAAATCGACCATCGCCACATCGATATAACGCTGATATTTGCGTGAGTAAAAACACTTCACTTCTGGCTTTAAAGCTTGAGAGTCATTTGAGGACCAAACAATACCAACACGCCCATCACTCAACTCAACAATAGAGCCCACTGGGTACATCCCAACGCAATTAATGAACTTGTAGACTAGGTCTGCATCTAAATGAAATGGCGTTAAACTCAACAAGATTTTAAACGCTTCTGCTGAGCTCATGCCTTTTTTGTAGCAGCGATCGGCCGTCAACGCATCGTAAATATCAACAATACAACTCATGCGGCCGTGAATCGGAATCTCATCGCCCTTCAAGCCTCTAGGGTAGCCATTGCCATCTAACTTCTCATGATGCATCAAACAGACATCGCGACTCACATCACTAAGGCCCTTTACATGGAGAATAATCTCACCAGCGAACACTTGATGTAGCTTCATGTGTTCAAACTCTTCAGGTGTTAGCTTTGCTGGTTTATGCAAAATCTTGTCATCAACTTTAATTTTACCTACATCATGAATGATGCCACCAATAGCGAGCTGCTTTAATGTCTGCTTATCTAACCCCAAGTACTTACCAAATGACACTAAAAGGCAAGCCACATTGACGGAGTGTTCCAACAAGTAGGAGTCTTTTTTTCGGAGTGCAGAAACACATTGCAACGCATCTGAGTCGATAAAAACGCTTTCAATGACATCATCAGCCCAAGCTTCTACCTCATCAACTTCAATGATTTTGCCTTCAAAAGTTTGATTCAATAGTTTCTGCGCCAGATCTTTTGCTTCCGCAATTAGCTTTTTGGCTCGTTTATGTTGAACGTCTCTCGAGCGATAAGCGCGTTGAACCTTCGAAAAGTCAGAGGGCTTGGGCTCTCGCTCTTCTTCTACGGCAACAATGGATTCATCCACAGGCTTAAAGACACACTTCTGAGAAGATAATGTTTGATCTACCCAAACATACTTCACGCCGCTCGCGGTAAGCTTCTTAATGCCCTCTGGGCTAGATATCCGCCCTGCATTGGCTAAATTTACGCGCTTGTTGTGCTCTATCGCGGTAACAAACATACCAACGCCGACATCAGCGAGCGCAATTTTGATTGAATTTTTTGGATCGTACTGCATAAAAAGAAAGCTTACTCGATATTAACGGCAGTATTATAAGAGATTTGATTAATTGGCGTGATAATAAATTAGAATTGATTACTATTAATGAGCATCCTGTCAATTAATAACCCATCGCGATCACTAAGCCCTTTTTGTTATTATGGTCTTTAACCTAGCAAATATACGGATATGACACTCAAGAGCAGAACCTCTAACCGACACGTCTTAAAATAACTTGAGGATAATTATTCATAAATATTTATAGATTGCGGACAGCATCAATAACTGTATTTTATAAATGATTTTTACTGTTGACTATTTTTTATAAATGTCGATGATTAGCCGCCTAATCTTAGTATGTTATTAACCTAGTAGCGCATAAAATGATAGCCAAACAATTTGAACTGATACTTTTGTGATTGTAATGTACGCCAACAGATCAACTCTATGTTATCAAACCCCCACACTCATCTCTGATGCTAAAACGCTCGAGGAGGAAATATCTTGACCACCATATTTGACCAACAAGCCTCAGATAGTGACCGAGAGTTCCTGAAAATCGTTGAAGAACGATTCATTCATATCTTCGACGTATTTAACGAAGGCCTCTTCTACATGGATGAGTTTGGTACCATGGTATTTTACAACAAAGGCTTCTATGAACAGCTCGGTATTAACGCTGGCCGAATCAGTTTAGAGCAGTGGTTAGAACTTGTTCATCCTCTTGATCGAGAAAGGCTGTCCACAAGGGTCGATGCGCACATCACGACCAACAATACGAGGGTTACAACCACTTACCGAGTTCGTAAACCCAACGGACAATACGTCTGGATAGAAGGCGTAGCCATGACCAAAGAAACAGAACACGGCCATTACATGGTTGGCAGCCATCGCGATATTTCTGAGCGTAAGCTGATGGAAAGTTACATCCATCAAGTCGCATTTCATGACAACGCGTCAGGCATGGCTAACCGCGCCCATCTCTTGCTGGATATCGAAGACAGTGTACGTACCACCGATTCTTGCGCGTCTATTTGTTATATTCAGATCGAAGACATCAAATCTTACTTGAATCAATATGGCAGCGAACTGGTCGATGGATTAGTAGAGAAGTTGCTACAAACTCTCAGCCACTTGCCCTCTCCAAACAGCTCGGTGTATCGCGTGCATGATGATGACTTTGCGATTTTGATTCACGATGAGTGCTCAATAGAAGCGCTACAGAGTTACGCTGAAAGTTTAAAACAAACCTACCATGAAGCGGTGATTGAAGAAGGCCAATACCTAGGTAGCAACATTAGCATTGGTTTGTATCCTTGTATTGACCCTAGTCACTCCGCAGAGGAGATTTTACGTAAAGCGGCAAGAACTTGTCAGTACGCGAGCGAACAAAATAGAGACCGCGTCGCGGTCTACAGTGAGAAGACGCAGCATGCCGTTGATCGCTACTTCTTTATCGAGCAAGGTCTTAAAAGTGCGCTAGAAAAGCAGACATTAAGTGTTAAGTTTCAGCCAATTATTGACGCCAAAAGCTCAAAAGTGGTGAGCTTCGAATCGCTAGTTCGCTGGCGTAGCAAAGAGTTTGGCGAAATTTATCCCGACGAGTTTATCCCTGTAGCAGAGAACAAAGGATTGATCGTCGAACTGGGATATCAAGTATTTGCCAAAGCATGTGAATTCATCAAAAACTACCGCGAACGTTACCAAAACCAAGTTCGTGTTAACGTGAACGTTTCTGTACTTCAGTTGATGAACAGCGAATTCCCTACGCGAATTAAAGCCATGGCGGATGAAGCAGGCGTTGACCCCGAGTCCATTGTTTTGGAACTGACAGAAACGTTTATTTTGGATAATAATCAGACGGCTATTGCCCCCCTAAGCACGCTCAGGGAGTTAGGTTTTGCACTCTCGCTCGATGACTTTGGCTCTGGTTACAGTTCATTAAATAGCTTCTTCGACTTGCCGATGACACAAATCAAAATTGATAAGTCGATGGCATGGAAGACACTGACCAATCGCTCTTCTCAAGAGTATTTGAAGTTTCTTATCACTATGTGTCAGGAAAATAATATTGAAGTGGTGATAGAAGGCATCGAAGACGCAAAAATGTGTGACTTCTTTTCCGAGATGGGCGTCGATTATTTGCAAGGTTATTGGTTCTCTAAACCACTCTCTGTTGCCAGTGCCAGTCGCTATTCATTGAGCTAAACCGTTCTTCGGCGAAATAATCCCAGAATTAACGCTATTCCGCACGGCCACGTTAAGCATGCTGAACTACTCACAGTAAATTTCAGACACTAACTGGCCGTGACGAAAACAACCTTAGAGAGCCTTGATTAACGTAGGCGCTCAAAAACAACACTCTGATCTAAGTGTTCATGATATTGAGTGTAATCTAAGCCCATATCAAAGATATATTGAGTCACCAAGTTTCTAACGCACTCAATCAATTGGCTCGCTTGCCATGGCTTCTCAAAGTAGCGATCAATACCTGCGGAGTTAATCGCATTAATGGTATCCGTGTGCGTCGCCTGCCCCGTCAGAAGCACTTTACGTGTGCGAACAAAACGACTGTCTTGTGATACCTCTGTCAGTAGTTCCACTCCTGTTTTACCTGGCATGACATGATCGGAAATTATTAATGCGATCATCTCGCCTTCTGCATCAAGCTCATCCATCAGTTCTAGAACCTCACCTGCGGATTCGCAGTCTTCGATATTCAACCACTGATGTAACGGCTCTAAATCTTGTAGAACCGCGCTTAATACCTCTCGTTGGTCATCAACGCAAATTACATTAAGCTTCTCCATGTTCACCCTCTACTGGTAACTTGATTCTAAAAATTGTTTTTTCACTGTCGCTCTTTACCACAATAGAGCCGTTATATCCGGCGATAATGCGTTTCACAATCGACAGCCCTAATCCTAAACCAAACGACAACCCACCCTTTTTAGTGGTGAAGTTTGGCCGGAAAATTTTTCTGCGTGTCGCTTCATCGATTTCTGGTCCGTTGTTAGCAATCGTGACCAAAATTTTCCCCTTACTCTCTCGAGTATGTATTTCGATCCCCGGATCTTCGGTTTGACCAAGTGCATCACACGCATTCTTTAAAATATTGACCCAAACTTGGACGAGTTCGGTTTGAGAGCCGACAAAGTCCGGCAACTCCGCTGGGCTAAAACGTACGCTCACGCGTCTTAAGTCACTTTGCAATAGGGCCAGCGCTCGATTGATTGAGTCATTAATATTAAACGCTTCATCCAAGTCGATATCCGTACGCCCCAATTGTTTCACTGAACGTACAATGCCAACAGTATGTTTAGAGGCAATACGCAAATCATGAAGGTCTCGCCCCATTTGCCAGAAACGTATCGCTTCTTCGGGTCTTTTTAACCAATGCTCCGACAGGAAATTATTTGGAACGGCACGTGCGAGATCACGCGCGAGATCCTTAGGTAAGCCGTAATATTTTTCGAAGTGACGCCCCCGCTTTCTCGCTTCGCTGGAAGAGACTTTCTGTCCTTGCATCAAACCAAAATCAAAAAACTGACTCGCTTCCGGATGAACTTCTTCAAGCAATTCCATGATGACCGACTCGAGTCGCTCAGATTTACTGCTTACCACACCAATAGCATTGTTCAACTCATGAGCAATACCCGCGGCAAGCTGTCCTAACGTTGTCATTTGCTCTGCGGTATGCAGCTTTTGTAACGCTTTTTCTTTAGCCAAGGCCTCTTGCATTGCACGCCGTTGACGCCGAGATAACTCGTTCACCATCACAGGCATAAATTGTGTCGTCAATGGTCCGTATGTCGCCTCTTCCACCGCGGGCGTATCACGCTGTATCCAAGCCAGTTCAACATCAGTTTGAGCAATAACTGTCGAAGAGGCCGTCCATGTACCAGAAAAGAAACTATGTACGCCAATAAACGCACCTTGAGACGCAGAAAATACCTGAATTGGCTTCTTGTCGTCTTCCGCATAATAGCCAGCCAACTCTCCTGAAAGCACGTAGTACAACCGATCGTTGTAGCCAGCTTGCTCAATAAGCACCGATCCGGATAAAACCGTTAATCGGCGTTCAAGATGGTTAAAATAGCGTTGTACTAACGCATCTAGTTTCGTTTCGTACATGGGTTACCCAATATGCCCAACGGTATGTAAAATCCAAACCATAACAAAACTAAGTAATACACCAATCACGCCCAGAACTGCACCGATACGAGCCATTTGGCTGCTTTCGACATGCCCAGTAGCATGAGCTAACGCGTTTGGTGGCGTACTGATTGGTAACGACATACCGAGCGACGCGGCAAATGTCACGACTAAGATCAGCGTCACTTCTCCACCCAATGGCGTTAACGAAGTCATCGAGGTACCTAGCGCAGCCATAATCGGCATAAGTAAGTTTGCAGTGGCCGTATGCGACATAAAGTTTGCCATTAACAAGCACAAGAACGCCGCACCAAACAAGACCACATATGGCGAGAACTGATCAAACGGAATACTGTGTACCACCAGCTTCGCAAGCCCTGTTTTATCCAGAGCAAGACCCAGAGCGATACCACCTGACACCAACCAAAGTACGTCCCAAGAAATTTTCTTCAAATCTTCCTTGTTGATAATGCCCGTCAATGAGAATACCGCGACCGGAATTAATGCCACTGTGTAAGAGTTCATCCCATGTGCTGACCCCATCAACCAGAGAATAATCGTACCTGCGAAGGTGACATAGACAATCATCGCTTTTGGTGTTTTCAAAAACTTGCTCTTAATATTCAGATCAATGGTGGTTTGCTCGGCTTTATACAAAAAGCCAATCAGAAACCACGCTAGCGCCATCATCACAATGACGAATGGCACGCCAAAGACCATCCATTCACCAAACGTAATTAAGTTATCACCAACCAAATATTTCAGCGCGATAGCATTCGGGGGCGTGCCGATTGGTGTACCAATACCACCAATGTTGGCGGCAACAGGAATACACAAGGCAAACGCAATTCGACCGGGATCTTTAGGTCCAAATACCGCAATCACAGGGGTTAGAATCGACAACATCATCGCTGTTGTTGCGGTGTTTGACATAAACATGGAAAAGACAGCGGTGATCAACATCAAACCCAACATAACGAACTTTGGGTTTTGCCCAAATGGTTTTAGCAACACGCGCGCTAAGTTGACATCCAGCCTGTACTTTGTCGCCGCCATAGCTAAGAAGAACCCGCCGAGAAACAGCATAATAATCGGGCTAGCGAAAGTCGCCATTATCTCGTTATATTGCAACAGCTCACCAAAATGTGGCTGCCCTTCTTGCAAGCGAAAAAGTACGATGCTTTTATTCGAAACAAGCAATAGTTCGAGCACAATGATAACGACCGAAGTGGCGTAGATTGGAATGGGTTCAAACACCCAACAGAGTGCAGCAAGCAAGAAGATTGCGATCACTCTCTGCTGGACGATAGTAATGCCATCAAATGGGAATGCAGAGAGGGGCATTAACCAAATAAGCAATGGTATCAATGTTGGAATAATGTATTTGAGATAAGGGCGCATAGTACTACTTCTCTTCCTGAGATGGTTAGCCAGACACGTTTGGCGTTTGGAACGCCATTACCCACCGCAATACCGAAGCTTTTAGGCTCTGACTAAGCCTTCAGAGACGAAAAATGCAGTAATGGCTTGTTCCAGAGAAGATTATGCACACTGTTTTCAAACAAAACTTTGGTGCGAGATCAATGAACTTGTTTTCACATTGGAAAACATTTTATATCTGTGTTCAAGCTCACTAAATGCTCACGATTTCAATGAAATATACTTTTCCATCATAAAGTTAGTTAAGATTTCTCCCCTAACTTCAGCACATTGCTGAACCTTAACTGTGAACCCCATTTTCTCGTAGAAAGGCCGGGCAGTGATACTCACTTCAGAGTACAGTCGCTCTATCCCCTTTACTTTCGCCTGTGAAAATAGAAAAGACATCAAATCACGACCAATACCTTGGCCTTGATATTCATGGTGACAAAAGAAATGGTCAATCAAGCCGTCACTTTGCAAATCACAATAGCCAACGATCTGCCCTTCTATTTCCGCGATATAGGGTTGAATAGCATCCATTGTGCGTTGCCATGAATTGAGATCAAAATCTGATGGGGCCCAAGCTGAGACTTGTGATTCGGTATAATCGCGACGATTAATGACTCGTACAGTGTGGTAAAAAAGTGTCCACAATATTGGAGCATCCTCTGTGCGATAGCGACGTATTGAGAGCATCGGTTCAACCATTCCTATTCGATAAATACCAAGTATTAACGCAAAGTAATACTGGTGAACTCATCATTTTCAATACCAACCACTAAAGGCTTTTCAAGCTGATCGCTGTTCATCAATACGGTGGTATTCAGCTCTCGACTTGATCTGCGTATTTTGCTTTTTCTGATGATATGTATATTAACAATGTAATCGGAATATTCCTTCGCGACTCCTCCAGAAAACTCCACATGCTCACTTTCATTATCTTGGACCACATGAAATTTTCGATTTGCTTGAATATCAGCGCTGAGTGAAGAGTCACCATAGTTCAGTACAACGGACGTTGGTTCACTATCTTGATTGGCAAAACAGCTAAATGCGAACATGCATAATGCAAGTATACTTTTTGATTTAAACATTGGTTATTCAATTTCTAGTTATTTTTCTGCCATTTGCATTACCAAACAGCACTCCTCAATAATCGCCTATTGTGCCACAGGTGTACGCAAGTCTCTAAATACAGTAAAAGGATGTACGATGAAATTCCGCTAAAAATGGGGAAATCACAATACATCTGAGGATAAACCAGCCTATTTAATCGCCCCCAACAACACCCAAGCAATTGTTTTTATTGAATTTAAAAGTAATAAATAGTGTAAGCAATATACGTACAAGCTCTTACTTTTTCATACGCAACTAAGCAAGTTAATAGAGAAAGACAATATTTTCTATACCACATGTTACAAATCTACTCATCTCATTATCACGTATGATCCGATATTGTGGCACTAGCCTTCCCTTCTTTTTAACGAAGGGAAGTTTTAACAATAAGGCTTGCACCTATTTTATAGCTAAAATCAATAAAGCATTTCCAACATCGGTTGGTCTAGGAGCGATCAATGAAAAACTCTCTCAGTTTTACTCATCTATTAAAAGTTGGCTTGATATCAATCGCAGCTTTGATGGGTGGATGCACTCAAGGAGATTGGCGTACCGCAAGCAGAGAGCCTGCCGGTATCGCGCCTGACCCTTCCAATGTGAAACATGCCGTAATTGAGTTTTATGCCGCAGATGCATTTGGTTGGCGAGGCTGGTTTGCGGTGCACACTTGGTTTGCGATAAAGCCTGAAAATGCGAACGAATATACCGTGTATGAAGTGGTCGGGTGGCGCGTGAATCGTGGACAACCCGCTCTGTATCAATACCAAACGGGCACACCAGATCGCTACTGGTACGGTGCGAAGCCAGAAAAAATACTCTCAATACAAGGTGAAAAAGCCGATAAACTTATCCCAAAAATACAAAGCGTTATCAACCAATACCCTTGGGCTGAAGAATACACGTTGTTTCCAGGACCAAATAGCAATACATTCCCGGCTTGGGTGGGCAAGCAAATTCCAGAGTTAGAACTCGACTTGCCATTTAGAGCAATTGGTAGCGGCTACGCCAACGAGTAAAACAAAAGCTTGGTAACTGGCGCGTTTTACGTTCAGCGCATAGCACTATACCTATTGTGCGTCTTCACCCAACTCGGTTCTGTTTCTTCCGTTGCGCTTTGCTTTATACAGAGCGTTGTCAGCGTCTTTCATTACCGCTTCAATTGGCATATCGTTGCCTTTCCAGTGAGAAACACCAAGTGATACCGTTACCTTACCAACGACCAGGAAATCGTGTTTTTCTACGTTATGCCTAATCCGCTCAGCGACATCAACCGCGTGATGGACATCCGTCGCTTCAAGGAACATCATGAACTCTTCCCCACCGGAACGGCAAAGATGATCATTCGCTCGGGCTTGCTCTTTCATCAACTGAGCGAATTCTTTGAGTAGATTGTCACCCACATCATGACCATAGTTATCATTGACGCTCTTAAAGTGATCAATATCCAAAGCTAAAATAGAAAAAGCGGTGTTTTCTTGCTTAAACAAGCCTAGAACTTTGTCTAAGCCGCGTCGATTTAACAACCCAGTCATCGCGTCTGTTAGCGTATCCAGTTGCAGCTTATCAATGGTTTTTGAAACGATACCAAACGCCTTGAGAAAACTGAGCTTCAAATGTGAAGCCTCAAAATACCAAGACTTAACCAGCTTCAAATCATCGATGGATGAGGAGTGCTCTTCTACTCCTCGAACAGCGCCAGCCAATTGCCATAATGGTCTTGAAATAAGTAGAGAGAAGAACCAGATCAACAGCAGAGTTAATAAACCAATTGGAATCGATTTGAAAAATACACTCCACATCTGCTCATCTAGCACCATTAACGTCATTGATTTCGGGCGCTGAGCGACAATTCCCCACCCTGATGATTCAACTGGTGCATACCCTGCTAGCATTTCAACACCGCGAGAGTTCACAATTTCTTTGTTACCACGCTGACCCATTGTCACGGCGTTAATTGCCATATTATCGTTGATCACTTCACCAACCCGCGATTTATCTGGGTGGTAGATCAGCGTATTGCTTTCGTCCACAACGTAAAGGAAAGAGCCATCTTTGTAAGCATGCTGGCTAAGTAATTCCGCAAGAATATTGTCCTTCTCTAAATAGATAGTACCGCCGATATAGCCTAAATATTCATTGGACTGAGAAAATATAGGGTATGAGATCGTTAACAGATAATTTCCTGCGGGTGAGATAAATGGCTCAGTGACAAAGGGCGCTTGAGCATTTAAAGATTGACGTTTTCTTTCACCAACGAGCTTTACACCTTTCACCTGAAGTGTCTCTGGTGATACAGAAATAATGACGCCTTTCGCATTAACGACAACCACAGAGTTGAATGATTTGGTTTGCTTTCTCAGCCTCTCCGCCTCTTCGTCAAGAAACTGAGCATCGTGCATCTTATCTTTTAGCAAGTTCGCACTGTATTTTAGCTGCGACATTGAGCTTTCTATGAAAGAGTCCGTCATTTCTGACATTTTTTGCGCATAAACGCGGTTGGACTCTAACGTGTTATTGATGATGAGATCTCGTTGCACTCGATAGATCGAATAAAACGCATTGATCAAAGTGACAAGCACACTGAAAACACACAAGATTACAATAAGGTTTCTAAGATTAAGTTTTTCTTTTCTTCTAAAGGACATTTGCCAACTGCCAGCTTCGATGGCTTTTTGTATGAATGAGCGTATAGGTTATATGAAATTGATTTAATTTTCAGGTAGGAAGTTGGGAGCAGTGTTAAATATTTTTTCACATAATAGAACACAAAATGAGCTAATAAGAGAATTCAGTGACACAAAATAAATGCCGTGCCACTGTAATATCGCACAACTTTAAGCAAGCTCTGTGCTGGTCATTACCATTGCCTTTAATACATCGACAACAAGCTGATGATCATCTAACTGCGGTAAACCCGATACCGTCACAACACCAATTAAACCAGAACCCAAGATTCGAATTGGGAACGCGCCGCCATGAGCACAATACTCACGCGCATCGAGATGTGACTGATTTTCAAAATCACGCTGCTTTTGCTTATTGTATAGCGAGAGGTAGTAAGAGCTGCGACCATATCTCAATACTGAGTTTCGCTTTCTACGAACCCAATCCAAATGGTCAGCGCACGTTCCTGTCATCGCGTATTGAAATAGCGTTTGTCCAAAACCGTAGACCTCAATAGCCACAGCCGCGTCACAGGCTTCCGCCGCTTCTTTTAAAGCTAAACCAATAGACCACGCAACTTGATGGTTAAACTCTTTCAATTGAAGCTCATGCTCTTGTTGAGCGACGAGCTCAAGCGTTAAGCTCATGATTTCACCTGAATCGTTTTACCCGTTTTACTGCTTTCCAATGCCATCTCAATCAGAGCGATATTCTGTACTGCTTGAACGGCAGGAACCGGGTTATCAGCACCCAGGCGAATTGCGTCCGCCACACCAACAAAATAAGCTTGATACGCACCTCTCTCCGTTTTGATAGTTTGCGCACCGTCTTCGTCGTAGCGGACACCGTATAACGCCTCGTCCTCTTCTGACCAAGCATCGTTCTCCGGTAATCGGCCTTCTTTTAAGTAACCTTCTTGAGGATCTAATCCGAACTTTTCATATTTAGCCTCAGTACCCAATACTTTATAACGCAGGTTTGGTTCTGGGCTGTATAAGTTTGAATGTAAATGCACAATATGGTCTGGGTAATGAAGCACTAAGTTGTAGTAATCAATCGTCGTCGCGCCCGGACGCATCATTCGACACTGTGCGTCTATCGCATCTGGCAAACCAAATAACACCAAGGCCTGATCGAGAAGATGGGGAGCAAGATCGAATAAAATACCACCGCCATCTTGAGCCTGCTCTCGCCAGCGTTGACGAACTTCAGGACGGTAGCGATCAAAGTGCGACTCAAACAGCCTCACATCACCTAACTTACCTTGTTCGATAAGCGATTTAACGGTGATAAAATCGCCATCCCAACGCCTATTATGAAAAACGCTCAGAACCAATCCTTTTTCTTCTGATAAGGCGATCAACTCATTCCCATCTTCTATGCGCGTTACAAACGGTTTTTCGACAATGACATGTTTCCCATTGTTCAACGCGCGCTTTGCGAGCTCGTAGTGCACGTCATTTGGCGCAGTGATGATCACAAGCTCAGCGTCACTGTCATCGAGTAAAGTATTGGCATCAGCAAACCACTGAGCATCTGGCCAATCATTTTGGACCGCTTCCTGTTGACGAGAACTTATTGCGCTCAACGTCAAGTTTGGCAGTGCTTTAATGAAGGGTAAGTGGAAAGTTTTTGCTGAATATCCGTAACCAATCACGGCGGTCTTTACGGGATCGTAAGCCATACTAAGATTCCTTATTTCGGTGAAACAACAATACATTCAATATCATTGTGGTCGAGAAGTTGTTGAAAATCTGATTGAGGAGCATGATCGGTAATAACGATGTCGATCTTTGACAAATCACATACATGGTGAAAATTGTCGCTTCCAATTTTGCGGGATTCACAAACGACAATGACTTGTTGAGCTTGCTCTATCATGGTTTGTTTCATGTTTGCTTCTAGCTCATTATTTGTCGTCAACCCTCGGGATGACAACGCGCACACACCAATAAACGCCTTATTCACATGATATTGCTTCATTTGCTGTTCTGCTTGTGCACCCAAGATCGCTCTGGCGTAGGGGTCAAAGTGTCCACCTAAGAAATGGACGTCCATTGATTCACTTTTTTCAGCAGCGATTAGTACGTCAATACTGTTGGTGACCACGTTGAGCTTATCTTCTTCACAGCGTGCTTTTTCTACGTAAAGTGGGAGCAGAGATAAGATAGTACTGGTATCAATAACAAGGTGGTCACGCTCATCCACAAGCTTAGCGGACGCTTGAGCGAGGCGATGTTTAGTGTCGCTAATTGCTCGACTGGAGTACGCCTCTGTAGAGGAAGATATCGGGGCAAGCATGACGCCACCTCGGATTCTTTGTAATCCCGGTAGTTGGCTCAACTTGACTAAGTCTCGACGCGCTGAATCTCGAGAGATGCCAAAATACTCGCAAACTTCCGATAACGTTATTTTGTTTTGTAGCTCTAGCTTGGCTCTGAGCTCTATCAATCGCTCTTCTTGCGTCATTACTTAAATTCACTTAAGTGGTTTTAAGCAATAATGCCACACAGCAATCAAATAACCAATACGGACGCACGCAATATTTGCTTATGCTGATACCAAACAGAATTGTTAAGTTGAGGAGATGAAGAGCGTTTTGCTCATCATCCCCTATCACAAAATTTTTTGGTGTAATGTTTACGTTAGCTGGGTCGCTACTTTTTCATGGCTTCTTTAAAAACTTGATTCCAATCTTGTTTCATATCGACAAACAACCAACCTTGCTCTTCACCCACTTTAAATGATTTGTCTAATTTCCCCACGTGAGAGTCTTTATCATACGCCCATTCACGCTTGTCATCCGTATGATGGATAATCGCTGAAAATCGTGGGCCAGACCCCGCTTTAGTCCACTCTAACATTTGTAAGTCACCGTCAGAATTACCAAATGCCATCACCGGGCGCTTACCAATGAAGTTCTGGATCGTGACAGGCTTCACCGCTTTATCATTCACAAAATCAATTTCTGGCAAGCGTTGAATCGTTGGCTTTCCATCAACAACCTGATACTCCGCTTTTAATGTCGTCCCAACGATATTTTGCGTTGGGATCCCGTACACTTCTGGTGCCCAAACACGCATGAAATCAATGCCACCTCCAGAAATTATATAGGTCTGGTAGTCATTTGCTCTCAAGTAGTCGAGTAACTCAAGCATCGGTTGATAAACCATTTCAGTGTATGGCTTTCCCGTCGTAGGATGAACGGCCGTTTTCATCCACTCCTTCACTTCTTGATGGAACTGATCAGTCGACATTCCAGAGTGAGTCGCCATAACAAGCTGCATCACACCTTCAAGGCCTTGCTTGCCAACCCCCTCCAAGTCACCTTTTATTGCCGAAGCAAAAGGTTCTGTTGTTTTCCAATCAGGATGCTCAGAGGCCATCTCTTTCACTTTATCGATCGCAAAAAACAGCTGTAGATAAACGGGTTTTTCTGCCCACAGCGTCCCGTCATTATCAAACGTAGCGATCCTTTGGCTTTCAGGAATATAAGCGTCCGAGCCTTGAGTCGTCGTTTTAGTAACAAACGCCATAATAGCTTGCTTCGCACCGGTGTTGTTCCATGATGGCAGAGGATCTTGCACATCAACAGCAATGCTATAGCTAGACAGAGCAAAACTTGTCGCAAGGACAATCACCTTTAACTTTATAGCCATTTTAATTCCTTATATTGAGGTACGGGATGCAAATCCAAATGAAAGTATAGTTCACGATTAACAAGCGCAATTCAGAGCAACATATGTAACGACACCAGAAAGTGACCTTGTAACTAGAAACACGCTTTAATTAAAGAAGCTTACTGATAAAGTGTTGAGTTAGCTGGCGTCAACCTGCTCTGAAGTACTTTGACGTCCCTTTTTCTGATTAAGCTCATCAATCACGTAATCCGGAGCCACTTTCTTAAGTTCCGCTAAACACTGTTCAGACTTGGGGTTATCGTACCGAATGTAGATATCACACACTGCGTAAAGCTGCTCCGGCGCGCCAGAGATCAAATAAGCTTTTTCAAAAGCGTGCACAGATTTTTTAAGATCTAACTCTTCTTGCAGAACACCATTTAAGTACCAAAAATAACTGTTGTTCTTCGCCATATTAGCGGCCTTTTCAATTTCGCTAGCGGCATCATGCTTCTCACCAAGTCTTACTAGCGCCAATGACTTCGAGTAATGCAAAGCAGCGTTATCAGGAAAAAGTGTGATTGCTTCATCAAGTACTTGGATAGCTTGTCGATCTTTTTGTTGCGCTCGAAAATTGTCCGCATAGCTTAACCAGACTTGCGGGTTACTTGGCATCAGCTTGGTTAGCTCTGGATAAATCAATGCCGCTTTGTCCCACTCTCGATGCCAACGATATACATCGGCAAGGAGTAATCTAGAAACGTTGTCAGTTTTCTGCGACAAGTAGGATGTTAAATCAGTCACCGCGCCTTCTAGTGACTGTTGCTGCTCCGAACTTAAACTGGCGTAATCTCGAACCAAGTTTATCGCTGCGGTAATTCGAACCATTGCATCGTCATCACTTAGCAACGGGGAAACCAGACGCCAGCGGTGCTCTATCATATAGGGTTGAGCTCCTACAATTGCCGCTTCACGAATTCCAGCATCTGCATCTTTCAAACCACGAGCGACGGCAACCAAAGCGTTTTGGCTGGGGTAGTTGGCCAGTTCACGTAAAGCATCAATACGCTTTTCTGAAGACAACTTTTTGTTTTGTGCATCATAAGACAACTTTTCGACTTGTTGTGCTAGCGTCATTGGTTCTTCTTGAGATGCTATCTCAACGGGTGGAACTTTATCTGAATTGAGCAGAGGTTTATCTTGAGCCCAAGCGCCTTGGCTTAACGCTACACTCATCGTGAACGTTAAAAGTGACTTCGTAAAACGCGTTATCTTGTGCATTGATGAGACCTTACTTTTATAAAACTGGACCAGTTGAATCTTAGAACTTAATGTCAAAAACAGGTCGATTAGACGCTTTCAGGTGCAAAGCCTTATCACTGTATTTGCCGTGTACCACAGGGTTGCCCATCGCTCGTAAAATGTACGCCATTGATTTGTCGACATGCGCAAAAAACTTCTTCCAACCTGCACATAGATAGTTGAGGCCGGGCTCACCTTCTCTGGTGCGAATAAAGCGGTTTTTAGGGCATTCTCCAAAACATGCAAACTGGTAATCGCAATTAACACACTGCTGAGGCAGTGTACGACTTTTAGCAAACCCGAATTTCTGCTGGTCAGGGCTATAAGCGAGAGTATCGAGTTTTTCGCTGTGAATATTTCCGACCTTGTATTCCGGGTAAACATAGTGGTCACACGCAAAGACATCACCGTTTGGTTCCATTGCTAAACCTTTGCCACAGATTTCACCTAGCGTGCATAGTGGGTTTTTTCTTCCCATCCATGTTTCCAAACTCGCTTCAAAATACTGTACAAAAACGTTACCAATATCATGCACGACCCACTCATTGAATATCGCGATAAGGAAGTTACCCCATGCTTCATCCGCCACACAAAATGGCTCGACAACCGAATCCTTGTGGCCGGGAATCAGACGTTTATCACCTTGCATTAGTTGCTCATTGGGCTTCCAAGTTTGTGGCGCTGTTGTTCTGAAAGTTTTCTGCTCAACAATCGGAATAAACTGCATTTGAGGGGAACGTACTTCATCTCGTAAGAAGCGATACACTTCCAATGGGTTTCGGCTGGTCAAGTTGTTCACACACGTGAGCGTTGCAAACTTCACTTCATGCTTATGTAATAGCTCAACGGCGTTCATCACTTGTTTAAATGTGCCTCTTCCCGCTCGATTTGTTCGGTAAGCGTTGTGCATCATCTCAGGGCCATCGATGCTTAAACCGACAAGAAAGTGGTTCGCTTTTAGAAACTCGCACCACTCATCATTAAGAAGCGTGCCATTAGTCTGAAGATCATTAGAGATCGTAATACCATGAGGGCGGTATTTATCTTGTAATTCAACAATTCTTTTGAAGTAATCCAACCCCAGCATGGTTGGCTCTCCACCTTGCCAAGAGAAGATAATTTCAGGTGTGTTCTGCCCTTCTATGTATTGGCGGATATAGCTCTCTAAGGTTTCGTCATCCATTATTGGCGAGCACCCTTGCTTATATTCCAACAAATCTTGTTTGCTTAAGTAATAACAATAAGTGCAATCGATGTTGCAAGCAGCACCAATGGGCTTTGCCATCACATGTAAACGCTTAGATGCTTTTCCGTTGAACTGCGGCCCTTGAGTTATGTGCATTCATCACCTTCTTAGTTGCTAACCTGTCCCCAATGATGTCAAACCTAATCATCGAGTTAATCGCCTAGGGTGATGATAATGTTCAATTATTCTCGGCGCTTGTTATAGTGTGTATAACCGTTTGTTATGGTTTTGCTTGCTAGACTTTTTGATCAAAGTCGTTGACGGAGTTGCCGAATGAAGCATCCCAAAAGTAAGATTATTTCCCTTGTCTCAGCCATATCGGTCACGCTGATAATTAATGGGTGTGCAACAACCCCACCACACTCTCTCGCTCAGAAAATCGATCAAGATATGGTTCTTGTCGAAGGTGGGCAGTTTACGATGGGCGCAGATAATCCATCAGCCAAAAAGTCAGAGCGCCCAGCTCGCACTGTTAACGTTGATGGATTCTATTTGTCAAAATTCGAGGTAACTCAATCGGTCTTTGAAGCTGTCACTGGCTCCTCTCTGAGCTACTTTCGAGATCCAAATACACCCGTCAATAATATTAGTTGGCAACAAGCCAATTATTTCATTCAGAAATTGAATGAAAAAACGGGAGAGCATTACCGTCTACCAACAGAAGCTGAATGGGAGTTTGCCGCTAAAGGCGGAATTTTAAGTAAAGGCTTCACTTTTTCTGGATCAAACAATATTGACGATGTGGCTTGGTATGCGAATAACTCGCACAATAAGGCTCATAAGGTAGGTCAAAAGCAACCAAACGAGCTCGGGTTGTACGATATGACAGGTAACGTAGGCGAGTTTGTGATTGATGCTTTTGACGAAGGTTATTACAAAACAGCGCCCAGTGATAATCCGGTAAACGCAAAAGAGGAAAAAGAAAGCCTTGCACACAAGTCTGTACGTGGCGGCAGCTTTGCTTATGGCGCAGACGAATCTGAAAACTATCGCCGCGATTTTGCCAGCCAATCCGTCATTATGTCTGACATGGGCCTTAGACTAGCGAAAGACGTAGACTAAACTAAGTAGAGAAAGTGGCGCGATAAAGGCTCCACTTTTTACTATTGGTGTTTAATCTCTACAGATTCGCAATAGATGCTTTCAGCTGATCAATAGCCTGCTTAGGAGCATAATTACTCAGCTCTTTTAGACACCTATCGAAAGCAAAAGCGACAGCACCTTTTTTATGATTTCTCGCTAGAACTTCGCATTGAGCATATAAATGTTGAGGGTTCCCACCAACTTTAAACGCAGTCTGCAATGCCTTACTGGCTTCCAGAACGTCACTTTTTTCTAAAGCTAGACCATAAACATACCAGTAGTGAGCGTTAGTCTTTCCTAGTTCTGCGGCATGTTTAAGTAGAGCTTTGGCCTCATCTTCCTTGCCTTGGCGTAACAAAGAAAGACCGGCACTGTAAGGTAATGAGCTGGATTTAGGCTGAGCTTTCATCCCTTGTTGTAACACCGAGAGCGCAGCTTTTTCTTTCCCAAGGCGTCTATACAGGTCCGATAAATTCACGTAACTATTTTCGAAATAAGGCTCGATACTTATCGCTTCTTGGTATAACGCAATTGCCTTATCGATTTCGCCTAAGCTGCGGTATACATTTGCCAAATTGGTTCTGCCGAAACCACGATCGGCGTTAAACTTTTGAATGTCCATGTACACTTCAAGCGGTGGTTGAATCCTATCTTTTTGTAACGGCGTCATTTGTGCATAGCTGGTCACTAATACCGAAGCCGCCTCCGCCCTCACTGAAAGTACGGGATCATCCAGCAGTGGTTCTAAAATTCGCCATCGATCATGAAACTCATAACCAGACGAGCCCGCGACTGCGCCGAGTCTAATCATTTCATTCTCATTTTTAACGGCCCTTGCGAGCGAAACTGTCGTATTTTGGTCAGTATTACCGCCCGTTCGCTCTAATGCAGAAGCTCGTATGATGTCTTTTAATGATGAATCCTGAGCAGAGTAAGCCAGAGCATTCGCCGCCCCTTTGTGCCCAATTACATCGGCATAAAACGCGACAGCAAAGTGTTGTTGATTGCGGTATTGAGAGTGAGGAAACCATTCGGCTATCTGCGCATCCGCCCACTGGTTACTCTTATCCTCATGACAAGACGTACATACATTGGGCGTGTCGATGTGTTTACTCAAGTCAGGTCTAGGTACGTGCCAACTGTGGTCTCTACGAGGATCGACTTGCATATAAGTCGTTTCTGGCATGTGACAAGTCGTACATTGTGACGCTTTGGATCCCGCTTCATGGAAGGTGTGGTTTTCTGGGGTATATTCTGACGCAATATGACATTGTGAACATACCGCCTCTTCTGGGATGTTTAGTTTTGCCGAATGAGGATCGTGGCAATTGGTGCATGTTACGCCTTTTTCAGCCATTTCAGACTGAAGAAATGAACCGTAAACATAGTCTTCATCGTAAATTTGGCCATCGTGGTAGTAGAGTTCTGGAGTGATCAGGCTTAACCGATATTTATCGAAAAATGAGCCTTGAATGTGATCACCTGTCTCATTTAACTGCGTTCGACGGCTGTGACATTGTGCGCACGTCTGAACTTGATTTGTTTCTGCGATTGCTTTTGGTTGTAACGTTCTGTGGCCCTTCTCAAATACCCACTCGGTTACCGCTTTAGATAAATTTCGGTCAAAACCATAGTGACTATCTGTATCGAAAGAGCCTCCTGTAGATGCGGACTTTTTCGCCAACTCGATGTGTCCACTTGCAGGGCCATGACACGCTTCACAACCAACATTGATCTCGGACCAAGACGTGTTGTAGGTATTTTTGATTGCGTCATAGTTCTTCTTTACATTGGTCGAATGACAGTCTGCACACATGAAATTCCAATTTTGCCCAGTGTTAGTCCAGTAAAACTCATCTGTCGTTGTTGTCTCTGGATAAAGGTGAAACCAGCGCTGACCACCTTCCGATTTCGTCCTTGAATCCCACGCAAAAGGAATGAGCTGTACACGACCGTCTTCAAACTCCACCATATATTGCTGTAACGGTTTCCAGCCAAATGTGTAGCTAATTTTATAATCATGCCATTGACCATCAGGGCCTTGAATATTGACCCAATACTCCTCGCCTTGTCTAAAAAAACGGTTGGGTTGCCCATCATGCGTCACTGTGCGGTTATCAAAATCACCTTGAACAGATTCTGAGTTTGCATGTTTCATTGCCATATCGTGATGAGAGCCCTTCCAAGCCTCCACCTCTTGTTGGTGACATTCCGCGCACGTTTGCGTGCCGACATATTCCAACCCAAGCTTCGTAGTATTTTGGGGACTCTCTATCACTGATGCCTGGGAAAAAAACGAACCACTCACCATGACGATACCCAGAAATAGACACCGAAACCGACCTGCCCACTGACTCATAACTATCCTTAGTATTTAGATGGTGCAACTTGAATCAATATAGTCGCTAACCCCTTGGTTATACAAATAATTAGAAGTGAAAGGCCTTCAAAATGAGTGCTCCATTCTTCGTCCCCCGATTAGGGAGTATCTCGGTGTTTTTGCTGAAACTTTATTCGTCTCACCAGCAACCTGCTCTGGTGTTCATTAGTGACCCATCTCTATTTTTAAAACCTCCCCAAATCATCAGAATGACAAGTATTTTTATTTAGAAACAAATAGTTAAATACCCTCAATAACTTATGGTTATAAAGAGTATAAGAGGATTTTTCTATACACATCATTAACTTATGCAGCACCTAAGCACAAGGTTTACTTGTGCTTCTCGTTACTCTCAACCACCTGGAGTTTTTTATGGCAAACCAATTGAGAAAAATCGCAGTAGGCGTCGGGCTGTTAGCAACGTCCAGCGCAGCGATGGCGGCAGACAAACCCAACATACTTGCAATTTTCGGTGACGATGTCGGTTACTGGAACATCAGCGCATATAACCAAGGTATGATGCGTTACAAAACCCCTAACATCGATCGTATCGCGAACGAAGGGGCTTTGTTTACAGACCATTACGGCCAACAATCTTGTACTGCCGGTCGAGCAGCATTCATTACTGGTGAAGAACCATTTCGCACTGGCTTGCTGACGATTGGTATGCCGGGTTCCGACCATGGGATTCCAGATTGGGCACCAACTATTGCTGACTTACTAAAAGACCAAGGTTATATGACAGCTCAGTTCGGTAAAAACCACTTGGGCGATCAAGATAAGCACCTACCTACCAATCATGGTTTTGATGAATTCTTTGGTAACTTGTACCACCTTAATGCAGAAGAAGAGCCCGAAACCTATTATTACCCTAAAGACCCAGAGTTCCGTAAAAACTATGGTCCTCGTGGTGTAATTAAATCTTATGCCGACGGTAAGATTGAAGATACTGGCCCAATGACGCGTAAACGCATGGAACACGCGGACGAAGAGTTCCTCGAAAGCACTTTATCGTTTATGGAGAAAGCGGTTAAAGCAGATAAGCCCTTCTTCATCTGGCATAACTCTACGCGCATGCACGTTTGGACTCGATTACAAGAGAAGTACCGAGGCAAATCCGGTGTTAGCATTTACGCTGATGGCATGTTAGAGCATGACGATCAAGTCGGCGTATTGCTCGACAAACTCGATGAGTTAGGCGTTGCTGACAACACTATCGTTATCTATACAACAGATAACGGCGCAGAGACCATGACTTGGCCTGATGGGGGCGCAACCCCATTCCACGGTGAGAAAGGCACGACTTGGGAAGGCGGTATGCGTGTGCCTCAACTTGTGCGTTGGCCTGGTGTCATTAAGCCAGGAACGAAAATCAACGAAATGATGGCTCATCAAGACTGGTTGCCAACATTGTTGGCGGCAGCTGGCGTTCCTGACGTGAAAGAAAAGCTTGCTGAAGGTTACAAAGCAAATGGTAAAGGCTGGCGCGTCCATATAGACGGCTACAACTTCATGCCATACTTCGAGGGCAAAGAAGAGAAAGGACCACGTGAGTCTCTACTCTACTTCACCTCAAATGGTGAACTAAACGCAGTACGCTGGAATGACTGGAAACTTCACTTTGCAACTCTAGAAGGAAACCTAAGCGACGCCGTGCGCTCTGTACCAAACTGGCCTAAGATCATTCACTTACGCGCAGACCCATTTGAAAAAGGTCCTAGCGAGTCACAAATGTATCTACGTTGGATGGCAGACAACATGTGGTTGTTTGTACCAATTCAAGACGTTGTTGGCGACTTCTTTAAAACGTTACCTGAATACCCAATGCAACGCGGTACAACCATGAACCCTGCTTCTTTAAATTACGACTCTTTGCAGATGCAAGAAAAGATGCAGCAGTTAGAAATGCTTAAACAGGAAGTGAATAAAGTTAAGTAATCTAATTAATCACTCTAGATTGCGTTACTGAGCCAGCAGAGTTCTGCTGGCTTATCTGTATCTCGGGATGGGAACACACTTAGCTCGGTAGTTTACTCCATGCAAAGCGGGCCTATATTGAGAACACAGAAAAACAAAAAAGGAGAGCAAACCTGCTCTCCTTTATATTTTAACCATGAATAAACTAAGCCACATTAACCGATTTAGTTAAACTATTGCTCTGAAAGAATTCATCATGTAATGCGCAAATCGCACGCTGATATTCTTTATCACCCACGACGAACTGAACGTTTACATTTCTCATTGATGAGTGAAGTGCAACTGGCGTTACGCCATTGTTCATCAAAGAAAGTACACCTTTCGCTAGTGTCTTGTTAGTGTCAATTTGAGAACCGATGGCTGAAATCAGCGCGACCATACGGCCTTTAATCGACGCATTCGGATAGCGTTTTTCAGCTTTATACAATACTTTGTTCAAGCTATCAGTACTGCCACCTAGATAGTAAGTAATAGAGTTCGCGTTCATCTCTTTACCAACTAAACTTACGCGAGCATCAGAGATAATTTCCATTAATTCGTAGCTAACGTTATCGGCTTTTCCCACCATCGCTTGGTCAAACAAATGCAGTGCGAACACCTTTTCTTTACCTGCGATAATTTCGACTTTGTCTTCTTCTGGGCGGTAGCTTGAAGAGATCAAAGTGCCTTCGTGTTCAGGTTCAAATGTATTTTTAATCTGTAGCTCAATACCACTCTCACGTAAACCTGCGGCTGCATTTGGGTGAATCGCTTCCATGCCAAGGTTAGCAAGTTGGTCTGCTACATCATAGTTTGTACTACCAATTGGCAAAACTTTTTCAGGACCAACAACACGCGGATCTGCAGAGCTCAAGTGATATTCTTTGTGAATTACCGCTAAATCCGCTTTTGTTATCGCTGCAATTCGGCTAAATGTCATTTCACTATAACCTCGGTCATAAGTGTGCATTAGGCCTTCCTTACAGTAAGCATAACCTGTAACGATTGGCAGTTCTTTTGACACATCGATATCAGCAAACGCATCACTGATCGATTCATCAAGGCTTCTTGGCGCTTGATTGTCCCAACCGGACAGGTCAACGAACTTAGCGTTAATACCCATATTTTTTAGTTTCAGTGCCGTATTGTAAGCACTGTGCGCCTCACCGATAGACGACAGAAACTCTCGAATTTGAGGCAAATACTGACGTAGCGAAAACTGACCGTACTGACACGTTTCTAAAATGTTCGCAATACAGTTTTTTGCTTCAGCAATACGTGAGCGAATGAATTTATCTGCACGGATACGATTCATTGGGTCCGCGAAAATATTTTCATTTGTGAGCAGCATACGGCTTTCTACATATGCTAGCGCTTCTTCCCATTTGTCATCACGTTTCGCGATAAGCTGATAAACACCTGGCTTACTGGTTTTTTTACATTCGAGTAGCGCGTCGGTCATACCGCCATATGCAGAGACGACAAAGATACGATTGTATGGCGATTTAGGACGAAGAATAATGTTGTCGAGAACAGCATCAAATGCTGTCATTGATGTACCGCCGATTTTTTCTACGGTAAATGTCATGATAAGCCTTTTTTGATTGGTAACTTTAAAAGAAAAAAGAAGAGATAGTTGATCGTGGGGTGACAAACACCCCACCTCTATCTTTTAGTCAACGAGAGGATAAACACCATTTTCATCGTGCACTTCAGCGCCGGTAATTGGTGGGTTGAATACACACGCCATTACCATTTCTTTGTTCTTATAAGCTCTCAAGTAGTGCTCATCGTGTTTATCAAGGATGTATAACGTACCCGGTTTAATCGGGTAAGTTTCTCCACCAACGACTTCAATTTCACCTTCACCGCTCATACAAAAAACCGATTCTAGGTGATTTTGATAGTGAATGTGTGTTTCAGTACCTTCATAAATCGTAGTGATGTGGAAAGAAAAACCCATGTTGTCATCTTTCAACAACATACGGACACTTTCCCAGTTATCTGAAACCACACGTCGCTCACTGTTGCGACACTCATCGAGTGTTCTGACGATCATAATTAATAATCCTTATTAAGATGCTTGTTTGAAATGTTTCGCAGCAATGGTTTCCACTGCACTTTCAAAGATGCTTAGTCCTTGGTCTAGTTCTGACTCGCTAATCGTAAGTGGGCAGAAGAACTTAACGACTTCGTCGTCAGGGCCAGCTGTCTCAATTACCATTCCGTTTTCGAAACAGTTTTTCGCGATTTCAGATGCCATATCACCGTTGATACACTCAATACCAACCATCATGCCGCGACCTTTTTTCTGTACAAACATTTGTGGAAAGCGACGAACGCAGCGATCAATAACAGCACTTACTTTGTCTGAACACTGCTTGATGTGTGTTTCAAAATCATCATTTGCCCAATAAATTTCTAATGCTTTCGCCGAGGTAATAAATGCATGGTTGTTGCCACGGAACGTGCCGTTATGCTCACCTGGCTTCCACTGGTCTAGCTCTGGTTTGAGTAGAACGACGGCCATTGGTAAACCGTAACCACCGATCGATTTCGATAGCGTCACGATATCTGGTTGAATACCTGACGGCTCAAAGCTAAAGAAAGTACCTGTACGTCCGCAGCCAGCCTGAATGTCATCGACAATCACAAGAATGTCGTTGGCTTTACAGATTTTGCTCAAACGTTGTAACCACTCGTTTGAAGCAGCATTTAAACCACCCTCGCCCTGCACAGTTTCAAGAAGTACAGCGGCTGGTTTATCCATACCTGCAGAGTTGTCGTTTAGCATGGTTTCGAACAATGCTAGACCATCAACGCCAGCGTAACCTTCAAATGGAATACGAGTGACGTTACTTAAGCTAGAACCGTTACCTTGTCTGTGATGCTGGTTACCCGTTGCAGCCAGTGCGCCAGCTGTACAACCGTGGAAACCGTTGGTAAATGCAACAACGCTGTCGCGACCTTTTACTTTTTTCGCTAACTTAAGTGCTGCCTCAACGGCGTTAGTACCGGTTGGGCCAGTAAACTGAACTTTGTAGTCCAAGTTTCTTGGTTTAAGGATGTAAGTATCCAACGCTTCAAGAAACGATGCTTTCGCTTCTGAGTGCATATCCAAACCGTGAGTAATACCGTCCATCTCAATGTACTCAAGCAGTGCTTGCTTAAGTACTGGGTTGTTATGGCCGTAATTTAGAGATCCCGCTCCAGCAAGGAAGTCTAAGTATCGTTCACCTTGTTCTGTTTCCAGCCAGCAACCTTTCGCTTTACGAAAAACGACTGGGAAATTGTTTGAATATGAGCGTACATTGGATTCCTGCTTTTTGAAAATATCCATGATGAGACCGTTTTTAATTCCTATTGTTTGAGGATTATTTGAGAGGAATGCGATACAAATATTCTGTATCGTGTTTGCCTTTAAAGTGGGCTTCTTCGTCCAAAAATGTGCTTACTTGGCCAGAGTTGCCGTTCATCGCATCTAACTTTTTGAACAATGCCCAAGAGGCTTTATTATCTTCCGTGATGGTAGTTTCTACCGATTTAACACCGCCCAATTCCTCTCGGGTGAGAAGTTCTTTCAACATGCGGAATGCTAAACCGTGACCTCTAAAGCGAGGTGAGACTGCAACTTGCCAGACAAATAAAACGTCTTGCTCGTCTGGTTTCTGATAACCGGAAATGAAACCTGCGATTTCGCCTTTTTGCTCAACCAAAATACTGGTTTTGCTGAAATGCGTAGACTGTAGGAAATTGCAATAAGATGAGTTCATGTCCAATGGAGGACAGTCTGCAATTAAGCTGTAAATGTCGTCACCATCAGAGATTTTAGGCTCACGAAAAATCCATTTTTTACTTGAGTCTTCTCCAATCTCTGGATAAAGAACCCAAGGTGCTGATGTGATCATGTGGAAATACATATCCTTTGAGGTCTAATTAAATTTCCTTTTTATTATGGGCATTCCTCGCGACTAAAAATCAAATAATCCGCCTTTTTATCGACATTTTTGTGACAAATATCACAAAAACACCCCATTTAACCAAATCTTAAAATAGTTCGAGGTCTAATTTATTAAAAAATCACTTAAAGAATAAGTATAAAAAATGAACAGAAAAAACAGTCCTCCATGGTCTTCATTTCTCAGCAAAAAATTCAAAAATCAAAAAAAACGGCATGCTTTCGCATGCCGCTTTATTCAAATATTTAACTGCTGATGTTGGTTATTTCGATTTCTTCTTAGAAACCGCTTTTGGACGAGGTTCATCCATCAAGCCTTTTACTAGAGAAACCGTTGCAACAAGCAGAACAATCGTAAATGGTAGGCCTGTGGTCACGGCCATTGCTTGAGCTGCCGCTAGGCCACCACCAAGCATCAATGCAATCGCAACTAAGCCTTCAAACGTACACCAGAACACGCGTTGAGGCGTTGGCGCATCGACCTTACCGCCCGCAGCAATAGTATCAATAACCAGTGAGCCAGAGTCTGAAGAGGTAATGAAGAATACCACCACCAAAATAATACCGACGAAAGATGTAATTTCAGCTAGCGGCATCACATCTAACATGGCAAATAGTTTTAACGGTAATTCCGCGTTGAACACGGCTTCATAACCATCGCTCACGTATTGGCTTATAGCGTTACCACCAAAAGCGGTCATCCATAACACACAAACAGAGGAAGGGATAAGGATAACGCAAATAATGAACTCACGAACGGAACGACCACGAGATACACGCGCAATGAACATACCGACAAATGGTGACCAAGAAATCCACCAAGCCCAGTAGAATGCTGTCCAACCTTGAGAATAGTTTACGTCTTCTCGTCCAAATGGCATTGATAGGGCAGGAATATTAGCCACATATGACACTATATTTTCGAAGAAACCCGTTAAAATCGCGATCGTCGGGCCGACAACAATAACGAAAAGCAGTAAAAGCGCAGCGAGACCCATATTGATCTCAGATAAGATTTTCACGCCTTTGTCTAGTCCCGCAACAACTGAGATTAAAGCGAGTGCGGTGATGCCAATAATCAATAGTACCTGCGTAGTATTCGTCATTGGAACATCAAATAGGAAGTTCAAACCCGTTGCGGCTTGAGACGCACCGTAACCTAGAGACGTTGCCAGACCAAAAACTGTCGCGACAACGGCAAGAATGTCGATAATGTGACCAGTCCAACCCCATACACGCTCACCAAACAGTGGGTAAAAAATGGATCGCATGGTAAGTGGTAAGCCTTTGTTAAACGAGAAAATCGCCAAACCAAGAGCCAATAGCGCATAGATTGACCACGGATGAAGCGCCCAGTGGTAAATCGTCGCCGCCATGCCTAGTGCAGATGCAGCACTTGCATCGCCTTCTGCACCACCTAGAGGAGCCCAGTCAGTACGAACACCGTTCTCAACGTTCACGCCACCAATAGCAGAACTAAAATGAGACATAGGTTCTGATACACCAAAGAACACCAGACCGATACCCATACCTGCTGCAAAGAGCATTGCCAGCCAACCCGCATAGGAATAATCTGGCGTCGCTTCTGTACCGCCGATTCGTACCCGACCTAGCGGTGTAAAAATCAACCCAACACAGACAATGACAAAAATATTACCAGATGCGAGAAAGAACCAATCCAAATGGTGTAACAAACCCGCTCTTAGATCTGCGAAAAACGGCTCTACCTGTTCTCGAAATAATAGTGTTACTACAACAAATAGGATGATTGCTAAACCAGAAATTGCAAAAACACGGTTATGAATATCAAGGCCAAACGGGCCTACTTTTAACGCGACGTTATCCTGACCAATTTGATAGTCAGTGTCTATCGCGTTTACCTTTCCATCGGGGCGTTGAATGCCACCGTTATTATCGGTGCTCACGGATAATCTCCTTAAAAATACGTGACCAAATTTAAATTACTTTCGTCGGAGTTTGAGTGATGAAACCTCCCATCACTACCAAGCACATGTTCAAAAAACATAGTTCTTATAAGCGGTTACTCAGTCCGCCATCATAATCGCAAAGCCCCCTACCTTTCATTGCATTTTATTGTCTTCATCATAAACAACGCTTATTGCCAAATCGAAGAGATTGGCATGCTTCGATTAAAATGATATTGCAACTGTGCTTGAAACAGTTCAGCAGTTGCCAGCGCATCGGTCAAAGCATGATGAGGTTGATAAGCAGGAAGGCGATACCTTTCACGAGCATGCCCCAGCCTGACAGAGCCTGGCTTCTTACCTTTTAACTTATTGAATAGGCCACTGCATTCACGGCGCTGTATCGCGTGTTCAATGTCTAGCGTATCGACAACGGGAAACTGTATCCCCTCCCCAATGCTATTTAGCAACGCGTTATTAAAAAACTGCCTTTCGATATTTTTATAATGAACAAGCACAACTTTGCCTGACAGCGCATCCAATATTTCCCCTAAAATGTGGGTTAATTGGGGTGCGTTTTTGACTTCAGAATCAGTGATGCCATGAATCACGACTGACTCTTCGTTTAACTCACGATTAGGGTTAACAACCCAATGCGCAGAGCCACTACATTGAACACGATCAATGGTAAACGGCACAAGTCCAATCGTGAGAATTGCATCCTCTTCCGCATTCAAACCTGTCGTTTCAAAATCTACCGAGACAAATGGCACTTCCTCAACTGGGGTTTCCCCATTAACCATCGGTGTCGAGTAATAACGTTTGAGCCTCTCGTCTCTTGCTTCTTTCGCGAGCTGTTTGAATAACGTTGACCACTCTGGCGTCCGAGACGTATCCAACAACGGCTGATCTTTTGCTGCCTTTTTTGAGAACCACATTATTTGCTACTTCTCTGGTATCGGAACTTGATGAAGTTCTGTGCATTACTAAGGATTTGGAAAGCAGCTTTTAAGTTTCGGCGCTCAAACTCTGACATGTTCTCTGGCTCAATGTTGTTATCTGGTTCATCTCCATTTTCGATATCGAGTGCTTGATGACGAATTCGAACCATGTAGATCAATTCCATTGCATCCCTCAAGTCCATTCCTCGACCTTTAGGTAAAATGCCCGCATCATTAATATCGTCTAATCGGTCAAACGAGTTTTGCGAACGGGAACCAATTGCCAATGAATGTACTCGAATCAAATCTGCCAATGGCGCAGTTCCTCTTCTTTTCAAGTTAATAGAATTGCGGTGACGACCATCTTTCTCCATAACAAAATCTTTGAAGAAGCCCAATGGCGGTGTACGACGTATCGCGTTGTAAGCCATACATGCAAGGAAGCGGTTGTTTCTTTTCGCGCGCCTAACAATAAAGCTGCTTAATTGTTCCGCCCACTTCACTCGCCCATGAACACCTAATAAATCAAAAAAGATATTACTGTTTAACAACCTTTCAGGAGTTGGGTTATCTATCCAGTTGCCAAAGCACTCCTCCCACTCCGCTCGGGTTTTTCGCCACTCTGGATTGGTTGCCATAATGTCGCCAGTACAGTAAGCATAGCCGCATGCTGCTAAACCATCACAAACAAATTTGGCAAACTTTTCAAAGTACTCCCCGTGCATCTCAACATCATAACTGTTGTCGAGAATAAGGGCGTTGTCTTGGTCCGTTACAATTAACTGCTCATCCCTGGCCATCGATCCCATAGCGACCAAACAATACGGAATTGGCGCAGGGCCAAGCTCTTGCTCTGCTAATTCAGCCAAACGCTGTTTAAAGCTACTACCAATGACCGACATGGCTCGACCAATCATATGAGCGTTGGCATCTTCATTCACCATTCGCACAAAACAGTCTTTCACTTGTTCAGAAACTTGCTTGAGATCTTCAACGCTGGTTTGTTGGAAGATAGAGCTAACTAGCAGCAAGCTGTTTTGAGATTCATAACGGACAATATCCGTCATGCCAATAATTCCTATCGGCTTTTTATCTTTTAAAATAGGGAGATGGTGCACGTTGTAGCGCAACATGGTTAACATGGCTTCAAAGACATAAGCGTTGTAATCCAGAGACACCACGTCATAACTCATGACCTCACTCACTGGGATATTGGTATCAATGCCCTGAGCTAATACGCGAATACATAGATCGCGATCAGTCAATATTCCAAGTAGTTGTTCATCGTCTTCTTCTGTGAGTTCTTCTGCTGGGCGAACAATAAGCAAAGAGGTGACATTTTCCTCCGCCATCAGTATCGCGGCTTCTTGAATCGATGCCGTCGCCTCCAACGTTACCGGATCTCTCGCTAAGATCTTACGTGCTTTGGCGGTGGTAAAGTCATTACTTTCTGAGCGGCTGGATATTGCGCTTCGCAAGCGCGCGCTGTCTTCCAGTTCCATATAGTCAGCAAAGTTTTCAAACTCATCACAAAGCTCGTTGAAAATATCCTCCGGAATACAGTAAACCAAGGTGTCTTCTATCGCTTTGGCAGGCATACGCACACGGTTGTTCATTAACAACCCCATCTGTCCAAACAGTCCACCAGCGTCAATCCTGTTATAGAGTTCGCCTTTACGTCGGTAGATCTCCACAGCGCCGCTTCTCACCATATATAAGTCGCGGATCGTGTCTCCAAAATTGAGTATCTCTGTGCCTTGCCGAAAGTATGCAACCTCGGCATTTAGAGCGATCTTTTTTAACTGCTCTTCGGGTAGATCATCGAAAGGTGGGTACTGGCTAATGAAGTTGAGCACTTCTAACTGTTCGGCTTCCATCTTTTATTCCATACGTTGCCTAAACTACAGCGATAAATATCACCAAGATTGAAATCAATCAATGAATAAATCTAAGAATAACAACACCTAACCTAGTTCGCAGAATAAAACTCCAACCAAAAATTAGAGCTCTAATGTTTTTAAATATAGACCTCTAATCTATTTCTCCTTATAGCTATGCAGATGGGCTGAGTTGAAATGTACTAAAAACTTCAAAATAAATTCAAACCAATGTCATGGAAAAGTTAAGCGAAGACAAAACTAACCGTAAATATCTATTTTTGTTAATAAAAACACTATTTAACCACACCACCTTCATTGTTTATTGTATGCACATAAAATCCTGTTAACCGAACCCCATTCGTTGAAAGTTGAACTAAAATTAATTAGAGTACAAATCGTTAAACAGTTATAAACACACAAAAAAGGACAGATAACATGGATCCCATACTGGAAGTTAAGGGACTGTATAAAGTGTTTGGAGAAGACCCAGAAAGAGCCTTCTCGCTTATCGAAAAAGGTATCGATAAGGACGGTATTTTTGAACAGACAGGTTTAACAGTCGGCGTAAACGATGTATCTCTCACCATTAACGAAGGTGAAATTTTCGTAATCATGGGGCTTTCTGGTTCGGGAAAATCTACTCTCGTTCGACTCCTAAACCGACTCATTGAGCCAACGAAAGGCAGTGTTTATCTAAAAGGGAAAGATATTGCCCATATCTCTGAAGACGAACTTCGAGAAGTTCGTCGCAACAATATCTCAATGGTGTTTCAAAGTTTCGCACTTATGCCTCACATGACGGTGATCGAAAACGCTGCATTCGGTTTAGAACTTGCTGGCATTGATGTTAATGAACGTCAGAAAAGTGCCCTTTCCGCCTTGGAAAGAGTTGGCTTAGACCCTTATGCAGAATCTTTCCCTGACGAGTTATCCGGTGGTATGAAACAGCGCGTGGGTCTAGCAAGGGCATTGGCTTGTGACCCAGACATTCTATTAATGGACGAGGCGTTTTCCGCTTTAGACCCATTAATCCGTTCTGAGATGCAGGATGAGCTTATTCGTCTACAAAACGATGACAAACGCACAATTGTCTTCATCTCTCATGATTTGGACGAAGCAATGCGTATTGGTGATCGTATCGCCATCATGCAAAACGGTGAGGTTGTTCAGGTTGGCACACCTGATGAAATATTGCACAGCCCAGCAAATGATTATGTCGAAGCGTTTTTCCGCGGCGTAAACATCGCAAGTGTCTTGACAGCAAAAGATATCGCTCGCAAGAAGCCAGCCGCCGTCTTTAAGAAATCGGAAAATGATGGCCCAGGCTCAGCGATGCAGATTCTGATGGATCATGACCGTGATTACGGCATTGTCGTCGATAAATCTAGCCGATATTCCGGCATCGTGTCTCTTGACTCACTACGTTTGGCTCACAAAGAAAACCGCTCTCTAGCCAGTGCTCAATTGACGGATGAAGTCACTCTTCAGCCAGAGCAGTCAATCAATGACATTTTGGGGCTAGTTGCAGGCGTTCCTTATGCCGTACCTGTCGTTGATGAGCAAGGTACTTACTTTGGTGTCGTGACTAAATCACGTCTTCTACAAACACTAGATAAGGATTAACACGATGTCTTCAGAGCAAACTAACAATGATCCCTGGTCGAATACCGCTCCTGCACAAGATGATCCTTGGTCACAAGGTGCAGGTGCTGACGCTGCCCCAAGTAATGACTGGTTAAGCTCAGAAACTGTAGAGCAAGCGCCATTCGACATTATGAACCCATTCCAAGATGCGGTTCTACCACTTGATAGCTGGGTAGAATCGGGATTGAACTGGTTGGTGGAACATGGTCGCCCTGTTTTCCAAGCAATTCGAGTTCCAATCGACTTTATTCTTACCTCGTTTGAAACTGCTTTGGTGTCTACACCTGCGCCTATCATGGTGCTCATTTTATTTTTGCTGGCGTGGCAGTTTTCCAATGTAAAACTCGGTTTTTCAACACTTGTATCCCTTGTTTTTATCGGCCTAATTGGTGCGTGGTCACAGGCGATGACAACGCTCGCACTGGTTTTAACCGCCGTCTTCTTCTGTTTGCTTATCGGGCTACCGATGGGGATATGGTTGGCGAGAAGCCAAACCGCAGCCAAATTTGTTAGACCAATACTCGATGCAATGCAAACGACCCCCGCGTTCGTTTATCTAGTGCCAATCGTTATGCTATTCGGTATTGGTAACGTTCCTGGCGTTGTAGTAACCATCATTTTCGCACTGCCTCCCGTTGTGCGCCTGACTATTTTAGGGATTCAACAAGTACCTGAAGAGCTGATCGAAGCGGGCCACTCTTTCGGGGCAAACAAAAAACAGATGCTTTACCGCATCCAATTGCCATTGGCGTTACCAACGATTATGGCAGGGGTAAACCAAACCTTGATGCTTTCACTTTCTATGGTTGTGATCGCTTCAATGATTGCGGTTGGCGGCTTGGGCCAAATGGTACTTCGTGGTATCGGCCGACTTGATATGGGTCTTGCTGCCGTCGGTGGCTTAGGCATCGTAATTCTTGCCATTTTATTAGACCGTATTACCCAAGTATTAGGGGTTAATGCGGGTAACACCAAGCTTCGCTGGTATCACACAGGTCCTGTTTCATACCTATTAAAACTGAAAACAAAGACGAACCAAGACGATCTAAAACTTAGGAGAAACATCAATGAATAATTCATGGAAGAAAGCGCTCTCTGTTGGAGCTCTAAGTACTATCGCATTTTCAACTTATGGTGTGGCAAGCGAACTACCGGGTGAAGGTGTGACTGTTCAGCCAGTTCAATCAACCGTTGCAGAGGAAACGTTTCAAACATTGATCGTAAACCGTGCACTTGAAGAGCTTGGTTACGATGTAAAACCGACTAAAGAAGTCGATTACAACGTAGGCTATACCTCTATTGCTAAAGGCGACGCCACTTTCTTAGCTGTAGGTTGGTTCCCTCTTCACGCCGATAAGTACACGATGTCTGGCGGTGATGATAAGTTTTTCCGCAAAGGTCAATATGTAAGTGGTGCTGCTCAAGGTTACTTGATCGATAAAAAAACCGCTGAAAAATATGGCATCACAAATATTGGTCAATTAAAAGATCCAAAACTGGCCAAGCTTTTCGATGCCAACGGTGACGGTAAAGCGGACTTAACAGGTTGTAACCCAGGTTGGGGTTGTGAAATGGTCGTTGAGCATCAGTTGGATGCGTTCAAGCTTCGTGACACGGTAACGCACAACCAAGGTAACTACGCTGCGATTATCGCTGACACGATTTCTCGTTACAAAAAAGGCGATCCGATTCTTTACTACACTTGGACACCTTACTGGGTAAGTGGCGTCTTAGTTCCGGGTAAAGATGTTGTTTGGTTAGAAGTGCCATTCTCTTCACTTCCTGGTGAGCGTAAGGACATCGACACAACACTAGAGAACGGTAAGAACTACGGCTTTGAGATGAACTCTATGCGCATCGTTGCGAACAAAGAGTTTACTGAAAAGAACCCAGCAGCAGCGAAGCTGTTTGAAATCATCAAGCTAAACATCAATGATGTTAGTGCGCAGAATATGATGATGAGCCAAGGTAAGAACAGCTCAGCAGACATCGAGTCTCATGTAAATGGCTGGATCAAAGCGAACCAGAAAAAGTTCGACGCATGGGTAGACGAAGCTAAAAAAGCAGCCATGTAATCGGCACAACCATTAAAATACGCGACACCTAACTTTAGAGCCAACCGATCACATCGGTTGGCTCTAATTTTATTCACCGTAGTAAAAAGGGTTACAACAATATTGAGCCCTGCTCCTAAGTATTTTCTTAAAGTTTCTACTTAATTTCATTCCTTAAGAGTTTCTTAAGTTTCGCGTTTTATTTTGTTGATAACCAATCAAACAAAGGAAGCGCTCATGAAACACCATGCACAAATTTCTGTAGATGGCTTTACTTTAGACATCGTCTATCCAATGCATCCGCTTTGGAGCCAAGTTATCGAGCATGTTTCTCAGCGTTATCAAGAAGCATTCTTTGCCGAGCTCAAACAGTTTATGCCGGCGTATTTAACCCTCATTGACGGCGGTCAAATTATTTCCGTATGCGGCTTTCGCATCGCCGAAGATGAACCTTTGTTCCTTGAACAGTATTTAGAAGACGACGCCCAAAAGCTGGTTTCTAACGTATTTAGCTGCGACGTAAAACGTTCGAACTTAGTGGAGTTTGGTCACTTGGCATCTTTCGCTAAGGGCATGTCATCTCTGCACTTCTACCTGATCGCAGAAATGCTGGTCAATCTCGGTTTTGAATGGTGCATCTTCACCGCAACAGACCCTCTTCACGCCATGATGGCGCGCCTAGGATTGGAGCCTCATATCATCGCGCAGGCCGATCAAAATAAAGTCCCTGATGCCGAGTCCACTTGGGGGGCGTACTACGAGCATCAACCGCGTGTGTTAGCTGGCAATTTGCAAAAAGGACTCGAACGCCTTCGATTAGTCCAAGAAAAAAAACGTAAACAAGCCTAGATAGAAAAGTAAACGTCGTTAAAACCGCAAACACAACCAGAACAACTTGGTTAAACACCACGCCAGAATATAGGTGACGTATGAATATTCTCCTCGATGCCATTACAAAATGGGCAAAAACGACACCAGGCCGAGTAGCACTTGTCGGCTACGAAGCAAATCAAACCGTTGAACTGACTTACTCTGAATTGTTAAACAAGATCGAACTCGTTGCCGCCGAACTTATTGCACAGAACATCAAAGCACTCGCGCTACGCGCAGAAAACAGCATCAATTGGGCCATTGTTGATTTGGCGGCGATGGCGGCAGACATAGTCGTCGTACCTATTCCGACTTTTTTCTCTGATGCACAGGTTGAACATACGTTAGAGCAATCACGCGTCGATGCTTTAGTCGGCGATTGGCAAGCATGGTTGGCTTCTAACCCTAAGCAAAGCTTTAATCAGCAAGACCATCCGTTTTCCATTACCAATTTGCCTTTGCTGCGTCGTAACCAGTTGGGAGATGAAGATACACAGGCAGCTTATCTACCAGAAACCGGAAAAATCACATTTACGTCTGGCTCGACTGGTCAGCCTAAAGGCGTGTGTTTAAGCAATGATCATTTGTGTTTGGTGGCGAAATCGCTCGCCGATGCAGTAAACGGCACGGCGCACTCGCACTTAGTGCTGCTTCCGTTATCGACACTTCTCGAGAACATAACCGGCGTTTATGTTCCACTCATGTTGGGCGTGACGTCATATATTTTACCCGGAGCACAAACCGGCCTACTCGGTTCAAGCCAATTCGAACCGCGTCTGTTTGCACAAGCATTAGCGACCATCAAACCAGAAAGCTTAGTGCTAACACCGGCTTTATTGCTTGCGCTCATTCAGATCGCGAAACAGCAGCCCTCTCTTGTGGATTCTCTAAAATTTGTCGCCGTTGGCGGCGCAAGAGTGTCGTCTCAACTGATTAACGCCGCGCATGCACTGAACATCCCTGCGTTTGAAGGTTATGGCTTGTCTGAATGTGGCTCTGTTGTTTGTTTGAATACACCAGCCGCATTTAAAGCAGGAACGTGTGGCAAACCGCTTCCCCACGCTCAGATTCGTATCGCGGAAGATGGTGAACTGCTCGTCAAAGGCAACGTTGCTCTTGGTTATTTGAATGAACCGTTTACTCAAGAATGGTTAGCGACTGGCGACTTAGCCCAAATTGACGCACAAGGCTTTGTCTCTCTCTCGGGACGTAAGAAGAACCTTATCGTCACCGCGTATGGCAGAAATGTCTCACCGGAATGGATTGAATCAGAAGCGTTGGCGTTTTTGCCGATGACGCCACTGATCGTTACGGGCGATAGCCAACAAACATTATGCGCTGTCATTGCCAATAGCGAAGACGTCGAAGCAAAGGTTCATACATTAAACCAAACCCTACCCGATTACGCTCAAATCCGAACCTTGTTGCTACTTGACAACCCACGAGCCATCTCTGGTTGGTACACGGATAACGGCAAGCTCAAACGAAATCAAATCGAACATGATGTGGCTCAGTTATTAGCGAGCACAACGCCTGAATTAACGCTGCAAGCGCAAAAGCTCCAACGCATCGATTTGCCCTTCCAGCAACACATTACGTCTTTCCAAACTGCATCTTAGTTAACGGCTTCTTAAGGAGAAGGTTATGACTTTATTTTTCGAACAACTCAAACAAAGCACTGCCGCTGCTCAACAAGCAATGTTAACTGCGCCAGTCATCGCAGAAGTTCAACAAGGCAACATTTCCAAAGATATGTATATCGCCTTTCTAACCCAAGCTTACCATCACGTTAAGCACACTGTTCCCTTGCTGATGGCGTGTGGAGGCCGACTACCTGGCGAATACGAATGGGTACGAGATGCCATTGCCGAGTACATCGAGGAAGAGAAAGGCCATCAAGAATGGATTTTAAATGACATCAAAGCGTGCGGCGGCGATGCCGAAGCAGTGCGCAACAACAAAGATGTAGGTCAAGTAGGAGCACCGATTGAACTGATGGTTTCCTACCTTTACCACAACATTGACCGCCACAACCCACTCGCGCTGTTTGGCATGGTGTGGGTATTAGAAGGCACCAGCGTCGGCATTGGTGGCCAAATGGCTGAAAAAATCCAGTCAACGCTAAGCCTACCGCCTTCGGCAATGACTTACCTAGTTTCACACAGCGTGTTAGACCAAGATCATCTGCAATTTTTTGAATCACTGATGAACAAAATCACCAAAGTGGAAGATCAACAAGTCATCATCGACTCCGCAAAAATGGTGTTCGCATTGTACGGACAAATGCTGCGTTCTTTGCCTTCTTTCTCAACCCAACAAGCGGCGTGAGGTGAAGCATGATCATTAACAACAGCACCATTCTCTTGACAGGCGCAACGGGCGGAATTGGGCAAGCCATCGCGCAAGAGTTAGCAAAACGCGGTGCCAGCCTCATTCTTGTTGGGCGAAACGAAGAGAGCTTGCAAACACTACAGCGTGAACTGTCGAATCCAGAGCGCCATAACCTAGTCGTTGCAGACATCACCTCATCAGAAGGATTAACTGCGATTAAAGCTCGAGCGCGCCGACATCAAAGAGTGGACGCACTGATTAACAATGCGGGCAGCAACGATTTCTCGTTGTTAAGCCACAAACGACCAACGCAGATTACAGACGAAATCCAACTCAATCTCGTTGCGCCGATGCTGCTGTGCCAATCAGCGTTAACGTGGTTAAAGCAGCCTGGGGTGATTCTCAATATAGGTTCCACATTCGGCTCAATTGGCTACCCAGGCTATACCTCCTATTGCGCGGCAAAAGCGGGGTTGCACCGTTTTACCGAATCGCTCGACAGAGAGCTGTTCGCAACCGGAATCCGTGCGCTGTATTTGGCACCAAGAGCGACAGAAACCTCGCTCAATAGCGATGCCGTCAATGAAATGAATCGACAACTGGGTAACAAAACGGACTCGCCGCAAGTTGTAGCCGATCACGTTGTCACCATGTTGGAAAAAGAAATTTCCGCGAAATGGATTGGTTGGCCAGAAAAGCTTTTTGCACGCATCAATCAACTGCTTCCAAGCGTGGTTTCTTCTGCGATTCGTAAGCAACAAGAAACCATTCACCAATACGTAAACCGGGTCAGTCATTGAAGAGGACATGGACGATGAATACCAAACAACTACTTTGCGCTTTGACGGTTTGTTCAACGTTAGCTTCGACCGCTGCGTTGGCAGGTAATGCTCCACTGCAACAGGTTCAAAAGAAATGGGCGGAATGTCAGTACAGCACGCCTGACGGTGACGAAAAGGAACAATGCTTCCATCGTGCGATTGCCAAAACCAGTATTTATCTCGACAGAGAACCCGGCAATCCCGAACTCACTGTTTGGCTGGCAATCAATAAAGCATCGCTGGCTGGTGCTCAAGGTGGCTTAGGTGCATTGTCACTCGCCAAAGAAGCCAAATCTTTACTCGAAGGGGTAATTGCAACGTCACCGCAAACGCTTGATGGCTCTGCATACACCAGTTTGGGTTCTCTGTATTACAAAGTTCCGGGGTGGCCAATTGGCTTTGGTGATGACGATAAAGCCGAAGAAATGTTGAAAAAAGCGTTAGAGATCAATCCAAAAGGCATCGATCCGAACTATTTTTATGGAGACTTCCTTGCAGAAGAAGGTCGAGACAAGGAAGCGAAAGTGTATTTGACTCGCGCAATTCAGGCGTCACCTCGCCCTGACCGACCTTTAGCTGATAAAGGTCGAAAGCTGGAAATTGAAGCGACTCTTGGGAGATTGAAATAAACCATGCGCTTATTACTCGTAGAAGATGACAAACTACTCGGTCAATCCATGGTGACTTCATTAAGTCGCCATGGGTACACCGTGGATTGGGTGGAAAAAGGGTCTGGCGTGACTAGCGCACTCAAAACAGAAGCGTTCACTGCCGTAATTTTGGATCTCACTCTACCCGATATCGATGGATTGGAAGTTTTACGTAATATTCGCAAAGGCGGATTTAAGCTCCCAGTGATGATACTTACCGCACGAGACGACATTCGCGATCGCGTTCAAGGCCTCGACGGCGGCGCAGATGACTACCTCGGAAAACCGTTTGCACTCGAAGAGTTGCTCGCTCGCTTGCGTGTGTTGATTCGCCGTCAATCCGGTAGTGCAGAAGAAATCATTCAAGTTGGACAGTTATCTTTATCCTTATCGGAACAAAGCATTCGCTACGATGACGAGCCGCTTAAACTCACACGCAATGAATTTAAAATCCTCACCAGTTTGATGACGAACGCCGGACGCGTGCAAAGTAAGGAGCAATTGCAACAATCACTGCACGGCTGGGATGAAGGTTCAAGCGACAACGCTATCGAAGTTCATATTCACAATTTGCGTAAAAAAGCGCCCAAAGTGGTCATTAAAAATATTCGCGGTGTGGGGTACATTCTTGAAAGATAAGAAATCGTACTCGATCAAACGTCAGTTAACTCTATCAGTAGGCGTGTTGGTAAGTGTTCTCTTACTCATCTCACTTTATTTCAGTTTCCAATCTGCGAAGCACGAGGTCGAAGAAGTTTATGACGCTAGGCTTGGACAATCCGCAAAATTAATGTTGCTGACGCTCTCAATTTCAACGGAAGAGAGGACTCTCGCTAACCATCGAGAATTATTTAATGAGTGGATGGAAAACATTGAGTCAATGTCAAAGTCTGACGATGACAATGTCACAACGTTCGGCCACCCTTATGAACAAAACTTGGTTTTTCAATTCTATCGAGACAACACACTGCTCTGGAGCTCTGATCAAACCTTGCACGCACTCTCTACGTCCTTTGATAATAACGGCTACGCTGATATCGTAAAAGACGGTACACAATGGCGTACATTTCAGATTTCACTACCACAAACAAAACATGATAATGAATACGTCGTGGTTGCAGAAAAATACAAGATACGTAAAGAGATCATCCACGAAATTGCCCTATCCACATCAATAGAACAATTGCTGATACTACCAACTTTGTTGCTTTTGCTGTTTTGGTTGATCGATAAACATTTCCGACCGATTAACGACCTACGCACCGCCATCACACAAAGAAACGTACACCGATTAGATCGCATTCATGTAAAAGACAACACCGTTGAACTCGCACCACTTGTCGATTCGCTCAACTCTCTCCTCTCGGAACTAGAGTTAGCCTGGCAAAGAGAGAAACGCTTTACACGTGCTGCAGCGCATGAACTAAAAACCCCACTAACAATCCTTCGTCTTAACGTAGAAAATGCACTTGAAAGTAATGATCCGGAGCAACTGAGAGGAGATTTACACAACATTCTGCAAGGCATTAAACGCACTGACCGCCTTATCCATCAGCTACTGACTTTAGCTAAAGTAGATAGCTTATCAGAACGTGTATTCGACACCGTTGAGCTAACCCCTTTGTTGCAAACCGTTGTTGCTGATTTGGCACCGTTAGCATTGAAGCATAAGCAAGACATCAGTTTATCATCTTCCAACATCGCTATATCCGGTGATCAAATGTTGTTAGAGGTGTTATTTCGTAACCTCGTCGATAATGCGATTCGTTACTCCGGCGAGCACAGTGACATACAAGTCAGCGTCACTGAGAACAATAATACAATCAAAGTCTTAATTTCCGATACTGGTCCAGAAATCCCGAAAGAAACTCGTGAAAGAATCTTCGAACAGTTTTATCGGGGTCATTCCGAACATGGCGACGGTGCGGGTTTAGGGATGTCAATTTGCAAAGACATTACAGCACTACACCGTGCAACACTTGAGCTCATTCCCAGAGAAAATAGTAGGAATACGTTTGTCGTCACTTTCCCAAAGTGCTAACAAAAGCGATACAGACCATAACCTGTTTAATTTATGTTCCAGCCGAACATGAGCTTCATTCCACACTTACATAGACATACCAACACTTACACTACTCGACCATAAACCCACATTATAATTCACGTTTATTTCACGCTTGCTTTGTTAAAAACAACACAACATAACAATTAAACTATTCGAATAAATATGAAAAACTTATCTAAGGGCTCTATGTGGGGGCCTTTGCAGCCAATTGCTGCTTTTTCTTTGTTTTCACTTATATTTTTGTCTATCTCACGCGTTTTGCTCGCCTTTTGGCAACTTGATCGAATTGACTCTTTCAACGACTTAATTTACATCCTAGGCCAAGGCTTACGCGTAGACATTGCAACACTGTGCTGGTTATTCATCCTCCCTGCACTGCTTTCTGCCCTAATGCCATTAAACGGCAAGATTGGGCAATGCTGGAAATGGATATTGCGCATATGGATGGTTTTAGGGCTTTGGACTCTCGTGTACATGGAACTGGCAACGGCACCATTCATTCAAGAATATGACCTACGCCCAAACCGTCTGTTTGTGGAATACCTTATCTATCCGAAAGAGGTCATGGGCATGCTTTGGACTGGCTATAAGCTAGAGCTGTTTATTGGCGCGTTAGGCACGGCATTAACTCTAGTTTTGGGTTGGAAGTGGAGCAAAAAACTGACCGACAATGCACAGCAGATCAACTGGAAGTGGCGCCCACTATTAGCCATTTTTGTTGTGCTTCTTGGTGTTGCAGGCGCACGCTCGTCTTTAGGCCACCGCCCGCTAAACCCTGCCATGGTGGCATTTTCTAACGATCCACTGCTTAACGACTTAGCATTAAACTCATCTTACTCACTGCTGTTTGCTGTCAACAGCATGAAGTCAGAAAAAAGCGCAGAGCAGTTCTACGGCAAGATGGATAATCAAAAGATGTTGGATCTCGTTCGCGCTTCGTCAAAAAAGTCCGACTTTGATCCAACATTACTTCCAACCATGAACAGTAACCCTGCGACTTACCATGGTAAACGTAAGAACTTAGTGATCTTGCTACAAGAGAGCTTGGGCGCACAGTTTGTGGGCTCTTTGGGTGGTCTGCCTCTTACACCAAACCTTGATGAACTCATGGCTGAAGGTTGGCAGTTCACGCAAATGTACGCAACGGGTACTCGTTCTGTTCGTGGTATCGAAGCTGTAACCACGGGTTTTCCACCATCCCCTTCTCGCGCAGTGGTGAAACTAAGCAAAAGCCAAACAGGCTTCTTTACCATCGCAGACTTACTCAAAGCACAAGGCTATCACACGCAATTTATTTATGGCGGTGAAGCAAACTTCGATAACATGAAAACCTTCTTCTTCGGTAATGGTTTTGATCAAATCGTCGAAGAAGATGATTACAATAACCCAAGCTTTGTTGGCTCTTGGGGGGTCAGTGATGAAGACTTATACAACAAAGCAGACGAAGAGTTTGAACGCCTTTCAAAAAGCGACAAACCTTTTTTCAGCTTAGTTTTTACGTCAAGCAATCACAGTCCTTATGAGTATCCGAAAGGTAAAATTGAGCCATACGATTCCGAACACATGACGCGTAATAACGCGGTAAAATATTCAGATTACGCTTTGGGTACGTTCTTTGACAAAGCGAAAAACTCATCCTACTGGGATGATACTATTTTCATTGTCATTGCAGACCACGATGCCCGCGTGTCTGGCGCTAACTTGGTTCCAGTTAAGCACTTCCACATTCCTGCATTGATCATTGGTAAAGACATTCAACCACGTAAAGATGACCGTATCGCAAACAACATAGATATGCCGCCTACGCTGTTGTCTCTTATTGGCGTAGACGCCAAAACGCCGATGATTGGTCGTGACTTAACGAAACCACTGGCTCGCGAAGATGAACGCGCAATGATGCAATACGACAAAAACTTTGGTTATTTAACGCGTGACAACCTAGTTGTGCTTTCTCCTGGTGAAAAAGTGTCGACCATGGAATACGACTTTGAAAGCCAAACCATGAAACCGCTAGAAGTCGATGAATCCGTTATTGAACGCGCAAAAGCAAACGCATTGTTTGCATCTAAGGCGTATCAAAACAACTGGTACGCTTCGAAATGTACCAACTAATATCTGCTGATTCAGTTAAAAAGGAGCCAAATGGCTCCTTTTCTTTATTCTGTAAGACTCTTCACTCTTAGAGTACATGGAGGAACGCACACTTTGTATCTAGAAAATCATAGTCATATGTAGAGCATGAACTTTTCAGGATTGTGTTCGATGACTAAGGCCAACACGTAAACAACGAGGCTTGTTGATATCAAGCCAAACAGAAAACTGACCCGAAATACCATCGTTGTTATCGTGATAAAACCATAGGCAAATACACCACTATTAATCATAGCGTACAAATTATCCAGACCAAAACTTGGTAAGGGTGCGCTAATAAATAGGAGTGAAAACATCATAATATTTGAAAATTTTTTAACCCAACTTGGTTTTTGTAGATAAAAACCCGAAATAGAAAAGGACAACAACAGCAATGGCACTAACCCATAATAAGTAAATTTGTAATATGGCGTAATCCAATCTGAACTCTGGTTTAAGAATAGTATTATGCAAGTAACAATGGTCGATGATAACGCTAAAGAAAAACACTTTGTTCCTTTGTAAGGTTTGTCCTCAAAGTTAAATAACCTAAAAATTCCCACTGCAATACCAAGAACAACCCATGAAAATGTCACTAGCTGTAAAAATGCGATCTCTTCGCGGATGGCAAAAAAGCCAAAGTAAATAGCATGATAAAAAGACCAAACCATACCAATTGGTAAACCCAAGGAGAGTTTTTCTAGGAGAATTTCTGACTGCTCTTCGTAATGAATAGTCCACCATACTAGTGCGACATAAGCGAGCAACACACCAAAAATGACAACATATTGCGCTTCTGAGATACTGATAATCATTGGAACTAAGGCTAGGGTTAAGCCAATGATAACAAATAGAATCTGGTAACAAATCGCGGGTAATGTGCAAATAAGTCGCCAAAATACCCTACCGATATCTTGAAGAAGTTCGTAGGTTTGAGCGATAAAATAAGCAACAGCAGCGATAAGAAGCAACACTCCACATAGTTTCATCAGGTTAACTAAGTTAAATAGTTTCACCCAGTCACTGCTTTCTTCGGCTTGCTTCAGCTCTTTTTGAGCGTCATCAATGTGAGCGAGTTTCAATAAGGCATTTTTTCTGTCTTCATTTTCGAGAAAGTGTCCAAACTCTTGGTTTGCTTCACTCTCCGTTATCACTCCATTTTTGTAAAGAAGATAGATAGTTGAAAGGCTCACTCTTTCTATTTCTGTAAGATCACGAATTTTTTCTTTATTATTAATTTCATTGATAGTTAAAATTTGACTTTCTTTCTTTTCTATATTTTTTGCTGAAATACTTAATGAACATGTAACACAAAAAATAATAATTAACAGTGAACTAATCGTTTTACACATATGAACGGATTGCTTTTGACAAGGAAATGTCGAGAAGATAAATGGAATCAAATACAAAGCAAACGATATGTTCATATGCTCGATCCTGAGCCAATAAAATTGAAAGTGATACTTCTCACTATTTCAAACAAGGTACTTTAACTTGGTCTACTGACAAAGCCTGTCTTACCCTTCCGTTAGATTCAACCTCATACTTCTAGTAAATTGAGAAACAGACCATGCTAACTATCAATTCATTCGTCCTCTATGTTGAGGACATCCACGTAAGCCAAGCTTTTTACTCGAAACTGTTTGATTGTGAGGTCACGTTTTTGTCTCCAACATTTGCTTCTATGCCACTCGCAAATGGCTTAAAACTGACACTCAAGCAAAGTGATGTTCTTTCCCCTTCCAGCGACATCAAAGGTGGTGGCACCGAATTATCATTTGCAGTGCGCAACCGCCATACGTTAGAGCACGTTTACAACAGTTGGAAAAACATGGGCGTTGAGTTTGCTCAACCACCAATGACTTCGGTGTATGGCTTAAATTTTGTGGCTACCGATCCGGATAAACATCGCATTCGCGTTTTCATTAGTGAATAAAAATGCGTTAAAAATGCTTTTTACCCATTCCCAATGTGACTTCAATAAATTAGACTCAGGGAAACATCAAAAGCTGCGTTGTATATAAGAAGGAATGCCCATGAGCTCAAGTATGATCCTTAGCGAATCTCTAATCGAGAGTGGAAGAGATATCCCCCTCAAAGAACTGCTTTACGCAAAGCGCGTGCTGGATAACTACATGGCGGTAGCAAAAGAGAGCAGCCCACTTGAGCTGTTGACAGAGATGAAATCGGCAGCAAAGCAAGTGGAATACTTTACCACTACGAGTAACCCGTGTGAGGCTCGTAATGTCATCAGTCAGATGATTGATAAAATCGACACCGCGGAATCTTTTGAGTCGTTCAAGGCTTTAGCAGGCAAGCCCTCACTAGCTCTCAATGAGCTGATTGAAGATCGCGCCCAACTGATTAAACATGAGCGAGAATTGCTGCTTGCTTCAGGCTATGACGCCTCGCGTATCTAAGAATAAACGTTAGCTCCCGAGTTTAAAGCTAGCAACGAAAAAGGAGCTCTTAAAGAGCTCCTTTTACTTTCCAAAATCAGGTATAAAAGATCTAGAGGCCGATATCTTCAGTTATTGCTTTGATTTGCTTGAGATCCATTTTATAAACTTCAATCATTTGATCGACCTGACTTAGTCGTGAATTGGCTTCATCGTGTTTATCACACGCGTCCGATTTCACGTCCCAAGATTTACCTTCCAAAAATACATCACACTCTTTTTTGAGTTTCTCGATCTTAGGCAATAATTTCGCCCTTTCTTTCTCTAGGGACTCCAATTCTTGCGAAATTTTCAGCTCTTTTTGAAACACCTCGCGCGATCGTTCAAAGATAGTCGCTTGCATATCCGCTTGACGACTCAGCTTCTCATTTTCTGATTTTGTCGTATTGATCTTATCTGCCTGTTGTTTCAATTGAGACTCTAGCGACAGGTTAACTTTCTCGACCTCAGTCAATTGCTTTTGTAACTTCTTAAGCGCTTTCTCGTGCGCTTCATCTTTCGCTGCGAGCAGTTCAGTGACTTTATCTTGTATTTCTTGGTCGAGCGCTTCTTCGCGCACTTTTACTTGAGACACCAACTGCGTTTTATCTTGCGTCAACGCTTGGTATTTTTCTTCTAGCACATGATAAGTCGATTCCCACTTGTTCGCAGTGACAATCGATCCAACAAGGCCACCAAATGCTAAGCCTAATACCGCAGCAATCGCGATATAGATATGAGTACGTTTGTCACGCTCTTCAATGACAACAACGTCGTCTTGTTCTTCCATTTTGTTCTGAGAACTCACCGTATACTACTCCAAGGACTCTTTTACTTTGCTAGCGGATCAATTCCGCAAACATAATCGATGCTGTATAAATCAGAAAGGCGCCAATTAATGTTATAACGGTCGCTTTTTGGACTTTTTCATTGGTTCGATAACGAAACAGCACAAATGCTACTGCAATCAACACCGCAATGGCTAATAATCTGGTCATACCGCCTCCTTGTCCACTCATGAAAAACTGCCTAGGTCCATAGACGGTTTCACAAAGATTTATTGTAACTCATTTATACGCCCCATAAGGTCAACTTAGCGTAGATTTTAAAATAAGTGCTCCGATTTTAATCAAATTTGTGTCCTTAATTGAATAACTTATGTCGTAATAATCGAAACACATTTATCGTTCTGAAGTGTGTTCTTGGTTCTATTCCCTAGCCCAATGAGTTTTGTTTATGCAGTTGCTCACACAAAAAACTTGGTAAACATAGCTTCGTGAAAATAAGTGGGGTTATTTCGTTGAAAATAAATTGACATAGGGTGTTGAAATGGACCAAAAACATGATAGAGTTCACACGTTAATGATGACCAGCATCATTAACTAACCTTTACTCATTTAATTGAGTAATTGTTCCGATGAAGACTGCAGGAGAGTGGTTATTAATCAAATTTTAACATTTGATTAGCATAACTCGCCGAAGAATTAACTATTTCAGGTGCTACCTAGGTAGCGGGGACTGTAGTTGGAGGAACCTCTGGAGAGAACCGTTAAATCGGTCGCCGAAGGAGCAAGTCTTGCACTCACGCAAGGTGAAACTCTCAGGCAAAAGGACAGAGGAGTGGAAAGTTACAACCTAACTATTTTGCTTGGCCTTCCCGCCTACAACCAATAGCTTAGTTCTTTTAGAGATCGTTGATCTCGTCCTTTCCCTCTTCTCCTTATTAGTTGTTTTATTAAGGGGAAATCATGAACGACCTACAATCTTTACTACAAACCATCGATAATTTTGTCTGGGGTCCACCACTGCTTATTTTGCTAGTGGGTACCGGTGTTTACTTCACTTTTAGCCTCGGCTTGATCCAGTTTAAACATCTCCCAACAGCGCTAGCGATGGTATTCAGTAAAGATAAGTCATCTGATAAACAAGGTGACGTTTCTAGCTTTGCAGCACTTTGTACTGCGCTCTCTGCAACGATTGGTACTGGTAACATTGTTGGTGTTGCCACCGCGATCAAACTTGGTGGACCAGGTGCCCTATTCTGGATGTGGCTCGCCGCCCTTTTCGGAATGGCGACTAAATACGCCGAATGTTTGTTAGCGGTTAAATACCGAAGAGTCGATGATAAAGGCCAAATGATTGGTGGCCCGATGTACTATCTGCAATACGGTGTTGGCTCAAAAGCCCTCGCGATCATGTTTGCAGTGTTTGCTTTGGGTGTTGCTTGTTTTGGTATTGGTACGTTTCCACAAGTAAACGCGATTCTGGATGCAAGTGAGATATCTCTCGGTGTTGACCGTGAGCTCTCTGCCTTTGTACTGACTCTTTTGGTTGCTTTCGTGACTTTGGGTGGTATCAAATCCATTGCTAACGTTGCAGGAAAAGTGGTTCCTACCATGGCTGTATTTTATGTGTTGGCGTGTCTAAGCGTGATCATCATGAATGCAGACCAATTAGTCAACGCCGTTGAATTAGTGTTGGTCTCAGCATTTACATCAACAGCAGCGACTGGCGGTTTCTTAGGTGCAAGTATCATGCTGGCAATCCAATCAGGTATCGCTCGTGGCGTATTCTCAAACGAATCTGGTTTGGGTAGCGCGCCTATGGCAGCAGCGGCAGCGAAAACAGACTCTTGTGTGAAACAAGGCCTGATTTCAATGACAGGTACCTTCTTTGATACCATCATTATTTGTACCATGACGGGCCTAGCCTTGATCCTTACTGGCGCATGGCAAAGCGACTTTTCTGGTGCAGCAATGACGACTCATGCCTTTGCGGTAGGTTTGAATGCGGATACATTTGGTCCAATGCTGGTTTCAATTGGTTTGATGTTTTTTGCATTCACAACCATTCTTGGATGGAACTACTACGGTGAGCGTTGCGTTGTGTTCCTCTTTGGTACAAAAGCGGTGCTTCCTTATAAGCTGATTTTCGTTGGTTTGGTGGCATCAGGCGCGTTCCTCCATCTAGACATGATTTGGCTACTCGCCGATATCGTAAATGGTCTGATGGCGATTCCTAACCTTATCGGTTTGATCGCACTGCGTCACGTCGTGCTGGCAGAAACCAAACTGTTCTTTAGCTCAGCATCGCAATCTGATGAAATTGAAGCAGTAAAAGCTTAGTGACATGACAAGTGTTCAGTAATGAACCGTCAATCGCTGAAAGTAAATTGGAAATGGTAAAAACATAAAGCCCGCTGGTATTCAGCGGGCTTTATTTTATCTTAAGTTAAGCGGTTAATCTCTCAACCATTGATGCTCAACCTTTTCTCCACGTTCTTGAAAAAACTTCGCATTTTTTTGCTTGAATTGATCCGACTTCAGCTCTGATAGCGGCCAGTCTGAAAACGCCTCTGTTACGAACGAATCTCCAACCCCAACTTCAATCGATTCAAGATGCTTCCCGATGTAGCGATAAAAGTAGCTCTGCCCCAGTGCATCACAAACCATCGGCACATGTCTCATGCGTTGATGGTTGACGGATACTGAAGCCCAAGTTGTCGTTTTAGGTTCGCAGCTTTGCTCTTTTACAACATCAACTTCAAATTTATTGTCCATTGTTGTCGAGACAAAAACGACAATACCGTCATTCATATACACACGTCGAAGTAATAGCTGTTTCGTATCTTGAGTTCGCGTCTGTTGTATTCCATTGGAAAATGGCTCGAAATAGCCCCAGTGCCAAGACCAGGTCATGCCACGTTGCGCAAACTGTACCTGTGGCCATGTCTGCCAAACAATGGCACCAACCACGCCAGTAATAAACACAACGAGCAATATCAAAAGGTGGTAAATATTGCGCATTACACGGGCTTTTCAATCAATAACTTTACGCCAAGTGCGACTAAGACAGCGCCCGTCGCCCCTTCCATCCACTTCATAAAGCTTGCATTCTTTAACAGGCTCTTAGCTGAGTTAAGTGCGCCAGCCAAACCACACTGCCAAACCATCGCAATAATAAAGTGCACGGATGCCATCATCATTGATTGAAGCAAAGGAGAACCTTCTGGATTCACAAACTGTGGCAAGAACGCCAAGTAGAAAACTGCCGTTTTTGGGTTCAAGACGTTAGAAAGAAAGCCCTCTCTAAAAGAGCGTTTGCCATTAAACACTTCATGAACCTGCTCAGTCACTGGCAAACCATTCTTCGACGACATTAGGGCTTTTAAACTGCTCAGACCAAGCCAAATAAGATAAGCTGCACCAATCATTTTTACGATTTGGAACAACTCTGCAGATTGCGCCAGAATGGCCGAAATTCCAACCGCTGAAAAGAAAGCATGCACAAATAAGCCAAAGCAAATCCCTAAACTGGTTGTACATCCGTCTTTTAAACCCGCGCGACTGGTATTACGAATAACAAGGGCCGTATCTAAACCCGGCGTTAGCGTTAAAATAGTGATGGCAATAATAAATGCCTCAAAATTCAAGATATCCATATTATCGTGATAATTAATTGTTAATCCGTCATCAATACCGTCAATCCACGAGATTCGCAAGCTTCTTTTTTAAGAGAGCTATACAACTGAGTGAATTTATGGACAATGAGTGACGATTAATTGTTAATTATTAGTAAATTAACACAGGTTGTTTCGTGCAACTCGACGTAAAGGACCCGTTATCGGGTGTTTAGGGAAAGAACAAAAGAATAAGAGTAGTCACATGAAAGCATTTACAAAACTCATTGAACATTCCAAAAAAGTGGCAAATTTTGAGCACCTCTCTGCCATCATAGGTTGGGACCAAGCAGCGGTCATGCCATCTGGTGGCGCTGAAGCGCGCTCCAATGCTATGGCAGAACTTGATGTACACATCCACTCATTGATGACTCAGCCACACTTGGGCGAGCTTTTCGCTCAGGCAGAAGAAGAGACGCTATCTGCAAGTGAAAAGTCCATCCTACGAGAAATGAAACGTGAATGGCAACAAGCTAACTTGCTACCAGAATCATTAGTTCAAGCTCAATCTCTTGCTGGCTCCAAATGTGAACATGCATGGCGTACGCAACGCGGAGAAAATGACTGGTCTGGCTTTGAAAAGAACTGGGCAGAAGTCGTCAAACTATCGCAAGAAGAAGCGCAAATTAGAGCCGAAGCAAACGGCACAACGCCTTACGATGCCATGCTTGATATTTATGAACCAGGCACAACGTCTGCATCGTTAGACACGCTTTTTGCTGACGTAAAAACGTGGCTACCTTCCTTGATAGACGAAGCGCTTGAAAAACAGCAATCAGACAACATCTTATTGCCAACTGCGCACTACCCTGCGGAAAAACAAAAAGCGCTGGGACTGGAAGTCATGAAGCTACTTCAATTCGATTTTGAACACGGTCGGCTTGATGAAAGTGTCCACCCATTTTGTGGCGGTGTGCCAACAGATGTGCGTATTACAACACGTTATGATGAAAGCGAGTTTGTCCAATCATTGATGGGGATCGTCCACGAAACTGGCCATGCCAGATACGAGCAAGGGCTACCAAAAGATTTAGCAGGAACACCAGCTGGTCAAGCCCGCTCTATGGGAATTCATGAGTCACAGTCGCTCTTCTTTGAAATGCAAATAGGACGAAACAACGCATTTATCGACCACCTTGCTCACATGGCTTCCAAGCATTTTTCTGGGGATGAATTTGAAAAAGACAATCTAGCCAAAATCTACACTCGCGTAGAGAAAGGCTTTATTCGCGTAGATGCGGACGAATTAACATACCCTGCCCACGTTATTCTTCGATATGAGATTGAACGTGATCTTATGAACGGTGCCATCAAGCATACAGACGTACCAGAGCTCTGGAACGAAAAAATGAAAGCGTATTTGGGGCTCTCAACGGAAGGGAATTTCAAAAACGGTTGTATGCAGGACATTCACTGGACGGATGGAAGTTTTGGATATTTCCCATCCTACACTCTCGGTGCGATGTACGCAGCCCAATTCATGGCCGCAATGAAGCAAACGGTAGATGTGGACGCGGTTATTCGCTCTGGCGATCTGACGCCGATATTCGATTGGCTGTCGAAGAACATCTGGAGTAAAGGCAGCGTATTAACAACAGATGATCTCGTAAGAGACGCAACGGGTGAAACACTAAATGCTAAGCACTTCCAAGCGCACCTAAAAGGCCGCTACCTGTAAATAGAAAAAGAATAGAACGTAAAAGCCCAAGGTTCGTATGTTCCTTGGGCTTTTTTAGGCTCTTTCTATACTATGCCAAGCTAGGGATAAGCCTTGGCTTGTACAAACAATCCTCGCCTTCAGGTCTGGTTTTAAACCGACGGTGAAGCCACATATATTGACTCGGACTTGTCATGATTGACGTTTCAACTATCTTATTCACGAAAACTGCCGCACCTTGAGGATCTTCTTTCGGGAAACCGTCGACTGGCGCACTAATCGTCAAGGTATAGTGTCCGTCTTTTCCTCTTACCATCGTAAAAGGCACGATGGCACAATCTGTCGAATCAACCAGCAGACTTGTACCTGTCGTCGTGCAAGCATTTTTAACGGCAAATAATGGCGCAAACGTTGAGCGTCGGTTTCCATAATCATGATCCGGTGCATACCAGACCCGCTCACCCGTTCTAAGCGCTTCAAGCATGGCTTTAACGTTCTTGCGGTCAATAAGCGTACGATTAGAGCGAGAACGCCCCTTGTATTGAAAGTAATCAAAACACGGATTGTTGTTTGGGCGATAAACACCAGTGCCAGACTTTTTAATGCCAAAAGCACGAGCACCTAACTCTAAGTTCATCGAGTGTACGGCCAACATTAATGCCCCCTTGCCTGATTTTTCTAAAGCCTCGAGGTGCTCCATTCCTTTTATCGTAACGTGTTTGTTTACCCGTTTATCAGGCCAAAACCATGCCATCGCGGTCTCAAATAGCGCAATACCTGTATTGTCGATATTGTCTTTTAAAATTGCTTCGCGTTGGCATTCTTCCATCTGAGGAAAGCAAAGCTCAAGATTGCGTCTAATCGTAACTTGACGTTTTTTCATGATTCGCATGGCTAAACGGCCAATGCCACGTCCTAATGCTAACTGAACTTTGAAAGGAAGGAGACTGAGTAAGTACATCACGCTGATGATAATTAAGGTTCCCCAGTAACGAGGCAAAAGAAATTCAGCCTTGAACTCAGGCTTTTGGTATTTATTCATGTGAGTATTGTCAGATGTGCCCATCTATAAGTGATAAAAACAATGATAATGGACTGCACTTTTATCATTGATAGCGCTAATAACATAAATTAAAGCGCGCGGATTCTATGGTTCTTCGACACACTACACAATAAGAACTTTGCAGAAATATGTAGGGGGATGAAAAAGCAGCAAAGATGAATCACCACGTTAACATCGATTGGAGTGATTAATCTACCACACTTTCATAAAGTTTGGACAAACATAACTTTGTGTTTTCAATGCGCTAGATAATGGTGTTTTTTTAACCCCATAATGCAGCTACCATGAAAATAACAATAAACATGATAACCATTACCCTGAATAAGTAAGACAACTTTCCGGTGCCACCTTTTGGCGCTTGGTTACAGCATCCCATTGTGTTTCTCCATCGTTTCATTTCGATATGGCATTAATGTACTCCTTGACCTTAGGGGAAAGTCAAACCTTTACCTAAAGGTTCTAATTTATCGCTATAAGTGTTTATTTATCCGACATATCACTCGTTTATATCCCATGGAAATAAAGCGTGTTGTTTTCAGCTCATTTTCGGATAAATACATACCGTTTTTCGCTATATACCCACTATTTATGAGGAATCTACAATACGCGAGTCTTACTTGTAGCACGCTACTTTTACAACCTAGAAGTTGTGCGCTCATCCATTAAAGGTATCGAATGAGCAATATCGTTAAATCCGCCGTTAAATTGAGTGTTTTCTCTATCATCATGATTACCGTAACTTCGGTCGACAGCATAAGGAACATTCCTGGGGCGGCTTTGTTTGGTAGCCATGCCATTTCTTTCTTCTTACTTGCTGGACTCTGTTTTTTTGTCCCTACAGCGCTAGTGTGTGCTGAGCTAAGTACCACTTATCCAAAGCAAGGTGGTGTATATCTTTGGGGCAAAGAAACACTAGGGCCAAACTTTGGCTTTGCCACCGTGTGGTATCAATACGCTGAAAATATTGTTTACTATCCACCGTTAATTTCATTCATTGTTGCAACGGGGGCCTACCCTTTTTTCCCAGACCTGGCGCAAAACAACATGTTTATGTTGGTGATGATTAATGTGATTTTTTGGGCGTTAACTTTAGTTAATATCTTTGGCTTGCGCCTCTCTTCCCTGATTACAAATGTATTCGGCACCCTAGGTTTGATATTTCCGATTCTATTGATTATCGGATTAGGCGGGTACTGGGCGTATACCCATCCTGGTGAGTCTCATATCTCGCTTCGCCACGTATCTGACTGGTTGCCGGACCTTTCTCAAGATGGGATCGGAGCTGGTTTTACTGCGGTAGTTCTGTCACTTACAGGCCTTGAAATCACGACCTCTTATGCAAGCGAAGTAGAAAATCCGCAAAAAGCCTATCCCAAAGCTCTGCTGATCTCCACAACCTTAATCTTGGTTTCTCTGACGGCGTGCTCACTGTCTATTTCTTCGGTCGTCTCAAGTGACCATTCTAGTTTGAGTGAAGGAGTGATACTTGCCTTCAAAACTTTTTTTGATGATCTGCACCTCTCATTCCTGCTGCCTGTCATTGCCCTTGCTATTGTTTTTGGCACGCTTGCAAGCCTGAATAACTGGATAATCGCCCCAACTAAAAGTCTGCATGTTGCCGCAAAAGATAGTTTCATGCCGATGTCGCTCGCCAAAGAAAACCGCAACCAAGCCCCCGTCTCATTGTTGCTCTTGCAAGGCGCGATTGTTAGCGTGCTCTCTTTGGTTTTCATTTTTGTTCCAAACGTCAATCAAGGCATGTGGCTATTGAATATCCTGATGACTCAGCTCTATATGGTGATGTACATCTGTATTTTTGTTAGCTTTTTGGTCTCACGCTACAAACACGCAAATATTGAGCGCCCATTTCGAATTGCGGGCGGAAAAATAGGAATGTGTTTAGTGGCAGGATTAGGCTTGATGAGTTGCTTGGTGACGATTGTTGTATCTTTTGACGTACCAGCAAGAATTAGCGCAAAAACTGGTGCATATGCACTGATATTAGGATTTATCACATTTAGCCTCCCAGCGTTCGCCGCCGTGATGTATCGCAATCGAAAACATTGTCAACAAAGCAAAATGCTTGAGGTACTAGTAAGTTAACTATTGGATTGACATTAAAAAGCCGCAGCAATTTCTCGCTACGGCTTTTTATTTGGCATCACAAGTAGTGTTGGTTATCCGTGTCCTACAGTCTTGGATAACAGATTCACGATCATCACACCAGTGAGGATAAACCCAATACCAACAATCGCAGGCAAATCTAGCCGCTGTCCATAAACAAAGTAGCCAACCGTAGCAACTAAAACAATACCCGCTCCACTCCATATGGCGTAAACAACCCCAACAGGCATCGTTTTTACCGTGACGGAAAGCAAGAAGAAAGCAATGCCGTAACCAATCAGAACGACTGTGCTAGGCATCATTTTCGTAAATTGCTCTGTTTTGGGAATATAGGAAGTGGCAATCACTTCACATACAATCGCGATCGACAGCGCCAACATTGGCGGCATAGAGACAAGCATTTTGAACATAAGGCATTAACGCTCAACAGAAATGTAACCGACAACACGTCCGGATAATTAGGTCGCGCATTATACCCAACTCATCTCTCGATGGAATACCTCTTACTCAAGCGGCTTCAAAATGCAGGATTCACAGCGTGATCACTTGAATATAGAGACATTCACACGCCATCGCTTTCACTCACTTCTTGATGAGTAAGCGACAGGCCTGCTTTTTGGTGCTGCCGAGCAATTTCAAAGTAGATGTGCATATCAATTGGCTCTGGTGTATTGAGCAGCATCTTGCCCACTTCTCGTTGAAAGTGACCATAATTACCTAACTCATCCGTCAGCCCTAGCTGCTCGTAAGAAGCTTCATTGGCAAACATTCCATAGGCATACTGATAATGACTTAGATCCTTACTCTTATCATAACCAAGCTCTTGAAGGGCTTGATCAATTTCTTTCGGCGTATAAGTGTCTTTATCGCCAAACAAGCGCAATAGTACGCTAGGAACCTCTTGAGCGATGCTCTGAATTTTTGTCTTTCTTTTAAAAATACCGAACATAATGTCCTCCACTGACGATGTTTCCAAATACACACTTTAATGCATATTGGTGAGCTGATTGTTTTTAGTATGGCTCATTAATCTGAGACTTCCTTACAACGAAGTCACTTTCGCATATTAACGTGATCACATAATTACCAGCAAATAGTACGACCAGCGTTTCAAACATATCTCATCAGAAACTCCGCTCTAGTCACAATTGTGTGACAGCTTCGAGCTCGGTTTACCATAATGTAAAGAGTAGATTGAAAAGTCATATTTCGTATCGACATCTAAACTTAATTAAGTTAGCTTTAGAAGTATAGACGTCTAGATTGACTATACTTAGGGAGAGAAAGTCGTGCCAATTAGAATTCCAGATCAACTACCAGCTACCGATGTGCTAAGGACAGAGAACATCTTCGTAATGAGTGAAACGCGTGCTGCGAGTCAGGAAATACGTCCTTTACGAGTGCTGATCCTGAATCTGATGCCCAAAAAAATAGAAACTGAAACTCAGTTTTTGCGTCTACTCTCAAACAGCCCATTACAAGTCAATGTCGAGTTGTTACGCATTGATAACCGCCCAAGCAAAAATACGCCAACCGAACATTTGGATACTTTTTATCGTCAATTTGAAATGGTGAGAGATAAAAATTTCGATGGCATGATCATTACTGGTGCCCCACTAGGTTTGGTTCAATTTGAAGATGTCATTTATTGGGACCACCTAAAAACCATCATGGAATGGGCAAAAGATCATGTGACATCGACTCTTTATGTCTGCTGGGCAGCACAAGCAGGGCTGAAGTTGCTCTACGATCTACCTAAAAAAACGCGTAAAGAGAAACTTTCAGGCGTGTACCATCACCAGATTCATCATCAATTCCATCCTATGTTACGTGGGTTTGATGACACATTTTTAGCGCCTCATTCACGCTATGCCGACTTTTCACCTCACTTTTTAGAAGAACATACCGACTTAGACATCCTAGCCACATCGGATGTTGCAGGTGTTTATTTAGCTACAACAAAAGACAAGAGAAATGTGTTTGTTACTGGGCATCCTGAATACGATTCGCATACCTTACATAACGAATATATCCGCGATTTAAGCGAAGGCATGGAACCAGCCATTCCCGTCAACTACTATCCAAACAACAATCCTGATAATCCACCAATTGCCAGTTGGAGAAGTCATGGACATCTCCTCTTTTTAAACTGGCTGAACTACTGCGTTTACCAGCAAACACCTTATGATCTTGATCACTTCAGTGAAGACGCTTTTACTAAAGACGATTAACCTCAAAGCACGCAAACAAAGCGCTTATGATGCCTAAATGTAATATGTGAACCAAGCCGCCATATGGCGGCTTTTTCATACCAGTTTGCAAACCTGATCGCATAGTGTTTTTTCCTCCATAGGCTTTTGCTACGTAATTCATATCATGCTGGGAGATTCAGGGATGTAGGGACAAAGAATGAAAACAACAAAGCTCGGTGCACTACTATTAATCTCTCAGTTTGCACTTGTGGGCTGCGTGACGGTGAAAGAAGATGGTAGTCCTGTCGTTAAAGCCGATCCTGTAGCAATGGCAGAATCACGTATCGCACTTGGCCTAGGTTATTTAGAAGGCGGCAATATGATTCGCGCGCATGATAACTTGCAACAAGCCTTAACCCACGCACCTCAATACTATCGTGCTCAGTTATCGATGGCTCACTACTATGAAACGGTTGGTGAAGATGCTAAAGCCGAGCAAATGTATAAACGCTCTCTACGCCAACACACCAAAAACGGTAACGTGCTCAATAACTACGGCACCTTTCTTTGCAAGCGGGGTGACTTCGAGAAAGCCGATCAAATGTTTAATCGAGCCATTGAGCAGCCTTATTACTATCTCATTCCGGCCAGTTATGAAAACGCCGCATTTTGCGCGTTGAAGTCACAAGATAAAGACAAAGCGAAATACTACTTCGCCCGAGCTATTGATCATGACCCTCATAGGCCAAAGTCTATTTTGCAGCTAGCCAAGCTAGAAATTGATAGCGGCAATTACACTGAAGCCAGAATTCGATTAATGAGATTTAATCAAATGTATGGCGTTAAGAAACCCTCTTTACAGCTCATGATTCAACTTGAACGTGCAGCAGGTAATGAAGCACTCGAGAAAAAATATCAAAAGCAATTGGAGATATTTTCTTAACACGACATCATGATAAAGAAGGTGTACTCGCTCACAGACACTACTGAACTTGACTAAGAATCCAGTGAATTAAAACCCACGGTGAAACATTCATCCTGTACATAAACTTCAAATTCGGTACTATTTGAACGGAATAAGTGACCAAGTCACATTATAAAAGTGCGCTAGTAAAACGAAATTTGTACATCATACTGTTTCTACTATTGATTTGGGGCGCATTGATAAATGCTAAATATTACTGACATGCACCAGAAGGAAGTTGAAGCCGGATGAAACCTGCCTGCACTCTGTTATCACTCACTTTGCTGAGTTCGCCTTTTGTCGTCAGTGCACAAGAAAATATTGAAAAAACATTCACGTTTGGCATTGTTTCCAATAAAGCTCAAAGCAAAATCAAAAAGTCGACGCCTTTTACGCAGCACGTGACCAATGGTTTGGCTGAATACGGATACACCAAGGGGGCTGTAAAAGTATTTAAAAATTATCGCCAGCTCGCGGTGGCACTTGAAAATGGCACCGTTCAAATTGCAACAGCCACCCCCTTCAATGCAATGACCCTCGAGGCAGAATCTGGCAGCCAAGTCATTGCCATACGCTGGAAAAAAGGTTTACAAAAATATCATACGGTATTCTTTACCCACAAAGAGAGTGGTATCGAGTCGATTTCTGACCTGCGCGGAAAAACACTTGTTTTTGAAAAGCGTACATCCACCAGCAGCTATTACTTACCCGCTATTACACTGCTTAATCAAGGGGAGAAATTAGAATACCTCCCCTCCTCCGATGACAAACCAGCCAAAGACAGTATTGGATATTTATTCCTTGACGAGCACTTGGCTCAATCGAATGAAATCAACCTTTCAGTATGGGTGTATAAGCAGAGAGTCGCAGCAGGAGCGTTCAGCAATTTCAATTGGAGCAACCCTAAAGATCTTCCAGAAAGCATGAAAGACAAACTAACGATTTTCGCTCGCTCGGTAGAAATACCTAGAGACTTAATTCTCGCCTCTCCGACCTTAAGCCAAGATCAGCAACATAAAATCACGTCAATATTGCTCGGTATGGAGACATCTCAGCAAGGTGCTCTAGCACTTAAACAGTTCCAAAACACGAAAAAGATCACCGCTCTAACGCCAGAAATGTCCGCGTCCTTAAATACCGTTCGAACATCTATTCACTTGTTACCGAAGGTGGATTGATGTTCCACAAACTCTCACTCGAAACTAAATACATTTGCTCGACCATTTTTGTTGTCCTGTTTGTCGTAGTGATAAACCTCGCACTATATATGCATGGTTACGATACGTACTCAAATAACTTAACCCGCCAAATCACCGAGAACTCACAAGAAAAAACAGAGTCTTACGTCAAGCAAAAAGGATTGGTTTACGCAGAGTTATTATCAAAGCAACTTTTTGACCCACTCTATACGGATAATATCAGCCAAGCATACGAGCAGATTAAAGCAACATTAAGCCAACCAGATGTCTCGAAGATACACGTTGTTGATAATGAAGGGCTAATCTTTCACGACGGTACGACTCAGCTGAGTATGTTTGCCCAGCCTCATTACCGTTCTCGCTTTATTTTGAAAGCAATAGAAGAGTCTAGAATTCTCATTTCTTTTTCTAAACATCAATTAGAAATTGCGGCACCGATTCAGCAATCGAATATCACACTGGGCGCTGTGTATCTTGAACTGAACCTAGCACATCTATTAGAAGAGAAAGAACAAAACATTGCGCAAGTACAAGCGCTTACCTCAAACGATAAGCAAAAGATGTTTAACTTGCTGCTCACGATCAGTGCGATATCCGTTCTGCTCGGAAGTGCCATCGCGTATGCTTTAGGTCGCTCATTAATAAAACCACTCAAACAACTTAAAGAACAATTTACAGAGTCAAATACTCAAGCACTGCCAATCACTGATATAAAAAGTAAAGATGAAGTGGGTGATCTTATTTCGGCGTATAACAAAATGTCGAACAAAGTGAACAGATACACAAGCCGGGTAGAGTTCATGGCGTATCACGACATTCTTACCTCCCTGCCTAACCGAGAAAAGTTGCTCATTGATATCCAAAAGCAAATAACGAACCGCAAATCACCCTCACTCGCGGTTGTTTTTATTGATCTGGATGACTTTAAACATATTAACGATAACTACGGGCATAGCATCGGAGATAAATTGCTAGGTCATCTCGCCTCAGAACTTCAAGGTCGTTTGCCGAGTTACTTCCAGCCTCTTTACCGTCTTTCAACCATCGTAAGCCGAGTCGGCGCTGACGAATTTGTGCTGGTCTTTCCATGCAAAGACAGCCTCCACGCTAGAGAAAAAGCGGACGATATTCATCGCCAATTGCTTTCTCCTTTTAATTTGGAAGAGAACGATATTCAAATTACGGCAAGCCTTGGAGTAGCGGTGTATCCGGAATTTGGCTCAAACGCAGAGTCTCTTTTACAACTCTCCTCACTGGCGGCGCAAGAATCTAAACGACGCGGCAAAGATATCATGACGATATACGATTCCGCGTTTGATGAGACAGTGAAGCAGCGCTTATACATAGAAAAAGAACTGCGCCGCTCAATACGTGATTTGTCTCAGTTCGAGCTTTGGTATCAACCCCAGTTCGACCTCAACACCTACCAGTTGATTGGTGTTGAAGCATTGGTTAGGTGGAATCATCCGGAGAAGGGTTATATTAGCCCAGAATTATTTATCCCGATTGCAGAACAAAGTGACTTAATTTTAGAGCTTGGTGAATACCTCATCGAGACAGCAATTAGCCAGCGAGCACAATGGGCGGATCATTTCGCTGCTGATTTTCATATCGCATTAAATTTGTCTCCTAGGCAGATCTACCGCCAAGATTTAAGTCAGCTCTTTTCGAAATATTTACAACAATATCAAGTCCCTCCTCAAACCATTCATGTTGAAGTGACAGAGTCTCTGTTTATTGATGATATTGAGAAAGCGCAGTACGTGCTCAAAAAACTAAAAGATAACGGCGTAGAAGTGTGGCTAGATGATTTTGGAACTGGGTACTCTGCCCTCGCCTACCTACAACAAATGTCGTTTGATGGGCTTAAAATTGACCGTTCATTTATCGCTCAAATCCAAAAAAATGAACAAGATGATTCATTAATCCGTGCGATTATATCCATGGCTCATAACCTAAGAATGAGAGTGGTAGCTGAAGGCATAGAAACCCAGACCCAACTAACAAAAATGGAATCACTTCACTGCGACGTTGTTCAAGGCTTTTTCTTGGGTAGACCGGTGCCGGCAGAAGAAATCATAGAGTTTGAGCAACAACGTCAAGCAATAGATGATTCAACCGCCAGCAACTACGCTTAACTGAATAATTTATCGCGTTCATTGAATTAAAGGGGATTCGTTCTGCAATATTGGTCACACTTCGCCATCTCACAAGTATGAATTTCCTCTTAAAATCTAACATTTGAGATAGGTAAACTACACTTTTCATATCAACTCTTTGGATATGGAAACGCGTGTGGTCGGGATATTTGCTTGGAACAACCTGTCTGTAAAGCAGAAACTTTTTGGATTGGTCCTACTACCAATCTTATTGTTATTGCTTCTTGCAGGTAAACATGTACAAAACCTCTCTATCCAAGCTCAAGAACTTCAAAAAGCACAACTCTTCTCCCAATATATAGATCGTGTTTCCTCACTGTATTATTTGACGAGCGATCCAAGGGTCGCGAATAACGCTCAAGAAACCCGCCAACTCGTTCAAACTTTACAAGATACAGCTTCACCTGTTTTTGGTGACAATGCCGATATATTAAATCAGCTCGCGAATTTCGAAGAAGCAACACTGTCAATGCTCTCGTCCAATAATACAGAAGATAAGTTAGATGCTGCTGAGTGGCGTGCCGACACATTCAAAGAGATTCTTTTGAGTTTGGATAGAGTCTACTTCAGCCATGTAAGTTATGAAACCAACACTCACCTCTCCTCATTGATGCAGCTTGAGTGGTTAATGTTTTGGTCAACAGAAGAACATAGACTCAGCAAATACTTAGTGGAATCCACAGAACAGGGGCAGATGTACGATCCAGCTATCCAAGCCAGTATCCAATCATTAATCCAGAACCAACAACTGCTGTTCGAACGTTTTGTCACACTTAATGCGAATAAGCAGCAAGTCAACCTCCTCATCGAAACCTTTACCGATAATGTGTTTGTTAAAAGCCAAGCATTTCGAACCAATTTGTTGCAGCCAACAAACCTTAGCGTGTTGACCCCCGCTCAAATAGATGACGGGTTGTCTGCGCTTTATAAACGCTTAAGTTTATTACGTAACGTTGATGACCAGATGGAACGACAACTTGTTGAGGATATAACCAAGACGATCAGTGAAACAACACAGCACCGCATTGGCTTCATTGCGCTAATGAGCCTCGTGACATTGCTGGTCGTGAGTTTAACCCTGAGGTTAGTGCGCAAGGTCACTGGCAACTTGAATTTAGTCCTCGAATTCCTAAGTCGAGACACTTACGAAGAGGACAACAATGAAAACTCACCACTGACAGAGTTGACCAAAGGGAAAGATGAACTCAGTAAGTTTGCTAAAGAGGTAAAAAAACTGAGTTACGAACGTGAGCAGTCAAGACAAAAGTTAACTCAAGCCAAAGAAGATGCTGAAAAGGCGAAAGATGATGCCATCGAGGCAAGCAAAGCCAAAAGTAGCTTTCTGGCGAATATGTCTCATGAGATTCGAACCCCTTTAAACGGCGTTATTGGCATTTCAGAAGTTTTGTCAGACACGCCGCTAACGGCGACACAACGTGATTATGTCGACACGATAGAAACCTCCTCGCAATTACTGTTGAGCTTAATAAATGACGTTCTGGACTTCTCTAAAATTGAATCTGGTATGTTGCTTATCAGCCCTCATTCAACCTGCGTTCGTGAATCCATCTACGATATTGCTTCTATTATTTCCCCGAAAGCGAAAGAAAAAGGCATCGATGTTCAAGTCAGCATCAGCCGCAATACGCCCTATCACGTTATGTTGGATGATCACCGTATACGCCAAATTATGATGAACTTCATGTCCAATGCCGTAAAGTTCACCAAACAAGGTAGCGTTGAACTCTCTGTCATCACTAGAGAAATCAAAAATGGTGAAGCGAGTATCGAGTTTTCAGTCAAAGACTCAGGGATCGGTATTGATGAGCAGCAACAAAAGAAGATATTTGCTCCTTTCGCCCAAGAAGATAACTCCACCACCCGACAGTTTGGAGGGACAGGGCTCGGGCTTGCAATTAGCACGCAGCTGGTAGAGTTGATGGGCGGTGAGATTCAGCTTGAATCCGAGAAAGGCAAAGGTAGCCGATTTTTCTTCGAACTTACGGCTCCAATTGTGACTCAAGAGTTCAATGGCTATCACTCCCTTAATCACAACGATATATGGATAGTTTGCAACAACCCTACTTTGGAGCAAAAGCTGCGTGACGAGTTGAGCTTTTTCCACATCAATGTTCAGCAATCAGTAAATACACTGGATGCTCTGCCAACGTGGATTGATAACGAGCGCATCGTTGTTATCAACGTAGAAACTTCTCCAAATACCACAGCCAAACATCTAGGTGAAATGAAAAGACTTTGCATGCAAAATGTTCGAGTGTGTCTTATTAAACACCTTCATAGTGCTCAACGTGATTTTGGTAACAGCATTAGTGCATTGGTCACTCAACCCCTCTTAGGACAGCGTTTAGTAAAAGCACTTGAAACTTGTGCTGCAAACTTCCCTCAAGCAAACAAAGAGAACACGACAACACCCAATACTAAGACTTTCCCAAAAATTTTGGTGGTCGACGACAACACCGTCAATCAAAAAATCGCTGGATTACACGTCACAAAAGCGGGCTTCGACTTTGATATCGCCGTAAACGGAGAAGAAGCCGTAGATATGTTTCAACAGAATCAATACTGCTTAATCTTAATGGATTGCATGATGCCTGTGATGGATGGGTTTGAAGCAACCAAAATGATCCGTCAAATTGAAGCAAAAGAAAAACGGACGTTCAGAATCCCAATTATCGCGCTAACAGCAAGTGTAGTCGATGATGACATTCAAAAGTGTTTTGATGTTGGAATGGATGATTATGTGCCCAAACCTTTTAAAGCGGGTTTGTTGAAAGAGAAATTAGATAAAGCCATTGGACTACGCATTTCCAATATTGCTTCTGATGAAAAGCGACTGGCAACAAACACCACTCACACTCCTGAAAAAACCTCGCATGCTGAACAATCAGAAGCGACCGTGACGCCTATTCGCTCAGAACGGATTTTGCTCGTCGAAGATAACAGAGTAAATCAAAAAGTCGCTTCGCTGCTTTTATCCAAAGCTGGTTATCAATTTGAAGTGGCCGAAAACGGACAGGTTGCGGTCGAAATGTTCCAAAAAGATGGTGGGTTTGACATCATTTTGATGGACTGCATGATGCCGATCATGGATGGGTTCGAAGCCTCACGACAAATACGCGCCTATGAAGCAAGTAAAGGTCTTCCTAAGACTCCCATCATCGCGCTAACGGCAAGTGTTGTGGATGATGACATTCAACGCTGTTTCGATTCAGGCATGGACGCTTATGTACCCAAGCCTGTTCGTAGAGAAAAGCTGTTGTACCAGATTGAAAATGCGATATAGGTAGCGATGATGAGCGGCGACATTTCTCTCCTCTGTTTTCTTTTGCGCTGCATAAAACGCTACCTATTCATTGTTGTTTTCCTTCTACCCATAGATAGTCAAGTACTTGCTGCAGAGAGCTACGCCGTTTTCTCGTTTAATAGTGAGTTCTCGCCCCTAACCATCAATAAAGCGCGAAAGTTGTACAGAGGAAAAACGCAACTCTTACAAGGGCAGAGAATTGAGCTATCTGACTGGCCAGCGACATCAGCGGAGAGAGCGGAGTTCTATCGCTACCTTCTCAATAAAAACTTGGCGCAAATGAACGCGCACTGGGCGAGCTTGTCTTTTTCAGGCAAAGCGAGGCCACCCAAAGTGATTGCAAACTCTAGCATTGATGCGCTGATCACGTGGATGCAAGAAAAGCCCAATCGGATTGGTTATGCCCCTGCTTCGAGCGTGCCTGGAAATGCTCGTATTTTGTGTGTGGTGAGCTCGGAGGATTAATATGAAAAAATATTTGACCATGTTATCACTGAGTGTTGTCGCCTTTCCGAGCTTAGCCACCATTGAGTTATCAGATCACCTGTCTTTGAGTGGTTTTGGTTCGACATCTTGGTCTAAGTCGGATAACTCCACAACGGTTCTCGTCAACCGCTTTATTCATGATGAAGCCTGCTACGATTGTGACACAACCTTCGGCCTGCAGCTTGATTACTTTTACAAGGCATTTCGAGCATCCGCACAGATAGTCAAGCGTCCGCAAGATCATTGGAGCTCGCCCCAATTAGAGTGGGCATATTTAGCTTATACCTATAAAAATGTAGAGATACGTGGGGGACGATTGAGGCTGCCGCTGTTTTTGATGTCTGAGTATAATTATGTCGGTCACGCTTTTACCCAAGCTCGACCACCAAATGAAGTGTATGACAGCATATTAGGCATCACCGCTTACAATGGTTTATCCATTCGCTGGAATCACGACCTCAATGAGCAAATCATGCTTACTGCAATGCCGTTTATAGGGTTTAAAGACAGCAGTGATGTCACCCTCAACGAAGATACTGAACTGAAGATCGAATCAGACAACACAGCCGGAATAAACTTAACACTCAGCGGAAATGCCTACCGTTTGAACTTTTCTTATCTACATGGCGATTATGACCAAACTACGGTTCTCTCCAATACCAAGCAATCCACACCTGAAGGAGGAGCCATGTTAATTGACCGTTTGGTTCTAAAAGAAAAAGGCAATACGATTGACCAGTTTTCTCTAGGCGTAAGGTATGAGCTTGATAACGTTGTGATAATGGCTGAAGGACAAACCAGCAACATTTCCTCCTCTTGGTACGCAACAACGAGTTACAACGTGAATAAATTGACCCCCTACATAGTTTACGGCCAACAGTTTAATAGCAGTGATACAAAGAATGGGGACAGCTATCTGTTTGGGGTGAGATACGACCTAGATTATAACGTGTCACTGAATGCTGAATGGCAAAAGTTTAACGCCCACAATAACGATACTGGCGCGTTTTCATCAATACCAGAAGATAACAGCGCCAATCTTTACACCCTGATGTTAAATTTCGTTTTTTAACTTTTCTATACTGACATCGTATAAACCATGGGCATTTACCTTTGTTATCGTTGATACATGTTGTGCGTGATTTGACGCTCTTTGTAATAGAATTCTTTGTCATGTTCGCCTATCTCTCGCAATACACGACACGGGTTCCCTACCGCAACAACATTACTTGGTATATCTTTCGTTACCACGCTACCAGCACCAATTACGCTGTTTTCTCCAATCTTGACGCCAGGCAATACCACTGAGTTAGCGCCGATCCATACATTATCACCAATATGAATAGGGATATTAAATTGCGCAACTTCTCTTCTGAGCTCCGGTTCAACCGGGTGGCCTGCCGTTGCTAGTGTCACATTGGGCCCAATCATGACACTATTGCCAATGTAGATATACGTATCATCGACTAGGGTTAAGTTAAAGTTTGCATACACGTTATCACCAACGTATGTATGCCTCCCCCAATTCGCCCGAAGTGGCGGCTCAAAATAGCAGTTGTCACCAACAGCGCCGAGCAAACGTCGTAATATTTCTGTACGCTTTTCAGATTCAGAAGGCCGAGTTTGATTGTAATCGTAAAGAACTTCTAAACACTGTGTTTGCTGCTCGACTAACGCTTCATCATTACAAAAATATATTTTCTGACTATGAAGCATTGATTCACTATCCATAATATCCTCCGTTCTATCTGCCCAGTAGCTTCAGGCTGCTGGAACACCTCGCAATACGAGTTCCTGTCAAGATTGGCTAACAGAATGCATGATGTCGTTTTTTACAATAAGTTTAATGACATGCTTGCGAGGCCTAACGCAAAATACCGAATAACTTGAAAGAAATATGTGAATCAGACGATTAAATAACACAAAGATCGATGCAGAGTTAGCTTTGTTTATCTCGATTCATTTTCAAGCGCTTTTCTTTACGTCGTAACGCTCGGAAAAACTTCGACTCCTCGTGATACCAGCCGATAACACTAACCGGGAAGCCCACTAGCATCATGATAAAAAGATCCGCGGGCAGCTGCTCCAAAATATCACTCAGGGAGTGCAGCTCACCAAAAATGAATAAACCAATGACTTTACCAAGCAATAGTGCGCAACAAATCATAAAAAAAGACTTCATGATGTAATGCCATTTGCCTTTTTTACGCTCTTCTCGCCAATAGGCATATTTATGTTGTCGGTCGTACATTCATCCCCCAAGTGACAATGTCACTAGCCACAAACATTCAGGCAAAGTAACAGGCTTTAGCTGCACTCTAATGATAGTGTGAATTAGAAGCGAATGCTTGTCATGGCAATGAGAAAGCTGCACATCATGCTGCGCATTTTACGACTTTATGGACGCTAGCATGATCGCGCAATACAGGGAGATATCAGCTTGTTAATCACGGAGTGAGTTAATGTTTTCGGAACACCCAAATTGGACCAATAAGAAGAAACTGCAAATCTTCGAAAAAAGACGGTTTCTTCCCTTCTATTTTGTGACCAATGAACTGCAAGATCCACAGTACACCGAATAGGAGCATCGAAATATGCAGTACGGGCAGCGCCAATACCTCCAAAGACCATATCAGGCCGATGCACGCTAATGTATACCCTAACATCATCATAAAGACGCTGAGAGACAAACGAAAATAGAAAACCCATACCGGTATGACAGCAATCCAGACCCAGTTAAACTCGAAACCCAAGATGGAGATTTGAGGAATTGACCAAATTAGACCGACCACAGATAGGTAAATACCCGGAACTGCGATTGTGTGAATCTTTTGGTTGATGGGGTTTTGATGGCTCTCCCCATATTCTTTTAGCCATTCAGATAATGCTCGCATATCATTCCTACTTTTCCGCCTACTTATTCTTATATAGCTTGAGGATGGAAAAGGTGCGAATTTTTCTGTAATAGCTATTACTGACCAAGCAATGCTCGTTGCACTTTTGGTAGTTTGGCAACGACGAGAGTATAAGAGCGTTCACATAAATCCTGAATCAATCCATCTTCCACATCACCATTAAAATAAACCGTTATCCAGTGACGCTTATTTAAGTGATAACCAGGAGTGATGTCCGTAAACTGCGATGTTAAGACTTCTCCATCTTCTGGTTTTACTTTTACGCTGACATACTCCCGACCGTTTCTCTCTGCAATAATCGCAAACATTTACCTTTGATTTTGTATACAAGCGCTTCTGGCCCAAATGGGAAATCACTCCCTGCACACATAAAGGTACTTAAATAACCTTCTAACTCTTTGCTTCTCATTCCGTCCCACCCTTCCTGTATCTTTTACTCAAACAAAGGCAATAGTAGTCTTAACGCCTGGTTAACCTGCGCTTTCTCATTACCTTCTAAACCATGTAGCAGCGATTGCTGAACGTCTACATGCTCTAGGATCAACTTGTCAATTAAGGTTAAGCCCTTTTCGGTTAACTCAACGGTGACACTGCGTCTATCTTCTTTACTGTGTGTTCTGGTAATAAAGCCTTTCTTCTCGAGTTTATCTAATCGGTTCGTCATCGCGCCCGAAGTGAGCATCATCGAATCAATTAGCGCCGAGGGAGTAAGGCAGTATGGTGAACCTGCTCGGCGAAGTGTCGCCAGCACATCAAATTCACCCATCTTAAGATCGTACTTCTTATGTAGGTCAGCGACCCGACACTCCATGTGCTTAGCAATTCGCATTAGCCGACCCATAATTGCCATCGGTTCAGTGTCGAGCTCTGGCTTCTCCTTAGCCCACTGCTCTACCACTCTATCAATTGCGTCCATGGTTTCTCTCCAAACGTCATTTAATTTTTATTTTAACATAAAGATACTTTACAAAAAGTAACCTTATCGATATCTTTACAATTAATTATCTCAACGTAAAGATATTTAACATGAACATTTTGCTTGCAATGATCCCGGCTTTTTTTTGGGGGACAACTTATGCTGTTACTCAGTTTACGCTTCCGGACTGGCCTCCCGTTTTACTTGGTGCGCTAAGAGCATTGCCTGCGGGTCTTTTGTTGCTCGCAATAAAGCCATCTTTCCCGAAAAAGAGTGAATGGAAAGTGCTGCTTGTTTTAGGAACTATCAACATCGCTTGCTTCTTTGGTCTCATTTTTGTCATGGCGTTGACGCTTCCTTCTGCGATCTCAGGTGTAGGTATGGTATCAGTGCCCGTTTTTGCGATGCTGTTTGGCTGGGCAGTCTATAAGCGCCAGCCAAGCGCAATACAGGCAATAAGTGGAGCGACTTTGATTGCTTTGGCTTGGTTCTTATTTGATCCTAGTTCTATTTCGCTCAACCCTATGGGTTTGCTGGCGATGATCTCCGCCATCATGTGTATTGTGGTAGGCAGTAGCGTAACGAAATCACTAGGAACGAAAATGCATTGGTGGACAGTATTAACATGGCAGCTCATTTTGGGTGGTGTGATTATGTCTGTCGCAACAAGCGTGCTAGCAATAAACAATCCAGAGCCATACGTTACAGCCATTCAAAACTTATCAATGACGAACACCCTTGGGCTGCTGTGGGTGATCATTCTGAACACTGCATTAGGCTACGGCATGTATGTTTGGCTATTGCAGCGTATGTCGGTCGTTGACTTTACTTTTGGTGGCATTGCCAACCCCGTTGCGGGCATTGTGTCAGGTTTGCTGCTATTAGGTGAGACTTTCACCCCTCTCCAATACAGCTTGATGCTAGGGATGATTGTTATGTCATTGCTCCCTCAATTGATCGCTTCATTAAAAACTAAAAAAGCCGCCCTTTCTTCCTAAGTAAAATCCTAACGCCCGATGCTAAAATCGGGCGTTCATATTCTCTGTAAACTCTGTTTGAATTCTAAGACTTCAACAGGTTTTTTATGGAACAGTGAACCCAAAAAGGTTCAGCAATAAAAAAGGTGCCGAAAGACACCTTTAATAATGAATACGCCCCATTATGCCTTGCTTTAAGTCATCACAAGGTTGTTAATAGGCTCTGGTTTAGCGTAGACATACCCTTGAATAAGGTAAATAGAATGCTGAGCCAAATACGCGACTTGAGCCTCGCTCTCTACACCTTCTGCAATCATCTCACATTCCGCTTTCTTTGCTGCCGAGACAATAGAATCCAACACTTTCAATTTTTGGTCATCAGAGCCTATTGGATCGATGAACATCTTATCCACTTTTAAGCATCGGATACCCAGATCTTGCAAATAAGAAAAGCCGCCATACCCAGTCCCAAAATCGTCAATTTTGAACTTGTAGCCTTTATTCGCCAGATACAAAATCTCTTTTTTCGCTGCCTCTGTATCTTTTACAGGAATTCGCTCGGTCAACTCAAAATGCACTCTCTTCGGACATGGCCAATTCAGTTCTGACAGTAACTTGGTGAGTTCACCTGACTCTAAATGGGAAGAAACAATATTGATGCTGACCCACACATGCTCAGGTAACACACTAAGATCTTGTATGATTTTACGAATAAGCTGATTCGTCATTGGGACAATCAGACCACTTTCTTCTGCAGCGCCGATGAACATATTTGGCGGCACCATACCCTCACGGCGAGACCACCGAATCAGTGCTTCATACCCCACTGTTACACCATCACGGCTATCGACAATCGCTTGGTAATAAGGGACAAATTCCGCATTATTAATCCCATTCTGGATCAAGCCTTTGATAGACTTTCTCAAGCTCTTACTGGACACATATACAAACGCAAGAGCCAGCCCCATAAGCACACTGGCTAGGCCTCCCCATAGAAAGACTCTTTCCTGAGCATAGCTCTTCAGTTTCTCGCCACTGTGTATTTTGATGAGCATATTGGCTTGAGAATCAGCCGAGAAGAATAACTCCTTTGAAACTGCCGCTTCTTCTGCTGCAATGGCTGGTTTTCCTCGACTTATTGTTAAATCTCCAAATACAGGCTCATCATATATAAACTCGACGAACAAACAGTCTTCACAAGGCGTTTTTATCACTTCTTTAACCCAACTATTATCGAGAACCCAGACAACTTCAACATGTTCATTTTCATAAATGACCATCCACTCAACTTGATCTTGGTGTTCCGGTAAAATAAGTGATGCAAAAAAGTTTTCGCCAAGCTGAAATCGTTGCGCATTGGATAAATGAGATACTTCACGACCAATCGTGGAGCATGTTTTACCGTCACTCGTTTCCATCGCAATAAAACGGATGTAACGATTATAAAAACGTGGGTCGCGTAATGTTCTAACATCACTATTACTGCACGTGAAATCTAACTGCGAAACCTGCTTTACAATCGCCTCATCCAAATACATGGATCGTTGGTGTAAATAATCGACATAGGTGTCTATTTTAGTCTCTTTGATATAGCTGATGTAAAAATTGGCTATTGAATTAAAAGCCACAACAAAAACTGCAATGGGAACTAGGCCAAGCAAAATGGCATTTCTTGTTATCTTTGTAATCAAAGTTCCTCCTAACGTTCAGCCAAACAACTTAAATTAAAGAGTGACATGAACACTATCTCACGTTCACACACCAAAAAAGTGAGGTTCGAATCTCAATAAGAAGTATAGAAGCGCAAGGCTTGCCACAGAAAATGAGAGTACTGCTGCATATCCAAGATAGCAACTCTCTTGAGTGAGACTTACCGACGATAATCGCGAGAAAAGAGGGGCTTATGCTCAACATAACCAATGTATAAAACGACTTTTTTGCCATCCAATGACTCGCCACAGTCACTAACTTTCTAATTGACCTTTGAAGGCACTAGCAACACACTGCATGATAAAATAGGAAAAGCTACTTAGAGCTTTTTACCAGCATTACAGGCTTATCGACCAGGGAGGGTCATGAAATGAAATTAGCTCAATTAAATATTGCGCTTGCTAAATATCCTTTGGATGCACCAGAAATTAAAGATTTCGTAGACAATTTGGACTTAATTAATGGTATAGCTGAAGAAAGTGAAGGCTTTATCTGGCGTCTAAAAGACGACTCCGGTGATGCAACAAGCATTAAATTATTTGATGACCCGAACATGATTGTAAACATGTCTATTTGGGAAAGTACTGACTCACTTAAAAACTTTATGTTTCGTACCGGTCATAGAGATTTTATGCGCCGAAAAAGCGAATGGTTTCATCGTCTAGCGGAGGATAGCTATGTTCTGTGGTGGGTAGAAGACGGTTATATACCAACACCACAAGAAGCCTTGTTACGCCTTCAGCATTTGCGCGAAAACGGAGATACGCCATTTGCTTTCACATTTAAAACAAACTTTACAGAAGCAGATCTTGTGTAAAGTGCGCGTATGACAAAAAATCGCGTTCAAATTTACACTGACTATAAGGTTATTTGGTGTGAATCACTGTCAGTTCTACCGACTTACTCGGAAAGAAATGCAAGTGAACGCATAAAATGCGTTCACTAGGTTTATCATTCATAGGGTGTTCTATTTCAGAAATAAAGTTCATTCATGCTAGATTTACGGTACCATGCACAATTGACCAAATTGTAGTTATTCATGATTATACCAACTAAGACTCCCTCTCCCCTGCCCTCTGATGTATCTTGCTCTAACTGTAAGGCTTGTTGTTGCCGTCTCGAGGTTATGATTATTTCAGATACTGGCGTACCTGAAGAGTTTATTGCACGTGACCAGTATGGAGGCGAAACCATGATGCGGCTAAATGATGGTTGGTGTGCAGCTTTAGACAGAGACACATTAATGTGTACGATTTATGAAAATAGGCCTTGGATTTGCCGCGAATTCGAAATGGGCTCCAATGAATGTTTAGATGAACGTGTTAAATTCTTGTAAAACCACTCAAATTTACACTGATGGCAATGCGGAGTATTTGTAGAAAGTGTGCAAAGGAAAGGTAAGGTGTTTAAATCTGAGTATCAACAAATTATGGATACAAAAAAGCCCACCGCTTGGTGGGCTTTTTCTAAAATTTGGTGGGTCCGGGCGAACTCGAATCGCCGACCCCTACCATGTCAAGGTAGTACTCTAACCAACTGAGCTACGGACCCAAATTTTGTGTTCCTAACCATTCAATTCAGAATGGTGCGTCCGAGTGGACTCGAACCACCGACCCCCGCCATGTCAAGGCGATACTCTAACCAGCTGAGCTACGGACGCATTTCTCTGGAACGACGAGGATATTAGCTATAAGCGAACGACGGTGCAAGCACAAATTTACCAACTTTGAACCGTTTGGCGAAAATGTAAACTCAACACGCGTTTTCAGATGATTTTATCGACAAGGACTGAGCCTGCAGGGTTTAAAAGTGTGATCTATATAACTTTTATTATCTCACTTAATTGTCGTAAGGCACTTCACTGAGCATCCAAATCTGTAAGGTTTGCGATACCTTAGGGCAAGTGCCGAACAAAATCTGATAGTTAGGTTTAAATGGTTCGCCGATATAGGTTGTACGGATCAACTCTCCTGTTTTGACATCCACTTGAGTGCTCACCCTGCCTTTGAAGTTTTGAAATATGACAAACTGCTCACTGTGGTAAACCATTTGTTCTCGGTAAAACAAGAAATGATCTTGGGGTGTCTCTGTCAATTCACACTCCAGTGGTTTCAAATTAGGTATCGCACTAACATTAGATGCGATGAACAACGCTGACAAAATCCATCCGTATCGCATATGGCTTCCCTATTCTGCACTCTTTTTCAAAGTATAGGTCTTGCCTTGGGGACTAATACAAAAAAGGCTTTGATTGTCTCGAATCAAAGCCTCATCAGTTTTGCTGTTCAACTGTCGTCTTTATTCGTCCGACTCAAACACCACATTGTAATTCTCGGTGTAAGTACAATTTGGTTGGCGGCTGCAAGTAAAGAAGCGTCGACCTTTGAATTCACCTTGGCTTGCGGTTTTAATGATCATCGGACTGCCGCATTTTTTGCAAAAACGCACTTCTTTATCAGGCTCAATCAAATCTATATGTGCCGCAAGCAAACGACGTAATCGCCCAACTTGATAACTGTGCTTTATCGAAGCGCCGATTAAAGGTAGGTTTGCCGTCTTACAAACATGGATCAGTAACTTTTGTCTTTCTACCTTGCCCTTGCTTAACTCTTGCCCGTTATCCAATTCAACGATCACACGCGGCTCTAGCGTCCTAGGATCACAAATAACGTAATCAAAATAACTTCGAGATATGCGATTATTCGCGACAAAAAACTGCTTCTTATTTTTGATTTCTTTTGGCGTAACCAAACTGGACATGTTTACTTTCGCAAATACCACCGCATGCTCACCTACCGCTGCCCTCAACGCATTATAGAATGCGCTCTCTTGCCCCCTGAGTAACGGTCCTTTCGAGCGATAAGGATAATCACGCGTGTCGTCGTGCTTAATCACGTACTTTTGAATAACAAAGAAGAATAAAACCAGAAGAACAACAATGATAAAAATGTTGGTCATAAATAAAGTGCATCCAAAACAACTCGTTGCTCAAAGCGTAAATGGAAATGCTATGCAGAGCAACAAAACCTCGCAGTTTTGAGGATCCACGACGATAGCGAGAAACAGAAAATTTGGATCCCCAATAAAAACGAGCCAATCACACACTCGGATTGGCTCGTTTAAATTTTGTTAATACATTATGATGCTAAGAATCAACGATTAGCGTCTGGCTGATTCTCTGGCATCGCATCAATAAATGCAGGCAGTTGATTGCATGCTTGCACAACCGCGTTAATGGTTGGGTAAAGAGAAGCATCTACACCAAAGCGTTGTGCGTTATAAAATTGTGGTACCAGACAAATATCGACAATAGATGGCGAGCTTGTCAGACTAAACTTACAATCACCATTTAGTTTACGATGCTTCTGAAGTTTCTCTTCTAATGCTGTAAAACCTTTGTGAATCCAGTGATGAATCCAAGCGACTTTGCGCTCTGGCTCGCAAGCTAACTCCCCCTCTAAATACTGTAGAACTCTCAAGTTATTCAGGGGATGAATTTCCATTGCAATATCCTGAGCCAAAGCTAGTGCTTGATATCGAAGCGGCGTTTGCTCGGGGATCACAGTGACATCCGGATAGCGTTCTTCTAAGTATTGAATGATGGCCAGTGACTGGGTTAACTGAACCTCCCCATCCACCAGCACAGGAACCAGTTCAGAAGCGTTTAACTCATGGTACTCGTCACTGTGTTGTTCGCCACCATTGCGCACCAAGTGTACCGATTTTGAATCATACGATAACTCTTTAAGATTCAAACAAATACGCACACGATACGCCGCTGAAGACCGCCAGTATCCGTATAAAATCATGCCATCGCTCATATCATCTCCCAACTGGCGCCCTTAATGCTTGAGATATTGGCTAACTTGTTGGTCAATCGAACCGAATATGTTGTTGCCATCCGCATCGAACATTTCCAATCTGATTGAATCTCCAAACGACATGAAGTTAGTCGACGGTTTACCATCACGAATGGTTTCAATCATGCGAACTTCCGCGATACATGAATAACCAACACCACCCTCCTCAATCGAAGTGCCATGTTCGGTGCCTTGCTTATTAGATACCGTACCTGAGCCAATAATCGCCCCAGCGGATAGCGGGCGCGTTTTAGTCGCATGAACAATTAAGTCTGCAAAATCAAACGTCATATCGATACCCGCATTTGGGCGACCAAACGGCTTGTGGTTGTAGGTCGAGACCAGTGGTAAATGCACTTTGTTTTCGTACCACGCATCGCCTAGTTCGTCAGGTGTTACTGCCACAGGAGAAAACGCAGAAGAAGGTTTAGATTGGAAAAAACCAAACCCTTTAGCTAATTCTGCGGGAATTAGGCCACGCAGTGAGACATCATTCACCAGCATGATCAAACGAATCGACTCCTGAGCCTCTGCAACACTCGCGCCCATTGGTACGTCACCAGTTACCACAGCGACTTCACCTTCGAAATCAATACCCCATTCATCACTGGCAAACTCGATGTTGTCACAAGGTCCAATAAAGGCATCAGAGCCTCCTTGGTACATCAACGGATCCGTCCAAAAACTCTCTGGCATTTCAGCGCCGCGAGCTTTTCGAACCAACTCAACGTGGTTTACGTAAGCACTGCCATCAGCCCACTGATAAGCGCGAGGAAGCGGCGACTCGCAGTAGTGCGCTTCAAACTCTTCATACCCTGCGACCGTACCGTTGTTCAGTGCGACGTATAGCTCTTCCAGTTGCGGCGCTAGCGCATCCCAGTTATCAAGTGCCACCTGCATCGTCGGTGCTAAGTTCATGGGGTGGAAAATTTCTGTCGCAGGTACGCAGCGCGTTAAGTCTTTGCTCACGACCATCAACAAACCGTCACGAGTGCCATTTTTCTTGGTTGCTAATTTCATCCTTGCCTCTTACTTCTCTTGCCAGCTATAGACGTATTCTTTGTTTTCTACTTTTTCCAGCTCATCCGAAAACTGAAGTGCGTGACGCGTATCAATCATGACCGCGACTTCGTCGGTAAAAGTCTTCTTATGCTCTCGCCCTGCTTTGAAAGCTTTCGGGTGAGGGCCATGTGTAAATCCTGCTGGATGGAATGTCACCATACCCGCTTCAATGTTGTCACGACTAAAGAAGTCACCTGCATGGTAGAACAAGACTTCGTCATAATCGTCATTGTTGTGGTAGAACGGTACTTTGAGCGCTCCAGGATCACTTTCAATTGGACGAGGAACAAAGGTACACACCACAAATCCTGCTCCTACAAATGTAGTATGTGCAGAAGGTGGTAAGTGGTAACGATGTGACATGAGTGGACGAATATCACGCCAATTCACTTTTACCACCGCCAAATCACCATGCCAGCCAATCGCATCCAACGGGTTGAATGGGTAAGTGATAACACTGACTTTATCGTGGCGTTTCACCTGAACCTGTGTTTGATTCTCAGAATATTGAGCACGGAACTGATCGTTGATCGACGGCGTTTCTAAAACCGCCGGATCAAACAGTGCGTGGTTTCCAACCATGCCTTTTTCGGGCAATGTATAAGCCGCATCGGTGTTTTCGATCATCAGAATGAACATCGGCTCGCTTGGCTCTAAACGCCAGCTCGTTGAGCGCGGAATCATGACATAATCCCCTTCGCTCACTTTCAAATGACCATAATCACAATACAGATCTGCCGTACCTTGGTGGATGAATAGCAGTTCGTCGCCATCAGCGTTTCTCACTAAGAAGTCCATTTTTTCATCCATACGCCAGACACGAACTTTACAATTCGCGTTGTGTAATAGATGCGGGACTGCCCAAGGGGTAATATGGCTGGCTTTCTCGACTAGATTAAAATCGAACGCTCGTGGACGTAGCTCGCCCTCCCACTCAGACCATCCCGTTGGGGCATGTTGATGATGAAAATGTGTTGCGGGGCCAAAAAAACCACTTCGACCTGCCTCACGTTCATAAATTGCCTCTTCCGGGAAGTCAGCATGCGCTTGTTTAGAGCACACTCCCTCCCGGTGAGGGAATGTGATCCATTTATGCATCGCTCAATACTCCTCGGCGAATTTGGTCTTCTTCTATCGATTCAAACAACGCTTTGAAGTTACCCTCGCCAAAGCCTTCATTGCCTTTACGTTGGATGATTTCGAAGAACACAGGGCCGATAACGGTTTGAGTAAAGATTTGTAGCAAGATGCCATCTTTCGTTGGCGCACCATCAATAAGAATCTGCAAATCACGAAGCTTGCTTACATCTTCACCATGGCCTTCAACACGCTGATCGACTTTCTCGTAATAAGTATCTGGCGTTGGCATAAAGTCCATGCCTCGCTCACGCAATGTTTTGACCGTTTCGTAGATGTCGTCTGTGGTCAATGCGATATGTTGAATGCCTTCGCCATTGTATTCACGGATAAACTCTTCAATCTGTGATTTATCATCTGACGACTCATTGATAGGAATTCGGATTTTGCCGCAAGGTGCGGTCATCGCGCGGCTGACAAGACCAGTCAGCTTACCTTCGATATCGAAATAACGAATTTCGCGGAAGTTACCAATGCGCTCATAGAAACCAGACCAGACATCCATGTTGCCTTGCTTAACGTTGTGCGTTAAGTGGTCGATTTCGTAAAGACCAACATTCGCTTTTGATAAACGCTCATCAGCATCATCATAAAAACGAAAATCGACATCATAGATGCTCTGCTTTCCATAACGATCGACAAAATAAAGCAAGCTTTCACCGATGCCATAAATAGCAGGAATGCTAAGCTCCATCGGCCCAATTTCCGTTTTATATTCTTTACCGCCATTCTCTAACGCATGCGCCAGAGCAACGGTCGCGTCTTTCACTCGAAATGCCATGCCACAAACCGACGGACCGTGGACTTTGGCGAATCCCTCAGCTTGGCTATGCGGCTGCGCATTCACAATAAAGCTAATGTCACCTTGTCGATATAACCACGCTTCTTTTGAGCGATGCTTTGCAATTTCCGCAAAACCTAACGATATAAACAGATCTTTAAGCTGTTGAATGCCTTTGTTGTCAGCAGCGGTATATTCAACAAACTCAAATCCGTCTGTTCCTAGTGGGTTATATGCATCAACCATGACTTTCTCCTTGTCTCAGTAGCTTTTGTTTGGACTTATTTTTCTAACTTGGCGCAGGTCTTGAGAAATTGGAATACGTGGGGAGAAATCTTTACCTTGGCGATTTTTACGCACAATTGTAAAATATATGTTACACACAGTAAGCACATCGAACCCACTTTCGTAAACATCAAACAAACTACTTATTTTCAATATATTAGATTGATATTTTCGGCTTTACGCCAACACACAAAATGTAAACAAGTTGTTACCTTGGCATTTTATCTTGGCAACGTAGCTCAAAAAGTAAAAGGGGATGGAAAGTCTATTGCACCCTATCTCTATCCGATTTATTCATTTGATCCTGCAAAACATCAAAAGTAATGTTTCGTGACGCTTCATACAGTTCGAAAGACTCATCGGTCAGAATCGTGTCATGGATACCCCTTTATTGATTCACCTCAGTTTTATTCAAAAGTAACTGTGCCATAAGTGGTGCTCTGTTCCCTATCGAGCCCTAGCCACAGTGCTTCACGCTCGATCAGAAAAAGAGACATCTAATGACACACATCAATCAAGAACGCCTAGTTGAACACTTTTGCCAACTAGTACGTATCGACAGCGAATCAAAAAACGAAAAACAAATTGCAGAAACACTGGCAGAACAGCTAGGCGAGCTAGGCTTTACCGTGCACAAGCTTCCAGTGCCTGAGCACATTTCTAACGGTTTTAACTTGTACGCCCGTTTAGACGGCAAAAAAGACGGCTCTATCCTAATGAGCTGTCATATGGATACGGTCACTCCAGGTATTGGCATTGAGCCAATCATCGAAGACGGCATTATCCGTTCAAAAGGCAATACGATTCTTGGTGGCGATGATAAATCTGGTATTGCTGCCATCATGGAAGCCGTTCGTTGTATTCAAGCGGAAAACCGTGAGCACAAAACGTTAGAACTTGCTTTCACCGTGTATGAAGAAGGCGGTTTATTCGGTTCACAATACTTCGATATGTCACACGTCACTTCAACGGAAGCAATCGTGTTAGATACGGGTGGTCCTATTGGCACTATTGTGACCGCAGCCCCAGGCCAGCAAAAAATCGTGGCAACAATCAAAGGTCGACCAGCACATGCAGGGCTTGCGCCAGAAGAAGGCATCAGTGCGATCATGGTGGCGGCAGATGCCATCAACCAAATGAAGCTGCTTCGCATCGACGAAGAAACGACAGCCAACATCGGTGTAGTGAATGGCGGTCAGGCCACAAACATTGTTATGCCTGAATTAAAAATCGTGGCAGAAGCACGCTCCCTGAATGGCGATAAACTAGATGCTCAGGTCAATCATATGATCTCAACATTAGAGTCTGTCTGTGAAAAACACAGTGCAGAAGTCGACATTGAATCTAGCCGAGCCTACGATGCATTTGTTATTGAAGAAAACCACCCACACGTTAGCGCTATAAAAGCGGCGTTTGCAGAGTTGGGAATTGAGGCTTTCACAAAAGGCACTGGCGGCGGTAGCGATGCTAACAACTTTAACAAGAAAGGTCTCACAACGGTCAATCTTTCAACTGGCATGGCAAAAGTACACACGACAGAAGAGTTTATCGCGGTAAGTGATATGGTCAAAATCACTGAGTTCGTAAAACATTTCCTAGTCAGTTAACGTCGTACCTTTTGAAGAGCAGACGAACTACCCTCCCCTTTTAGCGCGCGCTTGAAGGGGATTTTTTATTTGCGCGAAACAAAGCCTACCCCGTAATGCAGACTTAGCACCAGCTCCATATCAATCCCCCCAGCTCACTTTTTGATACCAAATAGCCCAACATTTGGCACCCTGTTACAACATTGTTAAAACTCGATTGTGTGGACAATTTATACAATATACATTTCTAGCATCTTTCAGGATGAAAAGAGTGAGACAAGGATGAAATTACCTAAGTTGCTTCTGTTAGCATCGATGATGAGCCCAATACTGGCAACATCAAGCTATGCCGCGCCGTATCCCGCAGGTGTGACCCTCGATGAGACACAAGAAATTACGCTAAACAATGGGGCTGAAGTTACTTCTATTGACCCAGCCAAGCAAGCCGCAGAGCCCGCTTTTAATCTCGGTCGAGACCTATTTGAAGGTCTGGTCATTCAAGATAAGCAAGGTAAAACCATTCCTGGTGTTGCTGAGTCTTGGTCAGTCAATGACAACAATACGGTTTATACCTTCCACTTACGTGATGCAAAATGGTCCAATGGCGAAACGGTCACTGCACAAGATTTTGTCTACAGCTGGCAACGCTTACTGAATCCAAGCACTGCTTCACCATACGCTTGGTTTGCGGCCATTCCAAATATCGAAAACTCGCAAGCCATTATGAAGGGCGAAGCCGAGCCTGAGTCTTTGGGCGTGAAGGCGCTGGATGAAAAAACATTCCAGGTTACACTCGAAGCGCCTATTCCCTTCTTTACGAAACTATTAAGTCATCCAGTGCTTGCCCCCGTTCACAAAGCGACCGTAGAAAAATATGGCAACCGTTGGACGCAGCCTGAGCATATCGTTACAAATGGTGCGTTTACTGTCTCTGAATGGAAAGTTAACGAAAAAATGGTGATGGTTAAAAACCCACATTACTGGGACGCAAGCAATGTAGTGCTGGAAAAAGTCACCTGGCTACCAATTGGTGATGCAAACGTAGTGCTAAACCGCTACCTAGCCGGTGAGATAGACCAAGCGGTTTCAATTCCTGCCGCTCAGAAGAAAAAGTTAATTCAACAACGCCCACAAGAAGTGGCAAGCACCAGTGCGTCTCTTGGCTCCACATTCTATTACCTCAACACTCAACAAGGACCAACAAAAGACGTGCGGGTCCGTAAAGCCCTCTCATATGCCATTGACCGTCAACTGTTAACGAGTGCTATCTTGAGAAACAGTGGGGTTCCAATGTATACCCTTGTGCCACCTCAAACAGATGGTTTTAAATCTCACACTCCTGAGTTCGCAACTTGGAACCGTCATAAACGTATCGAAAAAGCGCAGCAATTACTGTCAGAAGCTGGATACGATAAAAGCAATCCGCTTAAGTTGACGTTTACCGTACCAACTTTCTCGATGGACGTAAAAATGGCAACGACCATGGCAGGTATGTGGAAAAGCCGTTTGGGTGCGCAAGTCACAATAAAACAGCTAGAACCGAAAGTGTTCTACGCACTTAAAGAGCCGACCGACATTACTCGCGGCGGCTGGACGGCCGACTACAATGAAGCCTCTACATGGTTGGATATCTTCGTTTCTAGTGGCGAGTACAACGATTCTCGTTATAACAACCCGCAATACGACGAGTTAATGGCTCGCTCAAAGACCATGAGCAACCCATCAGAACTGTATCTACAAGCAGAAAGCATGCTGATTGAAGACATGGCCATTATTCCTATTTATCGTCCGGGTAACGATCAATACCTCATCAAGCCTTACGTGGGCGGCTACGAACTGACAAACCCTGAGTCGTCGTACTACCGCAAGAATGTCTATGTGAAAGCCCACTAAAAGCATGTTTTCGGTCTGAGTCGGCAAGTTCAATGTTTACTTGTCGTTCCTCATATCTCTCGGTGGAGAAGGCAACCTGAGCTCAGACCATTTTTTATTCATAACCGTTCGAAGTGATTTCGGATGACCAAAGGATGATGGATCATGATTTGGTACATTGTTAAGCGATTAGCTATCGCTATCCCCACGCTTCTATTCATCGCACTCGTATCATTTTGGCTGATGCACATTGCACCAGGGGGGCCATTTGATATGGAACGGCCTATGCCAGAAGTGGTACGTGCGAATATCGAAGCAAAATTCCATTTGGACCAGCCCTTCCTTACTCAGTTTTGGATTTACATTGGTAATTTCATACAAGGAGATCTAGGTCCGAGCTTCGTTTATCAAGACTTCAGTGTTACACAGCTCGTCGCACAATCATGGCCTGTTTCAGCAGTATTAGGCGTACTCTCTTTTTGTATCTCCGTTCCACTTGGCATGTTACTTGGTACCATTGCGGCATTGAACCGAAATAGCCGCCTAGATTACGGCCTGATGACACTTTCGATGACTGGAGTTGTGGTTCCGGCTTTCGTGCTTGCTCCAGTTTTAGTCATGATCTTCGCTATTCAGCTCGGCTGGTTCCCTGCTGGTGGTTGGGAAGGAGGAAAGCTGGCTTTTCTTGTTCTTCCCGTGCTCAGCCTGGCGATTGGTTCCATTGCAAGTATTGCACGCGTCATGCGTGGCGCAATGATTGAAACGCTCAACCAGCCATACATTCGAACGGCAAAAGCCAAAGGTTTGTCCACAACCTACATTTTATTCCATCACGCTTTGCGACCATCCTTGATTCCCGTCGTTGCGATGCTCGGCCCTGCGTTTGTGTCTGTCGTGACAGGCTCGGTGATTATCGACATTTTCTTTGGTACAGGTGGCATGGGACAACACTTTGTGTCTGGGGCTCTCAACCGCGACTACGGCCTAGTAATGGGCATTACTCTGATTGTCGCTTCACTCACTATCTTCTTTAACCTTGTGGTCGACTTGCTATATACGATTATCGACCCTCGTATACGCGTTTAGGAGTCCGGCATGTTAACGATCAAAAAACTGGATACACAAGCTCTTCAAGATCAAGTCGTCGACAATATTGAAGCCGTCGAAGGTCGCAGTCTTTGGCAGGATGCATGGACTCGATTTCGTAAAAACAGAGCCGCGATGACATCAGTGTATGTTTTGGCGTTCATTACCTTATGCATCACCTTCGGCCCCTCTCTTGCCGCTTTTGGCCATGATGAAATTGACTGGGAAGTGCTCATCGATCCATACGAGCTAGGGAGACCTTCACTGAGCAGTGGCCATTACTTTGGTACTGATGACCTCGGGCAAGATGTCTTTGCTCGCACGATGCAAGGCGGCAGGCTCTCTATTTTGGTGGGTTTTGTCGGGGCCTTAGTCGCCGTTGTTATTGGTACGATTTGGGGAAGTATTTCCGGCTATCTTGGCGGCGTTGTCGATAGCGTAATGATGCGCATTATTGAGGTGCTCGATTCGGTGCCATTTATGTTTATGGTTATCCTGTTTGTTACCCTTTTTGGCAACAACATCTACCTGATTTTTATCGTGATCGGAATGGTATCTTGGCTGGGCATTGCCCGTGTTGTACGTGGTGTCACCTTCGGTCTAAAAAAGCGAGAGTTCATCGAAGCCGCACACTCTATTGGGGTTTCTAAATTGACAATTGTCCGACGCCATGTTCTGCCGAATGTGCTTGGGATCGTGATGGTTTATTCCTCCTTAATGGTACCAGGGTTCATTATGTTCGAATCGTTTTTGAGCTTCTTAGGACTTGGTGTTCAACCACCAGACACGAGCTGGGGAATCCTAATCTCCGAAGGCGCAAAAACGATTGACGTTGCATTGTGGATGCTGCTTTTTCCCTCTCTGTTTTTAGTTGCCACCCTCTTTTGTTTTAACTTCATCGGCGATGGCTTGCGTGATGCTCTTGACCCGAAAGACCGATAAGGACAAACCCATGCTATCTATTGAAAACATGAACGTGCGCTTCGATACGCCAGATGGGCAAGTGCAAGCGGTCAGTAATCTCTCCTACTCGATTAAAGCGGGCGAAACTCTTGGGATTGTTGGGGAATCAGGTTCGGGAAAAAGCCAGTCTGTTTTCGCATTAATGGGGTTAACCGCGGACAACGGCGCCGTGTCTGGCAGCGCGATGTTCCACGGTGATGATTTACTCGCGATGTCTAAAAAGCAGCTCAACCGCATCCGTGCAGAGAAAATCGGAATGATCTTTCAAGATCCGATGACGTCACTCAATCCATTCATGAAAATTGGCAAACAGCTTTGTGAAGTTCTCATGATTCATAAAGGAATGAGCCGAAAACAAGCAAAAATTGAATCGATTCACATGTTAGATGCGGTGCGTATTCCCTCTCCCGAAACTCGGATGAATCAATACCCTCACGAGCTATCTGGCGGAATGCGTCAGCGAATCATGATAGCGATGGCGTTGTTGTGTAAGCCCGAGTTGTTAATTGCAGACGAACCAACCACCGCATTAGATGTAACCGTTCAGGCTCAAATTTTGACGCTATTACGAGACTTACAACAAGAGTTCAATACGGCTATTTTACTGATCACTCACGATATGGGCGTCGTCGCCGAGATGTGTGATCGCGTATTGGTCATGTATGGTGGTCAAAAAATGGAGCAATCCGATACCGAGACATTGTTCGCTCAACCTGCGCATCCCTACACTCAAGGCTTGCTAAAGGCGATTCCTTCCATCACTGAAGACATGCCGCGTTTACCAACCATCCCAGGTAACCCACCAAGTGCGTTGATTAACCATCAAGGGTGTCCGTTTAGAGAGCGGTGCGAGCATCGAGAGACGCGTTGCCAATACGAAACCCCACGGTTTTCTCCATTAAACACGAGCCAGTCCATTGCCTGTCACGTTAACGCACCCAGTGTTATCACTCCTATTCAAATAAAAGCTTAAGGAGGCATTATGAATAAAAAAGAAGTCCTCATGTCTGCTCGTGATTTAAACGTCCACTTTCCTGTTTCGCGTCACCTTATTCCAAGTCGACGTAAAATCGTGAAAGCGGTCAATGGTATCGACTTAGATGTTTATCGAGGTGAAACACTTGGCATTGTGGGGGAATCAGGCTGCGGAAAATCAACGCTTGCACGCGCCTTACTTCGCTTAATTGAACCCACACATGGCGAGTTGACTTGGAAAGGTCAAGACATGCTCGGGTTTAGTAAAAAAGAGCTTTCCTCTCGACGTAGAGAATTTCAGATGGTGTTTCAAGACCCATCCGCTTGTTTGAATCCGAGATTAACCATCTCAGAATGCATCGCCGAACCACTGCTCACCCATGAGCCACAACTTAAACGAGCAGAGGTAGAAAAGCGTGTCATCGCTATGATGGATAAAGTGGGTCTCTTGGCGAGCCAGCGAAACCGCTATCCACATGAATTTTCCGGAGGTCAATGCCAGCGTGTGGGCATTGCCAGAGCGTTAATTCTTAATCCAGATTTGGTCGTGTGTGATGAACCTGTTAGTGCGCTAGATGTCTCCATACAAGCTCAGGTCATCAATCTTCTAGACGATCTTAAACAAGAAATGGGGTTAACACTGGTGATGATTGCGCACGACTTAAGCGTGGTGCGCCACATCAGCGACCGCGTTATGGTGATGTATCTTGGTAAACCTATGGAAGTAGGACGTTACGATAAAGTATTTGATGATGCTCAACACCCCTACACCAAAGCACTGTTATCTGCTGTCCCGATAGCTAATCCGCAATTAGCACGTGACCGTGAAATACAACTATTGCCCGGCGATCTTCCTTCTCCACTTAACCCACCGAGCGGTTGCGTTTTTCGTACTCGATGCCCAGAAGCTACAGAAGTATGCGGGCAACAGAACCCAATAAAAACAGGCTCGGAGCAGCATCATATCTATTGCTCAAATATGACTTTAGGAACCATTTAATGAACAATACTAACTCAGTAAACCAACGCCTTACGTTATTGCGTGAGGCAATGTCCTTTCACAACGTGTCTGCATATATCGTGACCAACAATGACCCGCATAACAGCGAATACTCAGCGGATCATTGGTTAGCGCGAAGCTGGATTTCAGGTTTTACCGGCTCAGCAGGCGATGTCGTCATTACCCAACAAGGTGGTGGCCTTTGGACTGATGGTCGTTACTATATTCAAGCTGAAGAACAGTTACACGGCACAGGACTTGAACTGTTTAAAGCCAAACAACCAGAAACGCCGACAATTGCCAAATGGCTGGCTACCACGCTCCCAGAAAGCAGTATTGTCGCAGTTGACGGGCGCGCCATCAGTTACGCTTTTTATCAAGGCCTCAAACAAGCCTTTGAAGCGAAAAACATTAAGATCATTCTCGACCTGGATTTACTCGCACCGATTTGGCTTGAAAGACCACCTCGCCCAAGTGCACCCGTATTCGAGCACCCCACCGCTTTTGCTGGCGTTGACACAGAAAATAAGTTAGCGAGAATCCGTTCTTGGTTAACCGAGAACCAAGTAGATAGCTTATTAGTGTCAACGCTAGATGATGTCATGTGGACAATGAATATTCGAGGTGGTGATACGAATTATTGCCCAGTTTCTGAAGCTTATCTAATCGTAGAGCAATCACTTGCGACACTGTTTATTGATAAAGCTAAACTGCCTCAAGACGTTGAAAAGTCGTTGACCGAGCAGAGTGTACACATTCGCCATTACAACTACGTAAGTCAGTATTTGAATCAGCAATGTGAGGGATTATCGCTCGCTTTTAGCACGACCCACACAGACAGCTTATTGGTGAGTTCGATTGAACGGAATGTGAATCTAAAGCCAATGGCTTGCCCTGTAACGGCAATGAAGGCCATAAAAAATGCGACCGAGCTAACTAGCCTAGAACAGGCATTAACGGACGATGGTGTGGCAATCGTAAGGTTTATGAACTGGCTAGAAGAGCAAGTTCCAAGCGGATTCGTTACAGAATTGTCTGCTGAGGCACAACTGAATCACTATCGCCGTCAAACCCGACATTATGTGAGCGACAGTTTCCGCACTATCGCAGGCTTCGCAGCTCACGGGGCAAAAATGCATTATGCCGCCGATGAAGAAAGCAATGCAGTAGTCAATGAAAGCAACTTCTTTCTCGTCGACTCTGGTGGTCAATACCTTGGCGGGACAACAGACATCACCCGAACTTTCCACTTCGGGTCACCGACCATTAAGCAGCGCAAAGATTATACCTTGGTGCTCAAAGCGGTCATCCGACTGACTCAGACTCGATTCATGAAAGGCTCTACGGGTGCCAATCTTGATATCATGGCGCGTGGCGTCTTATGGCAACATGGTATTGATTACAAGTGCGGCACTGGACACGGCGTGGGCATTTGCTTGAATGTTCACGAAGGCCCACAAAATTTCTCGCAAAGCCACCGCGAGGTTGAGCTAAAACCAGGTATGGTCATTACTAATGAACCAGGCGTTTATCGCGAAGGTGAGTACGGGGTAAGAATAGAGAACATTCTTAAAGTTGTAGAAGTAGAACAAAATGAGTTCGGCACGTTCTACGGTTTTGAGACCATCACTCTTGCTCCAATTGCGACCAACGCCCTTGATTTATCAATGCTAGATCAAGCAGAGCTAGACTGGCTTAATCATTACCATTCACGTGTCTATCAGGCGCTTAGCCCTTTTCTTGATACGCAAGATAAAAACTGGCTTCAACGCACAACCCAACTTCTTGAGAAATAGGATATCAGCAAGTTTTATAACGTTTTCATTTTCATCTCAAACTCCTTGTTTGCCAGCCTTCGGGCTGGTCTTTTTATAGAGATAACGGCGTGAAAAACAAAAACGCCCCGCAATGTTAGCGAGGCGATCAATTAAATTAAAGTGATGCTCAGAAATGTCCTACTGACGACACTTCTGAGCATCAAAATCAACGACGATGGCGGCATTCTCAAAGTCACCAGATACTTTAACGTAGCCCCAATAGTTACTCTGATTTGACAACGTAATACACTCTCCATTACCAATATTATCTGACCACCCGTGAAGATTAGTATCATCCGGCCAACCAGAGTTACTGTATTCAAGCTTTAGGTTGCCCGTACCATTCCCCGCCGTTATCGCCAGGTTTGAGCTCTCATTCACCGCTGGTACGCTCAGCCAAATGGTTTGTTGATTTGCCAAGCAAACTGGTTCTCCTGCTGTTAAGCGCCCACCGCTTACTTTACTTTGCACCGCGCAGTCTTGTGGCAATGTGTCATTACCGCCCAACGCTGAGATAACAACAGTATGAGTGGCGGTTGCCGTCAAGCCTTCACTGTCTGTCACACTTAGGCTGACCGAATACTCCCCTTCACTCCCATATTGGTGCGTCGGCTTGGTTTGTGTACTTGTCGAGCCATCACCGAAGTCCCATAAGACGCTGACGATCTTCCCGTTTGGGTCTGTACTGTTTTCACTGCTAAATGTAATGCTTTCACCGACTTTCCCCTTGTTGTTTGCGGTTATGACTGCATTAGGTGCACCATTTGAGACAAGGGCTTGCTGCCACTGCTCAAACTCACTTTGATATAAATTCGCCCATTGGGTGATCGTTGCTTTGTAATTGCTCCAATTCCCTTGGCGTGTTTCCACCAGCATTTGGTTTACGTCATCTTTATGATTTTCAAACATAAAACGTACAGCTAAGTACCCCCAACGATAAATTCGATCGACATCAAACCCATCATAAGTAGTCTCGAAAATCTCACTTAAGGTATACGTCGAGCCGTCTAAAATCGTCTCAAGTGCTGCTTGGTTGTCATTTTCTTGAGCGACATACTCTGCAATACCTTCACTCCACCACACTATTTTTTCAGTTGGATGACTAAACCCTCCATAGAGATCAAATCGACCATCTAAGTAATGCACATATTCGTGCTCTAGGTTCCAGACAAAGTGATCCGCGTTCGCATAAGAGGCTTCATAAGCAATAAAGTTGGGAATATTCCCCGGCTGGGAAGGGTCGCCCTCCAAATACATACCGCCATTGTCAGTACTAATATCGAAAATTGGCCCTGCGTACTTACCATAATCGGTGCTTGAATCGAAGATATTGACTTGGAGCTGAGTGTTGTAGTCATCTTTTACTGGCTGTTCACCAGTTTCTAATGACTGATGAAAGTAACCCTCTTCGTAGCCCATTTTAGAACATGCGGCCGCGTGTTGCTCTTGCGTCATATTCTGAGACAAAATTCGGATTGTCGGGCTACAAGTATAAGTTTGCGATAGCACCAAGCCTTTTAGCTCAGTTTCGAAATTACAAATTCCGAACTCACTACAATCTGCGTAATATGAGGCGGTGTCCGCCGCCGCAAGCCAAATCGCGTCACCCCGACCATACATTTCGTACTGTTCAAAGATTCGACTCAGCTGACTCTTCACCACAGAACTCGCGTTACCCGTATACTTGGTCAGACGCCCGAGCTCTCGCCCCGCATTCGCGGCCATAAACTCATCTTCAGCACCGATTGATGACGCCCTCAGAGCAAAATCGCCTAAAGCTTTGGCAAGGTCCGTTTGGTTGCCAATTATTTGCACAAATTGCTCGTTCCACTGCCCACCAAACAAAATAGTGAAAACACCATTAACCGCATTGCGCATATACCAGTGCTGAGCGTATTGATCATTCCAACGTGTAAGCCACTGGGTCACTTGCGGTAAGTACGCGTGCTGCAAGCCGGCACTATCCATAGTGATGATGACCTCACTAAGCACTTTGCCGTGACGGTCGCTGTTCTCGTAGAAGTTTGCGTTATTAACAAACGCATCCACTGATTCTTTCACCGCTGGTGTGACCCATTCAATAAATGAGATGTTGTCATTGTAAAACTCGGCGTAATAACCCGCGCGTAGGTATAAGAACAACGTTTCTAGTTCATCGCTCCCGCCACCTGTATACCCCTTCGCCAATGTCGTAGTGTGCTTAGCGATGTTGTACATATGGTCGGAGCTAAATACCGACTCTTGAACCCGACTTTCAGCAGAGAATAACTGGTTCACACACGTCGCGCCCTGACTTAAAATTTCGCTGATCAATTGGTTACTGCTTTCGGTAACCAATGCCTCCAAATCACAAGCAGTGCTCGACTCCTCAAGGCTTTCAAGTGACTGTACTCGAGTTGCCTTAGAGGGCTGAATTGGGAGAGTTGCGGTTGGTTGGTATTCAACTCGATTGGATTCAACACCGTGTGTATGAGCCGAATGTGCATGTTGCTCTGTAACTTGAGAAACTGGCTCGCTTAACGCAAATACGCCAGTGCTGGTTAATGTTGTCGCAATCGCGACACTCAAAATCTTCAGTTCCATCTAATTTCTTCTATATTGAGTTTTCCTTAGATGCATTACGTCTTTTGCATCGCCACTGCCCTTATTACTGCAAGAGCATCTCCATATAATCTACTCGCAAGACAAGAAGAAACATTTTGTTAACAACTGGGTATGGCGGTATCAGTTTTTGGTACCAGAAGGAACACGGAGTGAGCTTTAAAAATTCGTATTTGTTAAAAAATAGAGATGAGCTAGAGAAGAAACGTGTAGTTAAACGGGTATACCCAGCACGTTAAATGGCTAGGTATACTCCAAAGCGGGTCGGTAAAAATTCGCGAATCAAAGCCCCTAAAGAAGGAATCGGACAATGGGCTAATACTCTGTAGGTTCTAGGCTGCTTTGTGGTCGAAGAGTGCGGTAATTTGTTCTTTTAACGCGTGCAAAAATTCGGTATTTGGTGTGTTTTCAAGGTACATTTCATACTCTTTAGAATTATAAAAGTACTCATGCGCTGATGCGTTAAGGATCTTACTAAAAGACAGTGTTTCCAATTCATCTTCAAGAGCACGGCAACTCAATTCACCATACCCTGAGTCGCTATCTTTAGCGAATTGGGTTTCAATGTTGCTGATATATAAAACACAATCCTTGATAAAGAGCTCAACGTTACTTATGCGCTGTTCGATATCTTTAAGCTGACCGCTGTTCCACTTAGACTTTTCTTGCTCGAGCTTATCAATAAGTCCACTTTCACGTAGTCTGGTATTGTTATCTTTAATTCTTAGTAACTCATCGAGCACTTTATTAAACTCAGACTCAGCCCTAAGTCTTAAGATTTCCAACTCCTTGGAGAACAGCTTTGCTTTTAACTCACTTGCTTGATACAAGCCAGATATAGCAGCATTTCTTTTAACTCCAAACATAAAAATCCACCCAAAAGATACTTACTAAAAAGTAGCACACAAAAAGCAAGATAGAAGACGCGAGGTTTTCGTCAGCACGCTACACATTACTACCTAATCTCGATTGTAACGTAATAAACAGAATTTTCATCACTTAGAACCACCAACTATTTGAATGAAAATCACACAGTTACTTTGATAAAAGTATTTATTTTAGAAAAGGCAATCCCAAGTATGTAACGGTATAAAATTGACACTATAAAAACAAAAACGCTCACACTCTACTACCAAAGTCAAATATCAATGTCAGAGATTGGACAAAACACTCACTATTTACAGTAATGAAAAGCCACTATTTCATTGAGAACCAAAATTTCAACATACTACATCGGACTATGCTGATCATAGACGGGGTTACTGATGAAACGTTAGAATGCCACTACTTTAGTAATCTTCCATAATATTTATGACCGACGCTGATATTGAGCTACAACACCTTTGGATAGAAGTCCAAGCCGAACGCTGGCAAAACCTGCCACGCTTTTTATTCAGTTACTACTGCTACAAGCACAACCTTGTCAGTAAAACCAACAAAGTTTGCTGGGAGACGGCACGTGCAAACCTACCCGCTTCAACATCAATAAAAGAGCGAAAAAAGGCGGTGGTTGAACCGTTAGTCTCTGAGGAAACCGTCGTTGGGTTATTGAAAACCATCAGCAAAGATGGGGAAATGACGTTTGACGTGATGGTAACCACACTTAATACGTTTTTGCACTATGTTGTGATTAGCAAGGAAGAAAAAGCGCAACTTAAATCAAACATGCCAGCTAGTTGGTATCAGCAATCGAACAAGTCGCCTTTGGCACGTTTCGAGCAAGCTGGCATTAAGCTACAAGAATGATATGTCAGTCATCGCTGACGACAAACACAAAAGAAAAGCGCCTACAATAAGGCGCACTTGGTCAAAAATTGAGGTGCCCCTAAATAAAAGTGCATAGTGACCAACAAAGAAAAAGTCTGGTTATTCTTGAATGCCCCGAATGCGTGCATTACGTCTACGTAAAACTTCTAATGTCACGAGCAAACACACCGACATAAAAATCAACAACGTAGCGACCGCCAATATGGTCGGACTAATTTGCTCTCGAATTCCTGACCACATCTGCCTCGGAACGGTTTTTTGTTCTGCCCCAGTCAGGAATAACGCCACCACAACCTCGTCGAACGAGGTGCCAAAGGCAAACAAGCCGCCAGAAATCATCCCCGGACGAATCAGCGGAAAGGTAATGTGTCTGAAAGTATAAACAGGGTTTGCTCCTAAGCTAGCCGCCGCTTTTACCAGGCTATGATCAAAGCCGCTTAAGGTCGCAGTAACGGTAATGACAACAAAAGGCGTACCTAACGCGGCGTGTGCCAAAATGACGCCTAGATAAGTTTGTGATAAGCCAAGGCGTGTGTAGAAAAAGTACATCGCAGCAGCAGAGATAATGACTGGTACGATCATGGGTGAGATCAACAGCGCCATAATGGTATTACGAAAAGGCAAATTACTACTGGCTAAACCCAACGCCGCCAGAGTTCCCAGCCCTGTTGCAACGAGTGTCGCCATAAAAGCAATAAACGTGCTGTTTTTCAGCGCCAACAGCCACTGATCACTAGTAAACATTTCTTGATACCAGCGAGTAGAATACGCTGCCGAATCAAGGTTTAACATCCCCTCGGTAAAAGTAAAGTAAGGCGTTGCATTAAACGATAACGGGATGATGGTCAGAATTGGAGCGATTAAAAAGAACAGCACCACCCCACAAAAAGCTAAGTAACCTGCGTAAGCAACTCTCTCTACTTTTGATGCATAGTTTGGTAATGCCATGGTTATCCTCCTACCTTAAGATTATTCATGCCAACCACACGGTTGAACATATAAAACAGAACCAGTACAACGAACAAAAGCAGTCCACCCAATGCGCCAGCCATCCCCCAGTTCAGTGATGTCTGCATATGATAGGCAATCATATTGGAGATCATCTGTCCGCTTCTTCCACCAACCAAAGCGGGCGTAATGTAGAAACCAATAGAAAGAATGAAAGTGAGCAAGGCCCCCGCACCTATCCCCGGTAACGTAAGCGGCATATAAACTTTGATGAACGCAATGAAAGGCGTCGCGCCTAGAGAACGAGCGGCACGGAAATAAGTTGGGCTAATTCCTTTCATTACGCTATACAGAGGCAGGATCATAAACGGCAACAGAATGTGAACCATAGACACCACCGTTCCGAAGGTATTGTGAATCATCTGAATTCGCTCGGAAGTAAAACCCGACCAAATAAGGAGATCATTAATGACCCCTTGGTTTTGCAGCAGAACAATCCAAGACGTGGTTCTGACTAATAATGACGTCCAAAATGGCAGCAGCACAATGATTAAAAGTAAGTTCGCGCGCTTATCACGTAAATTGGCAAGCAGGTAAGCAACGGGGTACGCCATCACCAAACAAATTAAGGTGATTGAAATAGACATCCAAAAAGTTTTAAAGAAAAGGTCGACGTATATTTGGCGTTTTTCTGGTTGGGGCTCAATGTCTCCAAACTCATTCACTTGCAAGTCTAGCGCAGCAAGATAATGACTGAATGTTAATGCGCCACTAAGATTCTTAAACGCCGCCCAATATTTAGGATTAGTCCATCGCTTATCAAGCTTGGCCAACAGTGTCACCGAGCTAGGCAGCGACGTCAAACGAGACAACTTTCTACCTGTTTTCATCAATAAGCTGCGCATACCAGACTCTTCAATATTCATCCGGCTGGCTATTTTCGGTAGCTCTTTGCTTTGATAAAGCGCAAGTACTTCAACAGAGAATGCCTCAATGACTTCTTGATGAGGCTGACCTTGATAATCCCAACTTTCCAAGGCTTGAATAGTTTGTGGCAGTGACTGGGATATTTCTCGGTTATCCACGCTTCGATAAAGCATGTCGAGGATAGGAAAAGCAAACGTAAGCAGAATAAAACACACCAATGGCGTTGTGAGCATAATGGAGCGAAGCTTTTTTCGGCGCTCCGCCTTTTGCAACTGCGCTTTCAGATTGGTTTCTTGTTGATGAACTTGACGTTCGATTTCCAATACAGAATCTAATGCGGTTAGCTCTCGACTCATGCTGCTACCTCGCTACTTTGAGTTTGTGTCCCATCAAGAGCATGGCAATCGTCACTTTGCCAACCAATACGACAAATTGAGCCAGGCGTTAACTGCAAGTGTTTACGATTATCGTTAGGTACTTTAACGATGAAGTGACCAACGCTCTCTACTTCGACGACCAGACGATAATGATCACCGTGATAAATCAATTCTCGTAAGACACCCGAGACTTGGTTCTCACAAGACGCTTTCTCTGGTTGAATAACAATCTTTTCTGGTCGAATGGAAAGTGTTGTCCTCTGCCCTTGCTCAGAGACTCTGACAGGTTTCGCAGTAAATAACTCTTTCCCAACGAGCACTTGGCAATACTTTCCGTTCCACTCTTTGACTAAACCTGAGAGTTGGTTGTTTTCTCCAATAAACTGCGCAACAAACGTATTACTCGGAGATTCATAAAGCTCGGTTGGTGTCGCGAGTTGTTGCACTTCGCCGTGATTAAAAACCGCAATACGGTCGGACATAGTGAGAGCTTCGTCTTGATCGTGCGTCACATACAAAATGGTGATGCCAAGCTTTTCATGCAAATGTTTAATTTCCATCTGCATTTGCTCACGCAACTGCTTATCTAATGCGCCGAGCGGTTCATCCATCAATACGAGTTTAGGCTCAAACACTAATGCTCGCGCTAGCGCAACACGTTGTTGTTGACCACCTGATAACTGCTTTGGGTATCGAGTCGCAACATGCTCAAGCTCGACCATTTCTAATACACTCTGAACTTTGCTTTGAATCGTGTCACTGTCGAGTTTTCGCACCTTTAAAGGAAACGCAAGATTCTCGGCAATGGTCATATGTGGAAACAACGCATAGTTTTGAAACACCATACCGATATCGCGCTTGTGCGGCGCGAGATGATTAACGGGAACGCCATCGATATAAATGTCTCCACCGGTCGCGGTTTCAAAGCCCGCTAGCATCATTAAGCAAGTGGTCTTGCCCGATCCTGACGGCCCCAACATAGTAACGAACTCTCCAGGAGCAATATCTAAGTTGAAGTCTTTCACCACCAAATTCGTGCCATCGTAGGTTTTCTTAACGTGTTGAAAGCTGACATAGTCCTTGTTTTCCGTGCTCATGACTTCCCTCTTCTCATTTTTTGAATATTACGAATGAGTAGAGCGTCAGTTAACGCTCTACTAAACAGCACAATTACAGATTGTATTTGGATAGGTCTAAGCGGGTTTCTAACGCATGTTCAACCATTTGAATGACTTGTTGACGCTCTTCACCTTGTAAAAGTTGGCGTGGCGCACGAACTTGTTCAGATCCACGCCCGCAGACTTGCTCGGCCAGTTTAATGCACTGAACCAGCGTAGGAATGGTGTCTAAACGCAGCAGCGGTAAGAACCAACGGTAGATTTCTAACGCTTCAGCATAACGACCTTGGCTTGCCAGTTTATAAATCGCGACGGACTCTTCTGGGAATGCGTTGGTTAAACCAGAAATCCAGCCAGTCGCACCTAGCATCAATGATTCAAGAGCGATGTCATCAACACCACTGAACACGGTAAAGCGGTCATCAAATTTATTGTAAAGCTCGGTGATACGACGAGTATCAGTGGTCGACTCTTTGATAGCTACAATGCTTTCAAACTCAGCCAGTTGCGCCATGATATCGAGGTTTACATCGACACCATAAGCAACCGGGTTGTTGTAAATCATGATTGGCATTTCTGGCGTTGCTTCTGCTAGCGTGCGGTAATATTCGAACGTTTCGCTCTCAGACGTGCGGTAAACCATGGCAGGCATCACCATACAACCATCGATACCAATTTTGTACGCATCCTGCATGTAATCAACAGCTGCTGTGGTAATAGACTCTGCTGTACCAGCAATCAAAGGCACACGGCCATTTACGACTTCTTTTGCCGCTTGCAAGACCTGGCGTTTCTCCTCCGGGTACAACGCGCAGTTCTCACCGACAGTACCCAAGCAGATAATGCCATTCACACCATCTTTAATCTGGTTGTCTATAACAGTTTGCGTTGCGTCTAAGTCGATTGACTGATCTTGACGAAATTGCGTACTGACCGCCGGATAAACACCTTTCCAATCAATTTTCATGAACTACTTTCCTTATGTGTATATTGTATGCAATTTAAATAAACGAGCAAAAATGCTCAGGCATGGCTATCTATGCCATTTTCTAACAACACCGCCTTTACAGCGGCCAAATCAGCCAAAGCGCTGCCAACTGATTTGTATAAAGTAATGACCTCATCGTTTTGACGTCCTGAGATTTGTTGGGCACAAAGCTGCGGTAATTCCCCTTTGATATCGTCTGACGTGAACACGCCCTCTTGAATTGGAATGAGAAGATCGCCCGCTTCGGCTAATACATTAATGCGGCTATCGACATACACCTGCGCTCGTTGCACTGCTTTAGAGTCGCATTCACGCTTGTCCAAGTCATGATTACCGACCAAATCAATATGGGTGCCCGGCTGCACGTCTGCGCCATCAAACAAAGGCTCTGCTGATGCGGTAATACAGCTGATGATGTCAACGTGTTTGATAACGTGGTCCACATTTTCTACAACTGAAACGCGAAACCGACGCTCATCAGGAAGCGACTGATACTCTGAAGATGACACAATGGCATCTACCGTCGCCTCGGCTTTGTCTGAGTTGCGCCCCCAAATGTAAACCTGCTTAAGTGGGCGAACCGCAGCGTATGCCCACGCAAAATAAGGCGCAAGATTGCCCGTTCCGCAGATCAACAGACGATCGGCATCAGGACGCGCTAAATAGTCCGCTGCCAGTGCAGAAGCTGCGGCGGTGCGCCAAAACGTTAAAACTTTACCGTCTACGAGTGCGACCGGCTCACCATCATTTCGTCTGAAAACAAGTAGCTTAGATGCAAGCGTATCTTTGCCTTGCTCAGGGTTATGCGGGAAATACGTAAAGGCTTTCACCGCAATCAACTCCTGGTTCCAAGCTGGAAGTAGCGCAAACGCCTCGTATTCTCCCTCTTCTAAGGGTATGACTCGGCGTTGAGGTATTGTCGCTGGCCGCGAGTACATTTCACGCATCGTTTCAATAAGAGACTTCATTGTTAAACATTGCGCGACTTGCTGTGCTTCGATGACTTTCATCATTTCTCCGAAAACATAAATACAGTTGAGGAAAAGTACGGAACCTCGCTTATGGATGAAAACTCGGCCCCACACACAAATTAACGCCTAGTTAAGCAGCCAGGTATTGAACTCTTCATTTAGTTCATCCGCGTAGTCTGACCACCATTCATCGTTAATCAGGAAGGCGGTTTGGAAGTTTTGAGGTGCGGTAGGAAGGTTCGCTAAAATGTCTGGGTTCACCTCCGCCGAAGACGACTTACGCGTAGGCCCATAGGCAACGTACTTAGCTTGATCAGCTAATGGTTTTGTTCCTGAAGAAAAAGCGATGAAGTCCAATGCAAGCTTTGTGTTCTCACTCCCTTTAGGTATCGCCCATCCATTCATGTAACCCATTTGACGGTCCCATATAATCCGAAATGGTTGACCTTCATCTTTACGGGCATTGTGAATTCGGCCGTTAAACGCCGAGGCGATCACCACTTCTTTGTCAGCAAGCATTTGAGGTGGCTGGGCACCAGTTGTCCACCACAGTACTTCTGATTTGATCGTATCCAACTTAGCAAAAGCACGCTCACGCCCCGCTTCGGTTTCGAGCAGGCTGTAGACCTCTTCTGGCTTTACACCATCAGCCAATAGTGCCCACTCAAGATTGCCCTGAGGTTGTTTTTGCAATGCACGTCGACCTGGAAAAGTTTTTAGGTCAAAAAGATCGGTCAACTTGCTAGGCAAAGCCTTACCTTTAAACGCGTCTTCGTTCACCGCTAATACTGTGGACACAACGATGGTATTGATTGCGCATTCGTGAATCGCACCATCAATGAAATCCTCTTGTGCTGGTGTTCCATCTGCGCCCGGAGGCAAAATACTTGGGCTCACTGGTTCTAATAGCCCTTCTGCACAACCACGAACAATGTCCGGCTTGTCGAGAGAAACCAAATCCCAGCGCACGTTGTTCGCTTCCACCTGCGCTTTAATTTCGGCTAATCCGCCGCTGAAATCCTCGGATACGATCTCTACACCTGTTTTTTTAATGAAAGGCTTGTGATATGCCTCCACTTGGCTCTTGGTGAATGCACCACCCCAAGATACGACCGTCAATTTGTCTTTAGCATAAGCAGAGGTCCCCAACAGCATTCCTGAAATCAACAGCGCCAATGGTGCTTTGGTCATTCGTGACATGTTTTACTCCTTTTGGTTGTTTTTCTGGAGGCATCCGAGTACGGCTGTTGGATACCAGCTTTGTTAAAATTAAGTTAACATTAGCATTTGATATATTTTATACAATATTTAATATTAAATTTTTCAGGCAAATCGTTGTAATGAAAAAGGTGAAAGATCAATCGATGTCGGCTTTCCTTCGATAAGCTCTAAAAGGAGATCTGCCGTAATCGCCGCTTGAGTTAATCCAAGGTGTTGGTGGCCAAATGCCAGTAATACATTTCCATCCCAAATGCTATCAATAACCGGTAACGAGTCGACTGTTGAAGGCCGATTACCCATCCACTTTTCTCCTTGCTTGAGTGGATTTAACTCCGATTCAAACATCTCATCACCTAACTGAAAAAGCATTTCTGAACGTTTCATATTAGGTGGTGATTCTACATCGGCATACTCAACAGTGCCTGCCAAGCGTAGCCCACCTGACATCGGAGTCATGATGAATTTTCTATCGGCAGAGCTAATAGGAAATGGCAGTACATCATGCTTGTCGTCCACCATTAGGTGATAACCTCGCTCGGCTTGAATAGGCACTTTGACTCCGGTTAGCTGCCGTATCAAAGGCTTAGAATGTACACCAGCGGCAACAATGATTCGGTCAAATGAATACGTTTGAGACTCAACCAGCACCTCGCCATTTTTCGCCAACGCAGATACACCTTTTTGTAAAACCTTACCGCCAAGAACTTCAAAAGCTTCACTTAGCTCAACACAGAGCTGATAAGGGTCTAGCGTATGACCTGTATCGGGAAAAAAGACGCCGACACGAACCTTATGGCTGAGATCAGGTATCCGTTCTCGAATCTCCTCTTGTGTCCAAACTTGATGCGTCACACCGTTTTTAGCCAGTGAGTTAAGCGTGCTTTGATAATTCTGAAACAGTTTCTCGTTTTCAAAAGTGAGCAATGAACCATTCATTTTTATTAGATGCGCTTTTCCGATTGAATCAAGCACGCCACGCCAACTTGCCACTGACCGCTCGTTAAGACTCTTAATCGCGTTTTTTGCCCGCTCCGCGGCTGATGGCTTTGTTTGTAATAGAAAACAAATCATCCACCCGATTGTGTTTGGAATATCTTGCCAACGGATCGAAACCGGACTTTTGGGATCTAGCAGCATTTTAGGTAATTGTGGAAGCAGCGCTGGCGTTGCAAGAGGGAAGATTTGCTCAGTCGCGATATGACCTGCATTTCCTTTAGAGCATCCATTCCCCACGCCATTGGGATCAAAAATCGTGACTTGATAACCTTGCTGCTGCAACTTCAATCCAATTGATAAGCCAATAATCCCCGCACCTATCACGGCGATCTTTTCCTTTTTGGTTTCATCCTTGACCAACATAAATATGCTCCGAGTCACACTTGAAAACGTAGATTGTATACAATATATTTTACATTACGTTAACATCACTATTGTTTAATTCAACCATTTTTTCAGCAAGGAGCGAAAAATGAGACAAGGAACTTTTTTCTGTATTGATGCCCACACCTGCGGCAACCCAGTTAGGCTGGTAGCAGGCGGTGTGCCTCCACTCGAAGGCAATACCATGAGCGAAAAGCGCCAATACTTTCTTGAGCATTATGATTGGATTCGTCAGGCACTCATGTTTGAGCCTCGCGGACACTCAATGATGTCGGGGTCAGTTGTCTTGCCTCCTTGCAGCGATAACGCAGACGCTTCAATTCTGTTTATTGAAACCAGTGGCTGCTTACCAATGTGTGGCCACGGCACCATCGGAACCGTCACTACCGCTATCGAGAATCGCCTTATCACTCCCAAAAAAGAAGGTCGTTTGATACTTGATGTCCCAGCAGGACAAATCGAAGTGCACTACCAAACAAAAGGTGACAAGGTCACGTCGGTAAAGATATTTAACGTACCGGCTTACCTTGCCCACCAAGACGTAACCGTGGACATAGAGGGCTTAGGTGAGCTCACTGTCGATGTTGCTTATGGCGGAAACTATTACGTAATCGTCGACCCTCAAGAAAACTACGCCGGACTTGAACACTACTCTCCAGATGAAATTTTGATGCTTTCTCCAAAAGTTCGCGAAGCGGTATCTCGAGCGGTTGAGTGCGTACATCCAGAAGATCCAACAGTATGCGGTGTTTCTCATGTGCTATGGACCGGAGAGCCCACTCAAGAAAACGCCACCGCTCGAAATGCTGTGTTTTACGGCGACAAAGCGTTGGATCGTTCGCCATGTGGTACGGGAACAAGTGCACGTATGGCGCAATGGCATGCAAGAGGCAAACTCAATCAAGGGGAAGACTTTGTTCACGAAAGTATCATCGGCAGCCTATTTCAAGGACGTATAGAAGGCATTACCGAAGTGAATGGCAAAGCCGCTATTTTGCCAAGTATTGAAGGATGGGCACAAGTATACGGTCACAACACGATATGGGTAGACGATGAAGACCCATATGCGTACGGATTTGAAGTAAAGTAATAAGGATAGTAAGGAAGAATGATGAACCCACAAGAACCAACCACTTTTTACGCAGTCAACGCCTTTACTGGTGAGCCTCTACCCACAGAGTTTCCGGTGCATGGGGAGCAAGAAGTTAATCAAGCAGCCTCAGCCGCCCAAAGCGTTGCGCGTGAGTTTCGCCAACTAAGCAATGCAAAGCGAGCGAGCTTACTTTGCTCTATCGCCTCTGAATTGGAAAAGAAGAGTGAAGAAATCGTTGCTCGTGCTCATTTAGAAACTGCCCTTCCCGAAGCACGTTTAAGCGGTGAAATAGGACGTACCGCCAACCAATTACGACTATTTGCCGAGGTTGTGAGCTCGGGTAATCACCATCAAGCAATTTTCGATACGCCAAACCCAGACCGTCAACCACTGCCGAAACCAGATATTCGTCGTCAGCAAATCGCAATTGGCCCTGTCGCCGTGTTTGGTGCGTCTAATTTTCCGCTCGCATTTTCTACTGCAGGTGGTGATACTGCGTCGGCACTGGCAGCTGGCTGTCCTGTGATTGTAAAAGGCCATACCGCCCACCCTGGCACCAGTCAACTTGTTGCTGAGTGTATTGAGGCTGCACTTGAGAAAGAGTGCTTACCGCAAGCCATCTTCACGCTATTGCAAGGCAACAAACGCGCACTTGGCCAAGCACTCGTTACCCATCCAAAAATTAAAGGGGTTGGTTTTACAGGCTCAGTCGGTGGTGGCCGTGCGCTGTTTAACCTAGCTCAGCAAAGACCAGAGCCAATCCCCTTCTATGGCGAACTAGGGGCGATTAACCCAACATTTATTCTCCCTTCAGCCATACGAGCAAACGCATCATTGGCTGAAGAGTTTGTGGCTTCTATGACTTTGGGCTGTGGACAATTTTGTACAAAACCAGGCGTTGTATTTGTCTTGAATAGCCCAGAAACGCAAGCCTTTATCGAAACCGCTCAAGGGTTAATTCGACAACAATCAACGGCCACTTTGCTAACGCAAGGAATCCGAGAAACATATGAATCCGAAGTGGATAAGCGAACTTCCGAAACAGGCATTAACGTCACTCGTTCTGAACAAGCAGAAGCGACCAATGTTTCACCAGCACTGTTCGTGACGGACAGTAAAAACTGGCGTAAAAACCCGCAATGGGAGGAAGAAATATTCGGCCCTCAATCGTTAATCGTAACCTGTGAAGATTTCGAAGACATGTTGAAACTGAGTGATTCGCTGGCAGGTTCCCTCACCGCAACCCTTCACGCCACCGCTGAAGACGAAGAACAAGCGAAGCAACTGCTTCCAAGTTTGGAAGAAATCGCCGGACGCCTTGTATTCAACGGTTGGCCAACTGGCGTCGAGGTTGGTTACGCTATGGTTCATGGTGGACCATATCCTGCTTCAACCAATTCTGCCTCAACATCTGTCGGAGCGGAGGCTATTCATCGTTGGTTGCGTCCCGTAGCTTATCAAGCTTTGCCAGAATCTTTATTGCCGGATTCATTAAAAGCGTCGAACCCACTGGGTATTCAACGCGCCATAGATGGCAGAGTCTCCCAATAAGATCACCAAATGGCTCAAAAAGGCATCAACTGATGCCTTTTATTTCACTCTACTTCTCAAAACCTTCTTTCCTAGTTGGTTTGTGCCAGAAAAACAATAAACTACTAAAGTAAAATGGATTGGATACAATATTAATTTCACGGGAGACTTCAATGTCACAGAAACCTGTTTTTAAAACGCGCACTCAGCTCGTTGAGGAAGCAATTCGAACTCAGATCTTGAAGGGCGAGTTAAAAACTGGTCAACCTTTACGTCAAGATGCGTTAGCAAAAGAGTTTAATGTTAGCCGAATTCCTGTGCGTGAAGCGTTAGTTCAATTGGAAGCACAAGGACTCGTTAGCTTTGAACCTCACAAAGGTGCGACGGTCACCGAGCTATCTCCAGAGAAAATCAATGAGCTATTTGAACTGCGCGCTGTCGTGGAGTGCCACATTTTAGAGCGTGCGATTCAGAACATGACGGACGCTGACCTTGAACGCGCGCGAGAAGTTCGCGAACGTTTCGAGTCTGTAGTGAACAGTGGCGACGAAGTAGAAGAATGGAGCAACTACAACTACGAATTCCATAAAGCCCTATATGCGCCAGCTAACATGCCTGAAACTATGGACGTCATTTACAACCTGAACACAAAGTGTGACCGATACATACGCATGCAGCTATTGTTTACAACAGGCATTAAAAAGGCAGAAGAAGAGCACTTAAGCTTGTTTGAAATGTGCCAGAATCGCGATATAGAAGGCGCCAAGTACCTGCTGAAAAAACACATTCTAGAAGCAGGCACAGCGATTCGAAACCTGCTGCTTGAAAGGCAAAATATCAGCCAGTAAACGGAATAACGAATAAGGTGATATTCAAGGATGAATGTTGGACCAAAGTTTTTACTCGCAGCGCTACGACAAAAGATTAAAGAAGAAGGGCTTTGCTATAATTCCTTGTCAGAGAAAAGTGGCATCCCTTTATCTAGTATTAAACGCCACCTACATAATCCTGCTTTAGGTTTGGATAAAGTACTTGTTTATCTGAACTACCTGAATACCGATCTCATCGAACTCGCAACCTTAGCCAACGAGCTTCAGCACCAAAACGAGCAAATGCTAACAGATGAAGAGAGTGCCCTTTTCGTTGAGCATCCTTATTTACTTGATTTTATTTATATGCTGACTTCTCGTGATATTAAACCGCAAGAGATAGCCCATACTTACGGACTTTCTGATACAAGCTTACGATTCTATTTGCGTATCGCGGAAATTCTAGGATATGTCGAAAACTTCGGAGACGGCTTGTTTTACCGTTCTGGTCGTCGATTTATTATGGAAGAAGGTACCGCATTGGACACCTTATTCAAAGAGCGATTTCAACAAGAGTCGCTTTCTCATAACATCAACCCAGGTGTGTGTGTGGGTCGCATTAGGCTCACCGAAGAGCAAAAAGTGCAAATAGAGGACGAGCTTTGTAATAAATTAGCGAAACTTAACGCAGTTAACACTTCCAACAACGAAGGTGAACTAACAAATATATTAATGCGCTGCACTCCTGGCGCTCAGATATTTTTCGCAGATGACTTGCCGGATATTGATGGAAGCCTGTTAAAGCACGTCGCCCATTTGACTAAAATAAATTAAAACATCAGATTAAAAATTTACCCCAAACCTAGAACGCATCATTTATTCCTACCAAATCTCTAATAAGTAGAGTTTCCCGTCCCGAAACTTACTTTCTATTTAGCAAACAACAATTAGTCGACTAAGAGAACCCTCCATTTCATCTTTGTTTTTTCCTTATTATTACGCTGAAACTACTAAGGAACTTAAGGAATAACTAATGGATTTATAAGAATAAAAGATAAACATTTTTACGTTATTTACCTCACACTCTTTAAATATAAATTTGCAGACGAACGAATTAAATTAATACATTCACTTAGCTAATAAAAACAAAAGCAAAACAGATAATTATAATTCTATTATTTATAAGGACATAGAAAAGTGAAATTTAAGTATTCTTTAGCAACGGCAGTCACTCTCGCATTATTACAAGGTTGTGGCGGTGGCGGCGGTGATGGTTCATCTACTCCGTCAACTAGCAGCGCAACCGGACCAACATGGAAAGCCGGTGATTTTAGCCAACCATCAAGCTCGTTTGTCAACCAATGTGAAACCCCACGAGTGGGTCGAGACCCATATAACAATTATGCCGCCTATCCAGATGAATTAGGTTCTGCTTTACACGAAAAACTCTTTTTAAGAGCTTTTACTAACGAAACTTACCTTTGGTATGACGAAGTTCCTGATAATAATCCAGCAAACTACAAAACCGTGACGGATTACTTCAACACATTGATCACCTCTGCTACTACCACGACTGGTAAACCGAAAGATCGCTTCCACTTTACCGTCCCTTACGAAGATGATATGAAGTCATCGCAATCTGGTTTAGTCGCTGGGTTTGGTTTTAACTGGGCATTCCTACGTGGCGTACAACCTAGAGACGTTCGTATCTCCTATACTGAAGAAGCCTCTCCAGCTGATAGAAGCGGCATTGCTCGTGGTGATAAGCTTCTGAAAATCAATAATATTGATGTGGTTAACACCGGTAGTCAGTCCGACATTGATTTTATTAATAGAACGCTGTTTAACCCTGACATCAATCAAGATTACACCTTCACATTTGAGAGTGTTGACGGCCTAGAGAAAACCGTGACGCTTACCGCCTCTGATGTCATGACTTCTCCAGTTAAAAATGCCAAAGTGATCGCACACAATGGTATGCAGATCGGCTATCTACAATACAACTCATTTGAACCAAGCGCTCAAGCCCCACTTATTGAGGCGTTCAGTACGCTCTCGGCAGAGAATGTTGACGAGATCGTCGTTGATTTACGTTACAACGGCGGTGGCTTAGTACTTCAGTCCTCGCAAGTAGGCTACATGCTAAGCGGTGCTGGTCAGAACCGAGTCTTCAGTGAATTGATTCACAACGACAAAGTGATGCGTACCATTAAAGATGGGGATAACATCTATCGCTTTACGAATCTAGCAATAGACTGGGCAGCACAAAAGTATTCGGACCAAATGCTGCCGACACTGAACAAAAAGCGCGTATATGTGCTGACTTCAGGAGGCACGGCTTCCTCAAGTGAACTGTTGATCAACGCTTTGCGCGGCATTGATGTTGAGGTTATCCAAATAGGCTCAACAACCACAGGTAAACCGTATGGGTTCTCAGCAGAACAAAACTGCGGCACTATGTACTACACTATTCAGTTCAAGTCAGCGAACGAGAAAAAATTTGGCGACTTCTCTGATGGTTTTATTCCTACTCCAAAGAGCCAAATCAATACCGAGCTAGGCTTAAACAATAGAGTGGAAGGTTGCTGGGTCAATGATGACCTAACAAAACCATTAGGCGATCCGTCTGAAGGTATGCTTTCTGCGGCACTAAACTACATGGAAACTGGAACCTGTCCGCCAGTCTCCTCTTCAAGTTTCAACGCCATGCCGCGTAACATTTCATCTCCGGAGTTAAGCGATCTTCGCTCTCCGCTACGAACAGAGGCAATTCATGTTGAGATCAACTAACTTTTTACGAATGCTGATTCGGGTTGCGCTTTTCTTAGGCACTTCGATTTCTTTGATAGGATGCCAAGCTATGTCACAAGAACCCGTTGAAGCATTGAGTAAAAAGAACTCTCCGGAAACAGTCATAGAGATTCAAAACGCGATCGCAGAAATCCAAGGGACACCAGCACCTAGAATCGCGAATAACGTATTTGAATCCTCACCGCATTTGTTGATTGAAAAAGGACGAGTAAAAGGCAACAACAATCAACTGTTGGATGGCAGCTATACGGATCTTCCAGACCAATATACGTTGCAGATAAGAGGTGAAAACTGTGGCTTGTACTACGCCAAAACAGATACCTTTGTCACTCTCAGTTCACTAGATTGTGAGCCCATCATTAAGTTTTAGATCTCCCAAAATAGAAGCCCGCTGATATCAGCGGGCTTTCTACTTTATTGCTCAGTGTGAAACGGTCAATGTTACTTTAATTCAATCCATGCTTTACGCTGTTGCTTATCCATGTATGACCAAGCTACAAAGCGGCTCACTTTCTGTCCTTGACTCATTTCAACCACACGAATGGCTTTCACACCCAATTTTTCAAGCTGCTTGCGCATCGGGCGAACGTTGTCTTTTTTGGATATAAGTGTCGTAAACCACAAGACCTGCGCAGCAAAAGCTTGGCTTTCATTCGCCATTTTTCGGATAAACGCCGCTTCTCCGCCTTCACACCACAATTCAGCGTTTTGACCGCCAAAATTCAACGCAGGTTTACTTGTCTTTACTTGTGCGGTTTGAGGTTTTAGCCCCTTCTTACGCTGGTTTGCTTTTAGATTATCGATTTTACGCTGGCTGCCCATAGCGGCATCTTCCGCCGAACGATGGAATGGCGGATTACATGTCGTCACATCATAACGATCATTCGGTTGAATGATACCTCGATAAATATTGGCATCATTGTGTTGCTGTATTAGTGCAATTTTTCCCGTCAAAACACGATTGTGCTCTACGATCGTTTGAGCCGATTGGATGGATTTTGGATCGACATCGCTGCCCGTATAGTGCCAACCGTATTTTGTTACACCAACAATCGGATAAATACAGTTTGCTCCCACGCCAATGTCCAACGCTTTCACTTTTTGGTGCGCGTACTGACCTTTTGCTTCACCATCAAGTAGTTCTGCCACTCGGTGAATGTAATCAGCGCGGCCCGGAATCGGTGGGCAAAGGTAGGTGTCGGGAATGTCCCAGAACTCGATACCATAATACGCAGCAAGCAATGCTTTATTGAGCATTTTAACAGCGTTAGGATCAGAGAAGTTTATGGAGTCTTCCCCTTTCGGATTTTTGATAACGAATGGCTTTAACTGTGGTTCACTTTCCACGAGTTTTTTAAAATCGTAACGACCTCGATGAACATTACGCTCATGCAAACCATTCTTCGCTATTTTTATGAACTCGACTTCGCTCTTTCCTGCAGGCTGCGGAGATTTGCGCGCAACTTTGTCTTTAACACGCTTCGGCTTGGCTTTATTCGCGTCTTTATTCTGAGCCGCCTTTGAAGTCTTTGGCTTTGCTTGCTTCGCATTGTGATTATTGTTCTTCATTCAAATTCGCTTTTAAATCGAGGTAAATCATAAACAAACGAGCATCAAATTCGAGTTGGTGATACTCAGGCTCCATATAGCAACATAGCTGATAGAACGCCTTGTCGTGGTTTTTCTCACGAGTATGCGCCAACTCATGTACCACCAGCATTCTTAATAGTGGCTCGGGCGCATCCTTAAATACATTGGCAATGCGAATCTCGTTTTTCGACTTCAGCTTACCGCCATGGTTTCTACTGATTACACTGTGCAAACCAAGCGCGTTGTTTACCGCGTTAATTTTCTTATCGTAGACAACTTTACTGATTGGCGCGGCTTTCTTCATGTAGCGGTTTTTGATTGCCATGGCGTACTCATAGAGCGCCCTTTCGCTTTTGATTTGGTGCCTATCGGGATAACGCTTTTCGAACCAAGGAACAAACTTGCCACTCGCTATCAATGAGCTCACCTGCTCTACGATGTTTTGTGGGTAGCCTTGAATGTATCGAAGTGACGGATGCATAGAATTAACGTCTGTTATGACAAAATAAAGGCGCTCAATATACCTGAGATAAAGGACAGTTTCACCTTAGCTTTCGCCTTTCATTTATGGTGAAAGGCCGTTAAACTTCGCCTCCCAATGATAATGGAGAGAAACTCAATGAAACGTGTCGTCCTTTACGTCAAAGACAAATGCCCTCACTGCAAAGATGCTCAACGTTATCTGGATTCGAAAAATATTAACTATCGTTTGTGCAATGCTAAGATGCAACGCGGTCGCAAAGAACTTGATGCGCTTGGTGCTCGTTCAGTGCCAGTTTTAAAAATTGGTGATCGGGTAATGATTGGCTGGAACCCAAAGAACTTCGAGAAGATGTACAAAGGCGACTAGTGCTCGAACAATGAATCTGCGCTGCGTTTAAACGTAGCGCTTGATAAAGTCGATAAACGTTCGATCTGCTATTGATAAATACCCCTGCTTGCGCCAAGCAAGTGCCAGATCTAGCGTAACGGGTGGTTCAAACGGTAGGCCAACAACGCCCGACTCATGTTGAGTCACCAATTCCAGTAACGCGGTAATCGCAAACTCTTGTTTCACAATACTCAAAATCAAAGGCAGTAAGTTGGTCTCGAATGATGACTTCATGGTAAACCCATGCTCCTCACTCACCTGATCCAAAAATTCACGGTGAAAATAGCCATGCTGAAACATAACCAAATCGTGTTCAAAGAACTCATCAAAAGTAAGAGCGTGTCGCTGGGCTAACTCATGCTCAGGTGAAACAACGGCGACCATTTGGCTAGTAAACAAATGGTCAGTTTCTAGGTCATCAGGCACGTTATCACAACTGATCACACCGATATCGAGTTGACCATTGAGCAGCATACGACGAATCGATTGAGTCCCAGCTTCGACCAAGGTCAATTTTAACTCCGGGAACTGGCTTTTAAACGCCATAACAATTCGTGGAAAGAAATAACTACCCATCATTGATGGCGTCCCTAGTCGTACTTCGCCTTTCGCTAAACCTTTCAACTCATCAATCGCGAGCTGCGCGTCGTGCAACTGTTGAATCACCCGCTTAGCATGTACAAGTAGCGTTTCACCCTCTTTCGTTAAGCTGATTTTTTTATCATCACGGCGAAATAGGGTAACGCCCAAAGACTGCTCAAACTTTTTGATAGAAATGCTTAATGCGGGCTGGGCAATATGCAGGGCTTTCGCCGCATGGGTAATGTTTCCATGTTCAGCGACCGCCAGAAAATGTTTAAGTTGTTTCGATTCCATTAGATCAAAAATATATGGTGTCCATATTTTTAATATATTTTTTTAATTTACAACGAACTGATAGATTGATCACAGTCTCTCCATTTGCTCACATTAGGCAGGATTCATGGTCAGTTTTGGCACACCGGAATACAAACGCATTACGCTCTCGCTTGCGCTTGGTTCCTTCTTGGTTTTTTCAAATTTATACCTACTACAGCCAATGCTGCCCACTTTTGCTCAAATTTTCACGATCTCAGAAACGCAAGTGAACTGGTTATTTGCGGCCTCAACACTCGCTCTCTCTTTTAGCCTCGTTCCAATGGCTGTGTTGTCAGAATCAGTGGGAAGAAAGCCAGTCATGATGGTTGGTCTGTTTTCGATTCCTACCCTTTCCGCTTTGATGCTGTTTGGTGACTCATTTCTGTTTTTGGTGGTATGTCGAGCACTGATCGGTGTCGCGCTCGCAGCTTTTGCTGCGGTCGCCGTGGCTTACATGGCAGAAGAGCTCGACAAGCACGCTTTCTCGATGGCAATTGGAACGTACATTGCGGCTAACTCATTAGGCGGTATTGCAGGGCGTATTAGCGGCGGCTTATTGGCGGACAATTTCAGTGTTGATGTCGCCATTGAAGTTATGATGGTGTTCACTCTTCTTGGTGTCATTGGTGTTCACTATTTATTGCCAACACAGCGCAACTTCACCCCGTCATCAAGCAGTTTGCGCCATCAAAATCGTGCGCTTATTGGTCATTTTAAAAACCAACGCGTGTGGTTCGCGATGCTGATAGGAGGACTCAACTTTGCTTTGTTCGTCAACCTTTATTCCGTAATGGGTTTCCGTCTGGTGAGTGAACCTCACAATGTACCCGTCGGGTTGGCCTCACTGATCTTTATTTGTTACTTGGGAGGGACTTTCTCCTCTCGTTGTGCAGGCCACTGGAGTAAACGTTATTCCTCAATCCTCGGTATGTTCTTAGGCGCGATAGTGAGCATGACGGGAATGTGGATTGCTGCGGTTGAAAGCCTGACTGCAATGCTAGTTGGGTTGTTGCTGATAAGTTTTGGTGCCTTCTTTACTCATACCCTCGCCTACGGTTGGGTCGGTCAGAATGCCACTCGCGCCAAAGCCACCGCGACAGCGCTCTACTTAGTACACTACTACGTAGGCGGTAGTTTGGGAGGATTCTTACTTCTTTATTGTTGGCAACATGGTGGTTGGTCGAGTGTTCTTCTGGGGGGAAGCGCAGTCTACCTAGCGATGTTTGCTGCGATTGCGTATTTGAAACACATCGCCGAAAGAAAGCACACTGACCAAACACCTGACACTGCGAGTTTAAAGAGTAGCTAAGGTACGCTCATTTACGTAATACCTCTCTGGTTACTTGGATAACCAACTCTGCTATGCTTGCGCTACTTTAATAAAACCAGAAAGTCGTATGTCAACGCGTTCAACACAAAACACAGATATCGAAGCGATCACTCAACAGGTCGATCAATGGCTCAACGATGTGGTAATCGGACTCAACCTATGTCCGTTTGCTGCCAAACCGCAACGTAATAAACAAATCAAAATCTTTGTTAGTGAAGCGACTCAAGAAGAAGCGCTTCTTGAAGATATTTTATTGCAGCTGATTGAGCTGAGTAACACAGAGCCCGAACAACTTGAGACCACGTTGGTTGTGGTTCCCAACATGCTACAAGATTTCTGGGACTACAACTTTTGCATAGATTGGGTTGAAGGATTAATTAAGCAGCAAAACTGGGAAGGTATTTTCCAAGTAGCGACTTTCCATCCTGATTACTGTTTTGGCGGCGCAAGGCCTGAAGACGACGAAAACCTGACCAATCGTTCTCCTTACCCGATCTTCCATTTGATTCGCGAAGAGAGTATGGAAAAGGTACTAAAACACTATCCTGATCCTGAATCCATTCCCGATACGAACATCGCTCGTGTTTCCGCCCTTTCAGAGGAAGAACGTAAAAAGCTGTTTCCTTACCTATTTCGTTAAGCTCCACCATTACCCAAAGGCAGATTTATCACCAGTTGGATTCAATGCCCTTGGGGTTCAAAGTGCGGTTTGGTATCATTGCCGCTTCAATCGATTCAATGGAAATTAGAATGCAACTGTCAAAGCTAACCCAAGAGATTTTTGATCACTTATACCGTGATATCACCGAGTTCCGTAGTACGTTCGACTTACCAGTCGCAGACGCTGCAAGCCTTGATGCACAAGCAGATACACTACACACCTCTTTGGCGATCGAAGAGCTAACAGAGCTAGCAGAAGCAGATTGTAAAACTGAGCAAGCAGATGCCATCGTAGACAGCGTGTATGTATTAATGGGCCGTCTCGTTCATCTTGGCCACAGCAAAGTAGAAGACAACCTAGCGATCAGCTACTTAATTGATCTTCTATTAAACGTTGCAGTAAACCGTGGTATCGAATTTATTCCTTGCTGGGATGAAGTACACTCAAGCAACATGAGCAAAGTATGCCGTAACGAGCAAGAGTACTCAGAAACAGAAGCATTCTACGCGGAACAAGGCATCAAGTTGATGGCGGTGCAGAAAGGTGAATACATTATCGCGAAATGCGCCGAAGATTTCGTATCGGAAGGTAAAACCATTCGTAAAGGCAAAGTACTCAAATCAGTTTACTACCGCCCAGCAGATCTAAAACCGCTGACTCAGTAAACGTTGAGTTTGGCTATCTCGATTAAAAAACGACCTCAAGTAGGTCGTTTTTTATTGTCCCTAAATACTAATCAAAGATTAAATAAGGTTGCTCATCTACGATGACCTTTTTGACTTGAGTATTGAACACTTCCCCGAGTGCTTTTTCCGTTAGCACAGTATCGGCATTTCCTGATGAGTGCAGCACACCGTTGTTAAGCAGCAATACTTTATCTGCGTGCTTTAATGTGCGATTGAGATCGTGATTAGCAACCAATACTCCAATTCCCTGCGCCGCCATAGCGTTAATCAATTGATAGAGCAGCCCCTCTTGCGCAATATCTAATGGTGCTGCTGGCTCATCCAAAATTAAAAACTGCGAAAAAGGATTAATGGTACGCCACACCTGCAAACATACGCCTGCTAATCGGACACGTTGCCACTCACCACCGGATAATGTTTGAATACTGCGATGAAGCTTATCTTGAAGTTGTACCAGCTCCACCACCATATTGACGGCATCACGCACTTTGATATCCGCAATCTCAGCACCACTTGGCAGAGATAAAGCGAGATACTGAAAAACATCGACATTAAACGCTGGGCGTGATTGCTGACACAAATAACCTCGAACATGAGCTTGCTCTGACAACGGTAAAGTAAGCAAGTTTTTGTCGCCAACGTACACTTCACCACTCATACCCTCTCGGTAGCTTAACGTACCAGAAATCGCAGCCAATAAAGTACTCTTACCTGAACCATTAGGCCCAACGACATGTACGATTTCGCCTGCTTTGCATTCAAAAGAAAGAGGCAATAATCGACTACCAACCGACATATGTTTAACGTGCATCATGACTCTTCACCAGCATCCAGATGAAAATAGGTGCGCCAATCGATGTTGTCATGACACCTAAAGGTAGCTCTGCGGCGTCCAATAACAGCCTTGCGCCGATATCCGCAAATACAAGTAACGCAGCGCCAGATATTGCAGAAAGTGGCAATAAATAACGGTTTTCTGTACCAAAAGCCAAACGCAACAAGTGCGGGACCACCAAACCAACAAAACTGATGATGCCACCCAAAGCGACTGAACTACCCACCAAAACAGAAATGGCGAGGATCAGCTTCCAACGCATTTGATGTACATCGACTCCCAATTGGGTCGCATGAATCTCACCAAGCATCAATTTATCAAGCGACTTGCCTTTACAACATAACCAGATAAGCACTGGTAACATCACCAAGGTAACGGTATGTTGATACCAACTTGCGCCACCAATGCTGCCCATTAACCAATACATCAGTTGGCGTAGGCTAAGATCATCACTGAAGTAAAATGCCCACGTCACAATCGCGCTCGATAAAATACCCAATGCGACACCAACCAAAAGCAATCGAGCCGTCGTCAGATGCATTGCCCTTGCTATCGCCACCAAAACAAACGTGAATACCATCGAGCCTGCAATCGCTGCCAACATAAAAACAATCGGGGTGGGAAGAACAGGTGACGCGAACATGATTAAGACCATTGCTAAGCTTGCACCACCAGATATACCAAGCACGCCGGGTTCAGCCAAAACGTTCCCAAGCAACACTTGTAACGTCGCGCCAGATACCGCTAACGCAGCACCAATAATTGCCGCAGACACCAACCTCGGTAAACGCAAGTCCACCAGTAGCTTATGTTCAAATGCAGATAAAGATTGAAAAGGAGAAAGGAAAATTTCTCCGACCATCAAGTGGATGGCAGAGAGTACAGCGAGCACGATCGACATAACCATCAGGTTACGTTGCCAGCGTCGTTCCTTGTTCAGGATAAGTTGTTGAAAATCCATAGCGGCCGATAAAAACAAACGAGGCTTAACCTTACAGTTAAGCCTCGGTAAATTGCAATTAACTTCTCAAAGCAATGTTGGATTAATCGTAAACCAACTCGCCCTCTTCAAAACGGGTTTTCACTTCACAAACCATCAGAGCTGCACGTTGACCTATTGCGACATGGCGGTTCGGGAAGACAATCGCTTCGTTTTCGTTCTTCGCCATTAATGGTTTGTCGCCATCATGACCAAACACTTCGCCGTGAACAAATGAAGTGAAGTTTTCAACATTGTCGTCGAACATAAAGTCAAAGTCTTCGTTCAGGCGAACGATTGTGCGACTTACGCGATATTTAATGCATGGTTTTGGTAGGTGTTCTGGCTTCGTTTCCGCAATCAAATTACGTAAAGACAAATCAAACGCAGTCAATTTATCGAGGTCATTTTCACCAATACGAGCCACACGACCAAGCTCCATTGTGAGAGCTTGCGCACCAAAGTTCTCGGCACTGTACCAGCTAAACGTACTCGATGGTGAGTTTGATAAGAGCACAGCTTCAATGTGTGCACTGTCCAAGAAATCGATTAATGCCTTGCTTCGCACAGGATGACGAGTCTTAGGACTTACTGCAAACGTATAGTGCTTCGAACCTCTAATCGCGCAGTGTAAATCAAGATGCCAGCGTGTTGTCGGGTCGGTATCCTGATAGAAATCGCGAACGAGCAACTTTAGTGTATCAGCGATGACAAGCTCTTTTGTCTGCTTGTGTTCTTTTTCGTCAAAAAGACGGTTGAGGTTTTCTTCAAGGAATCGCGTGTGCGCCAGAGTGGATTCTGGATGAGCGATAATGAATAGACAACGGGTATCGACCGTCTGGAACCCAGATTCTATGTCTTGAATAATGGAATCCACCAGCTCCATCGGTGCGGTTTCATCTCCGTGAACCCCACAAGAGATGATGATGTTCTTCGTATCCTGAGTATAATTCGCAGGGATTACTTCTAATACACCACGCTGATAGAGTTTAAGTTTTACACCGTTAGAAAGCACCTGCTCCGCTGGTGCAACATCGATATGAACATCTAACGTGTCAGTTAAAAACGATTGGCGAAAGAGAGACTTCGTCATGCGTTACTCCTTAATAGCACGGCGGGTATGTTAATAAATTGTACAAAGGATTTTTGTTGCTGCGATCTCACTTATGAGTAGAAATCACTATTTCCCTCGAAAATCCGATACCTTTTCGCGCCAGGCACTCAAATCAAGCATTGAGGCGTTTAATTTTTAAACAATTACAAAGTGTTAGGGCTGTGAACTTTACCACAGCCCTGATTAAGATCATTATGATTTGATCAAATTTTTGTAGCTATAAAGCAGATTATGCATCAACAATGCGAAAAACTTAGCCGCGCTGTGCGAGCAAACGCTCAAACTCATCGACTTTTTCACGCACTAGCTCAACGCTCTGCTGCCAAAACGTTGGTTGAGTTAAATCCATCGATAGATGCTTTTCGACAACATCTTCCGCCATCATGCAGCCGGTGTCGCGCAGCAAATTGATGTAATCGGTGTAAAACGCTCCGCCTTTGGTTTCTCGCTGTGCATAAATACCCTTGCTGAATAAGAAACCAAATAGGTATGGGTAGTTATAAAAGCTCACACTATCGATAGAAAAATGTAACTTGCTTGCCCAGAAGTACGGATCCGGCTCGCTCATTACGTCGCCATACCATTCTTTCCAAGTTTCAGACATCAACTCACAGAATTCATCTGCGGTTAACTCTCCATCCTGGCGGCGTTCATAGAACGATTTTTCAAACTCGTAGCGAACCGGAATGTTGATCATTAAAGCTAGCGCAGATGACAACTCTTCCCACAACATCTCTAGCTTTTCATCAACGCTCTCCGCTTTCGAAATCAAATGATCACGAACGATGTTTTCTGCAAAGATAGAGGCGGTTTCTGCTAACGTCATTGGGTAGTAAGTTTGGCAAAGTGGCAAATCACGAATAACCCAGTTATGGAACGCATGGCCAAGTTCATGTGCCAGAGTCATAAGGTCTGAGCGACTGCCACTCCAAGTCATAAACACAAGTGGTGTTCGCGTTGCTGGCAGTTTGGTGCAGTACGCACCAAGGCGCTTGCTGGCATTTGGCGCGGCATCAATCCATCCGTTTTGTACCATCAAACGGACAAACTCCGACATCTCAGGGTTTACTGTTTCAAATGCTTCACAAATAACATCAATCGCTTCATCAAAGTCGTAGACCTTCGCTTCACCGCTCAAAGCAGGCATAGCCGCCAGATGATTCCAAGGTTTCATCTCATCCAGACCATGTACTTTCGCCATCAATAAACCCGCTTTCTGACCAATAGCTCGACTGTCTTTGGCTACTGTCATCATCGCATTTAAAGTTTCAGCTTGGATTCGGCTACCATGCAAACTCGGCTCTAGGAAGTGAACTTCACGCTTCGTAGAACGCTTTTTGTTTTCAGTTAAGCGCCATCCTGCTAACGCATTCAAAATCGCAGCGAATGATTCTTGGTGCGTTTGCATTGCATCTTGTACGCCTCGCCACGCGGCTTCTTGACGCTCGAATTCAGAACCATAAAGAATGCTTGCCGCTTGAGAAAACCCAAGCTCTTCACTATTACCATCTGTGTACTCAAGCTTCACTTTCAATGAGCCAGTCAGGTTATCGTATAGGTTACCCCAAGCCGATTTGCCATCCACACTCATCGCAGCCAGTAACTGTTCTTCTGCGTTGCTAAGACGAGTATCCGCCAACTTTCTAGAATTCAAGATAGAAAAAGCTTGCCCACTGATATCAGGATTCTCATGGTCTAACACGCGCAAGATAAACTCTTCGTCGGCATGAGTTAATGTCAAATCAAAGGGACTGAACGCTTGGGAAAGCTCCGAAAAGATGCGGGTCATTTTACCAAGTAACGATTTCGCTTCGGCGTTTGTTGCATCAACAGAAGCATAACAACTCGCAAAATTTGCAACTGTACCCGCTAAACGACTCGCGGCTTCATTGGTCAAAATCGCATTTTGCATGATCTCTACGTTGCAACAATCTGCTGATTGTTTATTCAAAAGATCAATACATTGTTCCACAAGAGCAATATCGTCTTGAATTCGTGGGTCAGAAAGGTCGTTATAAACGATGGACAAATCCCAACTCGGCGTTGTCATTTCTATATTTCCTTTTTATGTAACTGAGTCAATTTTCGCTTCCTGCACCTAGCAGATGGGCTTCCACTGACATCTTCCGTGACTATGCCCACAAGCAGTATCGCTTTGGGCATTTTAATTTTTATAAATTAACGAGTTAAAAGAGGTACGCCAATCGAACGCACCGAGGCGTAAATTTGCTCATCGATGGTCATTGTTATATGCGTGACAGAAGCGTTTCCTATCGACAACGTCGAATACCACTTGGGGTTACGCCAATCTAACTCCAATACATGAGCAAGAATCATACGAATGACGCCACCATGCGTGACGATAAGTAGATTGTCATTGATATCGTTGATGATTTGAGACCAAACGCGACATATGCGCTCAGAAAATGTGCTTAAGCTCTCAGCATTCGGCAACGTGTGTTGTGCTGGCGATTGCCAAAAAGCATCTAGCTTTTTCCACTGTTCAGTAAGCATATCAAAAGGCACACCATCAAAATCACCAAACGCCATTTCTTGTAAAGATTCATCCGTCATTACTGGTAATAATTGCTGTTCAGCAATGATGTTTGCCAGTTCTTGACAACGTGAAAGCGGAGAACAAATCACTCCACCCACACCTCGTCCACTCTCAACCCAAGCCCGAGCAATGCTTTCTTGGTCAGCAGGCGTAACTTTCACATCCGTTTGGCCATGGAGTCCTGGTGGAGCATCTACTTTTCCATGACGCACAAGATAGATATTGAGTGTTTTCATTTCTTCCATCCTACTCTTTAAGAACCAACGGCAAGCCAGCAGCGACAAAGGTAACGCGATGACAAACACTGGCTAGTTTTTGATTCATCCGTCCTGCATTATCCACAAAGTAACGACTAACCGCCCCCAAAGGCACAATGCCCATTCCAACCTCGTTAGAGACGAATATTAACGTCGCATCTGAACCACGTACCACCTGTATAAGCTTTTCAATTTCTGCTTCTAGCTTCTCATTGGAACATTCATCACCTAACTCAAATATCCAATTATTGAGCCACAAGGTTAAACAATCGACCAGTACAACATCGGTGTTAGCGAAATTTGTCAGTAACTCAGATAAATGAAGGGGGCATTCATGCTCTTGCCACTCGTCCCCTCGTTGCTTTTGATGATGCGCTATTCGCTCTCGCATTTCTTGGTCAAATGGCAGCGCGGTTGCAACATAATGTAATGAGTGTTGAGAAGTGGTCGATAATTGCTTGGCTGTTTTTTCCGCCAAATGCGACTTCCCAGAGCGCGCGCCACCGAGTATCAATTGCTTCATGAGATGTGATAAAACCCAATCATAGTGAGATAAACAAGCAGTTCCGATAGCTGCTGCGCTGCGCCAAGACAATCCCCCGTAAAGCCGCCAATTCGCTTGGTTAACCAACGTTTGAACATCAAACGAAATACCACGATAACAAGCGATATAAAGATCGCCTGCGTGATACCAAGCACAAGCAATGTTATGCCACCAGTAAACAACAAAATGGAGACTTCTAAAGAAGACTGGCTATTTGCCAGCGGTTTACTTTTCGACGTATCACTGTCACTGACATAAGGCATGTCATAAATAAGCGTCGCGGCTAGTGCTCGGCTTGCGGTATAAGCGACGACAATGACCAACCAAAACTGCGGCAAGTTAGCCAGTTCACTCCAAAAAACATACTTAGCCAATAACGCCATAATGAGAGTGGCTGCACCATAAGTGCCAATGCGGCTGTCCTTCATAATAGAGAGGCGTCGCTCGACAGTCATGCCACCGCCAATGCCATCCGCCATATCAGTCAAGCCGTCTTCGTGAAATGCCCCTGTTAACAATAAGCTAAACACCATTGTTAATACTATGGCAACCGATTCTGGGAAAAGAATTGAGGTGAGCGAAAATACCAGAGCACAAAGCGCTCCAAGTACGAGACCAACTAACGCGAAATAACGTCCGGCCTGATTCATGCGTTCTTCACTGTATGGCAACGCTTGGGGTACGGGTAAGCGACTAAAAAAACTGATAGCTAATAGAAACAACTCCCACTGGTATCTTAACGATGACGGCGTGACGTTCTCAGAATTATCAGGGACTGACACTATACTGTAACTCCTGCACTCTCAAAGCTCGCCATCTTGTTGTAAAACTGGGCAGCAGCTTTTAACAAGGGTAAGGCAAGAGCGGCTCCGGTTCCCTCCCCTAATCGTAAACCAAGATCGAGTAGAGGTTCTGCTTTTAGGTACTCTAATACAAACTTATGTCCATTTTCTTCGGAGCGGTGGGCAAACAACATGTATTCGCGTGCTTCTTCGTCTAGCAACGTTGCAATATACGCAGCAACCGATACGATAAATCCATCCACTAAAACTGGGGTTTTAAGCCGCTTGGCTTCTAAAAAAGCGCCTACCATTTGTACGATTTCAAAGCCTCCAACCTGTGCGAGAATCGCTTTGGTATCCAGAGTTCGACATCGGTTCACGCCCTGTGCCACTAGTTTATATTTACGGCTCAACTGCCTTTGATTGATTCCGGTGCCAACGCCAACACAATAATCAATATCTAATGAACTCAGCGCCGATAACAGTGCGGAAGCCGAACTGGTGTTACCAATGCCCATCTCACCGAACATCAATAGATTTGAGCCAGACAAAATGGTTTGCTCAGCAATCTTCGCACCATACTCTAAACCTAGCGCCACTTGTTCTGGGGACATCGCTGATTGTTTAGAAAAATTAGCCGTACCGTTACCCAATCGTTGTTCAACCAAGTTTGGATGAGACTTAAATTCTGGAACCAGCACATCAATAGGTGCCAACATGCCGCAATCTATTACTTTGAGTTGGATGCCATTGATGTCGCAAAAACAGTTGATGGCAGCGCCGCCGGCGAGAAAGTTAGCCACCATTTGCTGAGTGACTTCGCTTGGCGCAATGCTTACGCCCTCCTCTGCAACGCCGTGATCTCCAGCAAATACCAGCATGCTCGGTTTACAGATAGCGATGGAATCAACTGGCTGAGGTTTATCCTGACTTTGAATAAGAGCTAGCTGTAGTGCCACCTTTTCCAATAAGCCTAAAGAACCAACAGGTTTGGTTTTGTTATCTATGCGCGCTTGTATCTCCGCTGCAAAAGAGTCATCCATTTTTTACGTTCCTTTGATGTTGTCTGGGTGAGAGGTGTTCCATTGATTAAGAAATCTTGCTCAGCCCCAGTTTTGAGCGTCCACTATTGTATACCCTTGCATCCGCTTGGGGCAGCGCTAATCAGATTTCTGTTAGGAAAGTCTACTGAGTTCGCAGAGCGTCTCACCTTTCGAGCATTCGATTATAAGTAACTCCTTGAAATCCGCTACAATAGCTTAGGCTATATTCCCATATAGGAGAAAGGACATGGATAACAACACCTGCGCCATCATCGCTGGGGCGACTGGCTTAGTCGGTTCAAAAGTCATTACAAACCTCATAAATCAATCAGGTGTTGGTACCTTATATTATCTTTCTCGCCGCCCACTCGATGGCGTCCTAGATGCGGACAATAAGCTTGTTCCTCTCATTGATGCCGACCTCTCTATCCACCAATGGGATGATAACCAACCAACACCGACCATCGGCTTTATCTGTTTAGGCACAACTCTTAAGCAAGCAGGCAGTAAGGATAATTTACGTAGGGTAGATGTTGATCTGGTGTGTAAAGTCGCCCAACAGATGAAAACGATCGGAGTCAAACGCCTTGCGGTTGTTTCTAGCCTTGGTGCAAATAGTAAATCACCATCCCATTACTTAGCCTGTAAAGGACAAATGGAACAAAGAATCGAAGCTATGGGTTTTGAGGAAATCGTGTTTGTTCGCCCAGGCCCGCTTGTTGGTCAACGTCAAAGCCCAAGAACGGACGAGAAGTTAGTGCAAACTCTGTTTAAGGTAATTCGCCCATTCATGCTTGGCAAACTGTCCAACTTTTTACCTATTCGAGCGGAAGATGTCGCCAAAGCGATGATTTATCAACTTTTCAGTTATCAAGAAGACTCGGTGGTTTACTTACAAAGGCAAGAAATGCGTGACTTACTGCATCACTACGAATAACCATTTTGTACATTTAACGTGCTAATTCACACTCTCACGCGACTTAGATCTCGTTTTTATATTCATTTTAGATCTAGCTAATACCCGTTTGTCATTTTTAAAGTTATATCGCGAGCGTTATCTTACGCCCCATAAACAAATCCGTATAAAACCCCGTATAAAAAACAACCGCCATTTCGGCAGGTTGATAAGGTCAGATTATGAATTTTGCAGTGATAGCCTCTCTAGCCGTCTTTGTTGGCATATTGTTCTTTCTATTTAACCAACAACAAAAGAAACACACACTCTCTCGTCTCGTTTTAATCGGTCTTGTTACTGGTTCTCTTTTTGGTCTTGCTTTGCAACTCATTCACGGTGAGGGCAACAGTGCTATTGCTCAAACACTTGAATGGGTCGGTATTGTAGGCAGTGGCTACGTTGGTCTACTGAAAATGGTCATCATGCCACTAGTATTGGTATCGATGATCTCTGCAGTTGTTAAATTGGAGAAAGGTGGATCATTAGGTAAAATTTCTGGCCTGACCATCTCTGTTCTTCTAGTAACGACTGCAATTGCTGCACTTATCGGTATCTTGGTGACAACGACATTTGGCCTTTCAGCAGAGGGTTTAACTGAAGGCGCGCGTGAAACCGCTCGTATCGCCGTTTTAGAAAGCCGTGCTGGTACAGTAAGTGACCTGACTATTCCTCAAATGCTAGTTAGCTTCATTCCAACCAACCCATTTGCTGATCTAACAGGTGCTCGCTCGACCTCAATTATCGCTGTCGTTATCTTCGGTGTATTAACCGGTATCGCCGCTCGTAAAGTGATGATGGAAAAAGCAGAGTTAGAATCACCGATTCGTACTTTCGTAGAAGCAGCTCAATCAATCGTTATGCGATTAGTGAAGATGATCATGGCGTTAACGCCATACGGCATCGCAGCACTGATGGCAAAAGTGGTAGCGACATCAAGCGCAGGCGACATCCTAAGCCTACTTGGCTTTATTGTGGCGTCTTATGTTGCTATCGCTCTGATGTTTGTTGTTCACGGCGTATTAGTCTCTTTTGTCGGCGTTAGCCCTGCGGAATACTTTAAGAAAATCTGGCCTGTACTGACCTTCGCGTTTACATCTCGTAGCTCAGCAGCAACGATCCCACTAAACGTAGAAGCGCAAATCACGAAGCTTAACGTTCCACCAGCGATTGCAAACCTATCAGCATCGTTTGGTGCCACTATTGGCCAAAACGGATGTGCAGGTATCTACCCTGCAATGCTGGCAGTGATGGTAGCTCCGACAATGGGCATCAACCCTCTGGATCTGCACTTTATCCTGTCATTGATTGCGATTATCACCATCAGCTCATTTGGTATCGCTGGTGTGGGTGGCGGCGCGACGTTTGCAGCATTGATTGTTCTTCCTGCAATGGGCTTGCCTGTGACCATCGCGGCGCTGCTTATCTCTATTGAACCATTGATCGATATGGCACGTACCGCACTGAACGTTTCAGGATCAATGACTGCGGGTACGATTGCTAGCCGAGTGCTGAAGTCACCAGAAAGCGAAACAGCATTGGAAGAAACACGAGCATAGAACTCAAATTCCTTCCAAAGCGATAAAACGTAAAATATCAAGCCGATGGTTCGCCATCGGCTTTTTCATTTTCAAAAATTCAACTTGCATCTTTCGTTGCTAGTCAAGGCGTTGAATGGTCTAATACTGTTATCGGTTTTGTAAACGGTAAGCAGAATGCACCAAGATAATCAGCCCACTTTTTTCTTCTTTGATTATGAGACATGGGGAACCAACCCCGCGAAAGATCGCCCAAGCCAGTTCGCTGGTGTTCGTACAGATGAAAACTTTAATATCATCGGCGAGCCTTTAGTCATGTACTGCCAGCCACCTGCTGATTATCTTCCGTCTCCTGAAGCTGCGCTTATTACTGGTATTACTCCGCAAAAAACGGTTCAAGAAGGCCTTTCTGAGCCTGAGTTTATCGCTAAGATTCACGCTGAACTCGCGAAACCAAATACCACCAGTTTAGGCTACAACAGCATTCGCTTTGATGACGAAGTGACCCGTTATACTTGTTATCGCAACTTTATCGATCCATACGCATGGAGTTGGCAAAACGGTAACTCGCGTTGGGATTTACTCGATGTATTACGCGCGTGCCACGCCCTTCGCCCAGAAGGCGTAGAATGGCCAGAAAACGAAGATGGCTTCACTAGTTTTAAATTAGAGCACTTGTCTGTTGCTAACGGCATAGAACATAGTAACGCGCACGATGCGATGGCAGACGTGATTGCGACTATCGAAATGGCGAAAAAAGTCAAAGCAGCGCAACCAAAATTGTTTGACTACTTCTTTTCTATGCGCCAAAAGCGTAAGCTCAATGAATTAGTCGACATCGTCAACATGACGCCTTTGATGCACGTTTCAGGCATGCTAGGGCGCGAATGCCAATACACCAGCTGGATTGTGCCTGTTGCTTGGCATCCAACCAATAATAACGCCGTTATCACTATCGATTTAGCGAAAGATCCTCAACCTATTCTAGAGCTATCCGCAGAAGAGCTACACGAAAGACTCTACACTAAGCGAGAAGATCTTGGTGAATTGCTACCAGTGCCTGTTAAGTTAGTTCATTTAAACAAATGCCCTATTCTCGCCCCTGCAAAAACGTTAACGGCTGAAAATGCGGAGTCTATTGGCATTGATCGCCAGCAATGTCTCGCTAATCTCGCTTTGTTGCGCCAACATCCTGAAATTAGAGAAAAGCTGATTAGCCTCTTTTCAGTCGAGCGTAAATTCGATAAAAGTGATGACGTCGATACGCAACTTTACGACGGATTCTTCTCTCCGGCCGATCGCGCAGCCATGGATATCATTCGAGAAACCGACCCGAACAATCTTGCCGCATTGGACATTGAATTTGATGACAAGCGCATTAAACCTCTATTGTTCCGCTATCGTGCGCGTAACTTCCCAGGCACATTAGACGAGCAAGAACAGAGGCGCTGGGCATTACACTGTCGAGAAGTGTTTGAAAGCCAAATTGAAGAGTACATGCTGAATTTAGAAAACTTAGTTCACGAACATGAAAGTGACGAAAAGAAGATTGCGATATTAAAATCCGTGTACCGTTATGTAGAGAGCTTAGCTTCTTAACTCCTCCTAATACAAGCGCACCTTATGGTGTGCTTGTTGTTTATATACTGTCAAAATGATTAAAGAACGATTCTTACAACTGATCCAACTGCTCATTTCAATCTTCCTCATCATGGGGGCACTTGGCATCGGAATTACCATTCAAAAGTTCACTGGCGTTTCCGTCCCAGGAAGTGTCATCGGTATGCTCGTACTGTTTTTCTCTATGACTCTTGGGCTTGTAAAGGTCGATTGGGTCAAACCGGGCGCCACGCTATTTATCCGCTACATGATTTTGTTGTTCGTTCCTATTAGCGTGGGATTAATGCAACATTTCGATATGCTACTCGCTAATGCCCTCCCTATCATTGCTAGCGCAGTTGGAGGCTCACTCATTGTACTGGTCAGCCTCGCTTGGCTGCTGGACTACTTGCTAAAGGAGAAGCACTGATATGTGGTTAGCTGTTACCATTGCGGTTTTTCTTGTCGCGCGCCAAATCGCAATCAAAGTGAATAATCCTCTCGCAAATCCTTTGCTGATCAGTATTGCAGTGCTCATTCCTTTGCTTACTTACTTAAATGTACCGTTTGAAACGTATTATGCGGATAACGAAGGGATCAGTTTTTTACTTCAACCAGCCGTAGTTGCTCTGGCTTACCCGCTATATGAACAACTACCACAGATTAAAGCAAACTGGCGAATCATCACTTTTGCTTGCACAGTAGGCAGTGTGATGTCGATGATGACAACCACCTTGATCGCAGTCGCTTTCAAAGCAGATATCAGTTTAATCGCAAGTCTAGTGGGTAAATCCGTCACTACGCCAATAGCAATGGAAATTTCGAGTCACCTCGGTGGTGAAGCTGCCGTTGCGGCGATCTTGGTTCTGATTGTTGGTTTATTGGGCGCGATTTTGGCGTACCCAATTTACAACTTAATTGGAATTAAACACCCGATTGCACGTGGCCTAACAATGGGTACCGTGTCTCATGCCTTAGGCACCGCGACATGTGCAGAGAAACAGCCCATTGATGCCGCGTTCTCATCACTCGCATTGGTTTTATGCGGCATCATCACTTCTATTTTGGCTCCAAGCTTTTTTGCTTTGGCTGTCTGGCTATATCAATAGTTAAGCGCTCTCGGTCTGCCCTCCTTCCGGCAGGCCGTGGCCTTCCCGTTTCTTCCTTATCCCTTCCAAAATTCTGTATTACCTCATCTAACAACCCGTTCTAGTAAGATCGTTAAGGCACTCTGACGAGATACACACTAATAACTTCAACATTCAGTGCAATATTACTGACTCAACGTTGCTTAGATATCTAGGAATAACCTTGTGTGGACATGTAGGCATCGCAATTAACATATCCCAGCGTCTTGGTCATATGAATATATACTGATATGGTTAATTGTGAGACGGAGATAACGCTTCACGTCAGTGCAATCGAATACATGTGTGAGCTCACTCTAATTATGTAACAGAATTATCAATTGCATTATTTATCGTGATCTAACGCACGGAACATTTCTATCCTTCACATAGAATAACTGTCCATGCAATAACAAGGATTCAACATGAAAAGTCGCATTGAACAGGCGCTAGCAGGCGCTCCAGAAGCACTTTCCAAACAACTTGCTCCTATCATCCAAGCTGATGATTTTGATGCTACGCTTTCAGTTCAACAGTTTGAGCAGTTGCTTTCAGCTACCGGTCTATCAGATAAAGAGCTTCGTGTTGCTCTACTTCCTTTTGCCGCAGCATATTCCTATGCTCCTCTTTCTGAATTTTATGTCGGTGCTATCGTTCGTGGTCTCTCAGGTCGCCTTTACTTCGGAGCCAACATGGAATTCTTTGGTGTTCAGTTAGGTCAAACAGTTCACGCTGAGCAGTCTGCAATTAGCCATGCTTGGATGAAAGGTGAACGTGGTATTAAAGATATCACTATTAACTTCAGCCCATGTGGTCACTGCCGTCAGTTCATGAACGAGTTATCTACCGCAAACGAGCTTAAAATCCAGCTCCCAGAACGCGAAGAAAAATCGCTGCATGAATACCTACCGGAAGCCTTTGGACCAAACGATCTCGGTATCGAATCTGGCTTAATGGCAGAAGTAAAGCATCAGTTCTCATGCGATGATGAAGACACTCTAATTCAAAGCGCTGTTGAAGCGATGAACATGAGCCACTCACCATATACCAACAACCTGAGTGGCTTAGCATTAGAAATGGCTAGCGGCCGTATATTCCAAGGTGCTTATGCGGAAAATGCAGCATTTAACCCTAGCTTGCCGCCATTACAAGTTGCGCTGATCCAAGTACTACTTGCGGGTGAAACCTTTGACAATATCAAAGCCGCTGCTCTAGTAGAAAACTCAGAAGGCAAGATCAGTCATTTGGCTGATACGCAATCAACGTTAGAAGCGTTGAATCCAGATATTCCACTTAGTTTTGTCAACGTATAAGCGACAATTTCAGTATAAAAAGCTCTACTGCATGTAGAGCTTTTTTATTGCCTAAAAACCAAAAGCAAACGTTTGCTTTGTCATAAAACTTCAGTATGATCTCCTGCAATTTCTGTCTCACCACTCTATTTTGTAAGGGAACACTATGTTTGGCACTGCAACCAGCGCAAATGCTACCCGTGTATTACTTTTAGGCTCTGGCGAACTCGGTAAAGAAGTCGCAATTGAATGTCAGAGACTTGGTTTAGAAGTGATTGCTTGTGATCGCTATGCTAATGCTCCAGCGATGCAAGTTGCTCACCGTAGTTACGTCATCGATATGTTAGATGGAAGCGCCTTAGAAGAAGTTATTACGAAGGAACAACCTACTTACGTCGTACCTGAAATCGAAGCTATCGCAACCGACAAACTGGTAGAGCTTGAAGAAAAAGGGCTGAATGTTGTTCCAACCGCTAAGGCAACCAAGCTAACAATGAATCGTGAAGGTATCCGACGTTTGGCTGCAGAAGAACTAGAACTGACGACATCACCTTATCGTTTTGCAGATACTTTTGAAGACTTCAAAGCCGCGGTTGAGCATGTAGGCATCCCGTGCGTAGTAAAGCCAGTTATGAGTTCTTCAGGTAAAGGGCAAAGTGTCATCAAGACCGAAGACGACGTAGCAAAAGCATGGGATTACGCACAGGAAGGCGGACGTACGGGGGCAGGTCGCGTGATCGTGGAGGGTTTTATCGACTTCGATTACGAAATCACTTTATTGACTGTAAGAGCCGTTGACGGTGTGCATTTCTGTGCTCCAATTGGCCATCGTCAGGAAGATGGCGACTACCGCGAATCATGGCAACCGCAAGCTATGTCAGAAAACGCAGTAAAAGCAGCTGAATACACGGCTGAGAAAGTAGTCAACGCACTCGGTGGCTACGGCATCTTTGGTGTAGAGTTATTTGTTAAAGGCGATAAGGTCATTTTCAATGAGGTCTCTCCTCGCCCACACGATACAGGCATGGTCACTATGATTTCTCAGGAAATGTCAGAGTTTGCTCTCCACGTACGTGCATTTACCGGAATGCCGATTAATAATATCGTACAATATGGTCCATCTGCGTCGGCCGTTATTCTTGGTCAAGGGACTTCCACAAACATTCGCTTTGACAACCTAACCAAAGCCTTAGCTCAACCTCAAACGCAAGTTCGTCTATTCGGCAAGCCAGAAATCGATGGTCGCCGTCGTTTAGGTGTTGTCCTTACGCGACGAAAAACCACCGAAGAAGCCGTTCAAGATGCTGTTGAAAGTGCTTCAAAAGTGAATATCACTTATTAAATACGAACCACTTATACAAAAATAGCGCAGCTCAAATTGCTGCGCTATTTCGTTTTACAAACCAAAAAAACCTATTCACTCTCGATTAGGTACACTTCTTCAGAGAAGCGACTTAAGCCTTTTTTCGCAATTTTAGGATGGTTTTCATCAGCTTCATCTACGTTCAAACAGGTAACTTTGTAACCTGAAAATAACTGCTCAATCTCTTCGACTGGCACGCTAAATGGAGGCCCTGCCATCTCTTCTTGAGGATAGTTGAGTGTAACAAGCAAAATACGACCGCCTGGATTCAAAAGTTGCTTGAGACGCTCTACATACTCCTCTCGCATATCTTGCGGTAAAGCAACCAACGCGGCGCGATCATAAATGATATCGGCTTGAGATACTGGTGCAGTGAAAAAGTCCCCAGTATAAATAGAGAGCTCATCAAATTGATAAAGCTCGTGCATACCATTAACAGGCGTCACGGTTGGCGTATAAAAATGTTCAGCAAAAAAGGCACGAACAGCGATATGGCTCAGCTCAACACCTTCAACTGAATCATGCTTCATCGCCAACCAAATCAAGTCTTCTGACTTTCCACACAAAGGCACTAACACTTTGTCTTCACGCTTTGGGTTTGTGTGTTGCCAATATGCAGGTAATAGCGGGTTTACATCTTCCAAGTGAAATCCGATTTGATTACTGGCCCATTTATTATGCCAAAACTCTTGGTCTCTCATTTTACTTTCTACTTGTCGGCTGATTTTCATTTTGAGAAGTAAGACTAACGATTTTTTTCAATTTGTCTATGCCGTTCATCTTTGGTTAATACAGCGGTGATAGGATGTAAACGTTCTTATAGGAACCACGCCTTTATCTGATAAACAGAATAAAGAAAAGAGAAATGGTGATCTAACGCACGATTCCACTTCAAGACAAAACTGAAACCTTGGAATCTTTCGTAATGACCCCATTAATAAGTTAGTACCTGATTTGCCGAACTTAGCGACCTTTATGTTCCCTATTTTCTAAGTACAAGCAAGTTAAGGAGAGTGAATGAGCTTATTTCTTCGTACTACAGCATTGATGCTTTTGGTACTTAGCCGTGCACCGGCATTTGCCGCACTTCCAATTACCCCAGCGCCGAGTGGCGATCAAAATCGTTCAACAAGTCAAAACGAAGTTTGTTCGAAACTCTTTAAACATAGCCTTAGCGGCTTGTATGGTATTCAGTCAATCGACGCAACTCCAACTCAGCCATACACTGACTTCGACATTCTTTACAGCAAAGCTCACCAAGCACAATTTGAGCTTGAAACTATCTGTAAAAGTACCGCACTTCTTAATGATGCTCAGCCATACTTCGCAGGCGTAAAGTCCAAACAACGAGCAGAAGAAAAAATAGCTTTGGAGTTAGATGGAAAAGTCGAACGCATTACTGACCTAGCCCGTGCCACGATTGTTGCTGAAGACGTCGCGAGCTTAGTCTCCATTTATGAAACCTTAGAGCGTGAAACAACAATTGTTAAAGTAAAAAATCGCTTCAAAAAACCTAGTCCTTCAGGCTATAGAGACTTGAACTTACTCGTTCGTTTACCAAAGACAAATCTAGTTGCCGAAGTTCAACTGCACTTAAAAGCCATCGCAGATGTGAAAAGCGGTCCTGAACACGACCTATACGAAAAAATCCAGAAACTAGAACGCCAAGCGATGATGGAGAAACGCGAACTAAGCGAACTAGAACTCGCTTCTATTCGCAACATGCGTGCACAGTCTAAAAACTTGTACCAACAAGCATGGCAACCATACTTAACAACGCACCTAGAAGCAGCGTAATCCATATCATTAAGATATACTCAAAAACAGAAAAACCACCGCATTGCGGTGGTTTTCGTTTATATGCGACACAAGTTTTACGCAAAAAAAAGACCACGCCTTAGCGTGATCCATTTATTCGGCTTACTGTACTTTCTTCAGGTTTTCTACACGAGCTTTTAACTTCTGACCCGGGCGAAAAGTCACTACACGTCGAGCAGTAATTGGAATATCTTCACCGGTTTTCGGGTTACGACCAGGTCGTTCATTCTTGTCACGAAGATCAAAGTTACCAAAACCTGACAGTTTTACCTGTTCGCCACTTTCCAGTGCCTTACGAATCTCTTCAAAGAACACTTCCACCGTTTCCTTGGCGTCCCGCTTACTAAATCCTAATTTATCAAACAGGTTTTCTGCCAGTTCGGCTTTTGTGAGCGCCATAAAACTTTCCTCAAAGCTATGTTAAACAATGCTACGTTAGTGTAGCGCCAGAGCAGTTTTACCCTACCAATTCAACAACATATCGGGGTTACATCAGGAAGTGTATGACAAGCTTATGATTTTCGCCAACTTTTTTCTTGGCGAACAAAAGGAATAGCACTATGTAAATTATTGTTAAACGCCAACATTTTGATATTTTTGTTTTTGTTTTCTCTTTAATAGGAAAAACATCCAGCTGATAAAACTAAAAGTAGTTAAAATATCAACATTAATCACTATTTAATAAAAATATCAGAGATTGGTTATTTAACAGACACTTGACATAGAACTTGTCGTAAATTCAGTGATTTGTATGTAACTCGATACGTAACAATTGAACTAAATGGTATGACCACCTGGCTTTGTAACTGTGCTTAGAAAGCTTGATTAAACCCACGCTTCTCACTGTTCAGCGATGACGCAATATGTAAAGGTTGATAATGTGTTTCTTCGTGTATCTCCACATTAGCTCCTTACACTTCATCTAGGCGACCATGATTAATCAAATCATAAATATTCTTTTCCCTGTTTTTGCTCTTGTCGGCGTCGGCTATTTGGTAGGTCGTTACATCAAGCCTGACTTTCGTCCAATCAACCGCATTAACATTGAGGTTTTCACACCTGCGCTGGTGTTTTCTTCGCTCGTTAGCATGCCGTTAGACTCGAATCAGGGACCACTCCTTTTTGCAGCAATTGTCGCGGTTTTGGTTCCCGCACTACTCATGATCCCTGTATGTCGATTGACGTCACTGTCGTTTAAAACCTGGGCACCACCACATATGTTTCGCAATAGCGGAAACCTTGCTATTCCTTTGTTTACCTATACGTTTGGAGAAACTGCGCTATCCTCAGCAGTACTGCTATTTGTCGTATCAGCATGCTTGCACATTAGTTTAGGTGTAATGCTACTTAGTCATGGCAACCCTTTTAAGCAAATAGTCAAGATGCCAATCTTTTTAGCTGCGTCGTTGGCTCTGTTTCTCAACGTGTCAAATGTGGGGGCATGGGCACCTTTATACGAAGCGACTGCTCTACTTGGGCAAGCGGCAGTACCCGTGATGCTTTTATCCCTGGGGGCGCAAATGTGTCATTTAAGAGTGGACGGTTTAAAGGTTGGTGTATTGTGTACCGTGCAGTCGCTTGCAACTGGGGCGGTTGCATTCGCACTTATTTATTGGTTAATTCCCCTTCCAACGATGCAATTGCAAATGATGGTACTCTTCACAATGCTGCCACCAGCCGTCATGAATTACCTATTTGCGGAAAGGCTGAATATAGAGCCCATGAAAGTGGCGTCAATGGTACTATTTGGCAACTTTTTCAGTATTCTTACGCTGCCACTTCTGCTTAGCTATACCCTCTCACTCGCTGCCTAGCTGCCAATAAGCTAACGTTAGCGTGTATTAGCTAAAAAACAATACGTTCCTAATCTCGGGTAAGGGTTATCCCTAGTTTGGTCTAGTATTTTAAAGTAATGAGGGGTGATGCCAGCAGTATGGAACTTGAACAACGATAAGGTAATCCTAAAAATAAAAAACCCTGCCAAACTGGCAGGGTTTTCATTTCTTAAGACGATACGTTACGCGAGATTAGTCACGTAGAGACGCACCAAACTTCTCAGAAACGTGAGCAACGATAGCGTCTACCGCACCTGCGATGTCTGCATCTTCAAGCGTGCGCTCAACTGATTGTAGAGTCAGAGCGATTGCTAAGCTCTTCTTACCGTCTTCAACGCCTTTACCTACGTACACGTCGAACAGTTTCGCATCTTTAAGGAACTCGCCACCTTGCTCTAAACAAGCATTAACGATGTCACCAGATGCTACCGCTTCGTCCACAACTACTGCGATGTCACGACGGTTTGATGGGAATTTAGAAAGCTGAACCGCTTCTGGAATCACTTTACTGTTGATTGCAGACCATTCGATTTCGAATACGATAGTACGACCGTTTAGACCGAACTTACGCTCAAGCTCAGGGTGAACGGTACCGATCACGCCCACTTCTTTGCCATCTACGATGATTGCCGCAGATTGACCTGGGTGCAGTGCTGGGTTAGCTTTTTTGCTTTCAGGTGACAGTGCAGCGAAAGAGTACGCTTTTTCGTTCGCAGATAGCTCTAGAATCGCTTCTAGATCGCCCTTAAGGTCGAAGAAATCAACGGTGTTAGTTTCGATATCCCAGTGCTCTTCACCACGAGTACCAGCAATAACACCTGCAAGCATAGGCTCTTGGCGCATGCCGTTTTCTGCAGATTCACATGGGATGAAACGTAGGCCGTATTCGAATAGACGAACGCGTGGCTGTTGACGTTTCTGGTTGTGAACAACCGTGTTCAACAGCCCTTGGATAAGACCAAGACGCATTGCTGACATATCTGCTGAAATTGGGTTTGGAAGCACTAGAGGCTCAACACCAGGTACAACTAGCTTTTGTTGCTCAGGCTCAACGAAGCTGTATGTAATTGCTTCGTGGTAACCACGGTCAACAAGAAGATCACGAACGCGTTTCAGTGGAAGATCCGCTTCAACGTGGTTGTGCATCTTAAGTGCTGCGGCTGGGTGTTGGTTAGGAATGTTGTCGTAACCGTAGATACGGCCAACTTCTTCAATCAGGTCTTGTTCGATAGCGATATCGAAACGCCATGTTGGCGCTACTGCCACCCAACCTTCTTCTGAAGCTTCAACAGTCAAACCTAGGCGCTCTAGGATTTCTACTACGTCAGCATCAGCGATGTGGTGACCTAGTAGGTTGTCTAGCTTAGTACGACGTAGAGCAACTTTGTTTGGCTTAGGTAGGTCTGCTTCAGACTCTACTGCAACAACAGGTGCTACTTCACCACCACAGATCTCAACTAGAAGCTGAGTTGCACGCTCCATTGCGCTCACTTGTAGTGCGTAATCCACACCACGCTCGAAACGCATTGAAGAATCAGTGTGCAGACCGTAGCTACGAGCGCGGCCACGGATGTGGTCAGGTGCAAAGAATGCACACTCTAGTAGAACGTCTTTAGTCTCAGTTGTTACACCAGACTCTTCACCACCAAAGATACCTGCGATTGCAAGTGCTTTGTTGTGGTCAGCAACTACTAGTGTATCTGCGTTTAGTTCTGCTTCGCTGCCATCAAGAAGTGTTAGCTTCTCACCTTGCTCAGCCATACGAACTACGATGCCACCTTCGATCTTCGATAGATCGAATGCGTGCATTGGTTGACCTTGCTCTAGAAGCACGTAGTTAGTGATGTCTACTACAGGGTCGATCGAGCGAATACCACAACGACGCAGTTTCTCTTGCATCCATAGTGGTGTTTCAGCTTGAACGTTTACGTTCTTAACTACACGACCTAGGTAACGTGGACACGCTGCTGGCGCTTTCACTTCAATAGACACTTTATCGTCGATTGAAGGCGCAACTGCTTCTACTGATGGCTCAGTCACGTCAGCACGGTTTAGTACGCCAACTTCACGAGCTAAACCACGGATGCTGAAACAGTCAGCGCGGTTTGCTGTTAGATCTACGTCTACCGTTACGTCATCTAGACCTAGGAATTCACGGAAATCAGTACCGATTACTGCGTCTTCTGCTAGTTCCATGATGCCGTCTGACTCAACATCAATGCCTAGTTCAGTGAACGAACAAAGCATGCCGTGAGATGGCTGGCCACGTAGTTTCGCTTTTTTAATTTTGAAATCGCCTGGAAGAACAGCACCAACTGTTGCTACCGCTACTTTCAGACCTTGGCGACAGTTAGGTGCGCCACAAACGATGTCTAGAAGCTCTTCTTCGCCTACATCTACTTTAGTAACGCGAAGTTTGTCTGCGTCTGGGTGTTGACCACATTCAACAACGTGACCCACTTTAACGCCAGTGAAAGAACCCGCTACAGGAAGAACGTCGTCTACCTCTAGGCCGGCCATTGTAATTTGATGAGTGAGTTCGTCAGTAGTAACCGCTGGGTTTACCCACTCACGAAGCCATGATTCGCTGAATTTCATGTTGATGAACCCTCTGGATTACTTGAACTGTTTTAGGAAACGAAGATCGTTTTCGAAGAACGCACGTAGATCGTTCACGCCGTAACGAAGCATCGTTAGACGCTCAACACCCATACCGAATGCGAAACCAGAGTATTTTTCAGGATCGATGCCTACACTACGTAGTACGTTCGGGTGAACCATACCGCAGCCTAGTACTTCTAACCATTTACCGTTTTTGCCTTTCACGTCTACTTCAGCTGAAGGTTCAGTGAATGGGAAGTAAGATGGACGGAAACGTACTTCTACTTCTTCTTCGAAGAAGTTACATAGGAAATCGTGCAGGATGCCTTTCAACTGTGCAAAATTTACGTTCTCATCAACCAGCATGCCTTCCACCTGGTGGAACATTGGCGTGTGTGTTTGGTCGTAGTCGTTACGGTATACACGGCCTGGTGCGATGAAACGGAATGGTGGTTTGCCATTTTCCATCGTACGGATCTGTACGCCTGACGTGTGAGTACGAAGCATTAAATCTGGGTTGAAGAAGAAAGTATCGTGATCAGTACGAGCAGGGTGGTCAGCGGCAATATTTAGCGCATCAAAGTTGTGGAATGCATCTTCGATCTCTGGGCCAGCTTCGGTGTTAAAACCAAGTTCGCCAAAGAACTTCTCAATACGCTCTACAGTACGAGTTACTGGGTGTAAACCACCGTTCTCAATACGACGACCTGGTAGTGTTACGTCGATTGTTTCTGCTGCTAGTTTCGCTTCAAGCTCTGCACGTTGTAGTGCGTCTTTACGAGCTGCGATAGCTTGCTGAACGACGCCTTTCGCTTTGTTGATCTCTTGACCAGCTTCACGGCGTTCTTCTGGTGGTAGTTTGCCTAGGCTTTGAAGTTGAGCAGTTAGCTCACCTTTTTTACCCAGATACTGAACACGCACTTCATCAAGTGCGACTAGCGATTCGGCAGCTTCAATTGCAGTGCTCGCGCTAGCAATGATCTCTTCTAGATGTTGCATCGTTTCCTCATCTACCTGTTGGTAGTGTCCATAAGGGAGTGATTGGTTTTTTGATAGCTGTACATAGTAGCCAAACCGGGCACCAATGCCAAACTGAATTACGAAAAGAAGAGGTTATTGAATAAAAAGAGCACAAAAACGTCAAAAATGTCATCTTTCATTAATCTGCCGTTAAGTTGTGCCCTTTGTGTTTTAGAAATAGTATTGAATAGATAGCTCGATAAAATCGTCATCTCGGGCGAAATAGAGCAAATCGTTTGGCGTTTCATTTTTGAACAACCAAGCATCAATTTGCCACTTAAAGTTATTCGATATTCGGCTCGAGGCTTCTAACTTGGCATTGTAAACATCGGCGTTATCTAAATCCTTTGTGATTCCCGTCAATACTTCCGTTCCGTCCTCGTCGTTGAGCGCCCAACGAATGCCTGCAAACACATCATTTTGACCGATAGTTTGTGCATTATTCCCACGACTGTCATAGAGGTATTCACCAATCACACCCACATCCCAAACCGTGTCAAATGCGCCAACGAAGGTGTACTCAAATCCCGTCACAAGGCCAACATGATTATCAGCACTATCTCGATAAACACTTTCGAGTTTCCATAACCAATCGCCAACGATTCCTTGTACATCGAGACCGGCATGACTCATCAGAGCGTAGTAAGGCTTTAATTCCCCGTACTCAAAACGAAAGTAAGGATCCCGGTTTGTTCCATATAAATAGCTCAGGCCTACGTCCCAATCGCCAAGCATTTTCGAATATCGAAAAGCCACATCTACCTGCTTTTCTTCTCTGCTTGATTCATAGATAGCATCATCTGAGACAACAGGTTCGGTTCGTAAACGACCGTCAGTACCCGCAAACGTTCGTTCCCTAAAGTAAGGTAATAACATTGCATGGACGGTGCCCCAGTCTTTGAATGAGGTGAAATGCAACATTGGCTGACCGAGTTTATCTTCACCATCGACGGCTTCAATGGCGTCTGTCTGGTTTACTACATCAACCAAATGGGCGGATTCCGTCACTCCCCAAAAGACCTTACTAATCCCAACTCGAAGCTCATAATCATCCCAATAAGTCAGATAAAGCGCCTCTCTTATGTCTCCGTGACTTCGCTCATCGTCTAGACTATCCAAACGATAGAAAGGTGTGAGGGTAAAGCTCGCATCACCATTTTGCATCTCCCAGTAAAATTCTGGCTGCAAAACCAATGACGTTTGCGCTTTGCTCTGACCCTGAGAGCCAGAATCAAAAAACTGACGATGCTCAATATTGACTTGTCCTGCAAGCTCAACGGCGGCAAGAGGCATCGAGTAAAAAGAGGTTGCTGCGCTAAGCAACAACCCAACATTTGATCGGTTCATTTCTCCTCCACTACCTCACTCGTTTTAACACATTCTTATGAAAATCATTGTCTTCGAGACCAGTGTTAAAGCGCATTTCACTTGTTGTTAGCTCAGTGCTTTTTCCTGTTTGATGATTTGTCATCGCCATAGTGTGCGCTCGCCAATATTGGTTGAGGTACTGCTTGTAATCGGAAAAAGAAAGCGTTTTTAACAACGACCCTTTGCGATCGTAAAACTCAACTTTCAGTGGGCGGTAATGCGCTTTATCTAACCACACCGTTTGCTTGGTATAACCTGAGTTCTTATCGGTCGGAATTTGCTCTACGACGAAAACATCTTGCCCGTTTATGCTGTCATCTTTTAGGTAGTTGAAACGGTATTTTTCAATCTCAAAGGAACTGAGATCCTCATACGCAAATTCACTGCCCATGAAAGGGCCTGATTTGTTACGCGAGGAAATACGTTTCACACGCTTCAATGCTGGAAGGTAAAGCCACTGGTCATCGGCACCCACTGTATGAGAGTGGTTGAGAAACGCGGTGCCTTTCACATCTCTTGGTTCATCAAATATTGTGAGTCCTTTGTCACCATCGTCCTCAACTTCGAGTGATTGGAGGCGCATTAAACGTGTGCTGCTTTCTCCTTGTGCGTTCCGCAGAATCATTTTCATGGTAGCAACAGAATCCCCCCACCCTTCATCACGGGCTTTGCGCTCTTGAGCAATTTCTAATCCTTTCGCTTCATCCGCTAACACCGCATGACTCATAAAAAGCGAGACAGAAAGTGCAGATACTTTTAAGGCATTTTTTAGTAAATTCATGTTCAATCCTTTGATTCGTTATGACTGAATAACAGCCGTGGTTTGAGAGTCAGTTGATTTAAGCTTGTTTCGGCGGTCCACCTCGTCGTAGACGCCTTTGTCAAACAACATCAGTAGAGTCGGTAGAAAGATGAAATCCACAACAAGAGCAATGAAGATAACAATGGCACTCAACTGCCCCATATCGGCATTTAAGCGGAAGCTCGACATCGCCAGAACGGAGAAACCAGCAACAAGCACGACAGTCGTAATCCAAAGCGCGCGCCCCACGGTGCGAAAAGCGTAACGAACCGCTTGTTCCGCGCTATGGCCATCTTTACGAGCGTGTTGGTATTTAGAGAGAAAATGAACGGCATCATCAACCACAACGCCAAGCGTCAACGTCACAACAACAGACAACCCCAAATTAATTTCACCAGAAACCAGCGCCCAAATACCAAAACCAATAAGCGCAGGGGCGATATTCGGGACCAGGCTGATTAGACCGAGCTTGAACGAGCGTAAGGCAAAGATCAGTAATGCCGAAATTAAGACCAGAGTGATAGGCAAGGTTGACAGCATGCTAGCCATATTCGTTTCGCCAATATGCGCAAACATCAGTGATGGACTAGAAGCAACAACATCATACTGAGGCGCGTTTTCGTTAAACCATTGGTAAATACGATTTTCCAAATCAACAAGCTCGACGCTGCCCAAGTTCTCCACAGTGAGAACCATCTTGATCGACGACTTATCAACATTGATTTGGTTGTTCAAATCTAAGCCATACGGTAGTGACATTTCATAAAGCAGCAGATATTGAGCCGCTAATTCTCTGTCTTGAGGGAGCGAGTAATAAGCCTGATCATCTCCATGCATGTTCTTGTTTAGACGCTTATAAACATCGCTCAAGGTCGCAACATGGTCCGTTTCTGGCTGCAACCTTAGCCAGTCAGTAAATTTACCCACGGTATTGAGAAAATTAGGATCCGCAATACCCTGCGATTCGTTAGTTTTTATCGCGATACTGATGTTCGCCATGCCACTGATTCGCTCTTCCATAAAATCAGCCGCTCGACGAAATTCATTGCTATGACCAAAGTACTCGACGGATTCATCGTTGACTTTGTTCAGCGGAATCAAACTCGCACTCGCGACAATAACAAGCACCGACAACGGCAATAACGCATGTCGCTTTGACACCACGAAATCCCCTAAGTGATCCATAAAGTGCTTTCTTTCATCAGCAGTGTCTGACTTCACCCTAACAGGAAGGATATGAAGTAACGCCGGAAGTAATGTGATGGAAAGGAAACAAGCAATCATGACGCCAAGGGCTGATAGGTTGCCGAAATCTCTCAGGATTGGAGAATCCGACATATTCATCATTAAAAAGCCGATCGCGGTGGTAATGGAGGTAATCAGGATGGGCATGAAATTGAGCGCAATACTTCGTTCAATAGAATGGGCTTTACTAAAGCCGTTTTGCATAGACTGACGCATCGTCGCTATAATGTGTACACAGTCGGCGACGGCAAGCGTCATCACCAAGGTAGGCACATTAACTGTCGCCGTGCTTAAGAACATACCAGCCCATCCTGATAATCCCATTGTCACCATAACTGAGCCGATAATAACGATGAGTGTCGCGATGACGCTAAGCAATGAGCGCAACATGAGAGTCAGGAAAACCAATATCACTAGTAGCATGGTCGGCACTAGCGTCGCGCTGTCATCTTGGGCTGCGGTCATAAACGCGTAGTTCATTGCAATAATACCGGCTTTGTGGAACTCAGTATCCGGGTACACTTGCTGATAACGCTCAATCATTCCGTTTATGTAGGCAACCACTTCTTGTACTTCAGCGGTTTTATCGACCTCAGGGAGTTGGACCGTAATATTCACGACCGTGACATCCCCTTTTTCGGAAATCAGTGAACTTTTCAAAACCGGCTCACTCAACGCAATACTTTTGACTTTCTCGATTCGCTGAGGCGTCAATTCATATTCGCTATACAGTAAATCTTCGACAAGAAGATCATCTTCAAACGCTTCGGTATGCTGGTAGTTGGCAAGGGAATCAACACGGGTGGAGTATGGGACTTGCCACGCCTCGTCAGTGATCTGCTGAATAAGAGATAAGGTGTTAGGAGTAAAAACAGTGCCACTTTTTGGCGCTATGACCAAAGCAAGACTGTCAGATTTTGCAAAGGTAGTCTGAATTTCATCAAACGCAAGTAACTGCTCATTTGTTCCATCAAAAAAGATGTCGTAATCCCCTCTAAAGTAAAGATTTTTTCCTCCAATAGTTGCTATAACAATCAATAAAACGGTAGCAAGCACAACCAACACACTGTAATTCGTTGGTAGCTTGACCCAGCCAATTCGGGCTTGTTGTTGAACGTTGTGATGTGGCATCACACTCTCCTTTTGTGACGTTTCGTCAAATTTAAAAACTAAAAAAACAGCGAATGCTGTGATAACCAGATAACTTCAACATATAAAAATCAGATCGAATTTATTTGGTTATATAAGTTAGTTTTTGAGTAACTTCCTATACTTCTCGAGATCGGTAACTTGAGTACCAATCTCTATTTTTTGACGATTCGTCACAATGGTGTAATAAAAAAGCCAACTAAAATATTAGATGGCCTCTATAACGATTAGCGATTCACAGACTCTAAATAAGCAAGCTCTTCGCTGAACAATTCCTGTTCCACTCGACGCCACGTTTTACGGTAATCCCACTCTGTCGATAAAGGTGACCACCCTAAACCATCAAGTAACATATTCGCGTTATGCAGTACTGAGAATGGATCTTGAATTCGCTGAATACATCGACTGTTCGATGCATTTTGCGCTAGAGCGTTTGAACCGAAGGCAATAGACCAGTTAGCAAATACGATGGCATCAGAACCAATTGCGGGAGAGAACTTAAGGTCTCCACATTCCACCGCATTATTCACTAACGCATCAGCACCATCTATTACTTGTTCTTCTAAGTTGTTCAATTCATTCACACGCTTAGGCGAAGCTTTCTCGAGGACCCAAGGCGTCTTTGCAACAATCGCACAAGTTGATAGTACAGGCTCCATACGAGCGTAAATACGATAACCTACATGCATAGCAATGATTTTTTCTCTGGTATTGCCATTGAACTTAGCGGTACGTTCGAAAAATATTGCTTCGCTTCTCAGCGAGTGAATACAAAGCGCAAGAATCACATCTTCTTTGCTGCAAAAATGATTGTAGATCGTTCCCTTCGAGTAAGGGCTTGCTGCTGTGAGCTTGTCCATCGTTAAGTTGGCAAAGCCTTGCTCTTGAACCAGAGACTTAGCCAATTGAATAAGCTCTATTTCACGATCAGCAATCGCCTGTTGTTTTTTAGTTAGCCCTGAAGACGTACGACATCCGTCTTGCTTGCTATCTTTCTTACAGCGAAAGTTAAACATAATCCTTTGATCCGTATACCAACACACTCCCAATAATTGTAACACGATTCTTGAATACAGGAACGCCACTAAATTTGACGAACCGTCATAAATGACACTTCGTCATAATAGATCAAAAAACAAACATTGCAAGTATGAATTTATAGCTAACCGAAAAATAAGCATTACTTATATATAACCAAGTAACATCAAGATGCTTGGTTCAGCGAGAATGATTTGATTGTAAGGAAAATCTAGAGTGGAGTGCAGGGACACAACCCCAAAAATCAGAACTTTAAAAATTGGACAACGAGTGATATTGAAATGATGTTATTCAAAAAAGCCCAAAACACTTAAAGTTTGGATTCAAAACAGCAACTGGATGCTCTATTTACAAAGTGTGTTCTGTCTTGGGCTTTTCTTTTACTGCTTCCTTTCAATATTAGAGCTGAAAAACTCAATAACATGGCGAGAAAAGCGATTCTCTTTAAGTAAAAGACTGAATTTCTAAATCGAGAGGCTTGGTTTATCACCTGCAGATGCAATGGCATAACGAATATCGTCAATAAATCGCCCTTCTGTCTCGATAATTCCATCAGAGAATGTGACTGGTTGATGTGGCCCTGCAAGTAGAACAATATTAGTAAAATCAGAGACGTTGAAGTTCTCTGCCACAACATTTTTGGAATGAAAATCGATAACCGTTTTTGCGACTTGATCTTCCAATTGCAAAAGCTGCTCTTCGGTAATTTTCATGCGTGCCAAAGCCACACGAACGCATTTATCGTGGGTTGTTGTCTGTTCTTTTATGATTTCCGTATATTTATCATTGAGCTTGGAGTTTTCTGCATAGCTGTAATATAACGGCCCGTGCAACGTTATATTTTTATCTTCATCAACGTAAACAAGATCCAATAACTCCAAAGCTTTTAGGTAATCAGACATGCTCTGCTCAGACAAATCATACTTTTTCTTTAAAATGGAATATCCATCTTTGCCTCGCAGCATTCTCAGTTCACGATAAAAATCGTAAAGATGGGGAAATTGAAAAAAAACTTCATCTTGCGTACGGCTAAAGTAATCCTCGTCTTCGCCTTGTAATTGATTCGCAAGCTTTTGTAGTTCATCTAACGTGCAATCAACAGCTCTACAATATTCAAGCAGTTTATCCAAAGCGAGATTTGTGCTTGTTAAGTGTCTCTTAAAAGTGGACAGCGGCATGCCCATTTTCTCAGATAGCTCTCGATATGTTAGCCCTTTTGTTTTAATCGCTTGGCGTAATGCGGCTAGCAAGTATTCGGGAGTCAGATCTCTCATCTACAATTCCTTTTGGCAATGTTACAGCTGTATAGTATTTGTAACAATTTAGAACCGCTTGGCAAGGTATAAGTTCATATTTTTATAAGAAAAACATGAATTAATATACTGAAAGGAGAATTCACACAATAAATGAAAAATTCAATATGAATTCAATTTCATTATGAATACAAAATAATAAACGAAATAAAAGTGAAGCAATTACTCTAAATCATCGCAATTAATTTTAATAGTAACGTAGAGTTGAGAATATAAACCTATTCGCTCTGCAAAAATCTAGAATAATTAACCTAAAAGGAACAGAACGGTAAATGCATAATAATTCACCACTCTCTATTAGCATTTTTGCACTGCTATTCAAGTAGACTAGTCCGCCAGTTTCACTGCAGTACCAAATGCCAAAATTTCCGAAGAACCATCTACGATTGAGCTTGTGGTAAATCGAATCCCTACAATTGCATCGGCACCTTTAGATTCAGCGTCTGCTACCATGCGCTGTATAGCTATATCACGCGCGTCGGTCATCATTTCCGTGTAACCGCGAATTTCACCGCCAACAATGCTTTTGATACCCGCCATGAGGTCACGACCGATGTGTTTTGATTGAACAACATTACCAGTTACAACCCCTCTTATTTCAGAGATCTGCTTGCCCGGAATGCTTTCTGTCGTTGTGTAGATCATTTTTAGTCCCTTATAAACGTAAAATATATACCCAAGCCATTTTATTACCAACAGAGCAGTGATCACTAATCAAATCGGGAAGACTGATAGACAAGATTCTGAATGGCAAAACTGAAAAATATTTGGGTATATATTTTAGCAATAAAAAAGGAGAGCTAATGCTCTCCTTCTCTTAATCCTAAACTGCTAATTAAAGAGCAGCTTTCGCTTTTTCAACTAGAACTGCAAATGCAGCTTTGTCGAATACTGCGATGTCCGCAAGGATCTTACGGTCGATCTCGATAGATGCTTTCTTAAGACCGTTGATGAAACGGCTGTAAGATAGACCATTTTGACGAGATGCCGCATTGATACGTGCAATCCATAGTTGACGGAATTGACGTTTCTTAGCGCGACGGTCACGGTAAGCGTATTGACCAGCTTTAGTAACTGCTTGGAAAGCTACGCGGTAAACGCGTGAACGCGCACCGTAGTAACCTTTAGCTTGTTTTAGAACTTTCTTATGACGTGCACGAGCTTGTACACCACGTTTTACGCGAGGCATTATGCTTCTCCTAAACTAAACGATTGATAACTAAAAAGAATTAAGCGTATGGCAACATACGGATTACTGCAGCCACTTCACATTTTGGAAGGATTGCATTCGGACGTAGTTGACGCTTGTTCTTAGTAGTACGCTTAGTCAGGATGTGACGTTTTGTAGCGTGCTTGTACTTAATACCACCAGCAGTTTTCTTAAAACGCTTAGCAGCACCTTTGTTGGTTTTCATCTTAGGCATGATGAATAACTCCGCATTGAGTAGGTTTAATAAACAACGTAATTAGGGCGAACAAAACCCAGCCGTTATGCCTTTATCGAAAGGAAAGCGGCTAGGTTTTAATTACTTGATGAGCCGTTAATTACTTCTTTTTAGGGGCTAGCACCATGATCATCTGGCGACCTTCAATCTTCTTAGGGAAAGATTCAACTACAGCAAGTTCTGCAGTATCTTCCTTAAGACGATTTAGAACGTCAACACCGATGTCTTGGTGTGCCATCTCTCGGCCACGGAAGCGAATTGTTACCTTCACTTTGTTGCCTTCTTCAAGGAAACGCGTCAGGTTGCGTAGTTTTACCTGATAGTCTCCAATATCAGTTCCAGGACGGAATTTTACTTCCTTGATCTGGACCTGCTTTTGCTTCTTCTTCTGCTCTTTAGCAGTTTTGCTCTTCTCGAAGAGGAACTTACCATAGTCCATCACACGACAAACAGGTGGCTCGGCGTTAGGACTGATCTCAACGAGATCCATACCAGCTTCTTCAGCAGCTGCAATGGCTTCTTGAATCGATACAACACCAACTGATTCACCGTCAGCGCCTGTTAGTCGAACTTCACGAATACCACGAATTTCACCGTTGATACGGTGCGGGTTTTGTTTTACCGGCTGTTGGCCACGTCTTCCGCCTTTAATAGCTTATTCCTCCAGATTGAGCTTACGGCTAGAGATCTCGTCTTGGATGTATGCAATAAAATCATCCACTTTAAATTTACCAAGATCTTTACCTTTACGAGTACGTACTGCAATTTCGCCAGCTTCCATTTCTTGGTCACCAACAACAAGCATATACGGTACACGCTTCAAAGTATGTTCGCGGATTTTAAAGCCAATCTTCTCATTTCTCAAGTCCGCTTTAGCTCTAATTCCACTTTTTTGTAGTTTTTGTACTATTTCTTGAACATAACCTGACTGTTTATCAGTAATGTTCATAAGAACTGCTTGTTCTGGCGCCAACCAAGTTGGGAAGAAACCAGCATATTCTTCGATAAGGATACCAATGAAGCGCTCTAGTGAACCTAGAATCGCACGGTGAATCATTACCGGTACAAGACGTTCGTTATTTTCACCTACATAAGTAGCGCCTAGGCGACCTGGTAGGTTGAAGTCTAGCTGGACAGTACCACACTGCCAAGCGCGGTCTAGACAATCGTATAGTGTGAATTCAATCTTAGGACCGTAGAACGCACCCTCACCTTCTTGAATTTCGTATGGGATATCCATCGATTCAAGAGACTGCTTCAATGCTTCTTCAGATTGATCCCAGATTTCATCTGAACCTACACGTTTCTCTGGACGAGTAGACAGTTTCACTACGATGTTGTCGAAACCAAATGTTTGGTACGTATCGTACACCATCTTGATGCAGTTTGTTACTTCTTCTTGGATTTGGCTCTCAGTACAGAAAATGTGAGCATCATCCTGAGTAAAGCCACGTACACGCATAATGCCGTGCAGTGCACCAGATGGTTCGTTACGGTGACATGAGCCGAACTCTGCCATACGTAGCGGTAGGTCGCGGTACGATTTTAGACCTTGGTTGAAGATCTGTACGTGACCTGGACAGTTCATTGGCTTAATTGCGTATTCACGGTTCTCAGAAGAAGTTGTGAACATTGCATCAGCGTATTTATCCCAGTGACCTGAGCGTTCCCAAAGAACACGGTCCATCATTAGCGGACCTTTTACTTCTTGGTAACCGTACTCATCTAGCTTAGCGCGGATGAATACTTCCAGATCACGGAAAATAGACCAACCATTGTGATGCCAGAACACCATACCCGGTGCTTCTTGCTGCATGTGGAATAGGTCTAGTTGCTTACCAATCTTACGGTGGTCACGCTTCGCTGCTTCTTCTAGGCGAGTTAGATGCGCTTTCAGTGCTTTCTTATCGTGGAAAGCCGTACCGTAGATACGTTGAAGCATTTTATTGTCGCTGTTACCACGCCAGTAAGCACCTGCCACATTCAATAGAGTGAAGTGTTGACAGAAGCTCATGTTAGGAACGTGAGGACCACGACACATGTCGATGTATTCGTCATGGTGGTAAAGACCTGGACGATCATCACGAGATACGTTTTCGTCTAGGATTTCCACTTTGTATGGTTCGCCACGTGATTCAAACGTATCACGCGCTTCCTGCCAGCTTACTTTTTTCTTAACAACTTCGTACTTGGTTTTCGCTAGCTCTTTCATACGCTTTTCAATCTTTTCAAGATCTTCTTGCGTTAGAGACTCATCTAGATCGATATCGTAGTAGAAGCCGTTGTCGATGGTTGGACCAATCGCCATTTTAGCTTGTGGGTAAAGCTGCTTAAGAGCGTGACCAAGAAGGTGAGCACAAGAGTGACGAACGATTTCTAAACCGTCTACTTCATCTTTTACTGTGATGATTTCAAGGCTTGCGTCTTCTTCAATTAGGTCACACGCATCAACGCGGTTACCGTTTACACGACCAGCGATCGTTGCTTTTGCAAGACCAGGACCGATCGATTGCGCAACTTCCATAGTAGAAACTGGGTTGTCAAATTGACGCTGACTGCCGTCAGGAAGAGTAATAATAGGCATGCTATGTCCTTTACAGTGGTGTTGCACACCAAGCAACACATGTTATTCAAATTAGAAGCTATTTGTTGAAAATAGTTGAGAGTCAATAAAGGCCTCTCGGTAACACGAATACCGGACCGTTATCAAAAGTGGGATTGTACCTAGCTCACATTTAGATTGCAAAGCGCGATTTTGTTTTATCATAAGAACTTAACCTCAGGCCTCGCCGCGACAATCTGATGATTCTTCTTAAGGGCTCACATCACTTGTAAACGGAGTTACCCCCTCCCAATAGAACTTGAATACACAACTGGTATAATAGTTCCTGATACATATTAACCAACACAGGACCCTGCACACCTAGTTCCACCTCAAAGTGCAATTTAGGTATATAGTTGTTTTATTGAGTAGTTTGCATGTAGGTGTTCATCATGATCTATTTCAAATCGCGCTTTATGGGGCTTCTAAGCATTTCGATATGCTGTGTACCAGCCATGGCATCAGATGACCTGTATGGGCCGCTACGTTCTTACGCACAATCTCCGATGCAAGTGGTTAGCCATACCAATATACTGCGCTCAGGACATAGCCTTCCCTCTGACTTTGTCGAAACCTATGGCTCAGGAACCGTGGCTAGTGTTTGGGCTCATACTGATGAATACGCACTGGATTATTACCACAACCAAATCGAAATTGGCAGCAAGTGGCAAATCAATAGCAGTTGGCAATGGGAACTCAATTATCGGTGGGTTTTTGCCGCTGATAACCATTTAGATGGACTGACGAAAAGCTTCCATAACCTTTTCGGTATCGGACAGAATGGCCGAGACAAAGTAGACAGAGATCGTTTTCACATTTCAATGCCGCAATATGATGTGCTAGAAGACGACTTCGAAGGACAAACGCTTGCCAACAACTTATCTACTTATTTGCAATATCAAGTGTTTCAGAATGAACATCACGGCCTATCTATTGGTGGCAGCTTATATTTTAATGATGTTGCTCACGGGACTTTTCAAGGCAGTAATTTCGAGCAAGGCTTCCAAATAAATTACAGTTATTTGAGTGACGCCCATGCATTTTACTCGATGGTTGGCATGACTTTTCGCTCAGATGATCGCGCCTTGCTGGATCTACCCTATCGGCATAATACGATTGCCGTTGCAGCTGGGTACCGTTATGCATTGGAAGATAACCACCACCTGATGTTTGAATACCATTGGTATCAAGGCTCAACAGAAGGACCCGCAGAGTTTGCTGATGCCTCTAATGAACTGGTATTAGGCTATCGATATCTCATGGAAAACTCCGCGCTTGAGTTTTTAGCCGTTGAGAACGCACGAAACATGGATAACAGTACCGATATCGCTTTCACAATAGGATATCGGTACATATTCTCATCAAGTTGATGAGAACTATAGATTTAGCGTTGGTGCAACCGCGGCAGCGACTTGAGCATCAGTTGCATTGATCGGTAACGTAAACGAGCGATATTGGTCACCAGCCAAGCTGAGCGAACGGTCAATCTCTGCCAAACAATGCATGACCTGCCCTTCCAGAATAAAAGAAAGCTCAATTTCTTTTGATGAGATAAAGCCGTTATTTCGGAACTCTAGCTCTTGATAAATTCCAGAGCGAGAAGCAAACGAGCCACCGCGCAAAAAGCCTTTTTCAACATCGGCTTTAACCATAGTGAAACCAGCTTGCTCGATCGCTTGAATAACCCGAGATGCTACTGGTAGTGGTTTCACTTCAATATAGTCACGGTCACGCGGGTCAATCGCAAAATCAATATCTAACGTCGTTTCAACCCAAACATGGCATTGATTCTTAAGTGCGCTAACCGCAGTAATTGGCGTTTCATCATGCAGTTTTAGCTCAAACGGAACCTGCTTCTCTTCATTAGGTTGAATCACAAAGGGGTCTACCGCCTTCAGCTGATCAATAGTGAACGTTTGGTAACTTACGCTATCATCCACTTCGACTTTCATCTCTGTGTTCAATTTAATCGTAATAGCATCAATTTGTTGTTCGACGTCTCCGCCTTTGATATGAACATGCCCTTTCAGCGTCGCTCCTTGAAACACGCTCATTTCGTCTAAAATCGTATCTACTTTTGCAGAACCAATCCCCAGTGATGCTTTCAATTTTTTAAACATGTTTTTCCTTTTTAGCGACTTTTCTTCTAATAATCGTTTGTTTACACAATTGTTTTATACTCTGCAAGCAATAAACCACAAGAAAATGTTCGAATTCCATCATCAATCCAAATAATGCTCAGCAGCAAGAATCATTCAGCCCCACAATAGGATTGTTCTGTCACTAAGTGGTGCATTCGTCGAGAAATGTTTGCAATTTGTACCTAAATTAAGCAGTATTTGTATAGTCAAATAAAAGGGAATCATTATGTCTGCACCACTCTACATTCAAATCAAACAATTTATCCTCGATAAAATTGATTCTGGAGAGTGGATAGTTGGTCATCGTATCGCCACAGAGATTGAGCTTACCGAGCAATTTGGTGTCAGTAGAATGACAGTGAACAAAGCAATTCGGGACTTAGTTAATGAGGGCCGATTACAACGTCGCCCACGCTTAGGTACGTTTGTGTGTGATCCTGGTGAAAAGTCAGAATCTCCTCTGTTAGACATTCGAAACATTGCCGAAGAAGTCAGCGACCGAGGGCGACAATATAGCAGTAAAGTGCTCAAACAAGTTGCCATAAAAGCAGATGACAGCATTGCGACAAAACTCGGCGTCATGCTTGGCACAACGGTGTTTTACAGTGAAATCATTCACTATGAAGACCAAACGCCTATTCAATTGGAACTCCGCTGGGTGAACAGCCAATATGCCCCGAGTTATTTAAATCAAGACTTCACACAAATCACTCCGAATCAATACCTGTCAGATAATTGCCCACTCAGCGCTATTGAACATACCGTAGAGGCAATTGTGCCTGACGGCCGTATTAAGCAAGACTTAAAAATGCAAGCCAATGAGCCTTGCCTTCTCTTGAATCGCAGAACGTGGAGCCAAGATAAGTTAGTCAGTACCGCCCTACTTTATCACCCTGGTAACAAATATAAGCTGAGCTCAAAAGTGCTCATTTAATGACAAGATTGGTCCTATAGATCTACGTTTTGATCACATTTTAGCAACATCAATCTTGTCAGTATTCTTATTTTGCTCTATTTATTTGTATATACATTTAATGATACAAATAAACACAGGGACACAAACATGGATTTGCTGATTGAAAACGCACGTCTGGTCACCATGCAACCGGGAGAGCGCGGTTATCTGCCAACGTCTCCTGCTCGTATTGGCATTCAATCTGGAAAAATCGTTGCGATCAGCACCTGTGCAATTGGTGAAGACGAACCGCAAACTGAGTCTCTGCTGTCTGCCCAACATTACGCTCAGAGTATCGACCTTCAAGGCAAGTTAGTTCTGCCAGGTTTGATCGACTGCCACACTCATCTTATTTACGCGGGCAATCGTGCCAACGAATTTGAAATGCGCTTAAACGGCGTGCCATATCAAGAAATTTCCAAACAAGGCGGTGGGATACTTTCAACGGTGCATGCGACGCGTTCAGCAACCGAAGCGCAATTAGTTGAGTTAGCGTTGCCACGTTTAGACGGGCTACTCGCGAGCGGCGTCACTTCTGTCGAAGTGAAATCAGGCTACGGATTGACACTGAATGATGAAGTAAAAATGCTCCGTGCAGCCAAAATGCTTGAACAAGAGCGCAAAGTTAAAATCACCACTACACTTCTTGCCGCTCACGCCATTCCGCCGGAGTTCCAAGGCCGTGCAGATGACTATATTGAGCACATTTGTCAGGACATAATCCCTGTCGTCGCAAAGGAAGAGTTAGCCACGAGTGTCGATGTTTTTTGTGAATCGATTGGTTTCAATCTTGAACAAACAGAAAAAGTGTTTATAGCTGCAAAACGCCACGGCTTAAAGGTTAAAGGGCATACAGAGCAACTTTCGAATCTCGGTGGTACAGCCCTCACTGCTCAATACAACGGTTTGTCAGCGGATCACATCGAGTTTTTAGATGAGCAAGGTGTTAAAGCACTTGCTCGCTCAAACACTGTCGCCACTCTACTGCCTGGCGCTTTTTATTTTCTAAGAGAAACTCAGTTACCACCGATTGAGTTGTTGAGAGAGTATAACGTGCCGATGGCAATTGCTACGGACGTCAACCCAGGTACATCACCGTTTTCTGATCTCACACTCATGCTGAATATGGCGTGCACACTATTTCGCCTTACACCGCAAGAAGCACTGCGTGGTGTAACGCAACATGCAGCCAAAGCTCTGGGTTATCAAAACTCACGTGGCACCATCAAAGTAGGGTTTGATGCGGACTTCTCTATCTGGGATATCGAAAGCCCTGCAGATTTAAGCTATCAAGTCGGAGCAAAACGTCTGGTAGGTCGTATAGTAAATGGTGAATACATTTCACACGGAGGCCAATAATATGTCTCAATTCGACTTACACTCTCCCCTATTTCATTGGCAAGGCCGTCATGATGCCGAGGACGGCAAACTTGGCCAGCGAATTCATCACGTGGTTCAACGCCAGAAAGCAGATGAGTTGGGGGGCGTTGCGCATGGCGTCTCATTACTGGGTTTTGCTACCGACGCTGGCGTAGCCAGAAACAAAGGACGCATTGGTGCGAAAAAAGCGCCAGATTTAATCCGACGAGCACTCGCTAATTTAGCATGGCACCAAGACGTCCCACTATATGACTTAGGCACCGTGGTGTGCGAAGACGACTTACTGGAAGAGAGCCAATCTCTATGTGCGGCAACCATTTCAAGCGCACTGCCTCATACGCCTGTCATCGTGTTAGGTGGCGGGCATGAGATTGCGTGGGCCTCGTTTTCCGGCTTAGCGGAGTATTTTAAAGCGCACTATCCAGAGAAGAAGCCTAAAATCGGCATTATCAATTTCGATGCGCATTTCGATTTACGCGCATTCGAGAGCAGCATCGCCGACATCAAACCAAGCTCTGGCACTCCCTTCAACCAAATTCATCATTTTTGCCAACGCAATGATTGGGACTTTCATTACGCTTGCATTGGCGTAAGCCGCAGTAGCAACACTAAAGCGCTGTTTGAAAAAGCAGATGCGTTAAATGTTTGGTATGTAGAAGACAATCAGCTTTGTTACCTAAACCACAGTTATCACTTAACTCAGCTTCAACATTTTATTGACGACTGTGATTACCTCTATTTGACCATTGATCTGGATGTATTTCCTGCGGCAACAGCACCTGGGGTCAGCGCCCCTGCGGCTCGAGGAGTAAGTTACGACACAATTGCACCATTTTTAGATCGAATTCTTCATTACAAAAATAAGCTCATGCTGGCTGATATCGCCGAATACAACCCTAATTATGACGTCGATAGTCAAACTGCACGCTTAGCTGCCCGTTTGTGTTGGGATATCGCCAACGCGATGGCGGAAAAGCAACACAAACCATAACGCATCCTAGATGCCACTTATTATTACGACCAAGCAAGTACTTGGTCATCACGAGAAACTAAAGGAGTCTGAAATGACACAGCGCCAGGGACAAGATCCACGACTTGATACAAGCAGAACAATTCGTGCACCTCACGGAGATAAACTGCGCGCAAAATCTTGGCTAACCGAAGCCCCTCTTCGCATGCTGATGAACAACCTCGATCCTGATGTTGCAGAACATCCACATTCGCTGGTTGTATATGGCGGCATTGGCCGTGCAGCACGAAACTGGGAATGTTACGACAAGATTGTTGAAGTACTTGAAAGACTCGAAGATGACCAAACGCTTTTAGTTCAATCAGGCAAGCCTGTTGGTGTTTTCCCTACTCATAAAAATGCCCCACGAGTGCTAATTGCAAACTCAAACCTTGTTCCGCATTGGGCAAACTGGGAACACTTCAACGAGCTCGATAAACAAGGCTTGATGATGTACGGCCAAATGACCGCTGGCAGCTGGATATACATTGGCTCACAAGGCATCGTCCAAGGCACATACGAAACATTCGTATCTGTTGCGAAAAAGCACTTTGACGGCGAAGCAAAAGGCCGATGGATTCTAACTGGCGGTCTTGGTGGTATGGGTGGTGCTCAGCCTCTAGCCGGTACGATGGCTGGCTTCTCCATGATTGCGGTAGAGTGTGATGAATCGCGTATCGATTACCGCCTACGTACAGGCTATGTCGATAAGAAAGCGACATCTTTAGATGAAGCGCTTGCTATCATCAAAGAGTCAGACACACCAGTATCAGTTGGTCTACTAGGTAATGCAGCAGACGTTTTCTCTGAGTTGGTAGAACGTAATATCACGCCTGATGTAGTAACAGACCAAACATCTGCACACGACCCGCTCAATGGCTACTTACCACAAGGCTGGAGCATGTCTCACGCAGCAGAAATGCGTTTGCAAGATGAAGCAATGGTCGTAAAAGCAGCGAAAAAATCCATGGCAGTGCAAGTTCAAGCGATGTTAGAGCTGCAAAATCGCGGCGCCGCAACACTCGACTACGGTAACAACATCCGCCAGATGGCCTTGGAAGAAGGCGTAGAAAACGCATTTGATTTCCCTGGCTTTGTTCCAGCCTACATTCGCCCACTATTCTGCGAAGGTATCGGTCCTTTCCGTTGGGCTGCTCTCTCTGGCGATCCTGAGGACATTTATAAAACCGACCAAAAAGTAAAAGAGCTAATTCCAGATAATCCGCACTTACATAACTGGCTAGATATGGCTCGCGAGCGCATCCAGTTCCAAGGTTTACCTGCGCGTATTTGCTGGGTTGGTCTTAAAGATCGTGAGCGTCTTGGTCAAGCATTCAACGAAATGGTGAAAAATGGCGAACTTAAGGCGCCTGTTGTCATTGGTCGTGACCACTTAGACTCTGGCTCCGTTGCAAGCCCGAACCGAGAAACAGAAGGCATGATGGACGGTTCTGACGCCGTATCAGACTGGCCACTATTAAACGCACTACTCAATACGGCGGGCGGCGCAACTTGGGTTTCACTGCACCACGGTGGTGGCGTAGGTATGGGCTTCTCGCAACACTCAGGTATGGTTATCTGCTGTGACGGCAGTGAAGATGCCTCAAAACGTATTGCCCGCGTGCTGCATAACGACCCAGCAACAGGCGTGATGCGTCATGCTGATGCGGGATACGATATTGCTAAACAATGTGCAGCAGAGCAAGGGCTAGATTTGCCAATGCTCAACGAAGAACTGAAGAAGCTCAAGTAAGGATGAAAGAGATGTTAAATTTAACGCTAAAGCCAGGTCATATTAGCTTAAACGAACTACGCCAAGTGAGCCGTTCACCAGTCAACCTTACTTTGGATCCTGAAGCCATTCCGGCCATTGAAGAAAGCACGCAAGTCGTGGATCGTGTCATCGCGGAAGATAGAACGGTTTACGGAATTAACACTGGTTTTGGTCTATTGGCTAACACACGAATAGCACCAGAAGATTTAGAAACTCTGCAACGCAGTATCGTTCTTTCTCATGCGGCAGGTATCGGTGAGTTTATGTCAGACGAAACGGTTCGTCTGATGATGGTATTGAAAATCAATAGTCTGTCTCGTGGTTTTTCTGGTATTCGCCTAAAAGTCATTAATATGCTGACCGACCTAGTTAACGCACAAGTTTACCCTTGTGTACCTAAAAAGGGCTCTGTTGGCGCATCAGGTGACTTAGCTCCTCTGGCCCACATGAGCACAGTATTACTAGGTGAAGGACAAGCTCGTCACAACGGTAACATCATTTCTGGGCAAGAAGCGTTAAAAATCGCAGGTCTAGAACCCATAACTCTGGCGCCGAAAGAAGGCTTAGCGCTGCTAAATGGTACCCAGGCATCAACAGCGTTCGCATTAGAAGGTCTGTTTATCGCGGAAGATCTTTTCGCTTCGGCTACAGTATGTGGCGCAATGTCTGTCGAAGCCGCTCTCGGCAGCCGACGTCCATTCGATCCACGCATTCACCGTGTACGTGGTCATCGCAGCCAAATGGACGCAGCACTGGCCTACCGTCATCTATTGGATACATCAAGTGACATTGGTGATTCGCATACTAACTGTGAAAAAGTGCAAGACCCGTATTCGTTGCGCTGTCAGCCTCAAGTAATGGGGGCGTGTTTGCAGCAAATCCGCAACGCTGCAGAAGTATTGCAAGTAGAAGCAAACTCCGTATCAGATAACCCATTGGTGTTTGCTGAAGATGACGACATCATCTCTGGCGGTAACTTCCACGCTGAGCCTGTTGCAATGGCAGCTGACAACCTAGCACTGGCGATTGCTGAGATCGGCAGCCTGTCTGAACGTCGTATGGCATTGCTTATCGATAGCGCATTATCAAAATTACCACCGTTCTTAGTCGATAATGGTGGTGTGAACTCTGGTTTCATGATTGCCCAAGTCACCTCTGCTGCGCTAGCAAGCGAAAACAAAACGCTCGCTCACCCAGCGTCAGTAGACAGCTTGCCAACATCAGCAAACCAAGAAGATCACGTTTCAATGGCAACCTTCGCGGCTCGCAGATTGAAAGAAATGGGAGAAAACACTCGCGGTATTCTAGCGGTCGAATACCTATCAGCAGCACAAGGCCTAGACTTTAGAGCACCAAACAAGTCCTCTGAGCGTATCGAGATTGCCAAACAAATGTTGCGTGAAAAAGTATCGTTCTACGATAAAGATCGTTACTTTGCGCCGGACATTGAACAGGCCAATACTCTGCTTAAGCTGGCTATTCACAACACGCTCATGCCAGAGAGTCTGTTACCAAGTGTTCAGTAATCCAGCATTACCAGCACTTAATCTAAAAACCGGATGATAATTTGAAGGCTCCACGTTTCGCGTGGAGCTTTTTTATCTCCTCATTAAACGTATTCCCAGCGATCTTTATGAACACTTGCATATTGTTATTGCTATACTTTTAAAAATAGCCGACGTAATAAAGTCGCTGTTTATTGCTTTCACAAATAAAAGCGTTGCTAAAGTATGCGTTTTTAACGATTTATCCGCCGAAATAGTGTCTTATTGTTAGGATACGGTGAAGTTTTCACTGGATGGACCATTGCTACGCAGATATTCGCATATAATCCCACACAGTTTTGGTTACTACGTAAAAATTATGTTTCTAACACCTTATTTTTCAAACACTAATCACCAGTTTCAGTTCACTCGCGAACAAGCAAGCCACTTTGCAAAACGTGTCGCAGGTGACTACAACCCAATCCACGATGAAGACAACAAACGCTTTTGTGTCCCTGGGGACTTACTTTTTGCAGTGCTTCTTAGTAAAGAAGGCATCAGCCAAAAGATGCGTTTTAACTTCTCTGGCATGGTAAGCGATGGTGTAGCACTTCATATTGAAAATAAGTGTGAAAAAGAAAGCGCCGTTGTTGACGAGGCAGGTAAAGAATACTTACACATGTCCCGTGAAGGTGAGACTAACCACGATCCCGCATTTATTGAGCATGTCGTAACAAATTACGTGCAATTCTCTGGCATGAACTTCCCTCACATCATGGTTCCTCTTATGGAAGAGAAGCAAATGATGATCAACTGCCAACGTCCATTGGTTATTTATGAAAGCATGGAAGTTGAATTTTCACGCTTAGACCTTACGCATCCTGAAGTGGATTTCACTGGCGCAACGTTCGACGTGGAAGGCAAACGTGGGATAGTCACCTTAAACTTTGCGTTCAAAGAAGACGGTGAAGTCGTTGGCAAAGGCATCAAACGCATGGTTGCAAGCGGCTTGAAGCCATATGACCAAGAAGCGGTTGACGATCTTGTACGCCGTTTCAATGAACGTAAGGATGCATTCCTAGCAAAGTTCGTTAAGGCAGCCTAATCGACTGCCCTATCAGAAGCGCTCAAAAAACGTGTTTACTAAAAGAAAGCCCAACGTCGATCGTTGGGCTTTCTTTTTATGTCTCATCCAAATAAAACTAAACGCAATGCTTAGATCCAGCGGCGGACGTGGTTTTTGTAATCCATATACTCTTCACCAAACAATCGCTCTAGAACACGTTCCTCTGGCTTGATTTGAAATCGATTCATATAACTGACAAATACGACGCCACAAAGCACCACACTCAAATGCTGCCACCACAAACCAATTGCAATGATTAGAAGCAGTAGCGCCATATACATCGGGTTGCGCGAAAAAGCAAATACGCCAGTTCTCACCACGGAAGAGGCCGTGTCAGGCTTTACAGGGTTAACCGTCGTTTTTACTTTATGGAATTCATACACACCAGCAATGCCCATATAACCAGAGAGCAAAGTTAGTCCGCCAACCACAACCTCGACAAAGGGCACGCTAATATTCAGGCTCGGCACCAGAACTGTCAGTCCATACATGAGTAGTATGACCAACAAAAACACCGCAACAGGTGGGACTTTGAGTTCAAGTTTTCTCAAGATTCATATCCTTTGAAATTGTTGTATGTGACTTCTAAAAAAGCCCAGTAAAACTGGGCTTAATTTGATGTGATTATATCAAAGTTAACAGCGCCTGAACGGGATGTTTGGGCTTTGTTCCTTCAAAGCGTTTCACTTGGCTGCGGCAAGAGTAGCCAGTAATCAAACATCTCTCGTTATCTAACTTATCTAAGCTTGGCTTCCAGCTTAAATTGTAAATGTCTTTCGACATCGACAACTTATCGACCTCGTGACCAAACGTACCCGCCATACCACAACAACCAACCGGTACCGTATTTAAAACCGCACCAAAGTGAGCAAAAATAGCGCCCCACTCTTTTTCCGCATTCGGCATTTTGGTTTTTTCAGTACAGTGCGCAAACAGATACCAAGGTTCCTGCGCGTTATGCTCTCCGCTTTCAAACGCTTCTAGTCTTGGGTAAAGCCATTCGTGGGCCGTTAGTACATCGAAATCACCTCGCTTACTGCCAAGTACTTCAGCGTATTCATCTCGATAACACAGCACCAATGCAGGGTCGACACCAACTAATGGAATATCCAGATCCGCTACCATCGCCAAAAACTTCGCTGTATCGGCTGCTGTATCCTTAAACTGACGTAGAAAGCCTTTAATGTGTTGTGCTTTACCATTCGGCTTAAATGGCAGAAGCACCGGATGCATACCCAGCTTTTTCAATAATTTAACGAAGTCTTCTACAACATCGGCGTCGTAGTAGCTAGTGAATGGGTCTTGAACAATTAAAACATGCTTGCTCTTTTCAGACGAAGACAAACCGCTGAGCGCTTGCAGATCATAAGGCGTTGTCAGCGACTCTACTCGTTGTTTCAATGTAGGTACTGATAACAACGGCGCATCGACATACCCAACTGTTGAAGCCGTTAAGCTCTTGACCCACGACTGCTTCAAAACACCGTTTACGACACCTGGCGCTTTCGCCATCATCGGCAGCATAGTCTCTATGTTCGCAACCAGATAATCTTTTGCTGGACGTTGGTAACGAGAGTGATAAATGTTTAAAAAGCGTGAGCGGAAACTCGGAACGTCGACTTTAATCGGACACTGGCTCGCACACGCTTTACACGCTAAACAACCATTCATCGCTTCATACACTTCGTGGGAGAAATCGTATTCGTGACGACGATTGATAGAATGACGTACGCGGTCAATCATGGTTTTGATTGATGTTTTGTTTTCTAGCGTTTGCTTTTCTAAGTCAAGAATATCAATGCCTTGTTCAGTGAGCTGACGCAACCACTCGCGAACCAAACCCGCACGACCTTTCGGTGAATGACGACGATCGGCTGTTACTTTCATCGATGGACACATTGGCGAGCTGGTATCGTAGTTAAAACACAAACCGTTACCGTTACACTCCATCGCTTGCTTAAAGCTGTCACGTACTTGAACGTCAATCTGACGATCGAAGTAACCACGTTTGGTATCGGTAACTTTTACTAGCTCTGCATCACTATCAAGCGGCGTACAGATTTTGCCCGGGTTCATTTTGTTGTGTGGATCGAATGCCGCCTTCACACGTCTCAGCTCAGTAAACAACTCATCACCGAAAAAATCAGGGCCATATTCTGAACGGAAACCTTTGCCGTGTTCACCCCACATCAAACCGCCGTATTTCGCCACCAGCTTAACCACTTCATCAGAAACTTCGTGCATCAATGCTTCTTGGTGCGGGTCACACAAATCCAACGCAGGACGTACGTGAAGCACCCCGGCATCGACGTGACCAAACATGCCGTAATTCAGAGACTTGCTGTCTAACAGTTCTCGAAACTCTACAATGAAGTCCGCCAGGTTTTCTGGTGGCACACAGGTATCTTCAGCGAATGCGACCGGTTTAGCGCGGCCTTTTGCTGCGCCTAACAAACCCACCGCTTTTTTACGCATGTTGTAAATACGCCCGATACTCGCTACATCGTTACAGACTTGGTAACCGATGATGCCCGCTTCTTCTGTTTCCAGCATGGTATCGAGCTTGGCGGTCAGCGCTGCAACCTGCGCTGCAACTTCTTCTTCGTCCTGACCTGCATATTCCACCATATTGATGCCAAGCATCTCTTTATTTGGAACATCGGTAAGCAAATCACTCACGGTGTGCCAGACGATATCTTGCTTCGCGAGATTAAGCACTTTCGAGTCAACGGTTTCTACAGATAGCGCTTTCGCTTCGACCATCAACGGTGCATTACGGAGCGCAGAGTCAAAGCTGTTGTATTTAACGTTAACCAAAGTACGTGCTTTCGGAATTGGCGTCAGATTTAGCTTCGCTTCGGTAATAAATGCCAATGAACCTTCCGCACCACACAACACTCGTGTGATCTCGAAACGATCATCGTCTTCATCTAGCGCGTTCTTTAAGTCATAGCCCGTTAGGAAGCGGTTGAGAGGAGGAAATTTATCCACGATCTGCTGGCGTTTTTCACGACATACGGATTCCGTTACTCGTAGCGCCTTGGCAGCAAACTCGCCTTCTTCGGGGTAGCCGTTGGACAGATCTGATTCTAAAACTGAGCCATCAGCAAACACCGCTTGTAGCGACAAAACATGATCGGATGTTTTTCCGTATTTCAGAGAACCTTGACCAGAAGCATCGGTGTTGACCATGCCGCCAATCGTTGCACGGTTACTGGTAGATAAGTCTGGAGAGAAGAAGTAACCGTAAGGGCGAACCGCATCATTTAACTGGTCTTTCACTACACCAGTTTGTACACGAACCCAGCCTTCTTTCTCATTAACCTCAAGTACTTTGTTCATGTGGCGAGACATATCCACCACAATACCTTTGGTTAGCGACTGACCATTGGTCCCTGTGCCGCCACCACGAGGTGAAAAGGTAATTCGTTCGTACTTTTCTTTATTGCTCAGTTTCCCGAGGAGAGAAACATCTTCTGTCGTTTTAGGATGGACGACTGCCTGAGGAAGTTGCTGGTAAACACTGTTGTCAGTGGCAACCGCTAGTCGGCTTGAATATTGGCTTTCGATATCACCAGTGAATCCAGCGTGCTCAAGCTCTTTCAGAAAACTAAGAACAAGAGGATCGACATCAGTTTGCGAGTGTAATCTTGGTAACATTTGCTTCCTGCCCCTACGACGCTGAATCCGATCAGCTGCGGGTTATGTAATTATTTGCTCACTTCTCATACAAGTTGGCGTTCAGCGAAACAAAACACCACAAAAGAGTAAGTGAAGTAATATTCTTTGAATTTCGTCACTTTACAACATTTAAAAAGACGAGCAAATCAGAATCTCGATACAATAATTAAACTTATGCTTTATTTTTTCACGCTTGATGCCTTACATTGGGGAACGAATCGCGTTTCTAGATGAGTTTTCAGAATGAAAAAAAATAAAATTGTGACCACTGAAGATATTCTTCTCAAACTTTGCCAGTCTGTTTCTGGCGTCCTTACTTCAGCGACATCTTCTCAAGTAAATTACTCTGCAATGGTGCAAAAAATCCACAAGACTAGCCTCAAGCCAGATTTTGGCTGTTTTGTTCTGTTTGATGGCGGGTTTACCGGGCTGGTCGTAATTAATTTTACGGCAAAAGCCGCATTAGAGATCTACACCAACTACATGCGTAATATGGGTATGCCAGAAGAAGAACTGGCAATATCTCATACTTCTGACGAGGTAGGAGATGTTCTGGGTGAACTAATGAACCAACTGGTTGGAGATTTCACCAATAAAATTCGTAAAGAGCTGCAAACGAACATCACACAAAACCAGCCAAAAATGATGGCGCTGAATAAGCAAGTCATCTTACAAGTTGATACCAACCTTGACCGCCCTCAAGCTCGCCGAGTGACGTTCTCCACCGAAAATAACAACATTTTCTATCTGGAGTTAGCGATGGACAAAACTGAGTTCATCCAACTAGAAGAGTTTGAAATCGCAGAAGACGAAAATCCAGACGATATTTTAGAAGCAACACGTAAAAATATGGCTGAGAAAGAATCTAAATCGTCGAGTTCAAACGATGAAGCCGATGATTTACTCAACCAGCTCGGATTGTAATTCCAACTAATCTTAATGAAGAATGGCTTCTTAGACACAAGTACGACTTCATACTGATTATGACGAACTAAAACGCCTAGCCTCGCCTTCCGCGGGGCTTCTTTTTATGTCCATAAACCACCTTCACTCCCACCTTGTATTTCGTTTTTATGTCAAAAAAGGTAATATGTCTGACTTCATAAATTTTCTGCTTTCGTTACTGGTTGTCGATGGATAAACAAAAAGCTCTGAAAAAAATCGCCAAGTGCTTAGAACTGGGCAATTCCGCTAATGTTAATGAGGCTGCCAATGCTATCAAAATGGCACATCGCCTCATGCTCAAATATGGTCTGGATAAGGACGATATTGAGTTTATCAGAATGGGGAAAACACAGTCTTCCCACCTACTACCAGCGAATATCAGTTCTACCATATTGCGAGTGATTCGCGGCATTAACACTAAATTCGGTGTTGAAGCGGTGTTGTTGAATCACAAAGGGCTCAAACGTGTCGAGTTTATCGGTGAAGCAGATCGCGCGATTTTTGCTGCATTTGCTTTCGATATTATTTATCGCGAGATGAACGAAAGTACCGGACAATTCCGAAATAGTTTCGCAGGTACGGGCACCTCTTCTCAAGAAGTGACTCGCCGCGTGAACTCTTTTGTATCTGGCTGGGTAGAGGGCGCGATAGAGAAACTTCCAGTCATTTCTCCAGACGAAGAGTCGGCCAACAAAATCAATGATTATATTGATAAAGAATTCCAAAACATTGACCGCGAAACCTTCAAGAAGCAACTGAAAGAAGCGATGAAAAACCTAACCGAAGACTACGAAGTGGGCTTGAAAAAAGGTAGAAGAGTCTCCGTTAACCGTGGTGTTGGCGGCGAGCAAGCGCGTAAAATGTTGGGCAATCCATCGAAATAACCAGAGCAGCAATTGATTGACGTAGGTTCCAATATTCCAATGTTATTGGGACCTACTTTTTGAAGTTGTGATAGTAACGATAAGAATTTTCTTACAGAAACTCTTATCAATCTTACTTTCTCATAACAAATATCAATGCTTACTTATTCATAATTCGCATCCCATTATGAGGCATGGTTTCGCCTCAGTTTTATACGGAGATTTTCCCTTGAAAAAGATGCCTATTGCACTAGCTCTAGTGCTAGCTCTTACTGGCTGTCAAGCCACTCAACGCCAAAATGCAACAACGGGTGAATACGAAACTAACTCAACCACGCAAGGCGCGCTTATTGGTGCTATCGCTGGTGCAGCAATCGGTCTAGCAACGGGCGATGACGCTAAAGAACGCCGTCAGCATGCGCTCATTGGTGCGGCAGCTGGCGGGGCGACTGGCGCTGGCGTTGGTTACTACTTTGACCAACAAGAAGCAGAATTGCGTCGCGCTTTACTAAACTCTGGTGTACAAGTTCAGCGTGTTGGTGAGAACCAGCTTTTACTGCGTATGGAAAATGGTATCGGCTTCTCTTCAAGCTCTTACCAGCTTGATGCTAGCATTCATAATACGCTACGCGGTGTTGCTCGCATCTTGGTTGAATACCCAGATACCAGCCTTGTTATCGACGGTTACACGGATAGCACAGGCAGTGAGTCATACAACCAAACGTTGTCAGAGCGCCGTGCAGAGTCCGTACGTCAATTCCTAGTATCTCAAAACGTTGCACCTGGTCGTGCAATTGCACGCGGCTACGGCGAACGTAACCCAATTTGCTCAAACCAAACTTCTGAAGGTCGTGCGTGCAACCGTCGTGTTGAAATCCAGATCTTGCCACTGAAGTAATTTGGTTGCACCATAGCGGTAATAATAAAAAATTACCGGAGCAGGCCTAACAATAATCGTTAGGCCTGACATATCAATGTCTGTCAAAACGTCTGCCCTACTCTGCTTATTTAGCCTCTGCTTTTCTGGTTACTCGCTTGCCTCTCAAGATCCAAATGACCCCATAGAACAATACGAGTACTCACAACAATTATTGGCATCAAACAAAGCTGAAGCCTCACCAGAAACGCGCTACTGGCTAGAGCAATCCGCCAACCAAGGTTACCTCCCTGCGCAAAAACAGCTCGCGAACGACTTTGCTAAAGGGATAAATGGCGAAATAAATGAAACACAAGCGTTATATTGGCTAACCTCTATAGCACTCAATGACCCAACCGATCGTGGCTTTCTTCTCGCTAACTTTATTGAGCACAATCAAGACAAGGTCACAGCTTCTCAATTGACTGAAGCTTTGTATCAAATGGCTTCTCAGCATAATCCAGCAGCAGAACAGGCTTATAATCAACTGTTAGAGCAGCGCTTCAATCAACTGCGAGCTAAACAAGTCTCGCAAATAAAGTCGCTCGATAAAAAGGCGGAGCAAACACAAGAAGAGAAAAGCACAACAATTGCAAAACCCAACGTAGAATACTCGCAGTTTTTATGGCTGATCTGGTTAGCGGCGATACTCATCATCAGCGGCTTAAGTTTTCTCGTAATCAAGAAACTTAAGCAGAATAGAAAAGCGCTTGAAGACAAAGAGGAAAGCCAAAATCAACGAATGGCGGAAAAAATAAAAGAGCTAGAGTTTACGAACAAGCAACTGAAACGCCAGCTAGAGAAAGTATTCAAAGAATTTAAGAAATCCAAAACCCAGGCAGAAAACCATAAGCTAAGCGTCGCATGCGCCATGTTTGGCTACACACCACAACACATCCCTGATTTACAAGCAATAAAGCTACGCTATAGACAGCTATCAAAGCTTTATCATCCGGACACAAGAGGCAGTGAAGAAGAAATGAAGCGACTCAATCATGCCTTTAAGCTTGTCTCACAAAATGTTACAAAACAGTAAAAACAGGTCAGGAAACTTTGGCTAGCATGCTTCTAGAGCCATATAATCAAGCGCCGCAATCGATCTCCCTCTCAAACAAATTAACAGACATTTAACTTAAGTCTCGCTTTTATGCCATAATGCTCAGCGCAAAATAACACCTAACGACTCAAATTAATCTAGGTGGGGAGAAAATCAATGTTCACTGAAGAAGGCACCTGTGATTGGTGTAAAAAACCTAGTCTTGTAACTCGTCACGATTATTTAGATGGCAAGCACCATTACTCATGTAAAGCTTGTTACGACATGGCAAAAATCGACGTGCGCCTATTTAACCAAGGCGAATTGCAAATGCGCGAACGCTTGCAACGAGCGAGCTAAGCAAGACGGAATCAACGGAACTGATTTTCAAAAGCGCCTTTTAAGGCGCTTTTTTGATCGGCCAAGCCCTATTTCCAATCTCTATCTCGTATTCCCTCCTATCCTACATAGCATGTCGCATCGGTTATCAGCCCCTCTCCTACTGTATACAAACCACTGCCCGTGAAAAAACACCTGTATATACAGTAGTAACCCCCTGTATGTCTCTCGTCCAATTTTCTACTCATCTCACATTTTTAAATTGATGTTAGACATATCAGAAATGAAAAATAACCAAATAAATTCAGACACTTAAAATAAAATCCTTTTGTTTCCTTCTCAAAAAAACGCAAATAACTTTTGAGAAACGGGTTGATCAGGTCGTCAAAACAAACTACTGTATACACATACAGCATGTATAAAGGAACAGTAAGATGCAGTTACAAAGTCAATCTCATACATACTCTCGTTACAACGTATTGGCACAAGCAACTCAGCCCATGGCCGTTTCGGATCAGCTTCTATCTAAGCTGGCTGTTTTATCGCAGCAGAAACAATGGATTTTGTTTACAGCAGACTGCCCTCGCCCTGACTTTGAACAACTCACTGCTTCTAATATTTGCTGTAGAAACGTGATTCAAATGAAGCCTTCTCAACAGCTTTCAGAAGTCGAGATCGTGATCAAAGCCATCCGATCAGGTAATGCCAGTGCTGTTGTCGCATCAAATAAAATTGCACTTATGAATCAATCGATGTTGCACGACATGGCGCAACGCTATCAGTGTGAAGTCTTTTTCGTCGAAGGCAGAGTTAATAAGTACCACTAATAAGTTCGACGTTATCCATCCTGCATCTCGCCTCCTTTTTAAGGGGGCTTTTTTTTGTATTAAAGAAAACAGGCAAACGTTTGCTTTTTCTCTGGCGAGTTAAAATAGTTCTGGTATGATGCCCACATTCGATTTATTCAGCGCCCACATTTTGCTGAATATCTTCTCTTTCTGACGTTTGATTAAGATGATAGGAATGTCGCAATGAGCCTTGCTACTCAAGTACTTGCCGTCAATGACGACCTGCCAATTCGCACCCATAACCCCGTTCATAGCGGAAAAGTTCGTTCAGTTTACTGGTTAACTGAAGAAGACAGTGCCCGACTGATCAAAGAAAAAGGATACGATGTCGCTCCAGATGCGCCTTTGGCTATCATGGTGATTAGCGACCGAATCTCTGCATTCGATTGTATTTGGCATGCTGAAGGTGGTCTTAATGGTGTCCCGGGTAAAGGGGCTGCGCTTAATGCGATTTCTAATCACTGGTTCAAACTATTCAAAGAAAATGGCTTAGCAGATAGCCACATTCTAGACATTCCTCACCCTTTTGTTTGGCTTGTACAAAAAGCCAAACCTGTAAAAATCGAAGCCATCTGCCGCAAATACATCACGGGTTCGATGTGGCGCGCTTACGCAAATGGCGAGCGCGAGTTTTGTGGAATCCAACTTCCTGAAGGGTTAGGAAAAGACAAAGCACTGCCAGAGTTGCTCATGACCCCATCCACAAAAGGCATTCTAAAAGGTATTCCCGGTGTGCCTGAAGCGGATGACGTTAATATTACTCGTCAAAATATCGTAGACAACTACGAAGCATTTAACTTCTCAAGCGCTGACGATATCGCACTCTACGAAAAACTGCTGAAAGAAGGCTTTAACGTTATCAGCCAAGCGTTAGAAGAAATCGACCAAATCTTTGTCGATACCAAATTCGAATTTGGTTATGTTGATGATGCTGCTGGTAATGAAAAGCTGATTTACATGGATGAAGTGGGTACACCAGACTCGTCTCGTATATGGGATGCTAAAGAGTACCAAGCAGGTCACATCGTAGAGAACTCAAAAGAAGGTTTCCGCCAGTTCCTACTTAACCACTTCCCTGACCCAGATATCTTGCTAAACAAAGAACGTATGCCAGAGCGCGAAGCACTCGCTCGTGATAATGCTTTACCCGTCGAATCTTTGATGGCGATTTCGAGCACCTACATTGGTATTGCCGAGAAGATTACAGGAAAGCCGATTCATTTGAGTGAGAATCCGAAAGCGGAAATCATCGAAGTTCTGAGCAAAGAATACGGATTGATTGACTAGCACTGTCGCTAGATTAGCTAAACGCTTTCCAATAAAAAGTCCGCAATAGCCTTGCGGACTTTTTTCGTATTAGGCTCAGTTTAGCCGATATTTAACGTAGTACCATCAGTTGTGGAGGCTGACTTGGTCGTCACCTGATATGTTTTGTCTTTAATCGTTGATACGAAATACCAGGTCGACTCTGCCTTGTCGGGCGTAAAAGTAACGCGCATAAAGCCACGCTGTTTGATGTCTGCCCACTGTAGTTCTGACACTAAGTGCGGCAACGTGTATTCCATTTGAGCGATCGCAACAGGATCTAACGCTAGGTAGGCCTCTAGCCCAGGGGAACTCACCGAGCTAGTTGCAAACTCTATCCCGATAGGATGCTTAGATACGTCTTTAAGCTCACTTGCCCATGCGTTGTGCGTATCTCCTGCCAAGCAGACAAAGTTACCACTGCTGGCTTTGGCCAGTTGATAAACTTTCTCTCGCTCAACGTAGTAACCATCCCATGCATCTAGGTTATATGGCAAAGCAATGGTATCTAAACTTGGGTCAGAGAGATAACCCGTAATCGCAGAGTTTACCGCTAATAACGCCTCTGTTTTTTGGTCTTCAGTGGCAGTAAACAATTGAAACATAGCGGTCATCACCGAACTTGGCAGCTCCATACGAGACATTAACACTTGTTGCCCTAGCACATTCCAAGTTGCGTCGTGCGTACTGAACGCATCCATCAGCCAAGCGAGTTGGTCAGCGCCTAACAGCTCTCGGTCTTCACTGCGCGACTGAGCAACTAAACCGCCAATCGCTTCCATCGTTGGAGAGCTGAGCGAGAAGTAATCCAACGGTTTATCACGCCCCACAAGTCGCGTGTCGAGCATCATCAAATTGACTAAACTTCCAAACGAAAACTGACGGTAAATCAGCATGTTTGAGAAAGTGTTTTCACGAACGGGCAACCATTCTGTCCACGCGGCAGCCGCAGCTGCACGACGATCATTAAAGCTGCCTTCCTCTTCTTGATGGTTTTCCGCACCATTTTTCCAACTATCATTTGCAAGCTCATGGTCATCCCAGACTGCAATCATTGGTAGGCTCGCATGTAACGCTTGCAGATCAGCATCTTGGCGATATTGCGCATACCGTTTTCGGTAATCATCTAAGGTAATGCATTCAGTGCCTTTGCTTGGCTCTCGCCCTAGTGCCTCAGCATCTTCACTAGCGTAGCCACCAGCCCCATACTCATAAATGTAATCACCGAGATGAAGTACCACATCAAACGGTTCTTGCTCATGTTGATTTAAGATCTCTCGATACACATGGAAATAACCAGCAGGATAGTTTGCGCAAGAAACAACGGCCATGGATGCCTTTTCTACACCACCCTCTGGTAATGTTTGAGTTTGCCCGACTTCGCTAGTGACATCTCCAACCATGAATCGATAGTAATAGTGAGAATTTGCGTTGAGGTTTTGAACATCAACTTTTACCGTGAAATCTCGGCTCGTGTCTGTGGCAAAAGTGCCACTTTGCACGATATCAGTAAAATTTTCGTTAGATGAAACTTGCCAGCTTACATCTGCGTAGCTTGCTGAGGTCGTAACACGAGTCCAAATGATTACTTGTGTTTGAGTAGGATCTCCACTCGCCACCCCGTGCTCAAAGGTAACCGCAACAGATTCACTAGCATCGCTACCACAGCCCACCAACCCGGTAACAATCGCCGTTGAAGAGGCAGCTTTCATAAAGTCTCGACGAGACAAAGACATATTGACTTCCTTTCTTATTGTGTTTGTTTTTATGCCCAAATGACGTGGTGACTCAATCATCCTTGTGTGCCAATAAGGGACGTTAATTCGAACTTACAGTACCAACCACTTAGTCGGTAATTTGTCCTAAAAACACAAAGTTAGAAGCTAGTTATGACAATTGCATTTCCAAACGTTACATTTTTGTTAATTTAAGTGCAAATACTCTATATTCATCACACTTCCAAGACCTGTGACAAAAACCTCAAAATAAAAAAGCGACCTACTTTGAGGTCGCTTTTCATTGCACTATTGTTAAGTGGTACATTGATGAAGTGGAAATGCTCAGCCTAAAACTTGATGTTAAGGACATCTTGTTCTGACGTGTCCACCTTCAACTGACTGCGAGATTCTATGTACTCGATTTGCTGAACATCGAGCGAATATGGCATAACGACTCGCAATTCATTGATCCCTTCATGTTTAGCTAACTGGGTTAAGCGGACCAAATTGGATTCATCACTTTTACGAGAAGACATCGATTTTAATGCGGCATCCCACAACCGATCTTCAGGCTTGCTCAATTCCGCAATGTTCTGTTTCCACATCAAACCGAAAATAGGCGCGATGGTGGCAAATGCCTCTAAGAAGGTCCATTTTTTACTACCTGTCGCCCCTAAAAAGCTAGTGTAGTCGAATTCAATGCACGTCTTTCCTTGTTGATCCATTCTATGCCCCCAACACTCGAAAATGAGATATACCAAATATCGTTCAACTGTTTTGATATAGCAATGGGATATAAAACATTCGTCTTTTATGCCCTAATTTACATGCAAAAGGAAATATTAAAACCAGCTTTGTAACAACTGATGTACAGCTTCGCCATATATAAGCATTCAATTGATTAATATTTCAATTAAGAAACTAAAAACAACACGTAAGTAACGCTATCAATATGAAATCATTATAGATTCACCAAGAAAATATCAATTCTTGTCACAACGTCATCCGCCTACCTACTTCACATCAATCACTCGACTGGCCTTTTTATACTGTATCTTCCAACCAGCCCAGCGTGGCAGCTCCCAGCGCTTCGGGTCTCCCTTACGGTTTCCCTCTCGATAAATGACCTGTACCAGCTTGCGAGACGCGTAATACTCAACATCCAGTTGGAGTTCTGGCAGCGAAAGTTCTAAAGGGTACTGCTCCGTGAAATCGTCGTATTCCCATTCTGGAACACCGTTAAATGTAAAGTCTTCCGGTTCAAACAACGCCATATCATCGACATTTTCAACGCCTAATGTTTCCAACTGATCCTTTAACCAGCTAGAAAATGTCAAGGAGGCCAAGTCGTTAACCTCTTCTCCTTCGACATTAAGGCCCAATGCGTTGTAGAGTTTCCAGTGCTGGATTTGTTGTTTTCTTTGAGAAGCAAAACCTGGTAACAGTGTCTCGTCTTCTATCATTTCGACAATAGACTGAACAGCAACATCACCTTGTAACGCTTGATGTTCAGAACAGATTGTTCGCCCGGCGTAGACCAAATGCATCGTTGCTCTTGGGGTCTCCTCTTCATAATTCGTCTCGCCTTGTTGCCACTCCCCTAGTTCAAGTTCGCGTAACAACGTCAGCGGGATAGGCATCATGACCGATGCGAGGTTTAGTGTTTGCTTAACGCCTCGTCCTGGCACGCTATGGCTATCTAGCACAATGGCCGCGTCTTCTTTATCAGGAAAGCGGCTGTTACGCCCAACCAGCATCTCGACTACGCCATTTCCTAGAGCATCTCTTCGACGAGCTCGTCGGACAAACACAAGCTCAGGGTGTAATGAGGCGATGGAGAAAAAGAGCGCTTCACGTTTATATCGAGAGGCAACGTCAAGTTCCGGTAATTCAAATACTTCTCGCATTTGTTTCGCTAAACCTTGTGCCTCTTCGAGTGCGCTGGCATCAATGACAATGCCCGGAAGTCGTTCCCCCCGAACCAAACGGATAAGCAAAGAGGCATCACATCCGTATGGTTCCTCTTGAGATAGAAGCTCAGCAACTTCACCACTTTGTCGCTGATAGAGCTGCGCAGGCACAGATAAGGCGGCAGCCAAATCAATCATTGCTTCCTTCTCTGGCTTCGCTTGAATTCTGGTAACAAGATCGGCAAACAGTGCATCAATGGGTAGTGGATATACTTTTCTCCCGTGCTGCGTGACATTGCCATCCTCATCAATCGCTTCCATAGATAACAACGTCGAATGAGATGCCTCTAGCGACTTTGGGGGAATTGAGTCGAGAAAATCGAGTGTTGAGAGACGATACCCACAACAAGCTGCTGCCAGCATGGGCTCGACGAGCTCTTCTCTGTGTAATTCTGGAGGTGTCACCAACTCTAAAGGCGCGTGCTCACCATATAGACGAATACAAGCCCCTTCGGCAACGCGACCTGCTCGCCCCATTCGCTGCGCGGCACTGGCCTTAGAAATGTTGGTTAGCGTCAGTGCTGTACGTCCATTTCGTTGTACAGTTCTGCGCTCTAAGCCGCTATCAATGACAACTCGGATGTTAGGTATCGTTAAGGAGGTTTCCGCAACATTGGTTGCCAATACGACTTTTCGTTGTTTTTGCGTAGTTAACGCGCGGTGCCGTTCTTCATCACTAACCGAGGCATGAAGTTTGACCACCATGACTTCGCCGCAACTTTGTAGCATCTGAGCACATTGGGTGATCTCTTTGCGTCCAGGCAGGAAAACAAGAATATCGCCATCTTCATCTTCCAATGCTTCTTTTACCGCTCTGAAAACCTCTTGTTCACATCCCTTCTTATTCGGTAAATAACGGCTGTCTAAAGAACGATGTGTCACCGTGACTGGAAAGCAACGCCCTTCAGATCGCAGACGCTTCGCATTCAGGTAACGCGCTAGCTTTTCGCCCTCCAGCGTAGCGGAAGTGACGATCAACCGATGTTGATTTTCTTGCTTCAAAATTGCGGTTAATAGATCAATATCCCAGCGTCGCTCGTGAAATTCGTCCACTATCACGATATCGAAGCCTGCTAGCTTGTTTTCCGCAAACCAACGCAGTGCGACTCCCGGAGTCACAAATACAACTTCGGTTTTTTCATCAAAGTAGGCATGAAGCTTGATCGCGTAACCGACTTTGCGACCTATTGGCTCACCAGATTGCTCCGCAAGATATTCAGCCAACGAGGTACAAGCAATTCGACGTGGTTCAATAACCAGCACGCGTCCGTGTTTTGCCGCCCACATAGGCAAACGGGTAGATTTACCTGACCCGGTTTCGGCTTCCACCACGAGATGGTTTTGGTTCACATGTTGGTCAAACTCAGCTTGCAGGCTGTCGATAGGTAGTTGAAACATAGAAATTGGATTTGATTTGATGATGCAGAACATTATACCCAAGTAAAAAAATCCTGCTTTAGGTATCTCTAAACAACCAATATTGCCGATATTTTCGGCGGTATCTGAGTTTTTTTGCGACATTACATTGATGTGCATCAACGCATGTTTACAACTAAATGGTGAACCCGTTAAAATTTGGTGCGCATCCTTCAACCCTACATAAGGCACCCAATGAACAACGATAAACGCCCACTATATATTCCATATGCGGGTCCGGCTCTTTTAGCAACCCCTCTTTTGAACAAAGGCAGTGCATTCTCTGCTGAAGAACGTAGTTCATTCAACTTAGAAGGCTTGCTTCCAGAGTCTACCGAAACAATCCAAGAGCAGGTGGAACGTGCCTACCAGCAATACAAGAGTTTCGAAAGCGATATGGATAAGCACATTTATCTGCGTAATATCCAAGACACCAACGAAACACTGTATTACCGCCTAGTGCAAAACCACATTTCTGAGATGATGCCTATCATCTACACGCCAACTGTCGGCGCAGCATGTGAAAACTTCTCTAACATTTACCGCCGTGGTCGTGGTCTATTCATTTCATATCCGAACCGTGACCGTATTGACGACTTGCTGAATAATGCAGCAAACCACAACGTTAAAGTGATTGTTGTGACAGATGGTGAACGTATCCTTGGCTTGGGTGACCAAGGTATCGGCGGCATGGGTATTCCTATTGGTAAACTGTCACTTTATACCGCGTGTGGTGGTATCAGCCCTGCTTACACGCTACCAATCGTGCTTGATGTGGGTACCAATAACCCGCAACGTTTAGCTGATCCGATGTACATGGGTTGGCGTCACCCTCGTATTACGGGTGCAGAATACGATGCATTTGTAGAAGAGTTTATTCAAGCAGTACAGCGCCGTTGGCCTGATGCCTTGATCCAGTTCGAAGACTTTGCTCAGAAAAATGCGATGCCTCTTCTTGAGCGTTACAAAGATCGCGTGTGCTGCTTCAATGATGATATTCAAGGCACGGCGGCCGTTACTGTGGGCTCTCTACTTGCCGCCTGTAAAGCAGCAGGTACTCAGCTGTCTAAACAGCGTATCACCTTCTTGGGCGCTGGCTCTGCTGGTTGCGGTATCGCAGAAGCGATCATCGCACAAATGGTATCGGAAGGGATTTCTGACGAGCAAGCTCGCTCACAAGTTTACATGGTTGACCGTTGGGGTCTGTTACAAGAAGGTATGCCTAACCTTCTTGATTTCCAACAACGCCTGGTGCAGAAACATACCAATACGAAAGAGTGGGAAAATGAAGGAAATGGCTTCTCACTCCTCGACGTTATGCGTAACGCCAAACCAACGGTACTGATTGGTGTTTCTGGTGCTCCTGGCCTATTTAGCCAAGAAGTCATCGAAGAAATGCATAAACACTGTAAGCGTCCGATTGTCTTCCCACTATCGAACCCAACAAGCCGCGTAGAAGCAACACCTAACGACATCATTCGCTGGACAAATGGTGAAGCACTGGTTGCAACAGGTAGCCCATTTGAGCCTGTGGTTCATGAAGGTCGCACTTACCCGATTGCACAATGTAACAACAGCTACATCTTCCCAGGCATTGGCCTTGGTGTACTTGCTGTAAACGCAAAACGTGTCACCGACGAAATGCTAATGGAATCGAGCCGTGCGCTCGCAACATGCTCTCCTCTAGCAATCAACGGTCGTGGTGCACTACTTCCACCGTTGGAAGAGATTCACTCGGTATCGAAAAAAATCGCGTTTGCTGTTGGTAAGAAGGCAATCGAACAAGGTGTGGCATTAGAAATTACTGATGAAGCATTAAACGTAGCGATTGAGCAATCGTTCTGGCAGCCGGTTTACCGTCGCTACAAACGCACTGCGTTTTAAGCTTGAGACATTTCGTTTAATAATTAGCCCCTACCATGTAGGGGCTTTTAATTTTTTATCATCCTAACCAGATTTTGGCATAAATGGGCTTCTCTCTTTTTGTTTCTATCAGATATGATGAGAACTACATTTTTAGTTAAGGATATAAAACGTTTTGTTGTTTTCTCGCATAAGATCAAAGTGGAAGCTGAAATTTTCCTGGAAGCGACTTGCTTTGATTTTGTCGATCTCTGTACTTAGTCTGCTTGTTTCTGTTATTGCCATCGACCGGTGGGTGGTTTTACAAGCCAAAGAAAGCATTTTCACTGAATACGAACAAATACCTCAACATGAGGTTGCTGTGGTTCTCGGTACCAGTAAATACATCGGTAAGATCCTCAACACTTACTACACTCATCGCATTAATGCGGCGATTGAGCTTTACAACCAAGGCAAAGTAAAACAGTTTTTATTGAGTGGCGATAACGCCCATCGCTCCTACAACGAACCGTGGACGATGAAACGCGACTTACTTAAAGCCGGTGTGCCTGAGGAAGTGATTCACCTTGATTATGCTGGCTTTCGTACTCTAGATTCGATTGTGAGGGCGAAAAAGATTTTTGCTTCGGAGCGCTTTCTGATTGTGACTCAGCGCTTTCATTGTGAGCGAGCGCTGTTTATTGCCGATGCTTACAACATTGATGCGCAGTGTCTTGCGGTAGCAGGACCTACGACAAACAAACAAAAAACATCAATGCGTATTCGAGAGTTGCTCGCCCGTGTGAAAGCCTTTTTAGACCTCTACATTATTAATACGCAGCCCAAGTTTCTTGGTCCTCAAGAGCCTATCGTTGCAGTAAAAGAGCCTGAAAAAATATCTAATGAGCCTCTGCAAGTTCCCGTCGAATAGAGGAACAACGCAGCTCACAAGGCTAATAACATTTCTATAAAACAAATGGGTAGTTTTCTACCCATTTCCAATTCTCAACATCACATTTTCTAATTTGCTCTACGATTCAGGCAAAACTCTTTTTTGTATTCCAAGTAACATTTAATCAATAAATAACTACAAGTCAGTTACTTTGCCATAAAAAAACCGACAAAAGGCAATGCAAAAGGAGCACTACCCATGACCGCACTCGCTGTGACATTGAAGAACTGGTTCTTCACTCGCAACAGCATGATTTTGAACGCGAATATCGTATTGTTCATTATCTTGTTTAATACCCTACCCTTTGAGCCACAAGTAGTAACCGGCCTGAGCATCTTAGTTTTTGTTGCTATTCTTTGGCTAACCGAAGCGATTCACGTCAGCATAACCGCGCTGCTCATACCATTACTTGCGGTATTTTTAGGCGTGTTTAACACTCAGACCGCACTGAACAACTTCTCCAACTCCATCATCTTTCTATTCTTAGGTGGTTTTGCACTTGCTGCAGCTTTGCATAAACAGAAGTTAGACCAAGCTATTGCTGATAAAGTGCTGTTACTCGCACGAGGCAAAATGTCTGTCGCTGTATTCATGCTATTTGGTGTGAGTGCTGGCCTATCAATGTGGATTTCAAACACCGCCACTGCTGCTATGATGCTGCCCCTTGTACTGGGTGTGATGACAAAGCTAGACGCGAAGAAAAATCACAATACCTTTTTGTTTGTTCTGCTCGGCATCGCTTACAGTGCTTCGATTGGTGGTATTGCAACGCTGGTTGGTAGCCCACCAAACGCCATTGCAGCAGCTGAAGTCGGCCTAAGTTTTACTGAGTGGATGAAGCTCGGTGTGCCTATCTCATTAGTACTAATGCCAATCGCTATTCTCGTGTTGTACACCATGACTAAGCCTGATCTTAGCCACAAGTTTGATCTTGACCATCAACCAGTCGAGTGGACAAACGGCAAAATGATTACGCTGGCGATTTTCTTACTGACGGTCACGCTTTGGATTTTCAGTAAGCCTATTAACGCTATGCTGGGTGGCTTCGCTAAGTTCGATACTCTTGTAGCCATTGGCGCCATCCTTCTACTTGGGGCTTCTCGCGCTGTAGAGTGGAAAGATATTGAGAAAACAACCGACTGGGGTGTGTTAATCCTATTTGGTGGTGGCATCTGTTTGAGTAACGTCCTAAAAGCAACCGGAACAAGCGTATTTTTGGCTCATAGCTTGTCAGGCTTCCTTGAGCAAGCCGGTATTCTTCTAACGATTCTTGCAGTGGTTGCTTTTGTTGTCTTCTTGACTGAGTTTGCAAGTAACACCGCTAGTGCTGCACTGCTGGTCCCTGTATTTGCAACCATCGCAGAGGCCTTAGGCATGTCTCCGGTCATTCTCTCTGCATTGATTGCCGTCGCTGCATCTTGTGCATTTATGTTACCAGTTGCAACACCTCCAAACGCGATTGTGTTCGGTACGGGTCATATCAAGCAAAAAGAAATGATGCGAATTGGCTTCGTCTTAAACATTGCCTGTATTGCTGCACTAACGCTTTTCGCTTGGTTGTTCTGGTAAAAAATAGCAAGTTCGATTAGCACTACACTGCTGCTCACGGTAATCATATCGATGACCTAAACTTCCCCCTAAGTGGTGTTCAGCAGTTTCCCTCTTGGTGGCCAGTTGGCCACCTTTTTTTATTCCTTTGAGTGACGAATCGTTAGGCTTGCTTCTTTTCGCAGGCAAGCAAACCATAATGAACCTCGACCCGGTTACGACCATTGCGCTTCGCTTGATAGAGCACTTCATCTGCTCTCGCCATGGTTTCTGAGACGCGTTCATTTTGCATTTGGGCGACGCCAATGCTGCATGTTAATGATTCACCGTGTACCCACAAATGACTCTCCACATTTTTGCGAATCATTTCCGACTTCTTCACAGCTTGATCAATATTGGTGTCAGGGCAAAATACAACAAATTCTTCTCCCCCCCAACGAACAAGTCGGTCATCTGGGTAGATGGAACTTGCCACCACCATGACAAATTCGCGCAATATGTCATCCCCCATTTGGTGCCCAAATTTGTCATTCACCTTCTTAAATTTATCCAAATCCATATAAAGGATACTGAATGTACTATGCCCCCAGCGAACTTGCCGTGATTGCTGCTCAAGCCAGTGCTGAACTGCGTGACGGTTCATCGCTCCCGTCAACGCATCGCGATGCGCCAACTCTGCAAACTCATAGTTTTGAGCTCGCAACGTACCATTCACCTTCTCTAAATGACGATGACGTTTTTTCGCTTTTTCATAAGCGACTCGATTTTTTCGTAATTCGTGCAGCGAAAATGCCAGTCCAAGCGCCATCCAAGAGAGTAAGAGCGCATACAGTAACGTTTCTTGTGCAAGGTAAGCGCCTTCAAACTCAATTTTATCAATCACAATTTTGTGCTCGCCAAGTGCCGCACCAGATCCGGTCGCGATATCAATACGTGTGATGTTTGAAAATTCAGGTGCAGAGTGTTCAATCGCGACTTTGTTGTCTACTAACCACCACGTCATCACCTGTAAATTTTTAATCGGAATTTCGATGATGTCGTTTGAACCGGACGGAGAAAACTGCATGCCATTGTATTTAATCGTGTACTCGTCGTCTGGTTTGGAATACTCAGGGTTATAGTTGCGCAGATATAAACGCAAATCATGGCTCGGATTGGGCCCCCCCCCCGCCTCTTCATATCTCACTTTCAATCGAATCGTATGGTAATTGGAAAGGTCAATCCCCTGTGTTGGCGTTGTGGAATCGGTATAAACAGAGATTCCGCAATAAGGCCAAGCATACGAGCTTTGCTTTAAGTCACAGCTGAGAACTAGGCTTTGCTTATCGTAAATAATATCAGCCTCACTCAAGCCACCTTCGCTGGCGTCTTTAGTCGCATAGATATTGAAATGTTCTGGTGTAATGGTCAGCTTTCGTGTATCGCCAAGAACACTATAAAGCGCAACCAAACTAATAGTGCAAATAGAGAGGGCAAAGATAAATTTATGGATCCACTTCATGGGCGAGTGACCTGCTCAGCTTATATACAACACAATGTACTCAATGATTTTTCGAACTTCAAACAAAGCCATTTATCAAGAAACAAAATTACTTTTAGTCTTCGTTCTTACTTTCGATACATGGTAACGTGTTTTGAACCGTTATCACGTTTTTAAATCTCTCAAAAATGCGGTTCACTTGTTATTTGCGAAGCATTTCACAGCCGTATTTCCTAACCCATGAAGGCCAGTGCATAACATTTCAGAGCGATACATTTCGCTTTAATGTGCCTGTCAACCCTGCATCTCATCACCACTTCGGATATACTGTGCAAAAACACAATAATGAGTAATGTCATGTCATTAATTGCAACTGGTACGCTAAATAAAATGCGTGCATCTCTGGACGGTGCTGTCAGTTACCGTCTACCTGTTGGTGAGGAAGAAATTGATCTATCGCCGTTTCTGGGTAAAACGCTCACACTGACTCACACGGGCAATATTTTTTGTTGCTCATGTGGTAAGAAAACGAAAAAGAGTTATTCGCAAGGCCATTGTTTTGTCTGTATGAAAAAGCTAGCAAGCTGCGATATGTGCATCATGAAGCCAGAGACTTGCCACTACGACCAAGGGACTTGTCGCGAGCCACAATGGGGCGAAGAGAACTGCATGGTGGATCACTTTGTCTACCTATCCAATACATCCAGCTTAAAAGTTGGTATCACTCGTCACACGCAAATCCCAACTCGTTGGATTGATCAAGGTGCGACTCAGGGTTTGCCAATTTTTAAGGTAAAAACTCGACATATCTCCGGATTAATTGAAGTTGAACTGGCGAAACACATCGCAGATAAAACCAATTGGCGCACACTGCTGAAAGGCGATGGTGAACCAATGGCACTGCAAGATCGTTTTGCTGAGCTATTACCTTTAGTCGAAGATAAGATTGCTGAGATAAAACAGCAATTCGGTGAAGATGCAATTGAAATATTAAGCGAAAGCATTACCGACCTTAGCTATCCGGTGCAACAGCACCCAACTAAGATCACCTCGCATAATTTCGATAAAAACCCGGTTGTTACTGGCACTTTGCAAGGCATCAAAGGTCAATACCTCATTTTTGACACTGGCGTGATCAACGTAAGAAAATTCACTTCCTATGAAGTGGAAGTAAGCGCCTAGCTGCATATACATATATATAGCTGGTTTGTTGAAATAAAAACGAAAAAGCTCGAGTTTAACTCGAGCTTTTTTTCTATCAGGAAGATATAATCAGTTACGCATCAAGGATGTTTTCTAGTACATCGAACAACATGTCGACTTCTTCTATTGTGTTGTAATGCATGCAACCAATTCGTACCACACCACCCGACTCTTCTAGACCAAGTTGACGAACTAAGCCCAGCGCATAAAAGTGGCCGTTCCAAACACAGATGTTGTGTTCACCCAGCGTTTTCGCGATAAACTCTGGAGAATATCGGTCGAATGTTAGCGCAAAAGTTGGTGTGCGGAGCTGGCTATCTTCTTTCGCAATGCCAAATAGATTGACACCATCTAGTGCACTCAGACGCTGTAAGAATCGCTCACTCAAGCGTTGCTCATGTTGTTCATACAATTGGTAACTTTGCTCCAATCGTTGACGAAGGGGTAAACTGGCTTCACCAAATTGAGCCAGATACTCAACCGCAGCAACGACACCAGCAAGACCTTCAAAACTTTGCGTCCCCGTTTCAAATCGGCCTGGGCCAATATTGGTAGCAGGCTCGACTTTGTACGGACGAATACTGTGCAGCCACTGATCGGCTATGTAAGCAATACCAACGTGCGGGCCGAAAAACTTGTAAGCTGAGCAAGCTAAAAAGTCACAGCCTAACGCTTGAACATCAACCAAATGATGCGGCGCATAATGAACGGCATCCACATAAACTTGTGCCCCAACGTTGTGCGCCATGCTTACTACTCGCTGCACATCCACGATAGAACCAGTCGTATTCGATGCATAGGTCACCGCTACAAGGCGCGTTTTATCAGAAAGAAGACTGCTTAAATGCTCCAAGTCCAACGTACAATCATCTTCGTTGATACGAACCTGATGAACCGTAACGCCTTTATCTTCTGCCGCTTGCTGCCAGCTAGACACATTCGAATAGTGGTCCAAAGCAGAAACAATGATCTCATCTCCCTCTTGCCAATCTCGGCTAATCGCACGGCTGAGCTGAAAGGTTAACGATGTCATGTTCGCGCCGAAGACGATATTGCCAGATGACGGCGCGTTAAGCAGAGCTTGCGCTGACTCGCGTGCGTTTTGCATCACGTCAACCGTCTTTTGGCTAGAAAAATAATGCCCGCCTAAGTTGGCGTTGAAACGACCTAAATACCCCACCATGCTATCTAGCACTGATTGAGGTACCTGTGACCCGCCAGGACCATCAAAAAACGTCACAGGTTTGTCGTTATGGTATTGAGCGAGTGCCGGAAACTGCTCTCTGATCAGATTAAGATTGAAGTTCATTGCGCTTATCCGTAGCCGTGAGTACAAACACATCCATATGACCCGCTTCATCATCAATGACAGAACGGATTGGGCACGCGTTGTGCCACAGTTTACTGTCTGCCAATATTGCAACCTCCCCCGTTTCTAACACCTTACGGAAAAATGGGGCTTGGTTATGACTACTGTACAGCATGATGTCACCACCAATGATGTTATGGCGTCCTACGCCAACCATTGCAATGTGATCAAAACCGTCTTGGTGCACACCTTCAGGTGCCACTTGAGTTTCTTCTTCTAGCGCTGTGATTCGGATTTGGTGAATTTCTATTTCCTGGCCGTTAGGCAGATGATTCGCATTGACAAACAATTCGCACATTTCTCGGAAACCATCACTGGTGAGAATATCCTTCTCAATCGGCTCAAATTGTCTTACAACATCACCTTGGAATCGGTTGATATCAGACGATTGAACAAAGCTGTTTTTGTTTAAGTCAATGACTTTGCCATTATCAAAACCAACCACAGAATAACGTCTTAGTCGATACTGACCATCTGCATGCTCGGTACGAGGCAGTTCTTCAAACGATGGGGAAAGCTGCTCAATTGCTGCCATGCTGAGCTGTGTTAAATGCAGAGTATTCTCACGTGAATGTAACATCATTGTCTCCTTTAATGAGGCACATTAATTAACATTTAATTTACACACTAGGTTACGCAAATATTCTGTAATTGCCAGCTTTTAACGTTGATAGCTTCAACAAAACAACAAAAACAACACAACAAACCAATCCAAAGCAAAAATACAGAACCATGTTTCAGTTTTGCGCTTTGGCGATATTTGAAACTAGACTTCTCTACTACGAATAGAATTTTATGCTAGAAGTCAACGTTCTTTATCAATCTTTAGTGGGTTCTAATCTATAACCAATTATTCGATCACAATCGTTGTTTATGCTTTTAAAGCACTAAGAATTTCCATACAATCGAGGGAAATGTTCAGCCCTTTTTGGAGCCATAATGAGCGACGTAAAACATTGTAAACTATTAATTCTTGGTTCTGGTCCAGCAGGATACACAGCTGCCGTCTACGCAGCGCGTGCCAACCTAAACCCTGTGCTTGTGACGGGAATGCAACAAGGTGGTCAGCTAACCACCACTACTGAAGTTGAAAACTGGCCCGGCGACGCTGAAGGTCTGACAGGTCCTGCATTGATGGATCGCATGAAAGAGCACGCCGAGCGTTTCGAAACTGAGATCGTGTTTGATCACATCAACGAAGTAGAACTATCACAACGCCCATTTCGTTTAAAAGGCGATTCTGGCGAGTACACATGTGACGCATTGATTATTTCTACGGGTGCATCAGCAAAATACCTTGGCCTTGAGTCTGAAGAAGCATTTAAAGGTCGCGGCGTTTCTGCTTGTGCAACCTGTGACGGTTTCTTCTACCGTAATCAGAAAGTTGCAGTTGTGGGCGGTGGTAACACTGCTGTTGAGGAAGCACTTTACCTATCTAACATTGCGTCAGAAGTTCACCTGATCCACCGCCGCGATTCATTCCGTGCAGAGAAGATCCTTGTGAAACGTCTGACGGATAAAGTTGAAAGCGGTAATATCGTTCTTCATACCGATCGAACTCTCGATGAAGTACTTGGCGACGACATGGGCGTAACTGGCGTTCGTATTAAAGACGTCAACACAGGTGCGACTGAAGACCTTGAAGTGATGGGCGCGTTTATTGCGATCGGCCACCAGCCAAACACACAAATCTTTGAAGGCCAAGTAGACATGAAAGATGGCTACATCATCGTTAAGTCTGGCCTAGAAGGCAACGCTACACAAACTAGCATTGAAGGTGTATTTGCAGCAGGCGACGTTATGGACCATAACTACCGTCAAGCTATCACATCAGCAGGTACAGGTTGTATGGCGGCATTAGATGCTGAGCGTTTCTTAGACTCACTTGGTGACAAATAACTTTTCACATTTGTGTCATATCCTTAAAGCCCAGCGGTATTCCCGCTGGGTTTTCTTTTGTATACTACCGCCTCATTAAAACAATTATCATTAAGCCTTCACGATGGATAAGAAAAAGCAAAGCAGCTTGAATAAGTGGCTTAAGCAACAAAGTAAGTTAGCCAAGCGCTGGCTTATGATTGCGATAGGCCTAGGCGTACTTTCAAGCGTGTTTTTATTGGCTCAAGCAGCCCTGCTCGCCTCCATTCTGCACCAGTTAATCATTGACCAAGTCGACAAAGCCGACCTCATATGGCATTTTGTTGGGCTTGGTGGCACGGTTATCGGTCGAGCTGCTTGTACCTGGGGTCGAGAGCTTGCCGGTTACCGTTGCGGTGAGCAAATTCGAGTTTATATTCGCCAACTCATTTTAGATAAAGTTCATAAACTTGGGCCCGCTTACATCAAAGGCAAACCTGCCGGCAGCTGGGCGACGCTCATCTTAGAGCAGGTAGAAGATATGCAAGATTTCTTCTCTCGCTACTTGCCTCAGATGTCATTATCGGTATTAGTGCCTTTCATTATTTTGGTTGTCGTATTCCCAGTAAACTGGGCGGCAGGCTTGATCTTCCTCGTCACAGCACCACTAGTGCCTATTTTCATGGCACTGGTTGGGATGAAAGCCGCAGAAGCAAACCGTAAAAACTTTAAAGCGATGCAGCGTTTGTCCGGTCACTTTTATGACCGCTTGCAAGCAATGACGACCATTCGCTTATTCGATAGAACAAAATCTGAAACTGAAACTCTGAAGGGTGCTTCGGAAGTCTTTCGTACTCGTACCATGGACGTTCTGAAAATCGCGTTTCTATCTTCTGCGGTTTTAGAGTTTTTCACTTCCATTTCTATCGCAATTACCGCCGTCTACTTTGGCTTTAGTTATATCGGAGAGCTCGATTTCGGCTACTACGGCACAGGTGTTACGCTGTTTGCTGGTTTGTTCATTCTGATTCTTGCGCCAGAGTTTTATCAGCCATTACGTGATTTGGGCACGTTCTACCATGCGAAACAGCAAGCGGTTGGCGCAGCAGAAAGTATTGTCGAGTTTCTAGATTTGGAAGTCGATCAAGTCAAAGATGGTACCCAAGCGTTAGATAAAAACAGCCCTATCTATATTGAAGCGGACCAGTTAACCATTTTTAGTCCGGAAGGTCAGCAGCTCGCAGGTCCCCTATCCTTCTCTCTTGAAGCCAACAAAAGTACGGCTTTAGTTGGACCAAGTGGCGCAGGTAAAACAAGCTTGGTAAACACCATCCTCGGTTTCATGCCTTATCAAGGTAGCTTGAAGATTAATGGTTGTGAATTGTCACAACTGGATCTAGCCACATGGCGAGAGGCCGTAAGCTGGATTGGTCAAAACCCAATGCTATTACATGGCAGCATTCGAGATAACGTCACGTTAGGCAAACACAACATTCAAGATGCAGACGTTCATTCTGTTTTGAATGACTCTCATGCTGCTGAATTTGTTGAAATGCATGGGTTGGATTACCCGATATCTGACCGCTCTGGTGGTTTATCTGTCGGCCAAGCCCAGCGTTTAGCGTTGGCTCGCGCTATGCTACAAAATGGTCGTTTTTGGTTATTAGATGAACCGACCGCAAGCTTAGATGCTCGTAGTGAAAAACTCGTCATGGAAGGCATTAACAAGTACGCACATGCCACAACGAATTTGATGATTACTCACCAGTTGGCACCTTTACAAAGCGTATCGCAAATTCTTGTTATGCAGGACGGCCAGATTGTTCAACGTGGTGATTACGACACACTGTCGACAGAAGATGGCTTATTTAAAGACATGTTGGAAGCGAACCTCGCACAACGTGAAACAGACAAGGGGAACTTAGATGCGTGATTTACTCCCTTATCTAAAACTCTATAAGAAACATTGGTTTGGTCTTTCTCTAGGTATGCTATTGGCATTTCTGACCTTAGCTGCATCTATTGGCTTATTAACGCTATCGGGTTGGTTTATTTCAGCCGCAGCGGTGGCAGGCTTGACGGTTGCTCGTGAAACCTTCAACTACATGTTACCAGGTGCCGGGGTACGCGGCGCTGCAATGGCTCGAACCGCAGGTCGATGGGGAGAACGTGTCGTCAGCCACAATGCAACGTTCAAGCTGCTTACCGATTTACGTATCTTCTTCTTTAAGAAACTTGCACCACTGATTCCGGGTCGTGTTTCTACGATGCGTGATGCCGATCTGCTCAACCGCCTAGTGGCGGACGTAGATGCGATGGATCACGTTTACCTTCGACTTATCAGCCCTGTCGTGATTGGTATTTTTGGCATATTGAGTTTAACGGCTGTCCTGGCGTTCTTTGATTGGCATCTCGCCCTACTGCTTGGCTCGATTCTTACCGTCATGTTGTTTGTATGGCCAGTGTTGTTCTATAAACTTGGTAAAAGTAATGGCGAGAATCTCACTCATCATAAAGCGCAATTGCGAGTGGCGACTCTGGACTGGCTTCAAGGCTACAGCGAACTGAGTATCTTTGGAGCAGAAGAGCGTTATCGCAATCTCATTCTAGAGAAGCAAAAGCAGCTTTTGTCTAATCAGTTTGTGAACGCGAATTTAACGGGCATGGCTTCAGGCCTGCTTATGCTTGTGAACGGTCTTACACTGGTTGTGATGCTTTGGTTTGCTGCAGACGGCGTAGGAGGTCGTGCTCCTGATCCTTGGATTGCGTTGTTTGCATTTGCAACGATGGCAAGTTTTGAAATTTTGATGCCTATTGCGGGCGCGTTCCAGTACCTGGGTCAAACGTTGACTTCTGCTCGTCGTTTAAATGAAGTAATTTTGGCTGAACCTGACGTTGTCTTCCCTGAGCAATCGAAACATAAAGGCACAACGTTAGACATTGAATTCAACAACATTGACTTCACTTACCCTGACGGTCAGCAAAAGGTGCTGAAAGACTTGTCACTCTCACTACCGGTGGGCACTAAAACAGCCATTGTAGGTCAAACAGGTTCAGGTAAATCAACACTAATTCAGCTTCTTTGTCGCTACTGGGATGTTAACCAAGGTGAAGTTCGAATCGGTGGTACAAAACTGCAAGATTGGAGCGAGTCTGACCTGCGAGAAGCAATGACAGTGGTAAGTCAACGCGTTGATGTACTGAATGGAACACTGCGTGACAACTTACTTATGGCCGCTCCAGAAGCAAGTGATGAGCGACTGTCTGAGATTCTTCAAAAAGTCGAACTTGGTGGCCTTCTTGAGGCTCCAGGGCTAGATGCTTGGTTAGGCGACGGTGGTCGTCAGTTATCTGGTGGAGAGAAACGCCGAATCGGTATCGCTCGCGCATTGCTACGTGATGCGCCAATCCTACTCTTGGATGAACCAACTGAAGGTCTCGATAAGCGTACGGAACAGAAAGTGATGGCGCTTTTCAATGAACACTTTGCTAATAAGACAGTAGTATTCATTACACACCGACTGATAGAGCTAGAAAGTATGGATAGCATCTGTTTGATGGAACAAGGTGAGATCATCGAACAAGGCGACCATCCAACGCTACTCGCTCAAAAAGGGCGTTACTACCAGCTATTACAGTCTCTATAATTCGATTTTCAGTGACGAGAAGGGCTCATCAAACGATGAGCCCTTTTGTTATTCCTGTATTGTTAATTGGCTAGTTAAGTACGTATAAAAGGCTGATTTACCGACCTGATTTTTTGAGATAAGCCGCCATTTCATCTTCCGGAACCATCCCTCCACCTGTTGCCCAAACAAGATGCGTGGCGTTTCTGAGTTTTTCTTCGTCAAATTGCATTCGAGACTGATAAGCATGATTATTCGAGACGTGCACTACCCCAACCATACCGGCTAATGCAGAAGGCTCTAGATTAATGCCTTCTAGTTCACTTAACTCACCCAAGTGGTGATACATACGAGCATCATCAATGGTGTAAAAGCCATCAATTAGCCTTTCCATCGCTCTACCGACAAATCCCGACGCACGCCCTACTGCTAATCCATCAGCAGCGGTCATGTTGTCGATACCCAAATCTTGTACCGCAATCTCGTCATGCAAGCCCGTATGCACGCCCAACAACATGCACGGAGAGTGCGTTGGCTCTGCGAAAATACAATGAACATGATCACCAAACGCGACTTTCAAACCAAATGCCACGCCACCAGGCCCACCGCCAACACCACAGGGTAGATAAACAAACAGCGGATGATGCTCATCAACCACGATTCCCAAGTCATCAAACTGCTGCTTTAGACGCTCACCCGCAACAGAGTAACCTAGAAACAACGTCTGCGAGTTTTCATCATCAATAAAGAAGCAGTTAGGGTCTTGCTCAGCTTCTTTACGACCTTGCTCAACGGCAACACCATAGTCTTGCTGGTACTCCACCACTTTGACGCCATGTGACCGGAGCTTATTTTTCTTCCACTCCCGCGCATCAGAAGACATGTGAACCGAGACTGAAAAACCAAGCTTTGCACTCATGATGCCAATGGACATACCGAGGTTACCCGTTGACCCAACAGCAATACTGTACTGCTTAAAAAACTGCCAAAACTCATTGCTGAACAATTTGCTGTAATCATCGGTTTCGCAGAGTAAGCCAGCTTCAAACGCCAACTTTTCTGCATGGGTCAGCACTTCATAAATGCCACCTCTCGCTTTGATAGAACCAGAAATTGGCAGATGACTGTCTTTTTTGAGCATTAAACGGCCCAATATTGGCGTGTCGTATTGCTGCTCCAAACGCACTTTCATCTTGGGAACATCCACCACAGAAGACTCAATGATGCCATGCGAAGCTTCCGTTTCGGGAAACGCTTTCATCAAATAAGGCGCAAATCGTGCTAGCCGTTCACTCGCAGCTTGAATATCTTTCTCATCTAGCCCCACATAGGGCAAACCTTCTGCTAAAGAGGTTATGTTTGGGTTAAACCAGCAAACCTCCTTAAGATCGATAAGTGGCGCCAAGAGTGGGAACTGCTTGATCAGCGCTTCAATATTCGCCTTGGTCATTTTACCTTCCTGGAGTGATGTGAGTTGAGATAAACAAAAGCGCCGCAATTGCGACGCTTTAATGAATAACAGTGAATTTGATTTTATGCGTAGTTTTTCTCAAACTCTTGCATAAAATCGACTAACGCTTGTACACCTTCTAGCGGCATGGCGTTATAAATGGAAGCTCGCATACCACCAACGGCTCGGTGTCCTTTTAGTGATTTCAGCCCTTTGGCATCGGCTAGTTCAAGGAACGTCGCATCCAGTTCAGGTTTCGCAAGTTGGAATGGCACATTCATCAAAGAACGGTTTGCTGAGTGCACGCCATTACGGTAGAAATCAGACTGATCGATGTAATCATACAGTAGTGCGGCTTTAGCGCGGTTCACTTGCTCGATCGCTTTTACCCCACCCTGCGCCTTCAACCATTTGAAAACAAGACCAGACAGGTACCATGCAAAGGTTGGTGGCGTGTTGAACATTGATTCTTTCTCAGCCAGAACAGTATAATCCAAGATACTTGGCAGTACCTGCTTCGCCATACCTAACAAGTCGTCGCGCACGATAGCGATAGCAATGCCTGAAGGACCAATGTTTTTCTGAGCGCCCGCATAAATCACACCGTATTTCGATACATCAATCTCACGAGAAAGAATCGTCGAAGACATGTCAGCAACGATTGGTTTGTCGGTGACTGGAAGATCGTTAATCTCGATACCGTCAATGGTTTCATTTGGACAGAAATGCACGTAAGCCGCTTCTGGAGCAATTTTCCATTCGTTTGCAGGTAGAACGGCTACTTTTCCGTCGATTTCTGTTTTTGCATCAAATACGTCTGGCTCGCAGTATTTCTTCGCTTCAGCTACCGCACTTTCAGCCCAATAACCGCCGTCGATGTAAGTTGCCGTCTCGGCATCACCAAGTAAGTTTAGAGGAACAGCAGCAAATTGAGCACGAGCACCACCTTGGCAGAACAGCACTTTATAGTTGTCCGGAATATTCAGAAGATCACGTAAATCCTGCTCGGCTTCTTCTGCAACTTTGATGAACTCTTTGCTTCGATGGCTGATTTCCATGACCGAAGTACCAAGGCCTTGCCAATCGATTAGTTCCTGTTGTGCTTGCTGCATAACTGCTTTAGGCAGACCTGCTGGCCCTGCACTGAAGTTAAATACGTTGTCCGTATTTTGTTCCATGATGCTCATTGCTCCTGCTATGTAAATATTACGAAATTAATATCACGTTTTCGCAGCGATAAAAACAAGAAAAGAGGTCTTACGACCTCTTTTTAAAGACTAAGCGTTAAATTGGATTAATTCCGCAACAATACTTGGCTACTGTTGTTGCATCAAGGCGGGCATAAGTAGCGCCACTAATGGGAACTCATGTCCATTTTCGAACTTCAATTTACCGTCACCGATTTCTGCTTTGAGTTGATAACCGCCCTCGACTTTCTCGATCAACTCCATGATGAGCAGCTCATCGATTCCTTCTTGAATAAATGGGTAGTGCGTCACTAATTCGTCAGAGAAGTAAGTACTGAGCTCACCAGTAGTCGCCGTCATCAACTTCATTGGGTCTTGAGTAATGTGGTCAGTACCTTCAGGAATGGATAATTGCCACTCGTTATGGAACTTACCGTCACCAAACGCAAGTGAAAGCTCATTCACGGATAAATCAAAACCTTTGCTAAACAGCGTGTCAACATGCGGCAATAAGCTCGCAATTTCCTGCTCGTCTAACATTGGAGAGCTTTGATAGATAGACATAATTTGGTCAAATGACTGGCTATCCACATCTGCAATTGAGAAATCCAACTTAAAGTTATCGACATCCGTACCATCAGTTAAACGCAGTTTCTTAGCATCTAGGTTCAGCTGACTGTTCAGCTTATCACCAGACTCATTCATCGTAGTGTTGCCGCGGTAACTCGCATTCTCAATCAAAAAGACAGGCGTTAAGTTCGAATCAACCACATCCAGCTTCTCTAGAGAAAAAGATTGCTCACCCAGCCAATAGCCTTTTGCTTGCTTACCTTTACCCTGACCTGTCAATGCATTCAGATGAAGCTCTTCACCGTTTTCAAAATCCACTTGAACAGAAGGAACAGAAACTTGGTAATTGAGATCACCCAATACCGTCACATCCCCTGTCACTTTTGCAGGGCTTGTAGAAACAGAAACACCTTGCGCTTCGTTACGATAATGCCAACTGTCTAGGTCAAGGGTGAATGCCGTATTGCCATTTAGTTGAGTCTGACTGTGCATCGTGAGAGGCAAAAAGTCATTGTCCACCAATTTTGAATCTGCTGTTAGGCTTGTTAGACCGTGGCTTACATCACTGGTTACGTCAAACGCCGTTGGCATACCATCACGCTCTAGCTGCGTTTTAAGCTCAGGATCAACAACTGAATAACGAGTCAGCACGACTGAAGACAAATAGCCACGTTGATACTCGACCACTTCGCCTTTAATCATTTCATCATTCATATTGGTAATACCATCTTCAATGATGGACTGACCAATTTGTCCGACAGCCAATGGCCAACACAGCGCTAATGAGATAGCACCACCAATGGCGCCGATTTTTTTAAGATTTTGCATAACGTCACTTACTAGGTATTTTCGGTCAGTCTACCCCAAACCTTCTGCGGAGAAAACATTGAGACAAATCAGACTATTGATGCTTATTCTAGTCCATTAATCAGGAATCATACTTGGCTCCCACTCATCATGTCCTTTTATTGTTAAAGTTTGCGTGGCGAAGTTTTAACCGGAGCTAAAACATCTGTGAATCGTTATGCTGTGTTGTGTCTCGACAACAACCCAATCAGTGCTGAACAGTTTCGATTGGAGCTGTCTGCCTTCTCAAGTAAGTTTGATATTTTTTCTGTCGAATCGATAGAAGAGGCTCAAAGCGCTTTAGAGTATCTGGAAGAAAGAGAGCAGACTGTTGCTTTAGTTATAGCGAGCCATCACGCTCATTTTAATGGCGTGGATTTTCTTATTGGTTTAGACCGGATGCCGCATACCGAGCAAGCAAGAAAAATTCTTATTAGCTGCTCGTCTGATATAGAGGCAATTCTCACTGCCGTTAATGAGGGCAGGCTCGACCACTGCCTCACTAAACCTTTGCCAGATCACGTCTTATTTAACACAGTGCAAAAAGAGCTGACCCAATTTATATTGCGAAACGGTAAAGAAGACCTGCTAAGTTACAGTCAGATATTGGATCATCACAGCTTGTTGCGAGCGCACATCAATAATCAGATGAGCCATTATCAAGCGGGCTTTTTACACGACTACCACTCGATGTCTGATGCCGAGTTAGCCGAGCAAGTGATCTCCGCTCTCCAGCAGTTTTTCAAAGATAACGACGAAACAAGAGCGTGCCGTACATACTCACCTGAACACTTATTAACCGTGGAAGGCGAGCCAAATAGCTTTTTGTGGTTTATTACCGATGGTGAAGTGGCTCTGTACAAGCGCGATGAACAAGGCATGCAGCGAGAGGTTGTACGCCATAACAAAGGTAATATTGTCGGAGGCATGTCGTTTGTTACTGGGGAATGTTCTTTCTCGACAGCCCTAACGCTGACAAAGACAGAGGTCATCAAACTCGATCGCAACGTATTCAATAAAGTGATGCAAAGCGACTCAAACTTGCTGCCTCTTTTTACAAACTTGCTTTTACGCCACTTCAACCGCCGATTACAAAGAAGCATCAACACCAAGCTGCAACTTCAAAAAACGCTCGAATCGCTGGAGTCTGCCCACCAGCAACTCATTGAAAGAGAAAAAATGGCGATGCTCGGCCAGTTGGTTGCGGGCGTGGCGCATGAACTAAATAATCCGATAGCAGCGATATTGAGGGGCGTAGAGAATTTAACGCATACGCTTGCACGATTACTTAACGAAGTACCCAGTTCCGATATACAAATCAAAGGCATTGAGTTACTGAGCAAAGCTCAAACCGCAAAACCCGCTTCAACCGCAGAGCTCAGATCACGCGTTAAAGCACTTAATCATGCCCTTCCAGACCGAACACTGGCTAAGAAAGTGGTGAACCTTGGGCTAGAGTCAGATCACGAGTTACTCACTCAACTAACGAAAAAACAGCAAGTGTCTTCTCATGTTCTCGATACTCTTGAGCAATACCACAAAGCAGGTTCCACTCTTCGCTCGATTAACGTCTGTGCTGCGCGAATTGCAGATATGGTGAAAAGCCTTAAAGGTTACGCACGCTCAGATGATGAAGCCCAGCACTATGCTGATATTCATGAAGGTATTGAAGACACCTTGGTGATCTTCGAAAACAAACTAAAAATGCATCAGGTTTCCACTGATTATGCGGATTTACCTCCTATCCTTTGTCAACCAATCGCACTCCAACAGGTATGGACGAATTTGGTCTCTAACGCCATTGATGCATTTCCGGAAAAAGGCGTTTTAAAAATACAAACACGTCTTGCAGAAAAAGATCATACACATTACGCCGTTATCTCGTTTGAAGATAATGGGTGTGGCATTCCTGAATCGCAAAGAGAAGCCATTTTCGAGCTCAACTTCACGACGAAAAAAGAAGGCAACTTTGGTTTAGGCATTGGACTGTCCATCTGCCAGCAAATCGTGACAGCACATAAAGGATGGATTGACGTCGAATCAGAGCTCGACAAGTTCACACGAATGACAGTCTGGTTACCAGTCATCGAAAAAGGAGATGAAATATGACCAAGTATTTAATTTTATGTGTCGATGACGAACGAGAAGTCTTGGATAGCGTGCTCCAGGATCTCGCTCCCTTTGAGGAACATTTTATTGTCGAGGGAGCGGAATCAGTCACTGAAGCAAGGCAAGTGATCGAGGAGATGGCGGAAGAGGAAGTTCAGCTTGCGCTCATTTTATGCGACCACATTATGCCGGAGCAAACTGGGATTAGCTTCTTAATCGAACTCAGTCAAAATGGTGACACAAAAGCGGCCCGCAAAGTCTTACTTACAGGACAAGCCGGCTTAGAAGACACCGTTGAGGCCGTCAATAACGCAAGTCTGGACTATTACATAGCCAAACCATGGAGAGGTGAAGAGTTGAGAAAAGCAATCGTGTCTCAGCTTACTGCTTTTATGATTGCAAATGATGATAACTTACTATCTTGGACTCAAGTCCTTGATTCTGAGGCGATCCTCAATGCCATGGCTGAACGCAGAGCAAGCTTCGGCGAGTAATATGCGTGGCTCTAGCTTGAATGTCACCAAAGCCAGCTGATCCACGTTATTTCGCACAATAGCGCGAGTATGGAAAAGCATCACTATTTATCCGATTGATGCTCTTAGACGTTATGTATATGGCGTAGTTTTTGCTTAAACCCACTAACTATTAAGTTAATTGACAAAACATCGACACATTTTTGTTGGTCGTGGACCTTCCTTTTTATTATGATGTCGGACAAATCAGATTACGGTTCAAGTGGTTGCTTGAATCCATGGAAATAATGAACAAGGTTTATCGTTAGTTATGCGTAAAACACTATTAGCCGCTGCCTTACTAGTGGCATCAAGCCATGCCCTAGCCGCAAACGACCGCAATGCGCCAGCAACTATGAGCAACTTTAGCTACGACTATTTCGAAGCACGTATTGGCGCAAGTCCTGTGACATTTGGTGCTGGATTCAGCAAATCAATTCACCCTAACGCACATGTTATTGCTCGTATCGACTCTGAGTTTGAAAGTGATTTTGACTCAGCCGCTGGTTTTGGCTTTCATTCGCCACTAAACAACTGGGCTGACCTTACAGGTGAAATGCTAATGCGCGTTGTACAACCTTCAAGCGATAGCAGCACTGACGTAGGTATGGAACTGAACTTAGGTGTTCGTCAATGGTTAGGTCCTCAATTAGAAGTAGGCGGCAAAGTCGGCTACGTTTCTATTGATAACGATGACGACTGGACCGGTGCAGCATACGCTCGTTTCCACTCAACTGAGCTTTTCTCTCTAGGTGCTGAAGCGCGTATCAACGACTTTTATGGTGATCAGGTAATGTTCACCACGCGTTTTAAGTTTTAAGATTTGTGCTTTAAGAAAAGAGCAAATTAAAAAACAAAAACCGAGGCCCATGCCTCGGTTTTTTGTCTAATCTAATGACTAACTCAATGAAGTGGTCAAAAACTTCAATGTCCTTTTTCCGCTTTCAACACTTGCCTTTACGACCCGCTAACTCCATCAAAACGAGTCAATCATCGTGCGTTCAGCTTGCTTACTCACACAGCGCCAATAACTGCTTTTTACGCGGCTCTTGAATCAGTTTCCAATGAACACCGTCAGTGGCACCAGCGAATTTCCAAAGCAACTTAACATCAACGTCATTGCCATAAGCCACTTTAACTTTGTTGAAGACTTTTACAGGTCCAAGTTCTAAAAAGGTTTCTACGTCATCAACACCTGCTTTCTTGACCATTCGCTCAAGAGTTAACTGCATATTTGGCAGATCTCTCAAACGTCTACTGGCAGAAGACTTTTGATATTTTCGTTCCTTAATTGAGTATTCAATTGATTTTTGTACCAGTTCATCGAGTCCTGCATATCCGGATTCAAACAAATCTGTTACATCATAATAATTTACGGTTGCCGTCGTCTGTTTTTTGACGTGCTTATATTTTTCGCAATTCAGTTGAGTAAACACTTCGTCCAATCCATTACCACCACGTAAGTAGCAGCAATCATTGCTGACAAGCGCAAACATAGCATCATCGGTGAATAAACCGATACCACCGAACATAGAACGTTTTTGATACTCACTAAAGTTGCGTACATATTTAAAAAAAGCTTGGTCTGTCATGTCCATTGACCTCTTTAATCTGAATAAATTACCCCGATTAGCGATGTCACCAGATAAACAGCAGCTTATAGCGAATTATAAATGTCGATTTGTTGGCGATATTTTTGTGAGTTGTGCTCACCAACTTGCTTAATCATACTTAACGTTGAAAAATAAGTTAGGACATAGGTCACATATAAAAAAGTATATATTCAGCATACGTGATTAGTTTCACACTTATTATTCATGTGGTGATATTTTTTTGACGCACGGCATGCCCAAAACACGCCATCATTATGATCTCGCTGGCAATTACGAGCACGTGATACGCATTTAATTGATAAAGAATACGCTGTAAGGGTACACTGTACGAAAGATCTCAAGTACAGCGTCACAATGGAACATTTATCATTTTTTTGGCTGCCAAATAATAAAGATAAGCTTATAAACGCACTGGAATCCGAGTTTGCTCAGCTGGTAGAACAGTCCATCTCAACGGGTAAGATTTCATTACCCCCTATTCCTGATGTCGTGCTTAAAATTCAGCAGTTATGTGTCGAAGAACACACCACTATTTCAGATGTTGCTAACTGTTTGTTAGAAGATCCCGGCTTGGCGGCGGTCGTTCTACGAGTAGCAAACTCTGTAATTTTCAATCGTAGAAACATTACCTGCAACGACTTAACCACCGCGGTATCTCGCCTTGGTATACTACGCGTGCGTGATATTGTTACCGCACAAGCGATTGAACAACTTAAACATTCAGTAAATTTAACCAAAGAATGTAATGCTATCTTGGTGAAAAGTGCAGCGGTATCCCGAGAACTCGGTGCCGTCATGGTGATATTGGTTCAAGCGTTTCGTAAACACGAGCCAGGTACTTACGGGCACTTGGAGCAAGAAAAAGCATTGCTGGTTGGTCTGCTAGCCGATATCGGTTTGTTTTGTCTAATTAACGAGTACCACCTGTACTTAGATAGAGGCAATTACCTAGATCCTGAAATTGCGTTGCAAATCTTCCAAACTCGTTGTTCAGCAACAAGCAAACTGGTGCTCGAGCGCTGGGGATTTGACAATGACTTTAGAGAGGTCTCCTCAAACGAGAAGTACGAGCAAACGCGACCGGAAGTAAGTTATTTAGACATTGCAAGAATCGCGCATCACCTATTGATGTTCCGCAATCATGATGAACGCATTGATGAACACGAAGTTGAATTCAACTTAACAGGTGCAGAGGTCTTGTATGAACTCAGCAATATGAGTGATACTGACTTCAATGACCAAATACGTGCGGTGCTAAGTGCTAGCGGCTTGTAATTTATCGTTTTCTCACACCTAATTCGCGATAAACGATTCGCTCAAGGCTGAGCAGCGTTTGGTATTTGGTGAAATATCTCTCTAATTTCAACCGATAAATAATTTGATTTATGTGTGTTGGTATTATCTCAAAAAAGGAATCATAGAGCTTTATGTTCTCAGGGATGCTATTTATTTTCGCTCCACTTGTTGTGGGGTATCTAATTCCTATATCTCGAGCCTCGTTACTGGAGAAGATCAATCAATCAACGTCCTACCTTATTTACGTCATTTTGTCGTTGATGGGACTAAGCCTAGCAGCGCTCGATAACTTAAGTAGCAACTTACAGAGTATTCTCCTCTATGCGAGTACTTTCTTTTTATGTTTAAGTACCTGTAATCTGTTGGCGCTGCCTATTATCGATAGGATTATTCCTCTCCAGACCAATCAGAATCAAAAGAAGCTGCCACTATCCTCGATGGCTTTAGAATCAGTAAAGCTGATTGTTGTCGTTGGTGGCGGGCTAGTAGTTGGTCTGCTGTTACCCATCGATTTAAGTTGGGTGGATACAGCGAGCGAATGGATACTCTTCCTGCTCCTATTTTTTATTGGTATTCAGCTTCGCAATAGTGGTCTTACTCTTCGCCAAATTCTATTAAATAAACAGGGTATGGCCATTGCGGCAGTTGTGATCGCAACATGTATGCTTGGTGGCGTTATTGCAGCGATACTTTTGGACCTTCCTCTCTATCAAGCCCTCGCGATGGCTTCAGGGTTTGGCTGGTATTCACTCGCAGGAATTTTGATGGGAGACGCTTTTGGCCCCGTGTTTGGGGGGGCATCTTTCCTGATCGAATTGATGAGAGAGCTGGTCGCGCTGGTAGCCATTCCTCTCTTTATTCGTAGCTATCCGTGCACAGCAATTGGTTATGCAGGGGCAACAGCGATGGACTTTACACTACCTGTCATTCAGACTACAGGTGGTGTGCGTTGTGTCCCAGTTGCCATCGTTAGTGGGTTTATTTTGAGTTTACTGGTACCAGTTATGATGCTTTTCTTTGTATCACTTGCTAGCTAGATCTCAGGTTTTCGCTTTAACATCCATTACAATACGGCAAAAATTCAAATACCCAGTTAACGTCAAAGTGATCAAGGTTTTGGCAATAATCCGCTTTCCTTTTGTCAATTAGCCCAATGATTTATCACGACTAAAGAGAAAGAAGGGTGAAACATCAACTTATGTGCCTTGCGTTAATAAAGGGATAACAACCAGAAGGAAGAAGAATGAAACGCTTTGTCGTTGCAGCGCTCCTCGCTACAAGCTCAACTTTTACGTTTGCCGCAGATCAACAATGTCTTGCTAGCAAATACGACGGCTATGTTGATGCCTCACTACAGTGGTATCAAGATCTTGTTGATTTGACGGTTACACAGTATCCAGATCTAAAAGAAGTTAGCCAGTGGTTCTTGGACGGCCGTAAACATCACTTTGAATTAAACCGTGAAGCAGTTCACTATTTTCTAGAGAACGATCCTAGCCGTGTTGCAACAGAACAGCCAATCGAAGCATGGCTAAAATTGGAACAACACGACGTTAAGCAGCTAGCAAGCCGAAGTGATAAGTTAGGTGAAGTCGCAAAACAAACGTTTAGTGACCGTCAATCGACTAACCACCCAAAAAACTACGAGCTTCGTTCAGTATTCGCCGACCTGCTTAGCCATCCACAACAAATTGATGCCGCGCTTAATAAGTACAATCAGTCAATAGAGAAGATTGAAAAGCAGAAGTGTGATTAATTAATCGTTGGGGATGCTCGAAAACACCGAGTGTTTTAACACATTAAAATCAACGATTTTTTAATGTGAAGATTGTAACCCTCACCTAAAATTTTCATTTCAGCAACATGGGTTTCAACAATTAAAACGGGACTTTGCGCCCGTTTTAGTTTAGATTGTGCCGCTCGCATTACCAAAATAACTACAAAGATTCTTTGCTATGGTTAAGGAACAAAAAACCGCTGACGTTAGCTTTGAGAGCTTGCTAAAGATCTTCACTGTCCCAGAAGGTCCTGACTCAACGTTAACCAAAATTGACGAGAGCCTCTCGCGAAACCTAAATCAATTTCTTCGTGAACACATCGTGGCAGAAGAAAAGCCTTTACGCGAAATCGAAAAAGACTTTTCTTCTGCTCAGATTCCTGAGCAGCCAGAGTTCGTGTCAGATCATACAGAACACTTACTCGACACTTTGGTGTCGCACTCCGTTCACACTTCTTCACCAAGCTTCATTGGTCATATGACATCAGCACTGCCTTATTTCTTGATGCCACTGTCAAAGATCATGATCGCCTTAAACCAAAACCTGGTAAAGATAGAGACTTCTAAAGCCTTTACCCCGCTTGAACGTCAAGTTTTGGGCATGCTACATCGCTTGATCTATGGTCAGAGCGATACGTTTTACGATCAGTGGATGCATAGCGCAAACCACTCATTGGGCGCATTTTGCTCCGGCGGTACCATTGCCAATATCACTGCACTTTGGGTAGCACGTAACAAGGCGTTAAGAGCCAATGGTTCATTTAAAGGCGTTGAGAAAGAAGGACTATTTAAAGCCATGAAGCATTATGGCTACGATGGCTTAGCGGTATTGGTGTCTGAACGTGGTCACTACTCCCTTAAGAAAGCAGCCGATGTACTAGGTTTAGGTCAAGAAGGCTTGGTTGCGGTTAAAACGGATGCCAACAACCGTATTATTGTCGACGACCTTAAAGCGAAAATTGTTGAACTAGAGAAACAAAACATCAAGCCTATTGCTGTTATTGGTGTAGCTGGTACAACAGAGACAGGTAATGTCGACCCGCTACCTGAAATCGCAGAAGTCTGCCAAGCTCACGGTTGTCATTTCCATGTGGATGCCGCATGGGGTGGCGCAACACTTATGTCTAATCACCACCGTCACCTTCTTAACGGTGTGGAAATGGCAGACTCAGTAACCATTGATGCGCACAAGCAACTCTACATCCCGATGGGCGCTGGTATGGTTCTGTTCAAAGATCCTGACGCAATGAAATCCATAGAGCATCACGCTCAATATATCTTGCGTAAAGGCTCAAAAGACCTAGGCAGCCATACATTAGAAGGCTCTCGTTCGGGCATGGCAATGTTAGTCTATGCCGCAATGCACATCATCAGCCGCCCTGGCTATGAGCTGCTGATAGACCAAAGCATTGAAAAAGCTCGCTACTTTGCAGATTTAATCAAGCAGCAAGATGATTTCGAATTGGTTTCTGAACCAGAGCTTTGTCTCCTCACATACCGCTACTTGCCGCCATTCATCCGTGAGGCATTAGCAAAAGCGGAAGGTTCACAAAAAGAACAACTGAATGAACTGATTAATGAATTAACACAGTTTATTCAAAAGCGTCAGCGTGAAACGGGCAAATCGTTTGTTTCACGTACAAGACTGAACCCAGACCAATGGCAGCGCATGAACACGATTGTGTTCCGAGTGGTTTTGGCAAATCCGCTGACGACCAAAGAGATTTTGAGTTCGGTGCTTGATGAACAGCGTGAAATCGCCAAGCAAGCACCAAATTTGATGGAAAGAATTCAGCAGGTGGTCACTGATATCCAATCGTCTTAATGGCCCGAAAGAGTTACATCAATTTGAAATTTTTTTTCGTTTTGATGTAACTCAAACATCATTCTCGTGCGACTGGCGCAACAAAACATCGATTACACATCCAATTCTGTAGTTTTTACAACATTTTGTTTGAGGCCTGTCAAATTCTCACTAAATAGTATCCGTTATTGGTTTAGACTGATTGAAGATCAGGTTTATACTGATTCTATGGCGCTGGTTGTTTTCGTTAACGCCCCACTCTACTCTGGAATCTTCGTGTTTCCTTTCGTTAACAGAGCCAGCGAGTTGTTCTCTATACCCTCGTGAACACTATGAATACATTAGAAAAAATTCAAAAAAACCTGGAGAATTTCAGTAAGTCAGAGCGCAAAGTTGCGGAAGTAATTATGGCGTCTCCACAAACTGCAATTCATTCAAGCATTGCAACGTTGGCTAAAATGGCTGATGTTAGTGAGCCCACTGTAAACCGCTTCTGTCGTCGTCTGGACACCAAGGGCTTTCCAGATTTTAAGCTTCACTTGGCACAGAGCCTAGCCAATGGTACCCCTTACGTTAACCGTAACGTGGAAGAAGACGATGGCCCAGACGCGTACACCCATAAGATTTTCGAATCGACCATGGCGTGTTTAGATGTCGCGAAAAACAGCCTAGATCCAATGCAAGTGAACCGTGCGGTCGATTTGCTAACGCAAGCGAAGCGCATTTCATTCTTTGGCCTTGGTGCATCATCTTCTGTAGCCCGAGACGCACAAAACAAGTTTATTCGCTTTAACATTCCAATTACTTGTTTTGAAGACATTGTCATGCAGCGCATGAGTTGTATTAACTGCAGTGATAATGATGTTGTGGTTCTTATTTCTCACACAGGTCGAACGAAGAGTCAGGTCGAAATAGCAAACCTTGCTCGTGAAAACGGCGCGACGGTCATTGCGATTACAGCAAAGGACTCACCGCTAGAAAAGGCAAGTTCACTCGCTATTACGCTTGATATTCCTGAAGATACCGACGTCTATATGCCAATGGCGAGTCGAGTTGTACAGATGACGGTGATTGATGTACTGGCAACTGGCTTCACACTTCGCCGTGGTACAGGTTTCCGTGAGAACCTAAAACGCGTAAAAGATGCGTTGAAAGACAGTCGCTATGACAAGCTAAGTCAGTACTAAGTCCTGCTGTTTAGTGAAAGATTTAATAAAGGGGTGCTCGACGCTCCCCTTTTTTCAATGTGCTTTAGATCAATACATCAACCCAAGTCGTTCACACTCGATAAGTCCGTTCTTGATTCAAGCACTTCTACAGAGCTCACGTGTTGTGTGCTCTCTGCCACACACTCTCCACTGCAATCACAGACTTGCTGCAATATGTACATCAAACGTTCCTGATTAAGGGGTAACGGGTTGCCTTTGATCGCCATCGACTTAAGCGCATCGTTCGCCACTTGTTCAAAAGAAGTTTGGCATACTCCGAATTGGCCAAGTAACGGCAACGCTAACTTATCTAACACCATATTTACCCAAAGAACCCCATCGTGCTCATTCGCGTTCGCACGATCGGTAACCAATTGGGCAAGTTTACGATAACGACTTATCACATCATTCCTGCCAGCGAGCTTCGCGGCGTTAATATTTTCCTGCATCACGTGCGGTGCAAGACGCGCCGTGATCACGCTGTGGGGTGCATCTAACTTACCTCCTAACGCCGACGCCAGCCCATGCGCAGCACCTAATTTGGCATTAGTTATGGCCATACCACCAAGCAACGCAGCGAACGATAAATCCGACCGAGCCTTATGATTATCTTGCTTACAAGCAGCAATCACTGAACGGCTTAAACGACGAAGTCCCTCTTCGCACACCATATCTGTAAGAGGGTTTGGCTCACCACACACATACGCTTCCATCAAATGAGTGAACGCATCCATCGCGCCACGCCCGGATGTGTATTGATCGGTTCCATATGTGAGCGTCGGATCCACAATGGCAACGTCTGCCAGCATATCAGGGCTTCGAAGACTCACTTTCACTTTATCTTGTCCAGACTTCAACACCGCATTTCGGGTTACCTCTGAACCCGTGCTTGCTGTCGTAGGAATTGCAATAAAATGAAGAGGTTTTGCCTTTAATGGTACGTTTCTTCCTACCACCTCGACGTAGTCGTAAACATTGCCTTGATTAGGAATAATAGCGGCTAGAGCTTTACCCATATCGATGACACTGCCACCGCCAATAGCAATCACCATATCAGGTTGGAATTTTCTACCGAGTACCGCGGTCTCTTCTACCATTGTGATATAAGGTTCGCCATTGATTGCTACGTGTTGGTAACGCATATTTTGAGCTTTAAGGTAGTTAATGATGGGCGTGGCTCGTTGGGTATCCTTCCCGGTTACCAGCAAAACACTGTAGCCAAATTGGTTGATAACGGATAATGAAGACTGAAGTGCACCTTCACCAAATATAATCCTTGTTGCAGTCATAAACTGAAACATACACATCCTCCCAAAATAATATACCCAAATAACCTCTTGCCCTCTGATTTAACACTTATGTAAGAGTTGAAGTCATTTGCGTATAGCCAGGTTAGATTGCTATGTTTTTGAATAAAAAAAATTGACCAATTCCACCTTGCCATCATTAACCCCTTAAAATGTATGTTTTTTATGCGTCACTTCACATACTTTATAGCCATAGAATAAGGGAGCGCGTTTAGTTTTTATTCGATAGATTTCACCTATAGAACCAAGAGGTAATTGCCGCTTTATTTCCGTATCTGGATCGGGCATAGTTACTGCAACAAAAGAGAGCGCACTCAGCCGCTATGTTTTGTACGCTTTCAAAAAAGAATAGATTTAGGAGAAATAAGATTATGTTCGTTGTTATCTTTGGTCGCCCTGCATGTCCTTTCTGTGTTCGTGCAAAAGAACACGCAGAAACGCTAAAAGCGAAGCGTGACGACTTCAACTACCGTTACGTTGATATCCATGCTGAAGGTATTTCTAAAGCAGATCTTGAGAAAACAGTTGGTAAACCAGTTGAAACTGTTCCTCAAATCTTTATCGACCAAGAGCACATCGGTGGCTGCGACGAGTTCGAAGCATACGCGAAAGAGCACCTAGGTCTATTTGACGAATAATAAAGACAGTTTTTAAGAAAGCCGCTTCATGCGGCTTTTTTATTATTTTTCAGTTGGTTATTACCTTACGTCAACTAATGGTAAAACCTAAAAAAATTCACTTATCTTTTTGCTATATTTAGTTACAATTCGCAATTCTTAATCTTTTTGGCACACACTTTACCGAGCCACACAGTGAACATAGACGTCGTATACCTTCTTGAGCAAAACCCTATCCTTCTAATCTTCGTCGTATTAGCCATTGGCCTTGCCATCGGAAAAATCCGATTTGGCAAATTACAACTAGGCAACTCCATAGGCGTTCTAATTACCTCGTTGGTAATGGGTCACCTTGGCTTCTCATTCAATGCAGAAGCATTAACCATTGGCTTTATGCTGTTTATCTATTGCGTTGGCATTGAAGCTGGACCAAACTTTTTTGGCATATTCTTCAGAGATGGTAAGCATTACTTTATTTTAAGTATGACCGTTCTCGTGTCCGCAGTCAGCTTAACGTATGGCTTGAGCCACTATTTCGGCCTCGACTTTGGCTTGTCAGCCGGTATGATGGCCGGCGCGTTGACAGCAACACCAGTGCTAGTTGGTGCTCAAGATGCTCTTAACTCTGGCCTTGCGACTATACCGCGCAATATGGATTTTTCTTTGGTATTAGAAAATCTATCCGTGGGTTACGCGATGGCTTATCTGGTCGGCCTAATAAGCATGATCATGTTCGCGAAGCTGTTGCCAAAACTACAGAAGCAGAATCTGTCTGATTCTGCGCAGCAAATTGCTCAAGAACGTGGCCTTGGAAATTCAAGCCAAAGAAAAGTGTACTTACCGATTATTCGTGCTTACCGAGTCGGCCCAGAATTGATTGACTGGACTGACGGTAAGAACTTGCGTGAACTGGGTATTTATCGTCAAACTGGCTGTTACATTGAACGAATCCGCCGCAATGGTATTCTCGCCCATCCAGATGGTGATGCCATTTTGCAAGAGGGTGATGAAATTGCACTGGTTGGCTTCCCTGATAGCCATGCTCGCTTGGATCCTAGCTTCCGCAACGGAAAAGAAGTATTTGATCGTAACTTGCTTGATTTGCGCATCGTTGAAGAAGAAATTGTCGTAAAAAGTGACGCTATCGCAGGCAAGCGTTTATCTGATTTAAACTTATCTGAGTTTGGCTGTTTCTTAAACCGCGTGGTACGTGCGCAAATAGAAATGCCGATGGACTTAGACATTGTGCTCGCTAAAGGTGACGTCCTTCAGGTGAGCGGCGAGAAAAGCCGAGTACATGGACTCGCGGAAAAAATCGGTTTCATCTCGATCCACAGTCAAATGGCCGATTTACTCGCTTTTTGCAGCTTCTTTATTTTGGGTATTCTGTTTGGCCTCATCACGATGACATTCGGCCAGGTTTCGTTCAGCTTGGGTAACGCGGTAGGTCTTTTGTTATCTGGTATTACACTTGGTTTCTTACGAGCAAATCACCCTACTTTCGGCTATGTCCCGCAGGGGGCGCTGAATATGGTCAAAGATTTGGGTTTGATGTTCTTTATGGTGGGAATAGGTCTAAGTGCAGGCGGAAAGATGTTCGAGCACTTGACTCAAGTTGGTCCAAAAGTGATTGGTTTAGCATTCATTGTTAGTGTTGTGCCTGTGGTATTGGCCTATTTAGTGGGCGCACACATACTCAAGATGAACCGTGCCCTGCTCTTCGGTGCCATTATTGGTGCCCGAACTTGTGCCCCAGCTATGGATGTCGTCAACGACTACGCTAAATCCACCATCCCAGCTCTTGGCTATGCGGGTACCTATGCGATTGCCAATATTCTGATGACGTTGGCCGGTACAATCCTGATAATATTAAGTTAATAACTTTGACTGATGAAAGCAAAAAAGGCGCTCAATGAGCGCCTTTTGTATATCGGTTGTCTAATCAGTCATTCGATTAGATTTGGATAAAATCAGCTTCAACCGCTGGATTTACATCCGCTTCGTAATCTACGCCTTCAACACCGAAACCAAATAGTTTCAAGAACTCTTCTTTGTACTCTACGTAGTCAGTCAGTTCTTTTAGGTTCTCAGTCGTAATTTGAGGCCATAGCTCACGACAGTGCTGCTGAATGTCGTCACGAAGTTCCCAGTCATCCAGACGTAGACGGTTCATCTCATCCACTTCTGCTGCGCTACCATCTTCTTTGTACAGACGTTGGCTGAACATACGGTAGATTTGTTCCATACAGCCTTCGTGTACGCCTTCTTCGCGCATTTTCTTGAATACCATTGCAATGTACAGTGGCATAACAGGAATTGCGGAACTTGCCTGAGTTACAACAGATTTAAGTACAGCAACATTTGCACTGCCGCCTGTCGCTGCTAACTTGTCGTTTAGCGCTTTCGCCGCACGATCTAGGTCCATTTTCGCTTTACCTAGTGCGCCATCCCAGTAGATTGGCCAAGTTAGCTCAGTACCAATGTAGCTGTACGCGACTGTCTTACAGCCTTCAGCAAGAACACCAGCATCAGACAGTGCATTGATCCAAAGCTCCCAGTCTTCACCGCCCATAACGGTTACTGTGTCTTTGATTTCTTCTTCTGTTGCAGGCTCGACACTTGCTTCGATGATCACATCTTTGTTGGTATCAACAGCAGTTGATGTGTAAGTTTCACCGATAGGCTTAAGCGCTGAACGAACTAGCTCGCCAGTTTCTGGCATTTTACGTACTGGGGAAGCCAGTGAGTAAACCACCATATCGATCTGACCTAAATCTTCTTTGATCAGTTCGATAGTTTTCTGTTTCGCTTCATTTGAGAAAGCGTCGCCGTTTAGGCTTTTTGCGTACAGGCCTTCTTCACGCGCTAGCTTTTCAAAAGCAGCTGCATTGTAGAAACCTGCCGTACCTGGTTTCTTCTCAGTGCCTTCTTTTTCGAAGAAAACACCGATAGTTGATGCACCGCCACCAAATGCCGCAGCGATACGAGAAGATAGACCGTAGCCACTTGATGCACCGACAACAAGAACGCGCTTAGGTGCGTTTTTGATTGGGCCTTGCGCTTTAGTGTACGCAATTTGTTCTTTTACGTTAGCTTCACAACCAACAGGGTGCGTTGTAGTACAGATAAATCCACGAATTCTAGGTTTGATGATCATATTCAACTTCCTTTAAAAAACCTTGTTAGGATAAAAGTTTCGTCGGGATTTCGCATCTAATTTCTGTAAAAATGCTCTGAAAAGGCAAGTGGTTGGAGCACTATCCCAACATCCACTCTGCAAGAACACAAAAAAGCACCTCATTGAGGTGCTTTTCTTAGTATTAACGGTTTACTATGCCGCCGGGTTCAAATGCGACTTTTTTGGGCAATCGGTTCGTACTTCAGAAAAGTCATGACTAAAGTGGTCAACTTGAATCGCCTTGTAACGCAATTTGTCTGCCGCCATGATTTGGTCAATTTCTTGCTCAGTTAACACGCCAGCTTCAAATGCTTGCTGCAAACGGTCGTGTAAAAGACCTTTACGAGCCACTTTCCCATCCTTCGCCGCCTTCATAAGCTTACGCTCTAATGGTTTGATTTCGTACATTGCGAGGAAGGCATTCTCCATTAAGCCTACGCTGTCGTCGTCGGATTTTCCGATGTAGCAAAGATGCGTGAGTCGATCACGTTGTGCTCCTGGCGTCATCATTGCTTCCGCCAGATTCACACACAGTTCATCGCTTGGCTTATTAAAATGATTACCAAGTGGGAACAATAACCCTTTCAGCACACCGCCAACGTATTTCACAGGGAAGTTGGTATAAGCCTCATTTAATGACTTAGATGCGTTATACAAACAATGTTGCACGGCGTAGTGGACAAAATCTAGATCGCCTTGTTGACGTCCTTCATCTTCATACTTTTTCAGTGCGGCAGACGCCATATATAGATAACTTAAGCCATCACCCAGACGTGCGGAAATCATTTCTTTACGCTTCAAATCACCGCCTAGTGTTAACATCGCGAAGTCAGCACTAACAGCAAGCGCTCGGCTTAATCTTGTGATTTCTTTGTAGTACTGCTGTGTTGGGCCACTCATGTGTGCTTTAACAAACCGAGAACCAGTTAGCGCCGCGCCAAATGCACCAAATGTATTGCCTACCGCATGTTTGATGTGTTTAAAGAGCAAGTTGTCAAATTCTTTCGCCCCTTGTTCAGAATCTGGATTCGCTGCGGCTTCCATTTCTTTCAGTACATATGGGTGACAACGAGTCGCACCTTGACCAAAAATCATCAGGTTACGAGTCAGAATATTCGCACCTTCAACAGTGATAGCAACTGGAATACCGAGATAATGTTTAGCAAGATAGTTCATTGGGCCATCTTGAATCGCACGACCTGCATGAATATCAAACGAATCATTTAGAATAGTACGCGCAATTTCCGTCATGTGGTACTTGGCAATCGCGGTTACAATCCCAGGTTTTTCTTTCATATCGAGAGAAGTCGTCGTCAGCGTACGCGTCGCTTCTAGTAGGTAAGTAAGACCACCAATACGCCCCATAGCTTCTGCGACACCCTCAAACTTACCGATCGACATACCAAACTGTTTACGTACGTAAGCATAAGCACCGGTTGTACGTGTAGTAAGGTGGCCAATCGCTGTGCCAAGCGCTGGGAGAGAGATACCACGACCAGCAGAAAGACACTCAACCAGCATACGCCAACCTTTACCTGCGTAATCAGCGCCACCGATCAACCAGTCCATAGGGATGAAGACATCTTCACCACGAGTCGGACCATTCATGAATGCAGAACCCAGAGGATCATGGCGCTCGCCTATCTCGACACCTTCATGGTCAGCGGGGATCAATGCACATGTGATTCCAACCTCTTTCTTATCACCAAGTAGCCCTTCTGGATCCTGTAGCTTAAATGCTAATCCGAGCACTGTCGCCACTGGCGCAAGTGTGATGTAGCGTTTATTCCAGCTAACTCGCACGCCAAGCACTTCTTTGCCTTCGTGAGTGCCATAACAAACTACGCCTTGATCTGGTATACCACCGGCGTCAGATCCCGCTTCGGGCCCTGTTAATGCAAAACAAGGAATGTCGGTACCATCAGCAAGACGAGGCAACCAGTAATCTTTTTGCTCTTGCGTACCATAGTGCGATAAAAGCTCACCTGGACCAAGAGAGTTCGGTACCATTACCGATACCGCAGTGCTGATGCTACGAGTCGCAATACGAGAAACAATGGTTGAGTTCGCTAAAGCGGAAAATTCACGACCACCATACGCTTTTGAAATGATCAGTGAGAAAAATCGCTCTTTACGTAAGTACTCCCATACTTCAGGCGGTAAATCCCTGTCTTCTTTGACAATCTTCTGGTCATCAAGCATTTCTAGAAGGGTTTCAAGCTCATTATCCATAAATGACTGCTCTTCTGCTGTCAGTGTCGGCGTTGGATAATGGTGCAATGTAGTGAAGTTAGGCTTGCCTGAAAATAGTTCGGCATCCCACCACACACTACCCGCTTCCATCGCCTCTTTCTCGGTGCTAGAGAGAGGTGGCAATACTTTTTTGAACACTTTAAAAGCTGGGTCACTAATCCATTTTCTTCGTAGAGAGCTCATAGTTCAGATCCTTTTGTTCACGTAACCGCTCTGGGCATAATTTTATTATTGGTTTAACTTTCTTATTTGTCTTGTGCCAACTGCTTCGCTGACATTCCTGCTGACAAATAAGGAATCAGTAAATCGACGACAGATTTCACATCGACTTCCTTTTCAAATTTACTTTCAGCAAGCTCCGAAAGAGCCTGGCTTGAAGCCATCGTAAATACGCAGGTACCTAGCGTGAAGTGCAGTCGCCAAAACAGCTGCTCCTCACATAGTTCCGGGTTTGCCTTCATTATCGAGAAGGTGAAGAGGTTAAGTACCTCTTCATATCGAGTGGTGATGAACCAACGCAGATGACCTTGTACGTCTGTGTAACCACGGCCAATTAACAACATGAATAATGCAGTACCATTGGGGCGCACATCATTTAATGTACGCAAAGGTAAACGCAATGACTCAAAGACGTCGTCCATGTCGTAGCTATCACGCGTATTTAACTCAATTAGTGAGGTTTTAATGCTCGGCATGAGCGCTTCTAGGTATCTATCTAAAACCGCTCTAACTAGCGTTTTTTTATCGCCAAAGTGATAATTTACCGATGCTAAGTTGACGTTCGCTTTACCTGTTATCGTTCTTAGCGAAGTATCATTAAAACCATGTTCAGCAAAGAGTCCTTCTGCGACATCGAGTATTTTTTCTTTTGTTGATGTTCTCGGGGCCATTTTAATCACTCGTATTAAACAACTGTTTGAAAATATACTCCTGAAACTTTAGATTAACAAATGATTAACATCACACTTTCACCAATTGGTCTGACCAGAACTTAGAAGGTGTGATCTAATCTTTTGAATTTAAGTCTAATAAGCAAATGATGCTCGCCTGAAGAAAATGACCAAGTTTCGCAAACCATCGTATTTGAAACGCTAGCAATGTCGTTGGGCGGTCGGAGCAGGAGGTGCGGGTTTGAAATGCAATTTAAGTTTATAGCTACTATAGAAAAGAGGGCTATCGAGTTTCAAACCGCCATTAAGTTGGTTACGCTGTTCGCCTCTTCTCTTACTTCTTTACGATACAAGCGGGCAGAAAGAATTAAATCGAATTTTTTTTGAAAAAAAATGGAACTGTTTGGAAAAGGCTCGGTCTGAATAAATGTAACAACTAGGGCATTTTAAGTTTCACTGGCCGTCAAACTTGTTTCCATCTAATTGTTACGTTGCTGCTTTTTTCTTATTAACTCCTATGTTTGTATCCGCCCAGTCAAATTTTCGGCTGGGCTTTTTTTCGCCCGCAGATCTACCACCTACTTTTCGATGATTCCGTTCATCTCCATGGTCTAGACATCCGCTCAATACGAAAGTGTCGCTATTAAGTCGCTGATGTACTGAACTATGGGTATAAAAAAGCCTCCCGATTGGGAGGCTTTACAAAATAGCGCATTTTTATCTTACGCTTGCGCTTTCTTAGGCAAAGAAAAGTGCAGTAAGGCATAGCCAAGTAATGCTGCTGTCGTCGAACCCATTAAGATGCCTAGTCGAGCATAGGTATCAAATTCAGGACTTACATTTCCGAACGCTAAAGAGGAAATGAAGATAGACATTGTAAAGCCAATACCACACAACACAGATACCGCAAAGATATGCTTGAAGTTAACCCCTTCAGGTAACTTAGCAACGCCCATTTTTACCGCTGCCCAGCTAAAGGTAAAGATACCTAGAGGCTTACCAACCAGTAGACCCAAAGCAATACCGAGTGGCAGCATTGAAGTCAGACCTGACATCGATACACCTTCTAACGAAATCCCCGCATTGGCAAATGCGAATAGGGGCAGAATACCAAATGCCACGTATGGGTGAAGCGCGTGCTCCATATGTTTAAGTGGAGAATGTTCGCCCTGCTTTCCCTTTAGTGGGATAGCAAAGCCAATCACTACACCTGCCAATGTTGCGTGAACACCGGATTTAAGCACCGCGAACCATAAGATCGCACCGACGATCATGTATGGCGTAAGTTTTGTTACTTCCTTCGCATTCAACATGAATAGGACACCAGTCATGATGAAGCCAACAAGCAACGCCATGGTCGACAGGTCACCGGTGTAAAATAGCGCGATAATAACAACCACTCCTAAATCATCGATGATAGCAAGCGCCAGCAAGAACACTTTTAGGCTTACTGGTACACGCTTACCTAATAACGCCATGATACCTAAAGCAAAAGCGATATCTGTCGCCGCTGGAATTGCCCAACCAGAAATCGCCTCAGGATCGTTGGCATTAAAGGCTACGTAAATAAGAGCAGGAGCTAACATACCGCCAACCGCTGCAATCGCAGGGAAAATTGCGGTTTCTTTTGATTTTAACGCACCTTCAAGTAGCTCTCGCTTAACTTCAAGGCCAATGAGTAAGAAGAAAACAGCCATTAGGCCGTCATTAATCCAGTGAGAAACTGACATACCAAATACATAAGTATGCAGTACAGATTGATAAGTTTCGCCCAGCGGTGAGTTAGCAATGGTCATCGCAATTGCCGCGGCAATCACGAGAAGAATACCACCAGCTGATTCCATTTTGAAAAAGTCACGAATGACATCGTTCATGGTTTCGTCCTTATATTTATTATCTTAATAAACGATTAACAAAGAATGATAAGAGTGTATAGCGGTCGAAAACTTTAGAATAATCGCTTCTTCAGAGTATAAACTTCGTTTTTTCCGATATGAAGTTTACTATACATCGTATTTTCCAACATAACACTCAATTTTGATCACAGCGCGTACTTGTTGTTATCGCGCCAAATGTTTATCAAGATTATGAGAAAATCAGCATAACATGGCATGTACTGTCATGATAACCCCATACTTTTGAGAAAAACTCAGGAAGTTTCATCCACTAAAAAACCACCCATTAGGGTGGTTTTTATCAGAATTTAATAACCAGTGAGCTGCATAAAGCCCCAAGCCTCGTTGGAGCCAGAAGCTAAGGTAGGACCTTCCCAATACGGTATAACAAAAGGAAGCCACATATCTGATTTGATAATACGAGTGGTCAAGTTAATTTGATGCTTTGGAATATTAATAATCCACTGCAAAGGCAGCCTTCTTCCATTTGATAAACTGGTCACTTGCATTGGTTTAATACTGATATCATCATCTGAGAGATTAATGACTTTACCTGAGCGTGTGGACAAGGTGCCAAATACATGCGGTGTTTGTCCATGGTGGCGATAGCGGCTGACTGTCAGTGCTCGACCATCATCTAAATTGAATACAAACCAATCCCAACCCTGTTGCCCTTCACCAATTAAGCCACTGCCCCACTCTTTCTGAGCCCAAGCAGAGCCAGCAACAGAGAAGCGTTTGCCATTAATGTTCAAACTCCCTTTCACCTTTAAAAATGGCGCACTAAAACTGAAAGAGGCAACAGATTGCAACGCGTGTTTAACCTGAAAACCTTTGTCTCCATTCACGACAAAGGGGCCATTTGTCATAGTATTGAGATCTAAACCAAACGTATCGGTAGTCACATTCAAGTTACCAGGGAAAGGCGTTGCACCAAGTGAACGCCATGTCCAATTATCAATCCATAACCTGAAAGGACGATTAGTCATGCCAGCTTGGCCTATCCCGCCTCTCGCTACACGTTGCTCTTTCCAGACGTGCGAACCATGGCTAACGACAACATGTGAAATGTACAGTTGAGGGTTTTGCCATCCGCTGGTTTCTCGCTCGTCTGTCGCGACCCTGAAGTAACTCCATTGAACATTGTATATTTTCCCTTGTTCATCTTTCAGTTTCGCAAAGTAGTGCCACCATTCATGTTGGTACTCAGGATGAAAACGAAAGTCTGACGGTAAAGAGACATGCTCGTCAGGTAATACAGGTTCGAAAATCGTTTGATTTTCACGCGTTAGAATAGAATTAAGCTCGCTTTCTTGTGTCGCTGTCGCTTCCAACCAAAAAGTTGAGTAAAAAGCAGCCCCAGTCAAAAAGGCAAACGTAATAACAATGATCGTTGAAACTAACAAGCGTTTTTTAGAGCCCACTTTTTTCATTACAACGCGTCCCTTAATGACTTCATTGGCGTACTCTTAATCATTCTAATAACTGGCAATGCGCCGGCAATCATGATGGCAAGCATCGCCCAAGCAATAGTTTGAGCGTATTCCCAAGGGATCGTTTGAAGCTCCAGAGACCAGCCGAATGATTGCTTAATGATAATATCAACGATCAAGTGTGCAAGTGCCAGACCAAGTGGCACCGCAATAATCGCGGAAATGGCCCCGAAGACAAACAACTGCAAACCACCCAATGCGACAAGTTCCTTTCCGGATACACCCATACATCTCAGCAAAGAGAAGTGCCGCTGCCGCGACAGTTCGCCCGCCAATGTCGCGAAGAATAAACCAAACACAGCAATAATCAGCGTGATGTTGCCCAAGGTTCCTGCAATAGCGAAGGTATGATCAAATACCCTCATTGCCTGACTATAGATATTACCATTATCAAACACACGGTCTTGCGGGAGGCGGAATACATTTTCTAAGCGATTTTTCAGCCCCTCCCCATTAACGCTATCTTTTAACACCACACCAAGGCCAACATTGCCCGTCCCTGCAAATGCATACAGCCAATTCCGGTGCGACATCATCACCTGGTTATACGGGTTTCCATAATCGTAATAAACACCAACGACTTGCCAGTCTCCACCCAGTGGTTCCTGCAAGTTAATGAAGTCTCCTGGGCGAATATCCAACTTCAAGGCCATCGATTCACTCACCATCAAGCTCTTGGTCGCGTGCAGTTGATACCAGTAATTCGGGACACCTAGTTTTACCGTCAGTGCATCTAGCTCACCTTCAGAAGAGCCTGTACTCACCACTTGCAAGGCACCATGTTCGGTTGGCATATCCTTTTCCCAACGCCACCAAACCGAGTTGACTTCTGGTTGGTTTTGCAGCCACGCACTCATCCGAGCTGCTGAGTTATTTGTCGGGTAGATATAAATATCCGCTGCTAATCGCTGGCTGAGCCATTTATCGGTTGTATCCCTAAAACTGCCTACCATCGTTTCTACGCCGATATTTGCCGCCAGTGCCAACATAAACGCCATTGTTGCCACACCGCGATAACTCATGCTCGCAGCCGCATCGGCAAAAAACCAACGTACACGTACCCAACGCATGGTGTAAGAAAAGCTCTGGAACATATGCCACATAATAAATGGCATGAACAAGGCCACACTAACCAACATCAGCGCAATAATGGCAAAGCCAGTTTCTTGTGTTTTCGGTGCTTGATACACTGCGATTGCCGCGACACAAAACGCACACGCAGCAAGAGCCTGCCAAGAGAACTCTCGCCCTGCAAATCGCATTAATGACAGTCGAGAAGATAGACGAATTGGCTGTGACTTCAACAAACGAATCAATGGCCACAAACACGATATTAATGCGCCCATCGCTGCCATGATCAGACTATATAAGCTGGACTGCCAAGACCATCCTATTGTTAAGCCTACGTTGGCATCGTACAAATCGCTCAGGCTCGATGAGACTGCAGGGATCAGTTCATTTGCCAAGATCAAACCAAAAAAGTTACCACACGCCCACGCAATAAAGACGAGCAACGACAACTCTAACAACAATGCTTGAGCCAACTGCGTTCCGTTGACCCCCGTCTGTCTCAAAATACCCACCAAACGTTGTCGCTGAATAAATGACAAAGACATCGCTTGATAAAAAATAAACAACCCGACCAAAAATGACAGCATCCCCATCGCGGTGAGGTTCATGTGGAATGCATTAGTTAGCGATTCAAGCTCCGTGCGCGTATTCCTAACGAGCGTCATGCCATTAGGTAGCATATTTTTCAGTGCTATTAGCTTTTCCTCTGGCATTTCACCACAAGAAATCGCAGATAAACCTGAGCTCCGCTTGAGCATACGCAACAACGATATATCAGTAACCAACCGAGTCCCTGAGAGCATTTTGTTTTTATCGACTTGAATCGGTCCGAGACGACTTCCGTCATTCATCTCAATAAAGTCCCCATCCTGCCAACTCATGTAAGCGGCCAAATCTTGACTAACTAGAATGGGATAAGGAGGTTTCATTAATGATAGAACGGGCATCTCACCCAAAGATTTGCCTTGCTGCAATGGAATCATCGCGACAGGATCAATCCCCACCAGCATCAAGCTCATATCGGTTTTAGCATCTAGATGTAGCACGTCAAACGGCGCACATTGGTTAAACCCAGCTCGGCGCAACTGGATATAGAAACCTTGAGGGATTTTATTGGCAGAGTGTTTAGTTCGGATTCGGTATGGCAAAGGATTGGAGAAAAGCTTTTCTCCTGTCGCATAACTTTGTTTTGCATGCTGATTGATAGAAGTAACACCAACAAGAAGGGACACTCCTAAGGTTAACCCTAGCCAGACAAGAATAATTTGTAGTGGGTAACGACGGTAATGACCGAGTAGTGCCTTAACTACGGGCCATAACATGCAGTTGCCCTCCTTGAAGTCGAATCTTACCTTCCATATGGGCCGCCACTTTTTCACTGTGCGTCACTAACAGCAAAGTACACTCCAGTTGGCGAGCGAGACTCGTCAATAAGCGCATTACCGCTTCTGCGTTTCGCTCGTCTAGGCTACCAGTTGGCTCATCAGCGAGTAGGATTTTAGGTTCCATATAGAGTGCGCGAGCAATAGCAGCACGTTGTTGCTGACCACCAGATGCTTCTTCCGGGTAACGGCCTAGCAGAGGCATTAAATCCAGAGCAGAAAGAATTTGACGCCACAACTCTTTATCTTCTGGCAAACCTTTTAACTGACGACAAAAACGAATATTGTCGGCAATATTGAGCGTAGGAAGCAGGTTGAACTGTTGGAAGATATTACCAATATTGTTGCGGCGGTAAAGGGTTCTCAAATGCTCTGGCGCATCATGCATGGCAAAATTTGGAAACTGAACTTCACCAGAGTCTGCAGTATCCAGTCCGGCAATTAAGTTCAGCAAAGTACTTTTACCCGAACCACTTTCTCCCATCAGAGCGACTTGGTCACCTTGCTGTAATGTTAATTCTGCCCCTTGTAATACAGGGTGAAATTCTCCCCCGTCTACATAGCCTTTACATAGGTCTGACAGTTTTAACATTGATTATGCCGCTCGGATGGTATTTAAAAATTGGGATCAGAATCTACACTAAAATCCTGTTAGTAGAAAGTATTTTGAATGCTTGATCACACTATGAGAGTACAAATGCAACTCGATTCACTTTCTGTTCCTAATTTTGTTGACGTATTGAGCAGATTTTTGCAGCTGCAGAAAGCTCTGTTTACCTCTATTGACCGATAAGGTTTTTCATCCATTTTCGGCTCACCATTCTTGGCAGACAAATCGTCCACTTCACAACTTCCTCGGTCAAAAAGAGTAAGTAAACCCATTGCGGCTCCCAACCGAGCTGAATCGCTGCAAATGCCGCGAGTGGAATCCCAATCACCCACTGCGCAAGAATGTCTTGATACAAACAAAACTTAACGTCGCCACCCGCACGTAATACCCCAACAATGACCATCATCGGCACCGAGCGTAATACGACACCTAAAGCAAGAATCACCATAAACTGTTCAGCTAACTGGCGAGTATCCGCTGTCAGTGCACTAAACGCATTAAGGATCCATTGATTGGACACTATCAATACAACTGCGACCACAAATGCGATAAACACATTCAAAATGACCGTAGCCCAAGCTTGGTAATACACAGGTTCAAAGTTTTTCGCGCCGAGTTGGTTACCCACTAAAACCGCAGCTGCATTCGATAGGCCAATCATCATAGCGAGAGAGATTGACTCAACGGGCGTCATCACCGACAACGCTGCCAAACCTTGCACACCCGCTTGTCCCATGATGGCATGGTAAGCGAACAATCCACCAGCCCATGCCAAAAAGTTAAATGTAGTCGGTAAGGAAAGGCTCAAGAAACGCGTTATTTTGTCTAAAACCAAACCTGCGCGTATATCATCCCAACCAAATGCAATTATGTGTTTCTTCAGCCATAAATAGCCAAATAGACAACCGACTTCGATAGCGCCACTGATAACCGTTGCAATGGCTGCCCCTGTAATCCCTAAAGCAGGAAAACCTAAGTGACCAAAAATTAACACCCAGTTGAGGAAAACATTAGACAGAATGCCTATGCCACTAAAAAATGTGCTCAGCCCCGGTTGGTGCATCGCTCTCAAGCCCACCGACATACTAGCGACACACGCAACAGCAAACATGCTAACGGATGAAATAATTAGATAGCTGGCCCCTAACTCAATCACTTCTTGTGAGTCTGTAGTCAGTTTCATAACTGGCTGTGGGAAAATAACAAACAAAGCAACGGCAATGGCGGCAAACACCATGGCTATCATCCATGTTAAAGCGGTACTGCGACGTACCCCGACTTTATCGCCTGCCCCCCAATATTGTGCGGTCAGTAACGCACCACCCGTCGTCACCCCAACTAACATGATGGTAGTAACAAACGTCGCGCGCGCCGCTACCCCAACAGCGGCTATTTCAGCTTCACCAAGTTGGCCGAGCATAAGCACATCGACGAGGCTTCGGCTAGAAAACATCATGCTTTGCAGTGTAATTGGTAGCGCGATCGCGAATAAGCGACGTAAGAATGCTTTATCTGCATGTATTGAGAGTTGAGAGAGAAAAGTCACAAGCGCTCCAACGACAACTTATTGATAGAATGGGAAAAGTGTCTCATGATTATACTCTGTGGTGTTTATTCCACCAACGATTAAAAGGACAGATAATGAAAAAGGTGTTGGTGCTAGGCGCCTCGGGTTACATTGGTTCTCAACTTCTTCCGTTACTTTTAGACAAAGGTTACGCCGTCACGGCTGCGGCGCGACATATCGATTATTTGGAGTTAAGGACTCGGCCCCATCCTAATTTAACGTTGCGGTATCTGGACCTAGCCGACGCAGAAGCCACGCTCGCTGTGGTGAACGATTTTGACTTGGTATTTTTCCTAGTGCACGGAATGGCACAAGGCGATGACTTTGTTGAGTACGAGCTAAACCTTGCTTTGAACTTTAAATACGCATTGGAGCAAAGCCGTGTCAAACATGTCATTTATTTAAGTGCCATCCAACCGCAAACCGGAAACTCGCGCCATTTGGCCGCACGCAAAGCCACTGGAAAGATCATTCGACAATCCGGTGTTCCAGTAACTGAATTGCGTGCTGGCGTCATCATTGGCCCCGGCTCCGCGGCTTTCGAGATCATGCGAGATTTTGTCTACAACTTACCTATTTTGATCGCGCCTAAATGGGTCGACTCAAAAGCCAACCCTATTGCCCTACCCAACCTCAATCACTATTTATTGCAGTTGGCCGAAGCATCACCCCCAGAAGAAAGCCAAATTTATGAAGTTGGTGGGCCAGATACACTCAGCTACCGCGAGCAGTTTAAAGTCATTTGCCGAATCACCAACAAGCCTTATCGGCTGTGGTCGACACCGTTGCTTACCCCCAAAATGGCATCGTACTGGCTCGGCTTGGTCACCTCTGTACCAGCAAACATCGGCAAAGCATTACTCGCGGGGTTAGAGCATGACTACATTGCCGATTCCAAAGCGATTGAAGCACGATTTCCGCAAACGCTGATCAGCTACGAGCAAGCGGTATCCGATACCATCCAAGATGAAGGCACGTTTGTGCGCAGTAATGTTTGGGGCTTTGAGCCAGCGGCACTTCGTCGATGGCAACCGGGGTATGGCTACTACCCTAAACAAGCCGGTGCGAGCATAAAAACTCAAGCCTCCGCTGCGGCATTATGGAAAGTGGCTCAAAAAATCGGGAGTCGTGAAAAAGGCTATTACTTTGCCAACATTTTGTGGCGCACACGTGAATGGCTCGACATCTTTTTTGGTGGCGGGAAACCGATTCGCGTTTCTCCTCCGGGGCCGGAGCTCAAAGTCGGCGATTTTATTGACTCTTGGAAAGTGATTCGCTGCGAGGAAGATCAGTTCCTCTCCCTGTTTTTTGGGATGAAAGGCCCAGGGCTTGGACGTTTAGAAATTACCATCAAAGACCATGGTGATGAACGAGAACTGGATATCACCGCTTGGTGGCACCCACAGGGGTTTCTCGGGCTGTTTTACTGGTTTGCCATGATGCCAGCCCATCTATTCATATTCAAAGGCATGGTCAAAGCCATCGCGAAAGAAGCCGAAAGTATCAGTATTACTCCTCAGGTGGGACAGTCTCTGGAGAATCTAGAGAAATAGGCAGGTGATGAGCAATCCCCGCATGGCAATCAATGCACGATTGCTCTCGACTTTCCATCATTTGATGTCGACGCGCAACGGTTCGTCCTTGCGCTTCGAAATCCATCTTGTCAACGGAATGGCAATATCGACACTGTTTTGATTTATTCTCGATAAACTGCTGTGTGACTTCAGCAGCCAACCTCGGACGATGCTCCGCCTCGAAGTTCTCTAACGTAATTTCTCCAGTCAGTTTGTGATAGATATCGGCTGTAGCGCCGATTTTCAATGCGATTTTAGCAAAAAACTCCCTAGGGACATGGCAATCACTGCACGTAGCGGCAACCACACCCTGAGCATTTTTGAAGTGTGGAGATGCTTGGTACTCCTCAACTATCGTATCCATCCCAATATGGCAACTGTAACAAAACTCGTTGCGATTGGTGTAATCCATACCAAAGTGAAAAACACTGAGGGCCGCCCCACCAAGGATAAACGCCAATAAGCCACCAATTGGTATGCCGAGCATCCATTTTCTGTTTGGTTTACGCCATAAACTCATTGGTGTTCATCCCAAAGCAGCGCTAGCGATAACTCGCATAGTATTCTACGAGCGCGTTTAAATCATCGGCACTAAGACCTTTGAACGCCTCATCCATTTTTTTATCAACGGAGCGTTTGCCTTGCTTAAACTGTTTCAATGTCGTGGCGAGATAGCCCTTCTGCTGACCAGCTAAAATCGAAGCTTCATCCAGAGCGTTACTGCCACCATCCGAATGACAGTTCTCGCAACTTTTCGCGTGGATAGCCTTACCTTTCATCGCTAACGCTTGATCAAAAGACTGCTTAGCTGGCACAAACTCGAGCCCAGCATAATGTTTTGCTAACTCTTCAATCTGCGCCTCCGATAAAGATTTAACTATCGACACCATGTCGCCTTTTTTGCTCGTGTCTCCGTAAGCGTGACTAACAGAATTTGCAGGCCTACCTTCTAGGTAACGTAGCATCTGGTCAAAAAAATTGAATTCGGGAATCCCTGCGATGGTAGGAATATTCGTGTCGGAACTAACACCGTCTGGCCCATGACAGGCTTCACATTCGTATTGTGAAATTAGCTCACTTGGTGATGCTAAACTGTGGGAAACCAAAGCAGAACTGATGGCTAACACTGAGGAAATTTTTAGTGAGAATTTAATTATCTGGTGCATATTAGACTGACTCCGTAGTAATTATCTTTATTAATCAAAACCAGACAGCGAATAAACGATAAGAAAATCAATTTATAAACGCGACTTAAAACCAACGATATCCAAGATAAAAATATTAAGCCGTCAACTATTTAAAGTAGCGTAGTTCAATACCCTTACTTTTTCTGCGCCGACCTCTTAAATCGCAGCAAAACCAACCCAAACAATTGATTTAAAATGATAATAAATTCAACCCCAAAATTCACACACAAAAATAGCGGTTTATTTTAATAATATTTCATATTGCGTCTATACTCTTACAAGCCATGTATTTCGATTTATTCAAGCGATGTAAATATGGATATTTTTCTTTTGTCTTGAATATAAAATTAATATTTCAATCAATCGTTTATTGGAATATTCAACCATTCCCATGCATTCCCACTTACTTTAGGACGAATCGAGAGGGACTATGAACGGTTTAAAGTCGATCGCTACATTAATATTGTTTATTTTACTGCTCACCGGATGTGGTCCAGACAGCAAAAACGATCAGAATACACCACCACCTGCAGTTGGTGATTTCGAGATCAGTGTTTCCAAGCCATCATTGGTCACTCAAGAAACCGGAGAAACCAAACTGGTGGTCAATTTTACCGTCAAAGACGCCAGTGGCAGACCTCATGAGCTAGACGAAACGAGAGATTTTCGCATCGCACTTCTTAAAGCAATGCCCTCTCGTGTCGATACACAAAACTCGAGCGATCCAGCCTTTGCCTTCAATGGGCGTCATGGAAACACTTATTGGAAGAGTTTCCATCACTCAAGCAACACCGCAAATAACCGTGCAAGCATGGAGAGTGTTTGGGATGGAACATTAGTAAAAACAGACGAGGGATATCGCTACACGTTTGCCATTCCTGACGTTTTGAAAGTGTCCGATCCTTATACTGCCGACTCTTCTAGCAACAATGGTTTTATCGCTTGGGATGCGAATAAACTCCACCGAATCGTCATGGCGTATGGCGAGCAAGGCAACGGTTTTACCTACGTGTTTGAATGGGTGCCGCAAGAAAGTTCAGATACGGCTGTCTCCCGCAATGTGATTGAAACAGGCACCTGTGAAAACTGCCATATGGGCGAACCGCTTCATCATGGACCGGGCTATCGCTCAATTGATAACAACATTGCCGTTTGTACCGCTTGCCACAATGACAGTAACCCTGGCGCTGCGCCAGCCAGACGCCCTCTCGCTGCCATTGTTCATCAATACCACGGTAATGTTTTCAAATTAGGTAGCGACAGAAATAACACCGAGACTTACAAACAGCCTGTCGACGAGAATGACGTGCTCGTTACCGACATCAATGGTTTAGTCATTGAAGGCAACCCTTTCCCGCAAGATGCCCGCAACTGTACAACCTGCCATTCAACCGATGTCGCGAAAGCATCAGACGCCAACAATTGGTTTGAACACCCAAGTCAAGTTGCCTGTGAGACCTGTCACTTGTACCGAGACAGAGGCGCGCATGATAACCAAATCGGTACGGGTTGGGTAAGAAACGGCGAACCACAAAACTCCTGCTCTGGCTGTCACCGACCTTATGACCGAGACGACAATGGCGCTCCAATCATCGGCCAAGACGCAAGCCGAAGTGCTAAAACGGTTCACGTAATGCGTTTAGAGAATCTTGCAAAGGCACGTGATTCGCTTGAAATCAACGTTGAAAGCGCGCGATTTATTGATGACCAGTTTGAGGTTGAACTAAGAGTGTCGAAAGCGGGCACAGGTATTGGATCCATCGACGAACTGACACCTTTCATCAATGAACATGGCCACCTCAATTTGTTGCTGAACTGGGATAACGGCCAAGGCCCGATGGTCGCAAACAACAGTCTCAACGTCGCCGATGATGGCGCACTTGGTGACGGCTGTGAGGCTCAAGGAGAAGGCCTATTCTTGTGTCATAAAGACTTCACTGACGCTGCGATTAAGCCAATCTCCAACTCTACGTTGACGGTTAACATCGCCGACATGCCACTTTGCGCCAACCGTAGAGATGGCGAGCTCGCCGAATGCGTCACGTTTGAAGGCATCGATCTTATCAAATCGCCTTTCGTCATTGCCGCCAATAACGCATCCGGCTCGTTTGATGTGTCTGGTATCAACAAGCAACACAAACTGCCAGTGGGCGCGGACATTTCATCGTGTAACGATTGTCACAAAGAGCTGACTATCCATAAGCTTGGTGAGCATCCACATGCCGCCACCGACTTCCAACAATGTAAAAATTGCCATAACTCTGAACGTTCTGCGTTTTATCCTGGGATGGCGGCTGATCTAAAGTACCACGTACACTCATTCCACGCCTTTGGCTCCGCTCATAGCGGTGAAGCGCCTTTCCCTGGCGCAGTCAACAACTGTGAGGCCTGCCATACCAATGCTCAATACAACTTACCTAGCCAACAAAATACGCGCCCTTCTCTGGCGAGTGGTAAGTACTTTAGTCCTGCATTAGTCGCCTGTGGCGCGTGTCACTTAGAGTCATCTTTAGCTAATGCTGACCCGAATAGTGTGGCAGGAGATGCGACTCTGAACCATATGCTGAATCACGGCGCCGTATTTGGAGCAGACACAGCAGCACAAGCCATGGGCTCCGAGCAATGTGCAACTTGCCATGCCATTGGTCAGTCACAAGGGGTAGATAAGGTTCACAAGGTATACGACTACCGTTGAATTCGTCATTGAACACAATGCTTTGACAATTAAGGACAAGAAAAGGAAGAGCTATGAAAGCAATGTTTCTGCGGTGGTTGGTAGCTGGGATACTTGGGTTAGGCGTCATCTTCACCGTCAGTTCGGAAGATGTCGCCGAGCCAGAACCCAAAGCGGCGACGTTAACTCAAGAAGAAATTGAAACTATATTGGACACCAAATTTTCTGAGGGGAAATACTCACGCCGTGGAGCAGATGGCTGCCTTCGTTGCCATGACGATACCTCAGACAAACCTGCAACCGGTATTTTCGACAACATCCACGGCAAGTCAGCGAATTTGCATGGGCCAATGAATGATAAACAATGTGAAGCATGCCATGGCCCAGCAAACAATCACGCGCGCAATCCGCGAAAAGGACAAGTTCGTGAGCCGATGATCACCTTTGGGCCAAACTCCCCTGTTCCGGCCGAAAAGCAAAACAGCGTGTGTTTATCTTGCCACCAAGATGCGAAACGCTCGACTTGGCATAGCAGTGAGCACGCTTTTGAAGGGCTGTCTTGTGCAAGCTGTCACCAACTGCATCAAAAAAACGATCCGATGATGGTTGCCGAAATGCAAGCAGACAAATGCACCGATTGCCACTCCCGCACCAAATCGGATATCCACAAACGCAGTCGTCATCCTATCATTGACGGCGTCATGACTTGTTCTAGCTGCCACAATCCACATCAGGCATTAAATGAAGCAAGCCTGAACTGGTCAACCGTCAATAACGCTTGTTACGAGTGTCATGCAGAAAAACGCGGCCCATTCTTATGGGAGCATGAGCCTGTAACTGAAGATTGTACATCCTGCCACACACCTCATGGTTCAGTGAACAAAGCCCTGCTCAATAAACGGCTGCCAATGCTATGTCAGGAATGTCACCGTGTGCCACATGCAAACGTAGCCATTCCTGAAAACGACTTGAGAGTGCGCGGCGGAAGTTGTTTGAACTGCCACAATCAAGTGCATGGCTCTAACCACCCACGTGGTCAAACATTAAGTTATTAGGAGGGAGGCATGAAACTATCTCAACTGTGCATCGCTATTTCCCTTGCTTTTGCTGTGCAAGCACACGCCAACGATTATTCGTTACAACGTTCTCAACCAGCCGACACTAGCCGCTGGCAGTGCAGTGGATGCAGCAGCGACGGCACGTGGAGTGGAGAAGTCAGCGCTGGCGTCGGTTACCTTAACAACGATGGTTCCTCGCGATTCTATAATTGGAATCCACCCGTTTACGGTACACACTCTGACAATAAACACTTTAACGCGAGCCTAAACGCCGATATCGAACAATATGAAGACGATGGGTTCTACAATCGAATCGTCGTCGAAGATCTTGGTTTGCAACGCTTCTTACTGCAGTGGGAAATGGGCCAGTACGACGGATTACGTATCCTCGGCAGTTACAGTGAAACTCCGTATTTCTGGAATCAGTCCTCACTCAGTGCGTATCATCCAAGAGAAGATGCACTCGTTAGTGGTGATCTATCGAAATATGAAAACTCAGTGACGCGAGAGACGTTTAAGTTAGAACTCAAGTACACACCACATACGCCATGGAAGCCATATGCATCCATGAAGCACGAACGTAAAGAAGGCACCACTTCACTTTATTCATCGACCATTCCGGGTTACGCCAACGCGCCGGGATTCATACCCAAAGCCGTCGATCATGAAACCTTAAATACTCAAGTAGGAGTGAGCTACATTGAAGATTTGTGGCTGGTGGATATTGCGTATCGCGGCTCGTTTTTCCGCAATGACAAGTCCGCACTCTATTACGGAGGCATTACCAACCCTTACGCCAATCACCTTGCGTATGAGCCTGACAACGACTTTCACCAATTTGCTGTCACAGGGAATTATCGGTTGAATCAACAAACGTTCAGCGGCCGCTTACTTTGGTCACAAACCTCTTCTGAAGGCGGGTTAAATCCGTTTCCGCAGTCCCCCGTTAACTCCAATACATTCCATGGCGAAACCAACACTTGGCAAATGAGCGCGGATTACCACAACAAGCTTTCGAGAGACACAGCTTTCGCCATTTCTGTGGACTATTCAGACAAAGACGATAACTCCGATAGAAACACCATCATCGGATCGACGAGAGAAAAATACGACCACACCAAAACCAAACTGGAAGCAACACTCAAGTATCGTGTTACTTCTGATGTAAAAGTGAATACGGGTTACCATTTTAGACAAGATGAGCGAAGTTATGCTGATAGGAAACGTACCGATGAACAACGCGTTTTTGTTGGGGCCCAGTACAGACCAAATAGACCGTGGCAATTAGGCGGTAAAGTCTCCTACTCTTTTCGCGATGGCTCTGATTGGCAGGACGACAGCAGCGACTCGCCTAATTTGCGCCAATACTATTTAGCCGATAAAGAGAGGATTGAGCTCCGTGGCGACGGCGGCTATGACGTAACAAACGATGTCCAGTTACTTGCTGAGCTTTGGTACGGAAACGACGACTATGTTAAACCCGATATAGGTTTAAGCGAAGGAGAAGATTACGGCTACGATATCAGCGTCAACTTCAATTTACTCGACGGACTAAACGGGCATGTTTTTTACAATCAACAGGTCATCCGCTCCGAGCAACAACAAGCAAACTCTGACGTTGTCGGTTGGAATCGCTACACCACCAAACTCAAAGATGACATCACAACCATTGGCTTTGGTGTGAGTAAAGAGCAGCTACTAGACGACAAACTTTCTATCTCGTTTGATTACAGCTACAGCCAAGCTGATGGAAAATCTTCAACCACATCTGGTGGCTACCAATATCCTGATAACGAGGCGAACTCGTACCGATTTGAAGTCATCGCTGACTATGAAGTATCTGAAAATCAAAACGTGCAGCTTAACCTCCGTTATGAAGACTACTCAGAAGAGGATTACTTGTTTAATAACGAAACCGAAACGATGGGCGACGTTTTGCAAAGCTATGAAGGTTTATATGGCGGCGTCTATTGGAAATATCGCTTTTAAATACAGAGTGACGTAACAAAAAAAGTATCAGACGTTTCAAACGCCTGATACTTTCGTATTTCAATTCTACTGCTGTGAGAAGTTTATTAAGCTTGGAAGCTCAACGGAATCTCAGCCAATTGGTTACCTTCGTTTGCAGGAAAGATAAGGTACTCGCCGTGGTATTTCACCATCGATTTGTAGTCCGTCACTTTATGCACCATAAAGCCCGCTTGCGCTGCTTTCTCAACAAACTCAGCATGGTTGCCACGTACAAACCAGCTCATTGGTTTGACGAGCAGCTCGCCGTCGAAGCAGCTTTCGCATTGATCTGCACATAGCGCCAAAGAGTTTTGACCCTCCGTGAAGATTTGGATTTTGCCACAACCAACAAGTTGCTCAGACGTTGATACTTCCCAACCCGCTTGCTCCATCACATCTAAAAATGCTTCGACGTCAGAGTCTTTGATCACTTTTGAATCTTCATCTTCAGGAAAAAACTGAGCGTAAAAAGCAGAAATACGCTTGAAGATAAACAACAAACCAGCGTCATTACCCTTTGAACGACCCGCTTTTTGCCAACGTGTTAAGTCATCGCCTACGACTCGACCGAAACGCTGAGATTTAAGTGCTTTGGTAACCCAGCGCACTAAATAATGGTTATTCGCAACAGGGGCATTGGCTAACTTACCTGAGCGATGCTCTTGATCTAACTCTTCAAGTGCTGAGTTAACTAAGTTTTGAATTTCTTTGGTGTAATTCGACATTACGCCTTTCTTCCTAAAGTCCAATAAAACAGTGCTGAAAGCACAGAACAAGCAAACATCACAATGATCATCGGCCACGCCACATTACCTGGTAGTGATGCCACCAGCGCGCCAACCAATGAGCCGATACCGAATCTTAACGTCCCCGCCAGAGACGATGCTGTACCCGCCATTGATGGGTAGCCACTTAAAAGCAGCGCCATCGCGTTACTACCTATCGTCGACAATGTACCGATAAACAGCACAACAAAAGGTACGATGCCCCATAATCCGAAGTCCATTAACCAACTTACGAATAAACCAATCCCCGCCAAAAGTTGCACGAACAACCCAAAACGAAGCATGGCATGAGAGCCAACTTTCTTCACCAAGCGACCATTAATACTGGTCATGATGATCATCGCAACAATGTTCAAACCAAATAAATAACCAAAGTGGTCTGGTCGAACACCATATAAATCAATATAAACAAACGAGCCCGCAGTCAGGAATGCAAACATTCCGGAAAATGAAAACGCTCCAGAAAGCATCAAACCTATCGCTTCAGGGTTGGAGCATAATCTGGCGTAGTTTCTCATCGTAGTGCGAAAACGAAGCTGCTGACGATTTTCTGGTTTCAACGTCTCTGGGATTTTCCAAAGTACCAGTAGAATTACCACCACAGCGAAAATAGCTAACACCCAAAAGATCGAACGCCAGCCAAACCAGATCGCTAGGTGACCACCTATCATAGGCGCGACCAAGGGTGCCATGGTGATCACTAAGGTGACGAAAGACATTGCACGGGCAAAGTCTTCACGGTCAAACATGTCACGCACGACAGCTTGGATAATGACCGCCGCTGCCGCGCCAGCAAAACCTTGTGCTGTTCGCACATAAGTCAATGCATCGATGCCGTTTGTGGTCGCACTCACTACCGCCGCTAATCCAAAGAAAAGCACACCCAAAATCAGTACAGGTCTACGGCCAAAACTATCGGCAAGCGGCCCATGAATTAACTGGCCAATCGCAAAACCCGCCGTATAAGCCGTCAACGTAATCTGAACCGCGCCAGGCGCGACCCCCAAATCTTTCGCAATTGTCGGCATTGCAGGCAGATACATGTCGATCGCCAAAGGCGTCAAAGCACCAATCGCTCCTAATACAAGAAACAATAGAAAACTGATTTGGGATTGCGGAGCGCTTTGAGCTTTTTCTGTCATTCTTTTACCTCTTGTTGGAGCCCTTTCGTCAATACTTGCAGAACAAAGTGAAAATAACGGACGGTTCTCATATCGCTGATATCTAGAAGCCAAAGGCCTGTTCTATCAACGTTCGAGAATCATAAGGGCAAATATGTACCAAGGTGTGACCTTGACGAACTCGACATAGAAAAGCGTGTGAAAGCGAAGTGTGTTTATGGGAAATAAACACAATGCAGTAAAAATGATGGAATTGATTCCACCATTTATTCACCACAGCCGAATGCTTTGCAATAAGAGTATGCATGGCTCAGCTAAATGCAAAGGCATATCACTCAGATGAGTAAGCACACTGGAATTGTCTAGGCACTAATTTTGGTAGGAAAATTAATTTTGAGCCAATTCCTACCAAAAAACTAGTTCCAATTGGGAACTAAAGAATTTCCCATGCCGATAATTAATTCCAAATAGAATCAATTTCTTCCTGCGTGAGGTAGCGATAATCACCAGGTTCTAGTGCCTCATCGAGTTCAATCGAACCAATACGCTCACGATGCAAGTACTCAACTTTATTTCCTAACGCCGCAAACATGCGTTTCACTTGGTGATACTTACCTTCCACAATAGTTAACAATACTTCATTCTCTGCCTCGTTCACGATTTCCAAACGAGCAGGTAATGTTGCTTCTGATTCATTGCGCAAAATGATGCCTTGTTCGAGCTTTTCCGCGTAATCAGGCTGAATCGCATCGACAAGCCAAACACGGTACGTTTTCTCACACTTATGCTTCGGTGAGGTAATGCGGTGAGACCACTTACCATCATCCGTAATCAACACCAAGCCAGTTGTGTCGACATCTAATCGGCCCGCAAAGTGAAGGTTTTCAATTTTAGGCTCATCAAGCAATGCGAATGCAGTTTGGTTGTAGCCATCTTCATGTGAACAAACAAAGTCAGCAGGCTTATACAACATAATGTAACGAGGACCAGGAGCACCAATAACGCGGTCTTCCCACATTACTTCTGCACCTTCAGGTACTTTAAATGCACCACTTTTTTGAACCTCACCGTCAACGGTGATGTCTCCACTTTTGATGATCTTTGTTGCCTGTTTGCGTGTTGCACCCAGAGCGTCACACAAATATTTATCTAAACGCATGAATACCTCATTGAATTATACCCAAGTGATCTCCAAATCTTGGTTTAAAGGTCACTTGGGTATAAAAGTCAGGTATTATAGCGTTCCTCGTTCGAATAGTTGAGCAATTTCACATATTTTCATGTACACACTTCGTCCTTATCAAGCCGACTCGGTTAAAGCAGTCATTCATTACTTTCGTAAACACTCGACACCAGCAGTGATCGTACTGCCTACTGGTGCCGGAAAAAGCTTGGTGATCGCAGAGCTTGCTCGCCTTGCGAAAGGACGAGTGTTAGTCCTTGCCCACGTAAAAGAGCTGGTCGAGCAAAACCACGCGAAGTATGAAGGTTATGGTTTAAAAGGTTCCATCTTCTCAGCGGGATTAGGACGAAAAGAAACTGATCAGCAAGTCGTGTTTGCTTCAGTTCAATCGGTCGTACGTAACTTAGATTCGTTCAAAAACCAGTTTTCTCTGCTCGTTATTGATGAGTGCCATCGTGTGCCGGATGACAAAAACAGCAGCTACCAAAAAGTTATTACTCACTTACGAGAACTGAACCCAGGCATTAAGGTGCTGGGACTAACTGCAACGCCCTATCGTTTAGGAATGGGCTGGATTTATCAGTATCACACCCGAGGTCAAGTACGCACCGAAGAGCCTCGATTCTTCCGCGATTGTATTTTCGAACTGCCGATCCGTTACTTGCTCGACGAAAACTTCCTCACTCCGGCACGAATGATGGACGCGCCTGTTTTGTCTTATGACTTCTCGCAACTGAAACCCGCAAACACCGGACGCTACAAAGAAGCAGAAATGGACATGGTGATCGATAAAGCCAAACGCGCCACTCCGCAAATTGTTGAGCAAATCATGCAATATGCGAGAGAACGTCAAGGTGTCATGATCTTCGCCGCGACTGTCCGACACGCACAAGAGATCCACAGTTTACTGCCAGAGGGCGAAACTGAAATCGTTATTGGTGATACACCTACGCCGGAGCGCGATGCGATCATCCAAGCGTTCAAGAATCGTCAAATAAAATATTTGGTCAATGTTTCGGTACTGACTACCGGGTTTGATGCGCCGCATGTCGATTTAATCGCGATTTTGCGACCAACAGAGTCAGTCAGTCTATACCAGCAGATTGTAGGGCGAGGATTACGCTTATCAGACGGAAAATCAGAATGTTTAGTGCTTGATTACGCAGGCAACAGCTACGATTTATACCAACCTGAAGTCGGTGATCCCAAACCAGACTCTGACAGTGAAATTATCACGATTCCCTGCCCGGCTTGCGGATTCAATAACAACTTCTGGGGTAAATTGGATAGTAACGGTTTCTTGGTTGAACACTTTGGCAGACGTTGCCAAGGTTACTTTGAAGATGAAGACACAGGCGAACGTGAACACTGTGGATACCGTTTTCGTGCCAAATACTGTGGTGAATGTGGTGCCGACAACGATATCGCTGCGCGCATTTGTCATGAGTGTGACGCAACGCTTGTTGATCCAGATAAAAAATTAAAAGAAGCCCTTAATCTAAAAGATGCATTGATATTTGAATGCACAGAAATGGACCTGTCAGTATTTAAGTCCAGTGACGGTAAATCTCAACTCAAGGTGACGTATTCTGGTGAACCATACCAAGGAGAAGGCAATGCGTTAGTTCATGAGTTTTGGTCATTGAGTACCAAAAAACAAAAACAAACGTTTAAAGACCAATTTGTGCGCCCTCACTTGGCAGACAAGCATCGCCCTTTTGAAGAGGCTTCACCGACACGTGTTGTTGCCAATCAACATCGTTTCCGTTTGCCTCAGTTTGTTATTGCAAGGAAATCCGGTCGCTTTTGGAAATTGCGAGACAAAATTTTTGAAGACGAGTTGAAATAACGTCTGCAACATTTAGTAAAACTGAACTCGATGATTCACTCTCTGTTCATCTATATCCGATATACTGCGGCTAACGTTCTAGAAAAGGTTTGACTATGTATAAAGCAACGACTTCTCAACATTCTGCGTTACTTTTCGGCCTTATCACGACATTGATGTGTGCACCAAGTTTCGCCAAGCATGACGACTACTATGCATCACAAAATGGTCACGCCATCGTGCAAGATGTCGAAAAGCCTGGAACACGTATTGAATTCGATGAAGATCAAGATGAGGTCTATCGCGCGGTTCAACAAGGATATATACGACCATTTTCGGACCTTTACGCCGCAGTAGAAAACGACCTATACGGCCGCATCATCAAGGTCGAACTTGAAGAAGATGATGATGCTTGGGTGTATGAATTAAAAATTCTGTACAACAATAGCGTCTTGAAAGTTGAGTATGACGCCGCCACGCTGGAAATGCTTGAGATCAAAGGTCGCAGCTTTAACAAAGCGTTAAAGCCACAAAACAACTAAACTGGTCTAATGCGTAATCACGACGCAATGCGTAGCTTACTTCGATAACACTCCAAACATAATAAGAATCACCAATATGAAAATACTTGTTGTTGAAGATGACCCTCGTTTAGGCGAGCAAATCATCGAAACATTAGAAAGTACCGGCTGGGTACCAGAATTATCTCAAGATGGCATAGACGCTCTGTATCGCGCGACATCGGAAGAATGGGACGCTATTGTTCTTGATCTAGGACTGCCGAAATTGGATGGCCTCACTGTGCTAAAAGGCATTCGAGATGAAAACATTAATACTCCTGTCGTTATCCTGAGTGCTCGCGATACCCTAACGCAGCGAGTTGAAGGTCTAAACGCAGGTGCAGACGATTACCTCACTAAGCCGTTTGAAATGGTTGAGCTTATCGCTCGTATTCGCGCGCAACTGCGAAGAGCATCAGGTAACGCCTCTCCTGTGATGCAAATTGGCGACTTGAGCTTGGATACGCGCACTTCTAAAGTAATGTGGCAAGGGCAAGCAGTAAGCTTAACGGCGCTGGAGTATAAAGTGGTCGCTTACTTTATGCATAACCCAGAAAAAGTTATTTCTCGCACCGAACTCGTCGAGCACATTTACAAACAAGACTTTGATCGTGACTCCAACACAATCGAAGTTTTTATCGGCCGAATTCGCAAAAAAATCGCGCCAAAGATCATCAAAACTGTCCGAGGGTTGGGATACCAATTAAATGCCGAATAAGAACAGGCTACCGTTGAACGCAATAAAACGACTGAGTATCAAAAGTCGCCTCGTTTTAGCGGCGATCGTTTGGTTGACGGCAATGATCCTCGCAGCTGGTGTGACGATACCGACCCAAGTGTACAACTATATGGTTGACGACACTCGCTCACAGCTGAGCATTTTTATGGATGAAATCGCCGCTCAGTTAGAAGTCGATGAGACTGGGCACCTCTCACTCGCTGCTCTGCTCTCAGATCCTCGATTTAACCGACCTTACAGTGGTTTATATTGGAGTGCCTCTACTGAGACGAGTCTCGAGCGTTCTCGTTCTTTGTGGGACAAAAAAATCGAATACAAAGGTCTGGATAACGATGCTTACGGCGCGAGAGGCGAAAGGCTGATTACCATCGAAAAAGCTCTGTACTTACCAGATTACGATGGGCCTATCCATATCATTATTGGTATTGACGAAGAGCCTATCAAAAGCACCCTGCAAACGCTAATCGGGCAACTCTGGCTTATTTTAGGCTTATTATTCGCAGGGGTTCTTGCCGTCATTTTGCTGCAAATTGCATGGTCATTGAGTCCGCTTACAAAGTTACAAAAAGAGTTGGCCGAGCTGAAGTCTGGTAACAAAAAGAGTCTAGAAGAAACCTATCCGAAAGAGATTTCTCCTCTTATCTTCGACCTCAACGCTCTGCTTTTCCATTATCAGGAATTGTTAGAACGAGCTAGGAATCATGCAGGCAATCTCTCACATGCACTAAAAACCCCACTTTCTGTCCTAAAAAATGAAGTACAGACGTTAGAACCTAGTACGCAATCCCGTCTGCGTACTCCAATCAATCAAATACAAGACCATATCGATTACCATTTGGGTCGTGCTCGTATGGCGGGGTCTATGAATATTTTATCAGTGAAATCGAACCCAGCAGAGCGTGTGGATGCTATCTCAATGGCGTTTGATAAAGTGTATGCGAGCCGAGATATCTCCTTAATTAATGAACTTGATTCAGAGCTGAATGTAGCGGTAGAGCAGACCGATCTCGACGAAATGCTGGGTAACTTGCTTGAAAATGCCTATAAGTGGGCCAACAACATGATTCGTGTGCACTCCTCTCAGGATAAAGACAATATACACATCATCATTGAAGATGACGGACCAGGTATCCCTAAAGAGAAACTGAGTCAAGTAATCAAGAGAGGCGTTAGATTGGATGAAGCGACCCCTGGGTCAGGTCTTGGTCTAAATATAGTCAGTGAAATGGCACACAGTTACCGAGGTCAATTAACACTGGAAGCGAGCGCTTTAGGTGGCTTAAAAGCATCTTTAGTCTTGCATCTCAGCCGAACATAAAGCATATAACGCATAAACTTTGTTCTTCGGACCATGATTAGTAAACCGATGAAAATGAAGCTGATGTGAACAAAATCCAAGCAAAGCGTTAAAAGGGATAGCCTTACACCCAGATAAATCATACCTTTTTGTTGATTTGGGGACGATTTGGGTTGCCCATTTATAAGTGGAATGATAGTATCCGCGCTCGCTTGAACAGTTCCTGTTTCAAGCTTTACCACGAACAACAAGGTCGCATTGTTGATTGTGAACATTTGATTTTTACTAATTTGAGAGTAAATACTATGAAATTCGAAGCAGTAGTACGTACTGAACTAGGTAAAGGTGCGAGCCGCCGCCTACGTCACGCTGGCAAATTCCCTGCAGTTGTATACGGCGGTGAAGAAGCAGCAGTAGCTATCGTTCTTAACCACGACGACATCGTAAACCAAATGGACAAGCCTGAATTCTACGAAGGCCTAGTTCTAGTTATCGATGGCAAAGAAGTTAAAGTTAAGCCACAAGACGTTCAACGTCACGCGTTCAAGCCAAAAGTTGAACACATGGACTTCATCCGTATCTAATTCCCTACCAAGGAATTAATCGGATTAAATCCAAACCTTTTGCATTAAAGATAATCGGACTTACCAACCGAGACATCTAAAAAATTTCAAAACCCCGGAGTCTTACCACCTCCGGGGTTTTACTATATGTGGCATATAACAATTGATTTACGAACGGGCAATGTACTTCACTAAAGTGAGATCCGTCAGCGTCATACGGTCAATGATTTCCGCCTCTTCCTCTCCAGTACGCACAAAACCACACTTCTTGTAAAAGTTAAGCCCCTGTTTATTGGTATCCAGTGCTTTCAAACTTATCTGCATAACGGGCGTAGAGAGTAGACGCGTTTCTAGTTCATCTAACAATGCACTCCCTGCCCCTTGCCCATAATGCAAAGGAGAGACATAGCAACATGTTACCCACGCCGTTTTATCTTCACAGGTGTGGTTAGGTAGTTCGTAACTTAAAAAGCCGACGATTTCCCCTTGTCTCTCAACGACGATCAATTGGGCCAGTTGCTCAGTCATGACTCGCGTCCACATCCTTTCTCGGCGCTCAATCGTAAACTGATCGATGTAGCTCTGTGGCATTAACCCTTTGTATGCTACCTGCCACGAATCAACATGTATCTTGGCGATTTGAGTTGCTTCCTCTCTGACTGCGTTCCTTACTGTGTATCTCATTACTATCCTTTCTTAAAATTCACCACTTACAAATTCTTTCAACCCTACTCTTTAAATCGAAGCTCAAAGCGAGCAGCCACAGATGCAACGCTTTACATTACTCCATTTCATTTTCATTAATTCAATGATAGTGCACATCGTAATATCCGAAGAAAACGCCTCGTTATTTACGTTTCACTTTCGCTCATTAGATTGAATCTATTTGTTTTAACATCCGGGTATCGAAAGCGGGATAAACACGGTAAGGTATCGAATAAGAATAAATAAACGATATCTAAGGCATAAGATTTCTAAACGGTCGCAATTATAGTACAGAGAGAAATACCCTTTCTGGTTGTATTAAACAGAGTAAGCCAAGATCAAACGAGTTTGGGTTTTACAGTGATCATTTTATATACAAAACATTTCCCTCATCATCAGAGCGAAAATTTATAACGATTTGTGTCATAGCTGCTAAGAAAAACATGAACTTGGCAAAATAATCACCAAAATCAGCGCTATACTTCGCAAAAATGCGCATTGATTCACACAAACCACATTCATTCAATTGGCCACTTCACAAAATAGCCCCCTCCCTCTAATTTCAATATACTAAAAACTATTTCTGTTTAATTGGAGACGTAGTTTGCAGGCTTATTAATTCATGTCTCCGATAGAAGTATAAATAAGAGATAGATCACTAAAGTTTCACATTAATTCCGTATATTTCACGCCGTAACAATAACAAAATCACAAAGAAAGGATCCCTTATGAAGTTTTCCAAATCTCTTTTGGTAATGGCAGTGGGCGCTGCGCTAGCAGGATGCGGCTCAGACAGCGATAATTCTCCAGTAACCTGCGAGACTGCAGATTCTTGTACTAAGTTCACCGTTCTCCACACTAACGATAACCACGGTCGCTTTTGGCATAACAGCGACGGCGAATATGGCATGGCTGCGCGTCACACTTTAATCGAATCTATTCGCGCAGAAGTCGAAGCAAAAGGCGGTGAAACCATTCTGCTGTCTGGCGGTGATATTAATACCGGCGTACCAGAATCAGACATGCAAGATGCGGTTCCAGACTTCGTAGGGATGAACCTACTTGGTTACGATGCAATGGCTGTCGGTAACCACGAGTTTGATAACTCACTAGATATTCTCGACATGCAAGCTGAGCTAGCTGACTTCCCTATGCTGGCTGCGAATATCTATAAGAAAGATACCAATGAGCGTTACTTCGACCCTTACAAAGTATTTACTATCAACGGCCTTAAGATCGCTGTCATTGGTCTAACCACCCAGGACACGGCGAAGCTCGTTAATCCAGACAACGTATCAAACATCCACTTCGAAGACCCTCAAGTTGAAATCAAAAAAGTACTTAAGGAAATCGAAGAAAACGAAAAAGTAGACCTAGTATTTGCAACGACGCACATGGGTCACTACCAAGATGGTAATAATGGTAGTGAAGCACCAGGGGACGTGAAGCTCGCTCGCTCTCTTGAAGAGGGACAACTAGACGTTATCATCGGTGGTCATTCACAAAACCCAGTGTGTATGGAGCCAGGTACCAATGAGTATGCTGATTTCAAACCTGGTGATGATTGCGCGCCAGACCAACAAAAAGGCACTTGGATTATGCAAGCGCATGAGTGGGGTAAATATGTGGGTCGTGCGGACTTCGAATATTACGACGGCAAGCTTCACTTAGCGAACTACGCACTGATTCCTGTAAACCTTCTGGACGACAACGATGAAGTGATCGGTGAACGCATTCAACAAGATGCGACGGTAAAAGCGTTACTACTGCCATACCAACAGCAAGGTCAAGAGTTATTAGATGAGAAGATTTCTAATACGACGGGTAAGTTAGAAGGTGATCGTAACGTAGTTCGCTCTCAACAAACTAACCTAGGTCATCTACTGGGCGAGGCATACCGTACTTACAAAACTGTAGGTGCTGACTTTGGTGTGATGAACTCTGGCGGTGTGCGTGATTCAATCCAAGATGGTGACATCACTTACCGTGATGTACTTACAGTCCAGCCGTTCGGTAACTTCGTGACTAAAGCAACTATGACAGGTAAAGAAGTTAAAGAATACCTAGATGTGGTTGCGACGAAATCTGCAGGCTCTGGTGCTTACGCTCAACTAGATAACATCACTTTAGATGTAAATTGTGATGCTGGCTCAGTAACCATTACCGACATTAACAATAAAGGCTTCGATCTAGACGCAACGTACACATTCTCTGTAATCAGCTTCAGTGCTGCTGGTGGCGATAACTATCCAATCATCGATGTTCAATCTACCCAGCTAACCGATGCATACGTTTTACGTGAGTTCTTCGTAAATAACCCACAGATCTCTGCGGATAGCTACAACAAGAACTTAGAAAACATCAAGTATTTCAGTAACGGTCAAGCTGTGAAAGGTTGCCCAGCAACTAATAGCTAAAAACACCTTACACTCTGACGTGAAGAGCTTTTAGAAGTTGTTCCGTCAGAGCCACCCTAAAAACCGAAGCGTGACGCTTCGGTTTTTTTATTTTCGTTAAAGTGCTGAAAATTATCGCCCTTCATAAAGTGTTCAAAAATTATTCATTTGTGTTGTTGACGCCCATGTGCTGGGCTTCTATGTTTGATAAGGTCTTTCGAAAATACAGATTCATCAACTAACTTTTCGCTATGAAGTTTCGTAGCTTAGTGGATGATTCTAGGAAAGATGTGAATGGCGTTACAAACACTGCTCTCAAACAATTTGTCTTTTTGACCTAAAACGAAGGTGATTCGCCGCCAAGCGTTCACCAATGAGCAGCGATCTGGACGTCAATATGTTCAAACTGCTGCCATCGAGTTCAGGAGGTCAAAAATGAAACGAGCCAGCAATAGCTACAGACTTCAAATGATCAAAGAAGTGGTTACCCGTAGAGAGCGCGAAGCTTGCACGGATCCTATGGCGAGATACATTCATCAGCTGATGGATGAACGCCCGACAAGTAAATTAGATGTTGAATTCAATCATCGATTTTCAGGAAGCCACTTTGACGAACATGCTGGGGGATGGGTCAGTGACCGTTGGTCAATGAAGTAGCGCGAATTTAACGAGTTTGCCTTACACGCACCGCATAGTAAGAGCTAATACAGTCCCGGCTCATCATTGATTATTGCCGAGCCGGGATAATTCGAAATTTAAAAGAGATTTTGCTGTGGTGATAATTCTTCTTGAGACTCTTCTGCCTTTCCCTTCCCTGCCAATACCTTTCTTCTATAGCGCTGACGGCATAGCTTAATTACATGCAACTGTTGAGCAGGCGTATAAGTGAGCCAGTTAAATCGCTCTTCTCTTTTACGCATACATCCTTTGCAATACCCTTTTTCGTCCACACTACAAATACCAACGCAAGGGTTTGGGACGGTAAAAAACTCTAGTTGCTCCATGCTCTAACCGTTTTTTGCTCGCTGTGCTGTAATGATATTATAACGACTTCAATATACGCTCCCAACAGTGCTATACATCTTGCACCTTGAAGCCGTTTGAGTATATAAACTGGACTCTGTCACAGTAATACGAAACTATTACCTTATGCTGACAAAAACAGTGTTTTATTACCTATACTTACCACGTTTTCTAAAAACGGAGTCTATAAAATGAAGCTTAGCCTAAAAACGTTAGTTACAGCAATCTCTCTTCCTGTTCTTATGACTGCATGTGCTAGCAACGGTGACAATGTGAAAGAAATTACGGCTCAAGATTTACAGCACCATAATTGGGAGCTGGTTCAGATTGATGGTAAAAACATCGAATTAAAAGAACGTCAGCAAGCGCCTCGCTTAGAAATCGGAGAAAATCTGACTGCAAATGGTAACGCGGGGTGTAACAACTTCTTTGGTCAAGCTGAACTAAAAAACAATCAACTACGCATCGAAAAAATGGGAATGACCATGAAGATGTGTATGGATGACCAAATGAAAATTGAGCAAGCGATGTCTGAAACTCTTACTGAATGGAGTGATATAACGCTAACCAAAGAAGGGCTAATGCTTAAAAATGACGATCACGAACTAACGTTTCAGTTGCGTGATTGGGTAAACTAAGTCCCATTTCATATTCTAAGAGCAGCCATAAAATGGCTGCTTTTTTATGCCTCCTAATCCATATCAAAGCAGGCAGGATGTCTGTTTCGCACGTTTCGGTTAGCAAAATCGTTTAAAACGACAAACTCTTTCCCTCTTTACGCCCTCAACGCCACGTCTACGACGCGGGTTCAGTCTTCCAAATCAACATATCGAAGTTGCTTGAGGACAATAATTTTCAATTACTTGAAAGAATATCGTCAAACAAGCGGTCCGCTCTTGTATACCTAAAACGACACCAGAATTGTCCTTTCTTCGTTTTGCTTCACATTGAGAATAATTCTTTGAATCAATGAGTGATTCCGTTTGGGATTGGCATTGATAATAGAGAGAGATGGATTACTATCCTTGTAACAAAGCGGAGCGACTTGTTTAGACGTCAATAACGCCGGAAACGAGAATAAAAAGACATAACACGGAATAGATATGAAAAAGCTACTCAGTACCGTTGGCATTTTAGCCACCACTTTCGCGACATCTTCTTTTGCCAACTCATCGGTTGCTAGTGAATGGCAAAAAATCGAACAACAAGCCGACGGACAATCCGTCTACTTTCATGCTTGGGGCGGAAGCCAAGAAATTAATCGCTACATCCAGTGGGCGAGTAGAGAGCTAAAATCGCGTTATAACGTGACGCTAAACCACGTTAAAGTCACCGATATTTCTGAGACCACCACTCGACTTATCGCAGAAAAAGCGGCAGGCAAAAACAGCGGTGGCAGTGTTGATATGGTTTGGATTAATGGCGAGAACTTCAAATCAATGAAGGATAACCAATTACTGTTTGGTCCTTTTGTTGAAGGTTTGCCAAGCTGGCAATACGTCGATAAATCATTGCCAATTGATGTGGATTTCTCAGAGCCGACTGAAGGTCTGGAAGCACCTTGGGGTGTGGGGCAATTAGTGTTTATCCATGATGAGCAAACCCTGCATAACCCTCCTCGATCATTTGCTGAAATGCTGAGTTACGCAAAAGCGTTTCCAAATCGCCTAACTTACCCTCGCCTACCAGAGTTTCATGGCACAAGCTTTATTAAAGCATTACTCATTGAACTGTCTAACAACGCCCCTGCTCTGCAAAAACCAGTTACCGATGACACGTTTGAACAAGTTACTCAACCGCTGTGGGCTTACCTAGATGAGTTCCATAAAGTCGCTTGGCGCGGTGGTAAACAGTTTCCAGGCGGTACAGCAGAAACCCTTCAACTACTGGATGATGGTCAGATTGATCTTGCGATTACCTTTAACCCGAACGCGGTTTTCTCTGCGCAATCGAGCGGTAACCTTGCAGAAACCACCAAAGCGTATGCGATGGACGCTGGTGCACTCTCAAACATTCACTTCTTAGCTATTCCTTGGAACGCAAATGCCAGTGCCGGTGCGCAAGTTGCGATAAACTTTTTATTGAGCCCTGAAGCACAATCTCGCAAAGGTAACCTTAACATCTGGGGCGATCCTTCAGTGCTAAGCAGCCAATACCTAACAGGTTCGGCTAAAAATACTCAACAATTCAAATCTATCGCTGAGCCGCATCCAAGCTGGCAATCTGCCTTAGAAAAAGAATGGTTGAAACGCTACGGAAATTAATAAGAGCCCATGTTAAGAGCGCTATATTTAGTCATTATCGCAGTTTGTATTTTGCCTACCATTCCGGGACTACTCGGAGTGGTGGTCTCTGCGCTCGGTTATGTGCCTCCTATCGGCTTGCACCACTTTTCTTTAGATGGCTTTAACGCTGTTTTTGATTGGGAGGGTGTTTGGACATCCATCGGGCTTACTTTCTACTCTGCCATTTTCAGTAGCTACTTGGCTTGCTTGATCACATTTGCGATTTTGCAAGCATCGTGGGGCAGCAAGTTTTGGCGAAAAATTGAAGTAAGCCTCTCGCCACTTCTTGCCATGCCGCACGTAGCGTTTGCGATTGGCTTTGCGTTCTTGTTTGCCCCAACTGGTATGGGCGTTCGTGTTCTCAACCAACTGTTTGGTTACGATCCCAATGCGCAAACGGTGAATGACTTAGCATTGCTGATTAAAGATCCGCATGCACTCGGTTTGATCATCATGCTTGCGATTAAAGAAGTGCCGTTTTTATTGTTGATGAGTATTCCAATTCTTCAGCAATTGAAAGTCGATAAGATTGAAAAAGTCAGTCACTCAATGGGCTACAGTTCGGCGCAAGCGTGGTGGAAATGCGTGTACCCACAGTGGATAGCAAAACTGCGCTTTCCAATGCTGGCGGTATTGGCTTACAGCTTGTCGGTTGTTGATGTTGCATTGATTATTGGCCCTACCAACCCACCAACATTTGCGGTTTTAGTGTGGCAGTGGTTTAACGACCCAGATTTATCGCTTCTACCAAGAGCAGCCGCAGGCGCGGTCGTGTTGTTTGCTATCGCTAGCCTTTTGATTGGATTTGCACGCTTAATGGAATGGTGTATTACCAAAGGCTTCAAACGCTGGCAGTACTCTGGTCGAAACGGGTTTCGTTTACCCGGTAAAACCCTATTTTCACTGATCGCGCTACTTGCACTTCTAATGATTCCACTCATGGTGGTGTGGAGCTTTGCTCAACGCTGGCGCTTTCCAGATTTACTACCGAGCCGCTATAGCCTGCGTTTTTGGGAATACGAATGGCACAGTATTCTTGGTACGCTGGAGCAGAGCATGCTGATTGCCGTTATCAGCGCGACTGTCGCTCTAGCCCTTGCCTTGATCGCACATGAGTATCGCCTTCGTTATCGCTGGCAGGTGCCCGGTTACATCATCGCCATCCCAATGCTGATTCCTCAGCTATCGGTGCTATTCGGTATGCAAGTAGTGACGCTGTACTTAAACAGTAACGCGTATTTCTTTTGGGTATGCTGGGCGCATGTGTTCTTCGCATTCCCATTTATTTACCTCTCGCTAGACGGTCCGTGGCGCAGCTTCGATAACGGCTTAACTCGTGTCGCACTCAGCTTAGGTAAATCACCGATGCAAGCTTGGTTAAAAGTGAAACTGCCAATTTTACTACCTGCGATTGCATTCGCATGGGCTGTCGGTATTAGCGTAAGTCTGGCGCAATACCTGCCGACATTGGTGCTAGGGGCTGGGCGCATCAGCACCATTACAACCGAAGCCGTTGCGCTATCCAGTGGTTTTGACCGACGTGTCACCGCGATTTACGCCATTTGGCAAGCTCTGCTGCCATTCTTGTTCTTCTCTTTTGCGATACTACTAAGCCGCTTACACGTGAAGTATCGCCGCTTGTCTATAAAAGGTTTACTACTGAATGAGTCTTTGTCTCGAAAACCTCGCCATCCGTAAAGCCAATGGCGACACGCTTTTTTCAGCGTTCAACATGACCGTAGAGAAAGGTGAAATTGTTACTCTGATGGGACCAAGTGGTTGTGGTAAATCCACTTTGTTGGATGCTATTGCTGGGCACCTATCCGCCGAGTTCAACTACTCTGGATCCATTACGCTTGATAACGAAAAGTTGGATGCCCTCCCTGCCCATAAGCGTCAGGTCGGTATTCTATTCCAAGACGATTTGCTCTTCCCTCACTTGACGGTGTGGGAGAACCTTGCCTTCGCGCTACCAAACTCAATCAAAGGTGAGGAGCGTAAAGCACACGCCATGCAAGCACTGAAGAACATTGCATTGACCAAACTTGCCGAATCCTTCCCAGATCAAATCTCCGGAGGACAACGCGCCCGTATCTCATTGACTCGTATGCTGCTGGCAAAGCCGAAAGTTGCGCTACTTGATGAACCCTATAGCAAGTTGGATAAAGACCTGCGTGTACAATTTCGCAATTGGGTGGTCGAACAATTACAGCAAGCGAACATCCCTACTTTGATGGTAACGCACGATGAGGATGATATTCCTAATGGCAGCCGCTGCCTAAATTGGCCGTGGGAGACAAACCATGCTTGATAGCCTGAGTATAAAGCTCATCCGCAAACCGCTGGCCATCAGTGCGACATACCTCGATAAATGTGGCATCACCGCAAATCAGACGACAGTATTTGGTTTTGTGCTTGGCTGTTTTGCCCTACCGGCTTTGATCGCCGAACAGTACTTGTTGGCGTTGCTGTTTATTTTGCTGAACAGAATCTGTGATGGATTAGACGGCGCACTGGCGAGAATTCAAGGCATTACCGATGCGGGTGGTTTTCTCGATATCAGCTTGGATTTTCTGTTCTATTCCCTGATTCCTTTTGGTTTTGTGTTGGCAAATCCAGAACAAAATGCCATTGCAGGGGCATTTTTGATTTTTTCCTTTGTCGGGACGGGAAGCAGCTTTTTGGCTTTTGCCATCATGGCAGGCAAACAAGGCATCGATAATCCAGTGTATAAACACAAATCTCTCTACTACATGAGCGGTTTAACCGAAGGTACTGAAACCATTGGTTGTTTGGTGCTATTTTGTTTGTTACCGCAACACTTTGCCGTCATTGCTTATATCTTTGGTGCAGCATGTTGGTTTACCACATTCACGCGAATTTACTCTGGGTTTCATACGCTAAAAGGCCGTTAACATCGCTCAGAAATGTACGTATTCTTGAGAAACAACATCACTAAACGGCTGTTTATTAACGCATCAAAGCACATGCTAAATTGAGGTATATACTCTTTGGATGGAGAGAAATCATTCGGAGGCTATATGAAAAAATACGTCAAGCTAGGTATGCTGCTCATCATGTCTTGTATTGTTATGCTTAGCGGCTGTACCTCACCTAACCCGTACGGAGATGCATACGGCTCTTCAGACACACGCAAAGTTCAGCAGGTTTACTACGGAACGATTGAAAAAGTTGAACCAGTAACCATTGATGCCTCTACCCAATCCAACGCCATAGGTACAATCGCTGGTGCCGCCGTGGGTGGTATATTAGGCTCAAAAGTCGGGGGTGGCTCTGGCTCGGATATCGCAGCTATTGGTGGTGGTCTGCTGGGTGGTTATGCCGGCAGTAAAGCCGCTGAAGCAACCGCGAAACGAAATGGTGTGAATCTGACCATTCGCTTAGAGGATGGACAAATAATATCTGTCGTTCAAGAAGCAAACCCAAACATGATTTTTCAGCCAGGCCAAGCGGTTCAAATCAACATGTCTGGCAATGAAGCAAGGGTTGTTCCTCGCTAATTTGAACGCGGTTACTCCTTTCCATTGGTCTGCTGTTTTGTTTCAAAGAGCTTAATCCGCGCAAGCGTACGTTGCTTACTCATCGGCTTGCGCGATTCTATTTGTATCAAGTTTGATCGTCGTCAATGGAACATCAATCTCCCACACCTTTCGATGTTCAAATGACATCAAGTTGCTAGCATGAGCCCATTCCAGATAACTTTGGGCTTGTTATGACTCCGACTGTTGACCACGTACTCCTTAATATCGCGCTAAACCTCAGCTCTAATCGCTCTCACGAGCAGCAATATCAAAACCTCATTGATGGGGTCGCGCAAGTATTCCCATGTGATGCGAGCTGCCTGTTTATCTTCGATGAGGATGGGTTTCTGACTCCTGTCGCGGTAAAAGGCTTATCCAGCTCGGTCTTAGGTCGTCGCTATTTCCCCAAAGCACATCCACGCTTAGATGCCATTATTCATAGCCGCGAACCGGTGCGTTTCGATGCCGATTGTTCACTGCCTGATCCTTTTGACGGCACACTATTAACCGAAGACCAGTGCATTGATGTACACGATTGCATGGGCTTTAGCTTGTATGTGGAAGGACAACTTGTTGGCGCACTAACCATGGATGCTCTAACGGTGGGCGCGTTTGATGACATTGACCCTGTCGCTATCGAAACCTTGGCGGCTTTGACCGCTGCGACATTGCGTAACATTGCTCAATTAAAAGCGCTCAAAGCACAAAACCAGAAGCAAAAAAGCGTCACTCAAACCCTTATCCAACAAGCCCGTTCCCAACATGGCGAAATGGTGGGCTTGAGCCCGCAGATCAACCAGTTACGAAACAACATTGCGACCGTTGCTCAATCGGATTACGCGGTACTTATCACAGGAGAGACCGGTACTGGTAAAGAACTGGTCGCGCACTCGGTGCACGCGCAATCTCATCGTAGCGATAAGCCGATGATCTACGTAAACTGTGCGGCCCTGCCTGAAGGTCTGGCTGAGAGTGAACTGTTTGGCCATGTCAAAGGCGCATTCACTGGAGCCAATAGCCACCGCGCCGGTAAGTTTGAACTGGCAGACGGTGGAACGATTTTCCTTGATGAAGTGGGCGAACTGCCTTTGATTTTGCAAGCAAAATTGCTGCGCGTAATTCAGCAAGGCGAGCTGCAACGTGTAGGTAGCGATCAGCATTTGATGGTCAATGTGCGCATCATCGCCGCGACCAATCGACAATTAGAAAAAGAGGTCGAAGCTGGCGCATTTCGAGCAGACCTCTTCCACCGTTTAAACGTGTTCCCAATCCAAGTCCCCCCACTTCGTACCCGTGACGGTGATATTCCCGTTTTAGCAGGATACCTGTTAGAAAAAGTACGCCAACAATTTAATGCGCCCAATCTGCACGTTCATCCTAAGGTGTTGACTCAACTGGAGTCTTTGCCTTGGTACGGAAACGTACGCGAGCTCGAACACACTTTAACTCGCGCGGCTTTACACGCCATTCAACAAGGTGCGAGCACGATCATGCTTAACCATTTCGACACCTCACTGGCTCTCGATGATGTAAAAAACACATCGCATTATCTGCCTAAAGAAAGCCAGCCAATGCGAGAGCTAATAGAAAGCTATCAGCGTGATTTAATTGAACATGCTTTGAGCCAAACTGGTGGCGTTTGGGCAAAAGCAGCGGAGTTTTTACAAATGGATCGCGGGAACTTATATCGGATGGGTAAAAAGCTCGGGATCAATAAATAACCAACCACAAGAAGCCGATGTAATTAAGACATCAACTGCGTTGTCTTAATTACATCAACCACTCATCTAAAAACGATAAAATTAAATATAAATCAATAAGATAACAACTGGCACGCATTCTGCTCTCTAGTGGTCAACATCACGACTATTAAAACAATCACTGGAGAACCCAATATGTTCTGTATTCAATGTGAACAGACAATTCAAACCCCTGCTGTTAAAGGTTGTTCTTTTGCACAAGGCATGTGTGGCAAAACTTCTGAAGTATCAGACCTACAAGACGTGTTGGTTTACACACTGCAAGGGGTTTCTTTTTGGGCATCAAAAGCACTTGAATTCAATATCATTAACGATGAAATCAACCAATGGGCACCAAAAGCATTTTTCTCTACATTGACGAACGTAAACTTCGACCCTGAACGTGTCCTAGAGCTGACTTCTCAAGCTGCAACGTATAAAGCATTGCTAAAAGAGCAAGTGATGTCTGCAGCCACGCTCGCCGATACCGAAGTCGCTGACATTCCTGCTGTTGCTCACTTTGAGCTACCAAACAGCGCAGAAGCAATCTTAGCTTTTGCTCCTCAAGTTGCCGTTAACCGTGGTAAAGACCAAGTACATGAAGATGTTATTGGCCTGCGCCTACTTTGCCTATACGGCCTTAAAGGTGCAGCCGCGTACATGGAGCACGCACGTGTTCTTGAGCAAACCAACAACGATATCTATGCCGAATACCATGAAATCATGGCGTGGTTGGGCACAGACCCTGAAGATCTCGGTGAACTACTTGATTGCTCAATGCGCATTGGCCTGATGAACTATAAAGTGATGGAAATGCTCGACCAAGGTGAAACAACGACCTTCGGCCATCCAGAACCAACCACAGTGAACGTCAAGCCAGTAAAAGGCAAATGTATTCTTGTTTCTGGCCATGATTTGCATGACCTAGAAAAAATCCTGCAACAAACTGAAGGCAAAGGTATCAACGTTTACACCAACGGTGAAATGCTGCCTGCACACGGCTACCCTGAGCTGAAGAAATACCCTCATCTCGTCGGTAACTACGGCAGCGCATGGCAAAACCAACAGAAAGAATTCGCAAACTTCCCTGGCGCAATCGTAATGACGTCAAACTGTTTGTTGAATCCAAATGTAGGTCAATACGCAGACCGTCTATTCACCCGTAGTATTGTTGGCTGGCCTGGAGTGGCTCACATTGAAGGCGATGATTTTAGCCAAGTAATTGAATGCGCTCTAGCGCAAGACGGTTTCCAACACGACGAAATCGAACACCATATCACGGTTGGTTTTGGTCGCAATGCACTGATGAACGCCGCCCCTGCGGTTATCGATCAAGTGAAGCAAGGCAACATCAAACACTTCTTCCTAGTCGGCGGTTGTGATGGTGATAAAGCGGAACGCAGCTACTACACCGATTTTACGGCTGAAGCGCCAGAAGATACGCTAATCCTGACGTTGGCGTGTGGTAAGTTCCGCTTCAACAAGAATACGTTCGGCGATATCAACGGTATCCCTCGCCTATTGGATGTGGGCCAATGTAACGATGCTTACTCTGCAATCCAGCTTGCACTTGCACTGGCGAAAGAGTTTGACTGTGACATCAATGAACTGCCACTCACGCTTGTACTTTCTTGGTTCGAGCAAAAAGCGATCGTTATCTTGCTAACGCTATTTGCATTGGGCGTGAAAGGCATTTACACAGGCCCTACTGCACCGGCATTCCTAACGCCAAACCTAATCGCCATCATCCAAGAGAAGTTCGATATGCGCAGTATTGGCAATGTTCAGGATGATCTAAAAGCCATCCTAGCAGCTTAATAAACTTGCTTGTTCGCGCCTCCTTACGCGGAGGCGCTATCTATTTCGAACTAAAAATAGCCACAACCAAAGAGATTGTTATGTTTTTTGAATGGCAAGGTAACCAACCCGTCACACTCCGTTGCATCGACAAATACTTCGAAACACACGACACCGTCAGCATCAAATTAGCCGAGCTAACAGAGTCACTTCTGTTTCAGTTTAAGCCTGGCCAGTTTATTAACTTGGGCGTCGAAATTGATGGAAAAATGGAGTTTCGTGCCTATTCAATCAGCTCGATCAATGAAGACGATCACCTTCAACTCACCATCAAACGAGTATCTGGCGGTAAAGTATCGAACTACATCGTTGACTCGCTGCTGCTCGGTGATACCGTTCAAGCATTACCACCAGCAGGCGAATTTAACTGCATCGACCATCCACCCGTGTTAAGTGATGGCGAAACAAAAGCCTTGCTTATCAGTGCAGGTTGCGGTGTCACGCCCGTATATTCGATGGCAAAACACTGGCTGAGTAATCAAGATGAAAACGACAACGATGTGGACATCGCATTTCTTCATATCGCGCGCAGCCCCGAAGAGACGATTTACTACGATCAGCTAGAAACGTTCGACGCTGTGTATCCCAACTTCCATTTAAAGTTGTTGCTGAAAAACCGCGAAGGAACATCGCATCCACAAGGTCGTTTGAATGCCGACTGGCTTAAAGAGCTTGTTCCTGATTTCAAGCAACGCACCGTTTACCTGTGTGGCCCAAGCCAGTTTATGCAAGATGTTCACGGCTATTTGAATGACCTTGGTTTTGACATGACGAACTTCTACCAAGAGAGTTTTACGCCAGCGACTGGCGCAGAAACATCGATCTCCGATGAAGTTGTTCGTGTTTCTGTTCCTGACTTTGCTCAAACCATCGATGCGCAAAAAGGTCAGGTACTGGCCGATGTGCTTGAAGGCGCAGGTTTACCATTAATCGTCGCTTGTCGTAGCGGCATTTGTGGCTCGTGCAAATGCAAGGTTCGTCAAGGCAACGTCTCTTCCACCAGCCTAGAAACATTAACGCCAGAAGAAATTGAACAAGGCTATGTGCTCGCCTGCTCATCAACCATCGAAGCGGGTCTTGAAGTGCAGATCGGTTAATGCTGCTGGTATCGATCTTTTATTGTTTCCCGTCATTCCGACGAGCCTGGGCGAGATCAGAAATCTAATATCAGCGTGTTAGGAATAACTCATTCTGATAATAGACTCTGAATCACACTCGCGTCTCGCTATTCAGATTGACGGGGTATCGCGGAGATGCCAGCCGTACTCAAACGGCTGGTATTATAGATAGTTACAACTTTTAGATAGGTACAACTTTCGTTTCGTCGTCATTGCTTCTCGCTAAATAACAACACTTTTAATGCAGCTTCGCTGTCTACGTCCATAAACTCTGGTGGGTTATCCAGACGCTCACGGAATGTCAACTCTGGCGCTTCTTCTTTCATGCTTTCAATCAAGAAGTCGCTTGTCACAGATGGCGAGTTCACACATGCCATCACTTGACCGCCGTCTGCCAACAAATCCGGCAACCGACGTAAAATCTTTTTGTAGTCTTTAGTAAGCGCAAAGCTGCCTTTCTGGAATGAAGGCGGATCGATGATAATCAAGTCATACTGACCAGATTTTTTAATCTTACCCCACGATTTAAAGATATCGTGCCCCATAAAGCTTACCTGGTTGATGTTATGACCATTTAGCTTGTGGTTCTCACGGCCTTTAGACAACGACGCTTTCGCCATGTCGACGTTAACCACTTTATCTGCACCACCCGCAATGGCAGCGACAGAAAAGCCACACGTGTAAGCAAACAAGTTAAGCACGTTTTTATGCTTCGCATTTTCCCGTACCCAATCACGACCGTAGCGCATGTCCAAAAACAGACCGAAGTTTTGGTTGCGGCCAATATCCAATTGGTATTTCAAACCGCTTTCTTCAACGACAGGGCGAGCGTCTAATTCACCGACAAGCACTTCTGAAGGCGCACCATCGGCATAACGGTGCTGAAGAACCATAGTGCGACCTTGCTTATCTGCCCACAGTTGTGATTGTGCCAACGTATTGAGGCCGCTTTTCAGCTCAGCGAGAAACGCGTCGTCGACTTCTTTAAACAAATTGATAATCAACTGACCTTGTAACCAATCACAGGTGATTTGCTCTAGGCCCTCAAAACGGCGGCCACGACCATGAAACAGTCGACGAATTTCATTCGGAGCTTGCGCGAGCTCGGTTTCTAGATGCTGAAAAAACAGCGGAAGTTGTGATGCTTGCATCGAGTTCTCTTATTAGTTTTCTTTGTGACGGTTATTTGATCGTAGGCCAGTTCAGTTCCCAAGGGGAAAGCCAAGTATCCAAACCCTGAGAGACGGTCTCACTGTGCCATTTTTTACCAAGCATTTTGTGTTCTCGTGGGTCGCAAACAAAGCGATATTGCTCATCTCGGTATTGGAAGCAAAGTGAAAATGCATGTAGATAACCGCGATCAGCCTCATTGCCTGCATTGTAAATCGGGTCACCAACAATACCTGAGCCAACCGATTTTAATGCCACGCGGATTTGATGCGTTTTACCAGTGTGTGGCTTACATAAAAATAGGCGCTCTCCTGGCTCTGCCGCAAGAGAGAAAAACTGGGTAACGGCTGGGTTATTTTTGCTGTTGACCAGCTTCCATGATGAACGGCGCGAACGCTCCATATCACCAACGACCAAACCTTGTTTCTTTTTCGGCTTTTTAGAGCCAATCGCCAGATAGAACTTTTCCACTTGGCGGTCAGCGAAGGCTTGCGATAACGCGCAGGCCGCTTTGGCGTTGCGTCCGAGGAGCAGAATACCCGATGTCATTTTATCCAAGCGATGGATCAGATAGAGCTGCTCATCACCACTCTGCTTAGCCACTTCTTGCAGCAGCATTGTGTCGCCATCGTCTTTATGAACAGAGACGTTGGGATGCTTATTGATGATCAGAAAATCGGGATAGGTATGTAGAATATCGAACATAAAAAACTGGCTCCACGTTTGGAGCCAGCAGTATACATAAGTTATCGGACAAAGCTATCGAGGCTTGCCCCAAGGCCTGAGCTAGAGCTTTCTAGAGAAAATACCAGCAAGACCAATGATTGCGATACCCAGCAGCATGATTTCACCTTTGCCACTGTCAAAGCCAGACTTAATCCCCATGAAGGCAACAATAGCAATCGCAACAGGAATCAGGTATTTAACTAGGTTGTACCACAATCCAAATAGCGGGAAGGATACTTCGCCGTCATTAGTGATCTCTTTTTCTAGCTCAGCACGGCTTAGGCGCCATCCAGCAAAGATACAAACCAACATACCACCAACCGCTAAGAAGATTTTGTCCGTTAGCAAGTCGAAGATATCAAAGGCACCTGTACCAAACAGCGTTGGCCCCATTCCACCTAACGATAGTGACGCAAAAATACATAATGCCGCCATAACTGCACTTGCAGACAGAACAGCGTTAGAGCGCTTCATGCCTTTCTCATCGATTAGGTAAGACACGACAACTTCCAATAGTGATACTGAAGAAGTTAATGCCGCCACCGTCAAGCCGATGAAAAATAGCAACGCGAATAGCAACCCAATCACACCGCCCATTTCAGCAAATAGTTGAGGAACGACAACGAATACAAGACCAGGGCCTGCCGCAGGCTCCATGCCAAAGGCAAACATAGCTGGGAACATAGCAACACCAGCAAGAATCGCTACACCTGTATCCATCGCAGTAACCATACCGGTTGTTTGAACTAGGTTCTCTTTCTTCTTCAGGTAAGAACCGTACGTCATCATACAACCCATACCTAAGCTAAGTGAGAAGAACGCCTGCCCTAGTGCAGCAAGAACCACATTGCTATCGACTTTAGAAAAGTCCGGCATGAATAAGAACTCAAGGCCAGCCATTGCACCTGGCAGCATCAAGCCTTTAACAGAAACAACGATTAGGATTAAGAACAGAAGCGGCATCAGAACCTTACCGGCTTTCTCAATACCACCGGAAATCCCTTTCATCACAATCATGACGTTAAGGAACAGGTAAACACCCATCCACATTAAAGGTTGAATCGGATCTGAGATGAAACCACCAAAGCTGTCGCCAATTGCTTCTGGCGCGCTGAGTAGACCACCGCCCACTTTAAAGATGTAGGCCAATGCCCAACCACCAACCACTGGGTAGAAGCCCATGATCAAAAGACCACTGAAGACTCCCATAACGCCAGTGAACGTCCAGCGTCGGTCAGTTGTTTTGAATGCACCTACGGCAGAAAGACCTGTCTTACGACCAATAGCGAACTCTGTCAGCATCACGCTAAAGCCGATAAAAATAACAAAGATAAGGTAGATAGCAACGAATGCACCGCCGCCACTCTCACCCGCTGTGTAAGGGAATTTCCATATATTGCCTAAACCGACAGCGGAACCCGCTGCTGCCATTACGAAGCCTAGTTTAGACCCCCACGTATCACGTGGTGCTGCTGTATTAGTTGTAGCCACGCTTTTTCTCCAAAATTAGTTTGTTGTGTATGCATAGAGATAGGCGTCTAAAAAGTTTATGTAAAAATTATTGTACACTTATAAAATAAGCGTTCGACGCACTATGTCTAGAAAGTAAAGCAGCTCCCCTTTAAAATTGGAACCCCAAAAAAGTACATTTATCGCACAAGTGTCGAGTTACGCAGGTTAAATGCTGCTTTTTTGTTCAAAAGTTAAAGAATGGCCTTATTTTTCACATTAAAATAACAGAATCAGCTGTTATTAAATTCGTTCCTCATATAAGGTCAATCCCACGTCTAAATGGGAAATCTATTCCCCCAACCCACTTTTATGCTTAATATCCTAGAAGGGCATATTACTCTGAGCGTATATGGACAAGTTTTATCACTTTCTTACTTTAGCTGGCATCGGGCTATATTGGTTACTGGTCGCAGGTGTGACCATTCGTGTCGTTTTAAAGCGCCGTGCAGTGAGCGTGTCTTTAGCTTGGCTAATGATCATTTATATCCTTCCCGTTCTGGGTGTCGCGTGTTATTTCCTCTTCGGTGAACTGAACTTAGGCAGAAAACGGGCCGAACGCGCAAAAGAGATGTTTACACCATTCGAGAAATGGTTCAGTCAGTTAAACGACTGTAACGCGCACAACCCAGAAACAATGGGAAGGCACATCTACCGAATTGATGAACTTTGTAACAACCGCCTTGGTCTTCCCGCATTGAGCGGTAATACATTGTCGCTGCAACAGTCACCTAATGAGATTTTGCATTCCATTATTGAAGACATCGAAAATGCGCAGAGCAGTATTCGAATGGTATTCTACATTTGGCATCCAGGTGGTTTGGCTGACTCTGTCGCTTCTGCACTTATCCAAGCGGCTAAACGCGGCGTAGATGTCAAACTATTGCTCGATTCAGCAGGTAGTCCACGTTTTTTCAGAAGTCCTTGGTATCGAATGATGCAGGATGCTGGAATTGAAGTTATTCAAGCGCTAGAAGTGAAGATGTGGCGTATTTTCTTACGTCGTCTTGATCTTCGCCAACATCGCAAGATCATCGTAATTGATGATGAAATTGCTTATACAGGTTCAATGAACTTGGTTGACCCGGCTTACTTCAAGCAAAACAGTGGCGTCGGGCATTGGGTGGACATCATGGTTCGCATTACGGGACCAACGGTAAACGTATTGAGTGCTATCCACTGTTGGGATTGGGAAGTCGAAACTGGCGAACGTCATTTACCGAGACTACCTGAATGCAAGATCGATGAGAGTGAATTCCAACACCCTATTCAGGTTGTGCCTTCTGGCCCTGGTATGCCGGAATATCTGATCTATCAAGTATTAACATTGGCAATCAACCAAGCCAATCGCTCAGTACGAATCACAACGCCATATTTCGTGCCCAATGCTGATTTACTTGAAACGTTAAAGATGACAGCACAACGAGGCATTGATGTTGAACTCATTATTCCACATAAAAATGACTCAATGATGGTGCAATGGGCGTCACGCGCTTTTTATAGTGAGCTTTTGTGTGCAGGAGTCAAAATCTATGAGTTTTACGGTGGTTTGCTGCATACGAAATCCGTCGTAATTGACGACCAATTCTGTTTAGTTGGCACCGTAAACATGGATATGCGCAGCTTGTGGCTGAACTTCGAAGTTACCCTCGCCGTTGACGACGAAGAGTTCACGAAGCAAATGTCTTGGTTACAAGATAGCTATATTAAGCAATCTCACACTGTTGTATTGGAAGAATGGGAGAAAAGAAGCCTATTTTCTCGATTCTTAGAGCGAGTGTTCTATCTCTTCAATCCACTCCTCTAATACCTCAAATACACCGACTAAAAAAACCTCCAGCGCTTCAAACATCTTGCTGGAGGTTTGTTCTACTTACGTTTTCCACCTTAGCGATACACTCTAAGACTACAACTCAACCTTTCAGCTTTGACGCCTTCACTCGATAATCTCGGCTATTATTGTGTGATAGTTGACTTTTCCCTTGCAAACGTTATGTCGTCCATGTTTTAAATAATCAAAATCGTAATATTTAAGACAGGGAACTTTTATGTCAGAGGGCAAAAAAACCAAGCTCATTACCGCTGGCCGCGATAAAAAGTGGACAAACGGTGTTGTAAACCCACCCGTTCAACGCGCTTCAACCGTGGTATTCAACACGGTTGCAGAGAAGAACCAAGCCACCATGAACCGCACCAATAAAACATTATTTTATGGTCGCCGTGGCACCAACACGCACTTCGCTTTTCAAGATGCAATGGTTGAGATTGAAGGTGGCTCAGGTTGTGCTCTCTACCCTTGTGGCACGGCAGCAATTTCAAATGCGATTCTTTCTTTCGTCGAAACTGGCGATCACATTCTGATGGTGGACACTTGTTACGAACCAACTCGTGATTTTTGTAATACCATCATGAAGAAAATGGGCATCGAAACTACCTATTATGATCCGATGATTGGAGAAGGTATTCGTGATTTGATTCAACCAAATACCAAAGTCCTTTTCCTAGAATCTCCGGGGTCAGTCACAATGGAGGTGCAGGACGTACCAACATTGGCGCGCATCGCTCACGAGCACGATATTATTGTGATGCTTGATAACACATGGGGAGCTGGCGTGAACTTCTCACCATTTGAACATGGTGTCGATATTTCTATTCAAGCCGCCACCAAATACATAGTTGGTCACTCTGATGTAATGTTAGGTACAGCCGTAGCTTCCGAAAAATACTGGCCCCAACTGCGTGAACAAAGCTACTTGATGGGTCAGTGCGTTTCTCCTGACGACGCATACCTAGGCCTTCGTGGTATTCGCACGCTGGATGTTCGCCTAAGACAACACGCAGAAAGTAGCTTGAAAGTCGCCAAGTGGCTGACTTCTCGTCCGGAAGTTGATCATGTCCGCCATCCAGCTTTGGAATCATGCCCTGGGCATGAGTTTTTCAAACGCGATTTCACTGGCGGAAACGGCTTATTTTCATTTGTTCTCAAAACGTCTTATCCAAAAGCGACGACGGCTCTGCTTGATGGTATGAAACACTTCAGTATGGGTTATTCTTGGGGCGGGTATGAAAGCCTCATTCTAGCTAACGAACCAAAGAGCTTTAACAGCTTGAGAACCGTAGCGCACCCACACTTTGAGGGCACTTTAGTTCGAATTCATATTGGCTTAGAAGACGTGGATGACTTGATCGCCGATCTAGAGGCTGGTTTTGCACGCTATAACGCGTTAATTTTAGAAAAAGAAGTCTCTCTAAAATAGTAATTGAATCGCCCTGCTTCGCGGGGCGTCTTCATAACTCGCTGACTTAATTAGAATTACCTAACATTCCCATCACCTATTCGTTAATGTTAATCATTTGTGTTGTTTTTCAATTGAGCAGTCACAGAATGAAATAATGTGCCACAAATAGGCTTTCCAAATTTAGAGTTTCTCTCCTACTTTTTATCATTCATAAGAGGTCATACCACAAGGAGATAGTTTTGAAACTCAAGTTCATAGCGCTAATGCTTTTTACCTTAATTACCGTCCCAATAACCTCCGTACACGCCGCAACGGGTTATACCCAAACCAAGTATCCGATTGTTCTGGTTCATGGATTATTTGGTTTTGATACCCTCGCAGGCGTAGATTACTTTTTCGGAATACCACATTCCTTAACGAAAGACGGCGCTAAAGTTTATGTAGCGCAGGTATCCGCGACCAACAGCAGCGAAGTTAGAGGGGAGCAACTGCTTGCTCAAGTAGAAACCTTACTTGCTGCAACAGGCGCAGAGAAAGTCAATCTCATTGGTCACAGTCATGGTGGTCCAACAACGCGCTATGTTGCCTCTGTCCGTCCTGACCTAGTCGCATCAGTTACGAGTATAGGTGGCGTTAATAAAGGGTCTAAAGTGGCAGATTTAGTTCGTGGCACCGTATCTGAGGGTTCTGGCAGCGAGCAGCTCGCGGTAAAACTGGCGCAAGGCTTAACCACTCTTATTAATCTTCTATCAGGCGGTTCTGATCTCGACCAAGACCCTTTGGCCTCATTAGCAGCCTTGACCACGGAAGGATCATTGGCGTTTAACCAGCACTACCCAGAGGGAGTGCCTACTAGCGAATGTGGTAATGGCGACTTGCTGGCTTCAAATGGCGTTTATTACTACTCATGGACCGGATCATCCACTTTTACAAACGTTTTCGATCCGACCGATGCTGCCATGATGGTACTTGGCTTAGCTTTTGATGGGCCAAATGATGGCTTAGTTGGTGCCTGCAGCACACATTTGGGCAAAGTCATACGTGATGATTATCAAATGAACCATTTGGATGAAATTAACGGTCTACTCGGTATTCATCATCTTTTTGAAACCGATCCAGTCACGCTTTATCGCCAACATGCAAATCGTCTCAAACTTCAAGGTTTATAAGAGGTCATCACAATGAAGAAAGTCGCTCTCACCACTTTTATCCTGCTCTCGATGTTTGGCGTGGGAGCGCTTTCTCTGTTGCAAAGCGACAAACAACAAGAGATAACCTCTAACCATTCGCCATCTCAGCAAGATATAGCCGCCGATGTCTCTTCCCCAAAAGACTTCTTCGAATATTCTCTTAGCCGGCTGGGCGAAGAAGATCTCGATACGATCAAAGCGGAAGTCAATGATGACACTTTAGCAAAACAAACACTGAATATTGATGCCAAACTCTTCCAGACCTACCTTTCCTACAAGCAAGCGCTCTCTGCATTAGAGCCTTTTGACCACAACCAACTAACGATTGAACAGCTAACCATGCTGAATGAAGCGATACTGAATTTACAACTTCAATACTTTAGCGAGGTCCAGATAGCTCAATTGTTTGACGAAGAAAACCGACTTCGCCAACTTGCATTAGAAAAGCTGACGATTAAAAAACAGGCATCGGATATCGAGAGTCAAACACACCTTCTCAATCAAGCGTTATCAGAACAACCAGATTATATCCGAGAAAGTGAACGCAATAACGCATTAGCGGAGCAACTCGAGCAAGCTTCTCAGCTTGATTCACAAGATAAGTACATCGCCCGTGTTGCTCTGGTAGGAGATGCCGGAGCGCAGAGGCTGCAAAAGCTTGATGAGCAAAGAGCATCATTTGAGACTCAACTCGCCACTTACTTAAAACAGCGTCAAGATATTCTGAATAGGGATTTTCTAGGGCAAGACGAAAAACAGGCAGAAATCATTGCCTTAAGAAAGCAAAGCTTCGATGCCACTCAATGGCGTCGAATCGAAGCTTTGGAACGTATTCATGATAACCAGAACTAACAACATAAACTTAATAAGCCAAACGTTACTTATTCTGCTTTTTAGGACATCCAACGATATGGTCATCCACCATGCCGACGGCTTGCATGAAAGCATAACAGATGGTTTCACCGACAAACTTGAAGCCTTTCTTTTTTAGGAATTTACTCATGGCTTTGGATTGCTCTGTCGAAGCTGGTACGTCACTCATATGCTGCCATTGATTGACGATTGGTTCGCCGTCCACGAACTGCCACAACGCGTCTGATAAACTCCCGTATTCAGCAATTAACTCTTTGGCCGCTTTGGCATTACTGAAAACCGAGTTAATCTTTCCGCGATGCCTTACAACATCGAAGTTTTCCACGATGTATTCAGCGCGTTCTTCATTTCTTTGTTCCAACGCATCTAGGTCGTAGTTCTCGAACGCTTCTCTATACCCTTCGCGCTTTTTAAGAATGGTGATCCAACTAAGCCCAGCTTGCGCACCTTCCAACGTAATAAATTCAAACAGGACTTGGTCGTCATATACTGGCACGCCCCATTCGGAATCATGATATTCGCGCTCCAATGGGTGATTCATCGCCCACGCACACGTTTTTTGTTCTGTCATTATTCTTCCTTAAAAAGCGCCTCTAACTGATGAGCTAGAGGCGCGATACTTTTCATCGTTATATCAGTAGCACTAAGCCTGTTTCGGTACTGCCACTTTATGGAATAAACGATACAACACTGGCACGACAATCAGTGTCAGGACTGTCGCAAAGCCCAAACCAAACATAATCGTAACCGCCATTGGTTTGAAGAAAATATCTGGTAATAGTGGGATCATACCAAGGATCGTCGTGATTGCAGCCATACACACAGGACGAACACGGCTTACCGCAGCATCAACGACCGCATCATAAGCCTCTTTACCCGATTTCATTTCTATTTCAATTTGGTCCAGTAATACGATGCCATTTTTGAGCACCATTCCCGATAAACTTAAGAAGCCGAGCAAAGCCATAAAACCAAACGGCGTGTTGAGTGCTAACAAACCGGTGGTGACACCAATTAACGCCAACGGCACGGTAAGCCAAACAATGAGTGGCTCTTTGATAGAGTTAAATAGGAATACGGTGATCAAGAACATGAACAAGTACCCCATTGGCATAGTAGTAAACAGTGACTCTTGAGCATCACCTGAAGATTCGTATTCACCACCCCACTCTAGTGAATAGCCAGGAGGCATTTGAATCGCTTCGATTTGGGGCTGTAAACGTTTTTGCAACGTCGATGCGGTTTCTTCACCTAGAAGATCAGGGTCTGCCATCACAGTGAGCATACGCTTACGGTTCTTACGTACGATGATAGGATCCTCCCAACGCATGTCGTAACCCATTGTGACTTGTTGAAGTGGGATAAACTCACTCTGTGCTGGACTCCATATTTTCATGCCTTCAATGTTACGAATATCAATGCGTTCATCTTCAGGTAAGCGAGCCACGATAGGCATGAGCGTCGTGCCGTCTCGGTAAAGGCCTATCGTCATTCCAGAGAATGACATGGACAAGAAGTCATCGACATCTGATTTGGTAATGCCATAGCGACGTGCCTGACTCTCGTTAAACTGAGGTTCAAGAACTTGGGTTCGTTCACGCCAATCATGCCTGATATTTGTTGCCTGAGGATCGGCGTACATGATGTCCTTGACCTGAGCGGCTATCGTACGAAGGACGGTTGGATCAGAGCCAATAATGCGCGCTTCAATTTTTGCACCACCACCTGGACCTAACTCAATCTGTTTGAGCTTGTAATTGATTTCTGGGTAATTGGCTTTTAAATACTCTCGAAACTTCGCCATTAATGGTTTTAACGCTTCGTAATTTTCCATACGAGTGGTTATCTCACCATAAGCCGCATAACTTTTCTCTGGCGCGTACGTTAGCATAAAGCGCTGTAAGCCTTTACCTGCAGTCGTCGTGATATGGTCGACATGCTCTTGCTTGGCTAACCAACGTTCTAGCTCTTTAAGCGTTGTGTTGGTGGCGCGAATATCAGTTCCTTCCGGCATCCATACATCTAACTGAAAAATAGGCGTTGTCGACGATGGGAAAAACGCTTGCTTCACAAAGGTGAACCCATAAACACTTGCCGCTAATCCCGCAATCAGCACCACAACGGTAAACCAAGCACGGCGCATACAGAACTGGAGAAATTTTTTATAAATAACGAAAATAACCCCGTTATATGGATCATTTTCTTCCCCTTCACCTTGTTTAATCTTCTGGCCTTTAAAGAAGATGTCAGCGAAGAACGGTGTCAACGAGATAGCGGTAAACCAACTCAACATCAATGAGATCAGCAGAACCGTAAACAAAGTGCCACAATATTCGCCCGTCGAGTCTTCAGACAGTCCTATGGGCGCAAATGCAGTTACCGCAATCACAGTTGCCCCAAGTAATGGCCACTTGGTTTGGGTAACGATGTCAGTCGCCGCTTGGAGTCGAGTTCGCCCTTTTTGGGTACCAATCAAAATCCCCTCAACCACGACGATTGCATTGTCCACCAGCATACCTAACGCGATAACCAAAGCACCTAATGAAATCCGCTGCAAATCTATCGCGAGATACTTCATGAAAATGAACGTACCCAACACCGTCAGCAGTAAAATTAAACCGATAAGCAGACCTGAACGTAGCCCCATAAAGAACAGAAGTACGATAATGACGATACCGACAGCTTGAGCTAAGCTGACAACAAAACCGCTAACCGATTTATCCACTTCTTTAGGCTGACTGTAAATTTCCGAGATTTCGATACCAACAGGTTGTTGGTACTTTAGCTCTGCAAGGCGATGATCAAACGCTTTTCCGACTTCAACGACATTGACGCCTTCAGCAAAAGAAACACCCACGTTTAGTGCGAGGCTGCCGTTAAAATTAATAATATTATTCGGGACTTCTACATAACCACGTTTTATTTCCGCTACATCTTTCAAGAAGATGAGCCCCTGAGCGCCCGACTCAGTAATCAACAAGTCGCCTAGCTCATCCACACTCTGGAATTCGCCAGTCGGCTGAATTCTGATGTACTCGTCACCAATTCTGATCGCCCCTGCGTCAGAAACCACGTTTTGCGTCGAGAGAAGATTAAAGACCGTATCGGGAGAAAGTCCTATACTGCTCAGCTTTTTCATCGATACTTCGATGAAAACTTGCTCTTGCTGCTGCCCGGATACCGAAACTTTGCTCACGCCATCAACCAGTTCGAGCTCTCGGCGTAAGTAATCGACGTAATCCAGTAGCTCCTTATAGCTATAACCGTCGCCAGTCACCGCTAACAAAATCCCGTAAACATCACCAAAATCATCGATCACTTGAGGTTCATTCACACCTGGAGGCAACGTCCCTTTAAGGTCATTCACTTTACGGCGTAACTCATCCCAGATTTGTGGTAGATCATCAGGGCCATAATTGTTCTTCATCGTGACCGTAATTTGAGATAATCCTCGACTAGAAATCGAATTCACTTCATCGACATAAGTAAGCTGCTGAATCGCTTTTTCGATCGGATAAGTCACTTCTTCTTCGACTTGTTGCGGCGTCGCACCAGGATAAGAGGTCACCACCATGGCATCTTTGATGGTAAAAGCAGGGTCTTCAAGACGCCCTAACCCAAAGAATGCAGCGATACCACCAATCAAAAAGATCAGTGCGACCATCCAACTGATGACACGATTTCGGATGAAGTACGCAGCAATACCGGTCACATCATCATCACTTTGAGGCGCTGATTTATTAAGATCGCTCATAGACCGGCCTCCTGCGTAGCCATTTCCTGTATCACTTCCACTTTCATGCCATCCCTTAACCGAGAAACACCGGCAATCACAACTTTGTCTTTGAGCATGAGACCATCAAGGATTTGAATGGACGTTTTAGATGCTTTACCTGCTCGAACCTGTCTGCGCGATACCGTATTGTCATCATTCAGTACCCAAACAAATTTGTTTTCCCGCCCCAGCTCGTCACCGTCCGCATTGAAAATGGCTTCAATAGGAACATTAATTCCTAAATTGAGATCCAAGCCAACGTTCTTATCTTTGGAGGTCACCTCAACTGCCATCCCATCTAGGATGTATTCTTCTTCCGGCATAGGAAGCGATAATGTGACGGTAAACGTGCCTGTGGTTGGGTCTGGCTCAGTCGTAAATTCTTTCACGGTCGCGTTGTACTCGTTACCACTAGGGACGCGCACCAATGCTTTTATCGCGGTAAGTCTTTCTTCCGTTGGCGGTTGGTTCACATAGAGCCGGTCTGGAAGTTGAATCAGCACCTCTACTCGCTCCAAACTATGAATATTGACGATATGCTGTCCGACTTGGACATTTTCGAATTGCTCGATATTAACTCGAGAAATGATCCCATCCACAGGCGCTTTTAAGGTAGTAAATGATAAACGGAGTTTCGCTAACTTAAGCTCAGCCAGAGCGATTTGTCGTTGTGCTGCAATTTCATCAAACTGAGACTTAGCTAATAGGCCTTTATCAACCAAAGGACGTGAACGGCGATACTGACTGTCAACAACAGAAAAACGCGCACTCGCATTATCTATATCCAACTCATAGTCCGTAGGGTCCAACGTTGCGATAACATCACCCTTCGTGACTTTATCGCCCTCTTTTACCATGATGCGGCTGACTTCTCCTGCCACTCGGAAACTCAAATGAGAGCGATCCGCTGCATTCGCAACCGCAGGGAAATATAAGTTGTCATCCACCCGATTTCCCGCTAATGAGGTAACTCTTACACGCGGTGTCTCAAGAGCTTTTTCTGGTGCCTTATCGCCACAACCAACAAGAAGAAACGTTGAAAATAATGCCGCTAGAGAGATGATTCCTTTCATATTACAACCCTCTTTCCTTAATCCAGGCTCTTACCTTAATTCCGGGTTCAATTACACTAACACCAGAGATAATGATTTGATCGCCATCGTTAAGCCCAGCTAACACTTGGTTTTTGTCATTCATTTCAATAGCGGCTTTGGACACAATACCTTGCTCATCGACACGCCAAACGTATGTTTTGCCGTTCTCTTCTAGCAGCGCGGAATTAGGAATTTTTGTTGCACCAGCATTTTTAGATAGGAGGTAAGCATTACCAGACATGCCCGGTAAAAGGCCTATTTCTGCTGGTCGCTCCATCACCATAGTGACTTTGTAACTACCGGTTTTAGGATCGGCTTCTGTATCGATTTCTTGAAAGGTCAAGTCAAATGACTGCTCGGGGAAAGCGTCAAAGACCATTCTGGCAGAGACATCGCTACCCTGAGTGTAACGATTTAGCAGATAGTCAGGGACTTGGAATATCACCTTAAGCAGTTGGTTGGATTGAATATTCATCACGCCTTCTTTTGCGGCGACATACTCATGGTTTTCTGCTGGAATATACGAAATCGTACCATTATATGGCGCGACAAGTTTGGTATACCTTAAATTTGCCTTTGCTTGATTCCACTGAGCTTTGGCTGAGTTGTGATTCGCTTTTGCCTCATCAAAGTCTTGTTCGGACACCACTTGGTCTTTACGTAACTTTTGGTATCGCTTGTACTGCACGTCTGCGAGCGCGAAATTTGCCCGAGCTTGCTGTTCAAGCAGAGAATATTCATCAGGATTTAGTGAAGCCAATACATCTCCTTTGCTGACAACTTGACCTTCATTCACCTCAATCGTTTGAAGAAGTCCAGGAACTCGAAACGTCAGTACCGCTTTATCACCAGCTTCCGTCGTGGCAGGAAAGTGTCGTTCAAATTGGGCATTGCCAACAGATACTGTAAATAGCTTCGCGGGGCGGGATTCAGGTTCTGGAACAGGGGGAAGTTCTTTACCACACCCCGACAACACAGCCGAGATGGCGACAGGAATGAGCAATCTTCTCATTACATTCATCCATAAAAAATTAAGGGATTATTTTTAAAGTAGATGAATTCTGGGCGAACTTCCAGAGTTGAAAAGATTAATAGTGCTTTAAAATTAGTAATTTGTGACAAAAAAGCAGGCTTTGCGCCTGCTTCGTTTAAATCTTCTTTGGATACGGAGTGTTTAGAGCTTGCTGAACTCCCGATTCACCCTATATGTATCAGACGTAACATACGCTTCCATGTTACGGATTTTGCCATCAAGACGGTCAAAATCGCGTTCCAACACACTGAGCAATTGGTCCGGACTTTGTCCTTTCTGCCAAGGCTTACTTTTAAGTGTGTGTTCTTGTTGCGCTCGGATATTTTCAGAATACGTCACTGGTTGCTTTTCTAACATAAACGCCATCGCGACGTATGCTAACAACACCAAAAACGTACCGCCCAACAGCGCTGCAGAAATCACTACAATACGAATCAACCAAACCTCTGCACCAAAGTAGTTGGCAATTCCGGCGCAAACACCGGAGATTTTGCCATTTACTGGGTCACGATACAGCTCTCGATTAGTCATACTTGCGTCTCCATGTTGGTGACTCAGCATCCAAGATGCGCTCCAATGTATCAACTCGGGACTGCATCGCTTCCGCTTTTTCAGATAGTACCTGAAGGCGCTCTAAATCTTGGCTCGACAGTGCACTATCTGTTTTGCGTTTGCTGCGATAGTGTAAGAAGAGCCATAGTGGAGCGACAAAGATTAAAAAGACAATCACTGGTCCTGCTATAAAAAATGCCGACATAAATGGCTCCTTTGTTATTTATCTTTCGATGACATCTGTTCTTTCAGTTTTGCCAACTCTTTTTCGATTTCGTCTTGAGCTTGAAGCTCTGCAAACTCTTGCTCTAGCGATTTTGCATTACCAGTTTGTGCGTACAAATCTGCTTCTGCTTCCATTTCATCCACTTTACGCGAGTACTGCTCAAACTTCGCCATCGCTTCATTAGTACGGCTAGTGTGCAGGTGTTTTTGCACATCACGACGGTTAGAGGCGGTTTGGTTACGAATTGCTAGTGCTTGCTGTTTTGCACGCGTTTCTGCAATTTTGCTTTCTAACTTACCGATCTCGCCTGTAAGCTTGTCGATCGTTTCTTCTACTAACGTCTGCTCAGTGTGAAGGCCTTTAATCACTTGCTCAAGCTTTTGCTTTTCAATTAATGCTGCACGAGCCAAATCTTCACGCTGTTTTACCAACGCTAGGCTCGCTTTTTGGCTCCACTCGCCAATTTGCTCTTCTAACGTTTCAACTTTACGAGCCAACTCTTTTTTGTCTGCAATCGCTTTAGCCGAGTTAGTACGCACTTCAACAAGTGTGTCTTCCATTTCTTGAATGATAAGACGGATCATTTTTTCAGGATCTTCCGCCTTGTCCAGCAATGCACTGATGTTTGAGTTAACGATATCTGCAAATCGAGAAAAAATACCCATAACGGAACTCCTCTTTTTTCCTATTAAAACTCGACAAGGTGGTGATTGACCTTGCGTCTCCCTGAATACAGTACAAGTAGCATGCCAACTTAAAATTACATTTAAAATCAGAAGTTTATGCATTTTGTTGTCGTTATGCGCTATTATGCTATGATGTTTTTCACCAACTGTTGGTGAAATTCACCAACTCCATATGTAAATCATGGCTCGGCTGTTAAATAAGAAGGACTTTATGAAGCAAAACCTGATTGGTGAATCACCTGCTTTTCTCGCCGTACTAGATAAAGTATCACAACTTGCGCCTATTGAGCGTCCAGTCCTCATTATTGGTGAACGAGGAACGGGTAAAGAGCTCATCGCTCAGCGTTTGCATTATTTATCAAGACGTTGGGATAAGCCACTACTATCACTCAACTGTGCGACCTTAAGCGAAGGACTAATAGATTCAGAGCTATTTGGTCATGAGTCCGGCTCCTTTACAGGCTCTAAGGGCAAGCATAAAGGACGTTTCGAACGCGCCGAAGGCGGCACTTTGTTTCTTGACGAACTGGCCACCGCACCACTTTTAGTTCAAGAAAAGCTGTTGCGTGTCATCGAATATGGTGAATATGAACGAGTTGGCGGTCATACCGCTCTCAATGCGGATGTTCGACTTGTTTGTGCAACTAATGCGGACTTACCAAAATTGGCGGAACAAGGAGATTTCCGTGCCGACTTACTCGATCGTTTAGCGTTTGATGTCATCATGCTGCCTCCTCTTCGTGAACGAAAAGAAGACATCCTGTCTTTAGCAGAGCACTACGCGATGAAGATGTGCCGTGAACTTCAGCTCGAATATTTTGTCGGTTTTACCTCAAAAGCACAGCATTCGCTTCTTGAATATGAATGGCCAGGTAATGTCCGTGAACTAAAAAACGTGATTGAACGTGCTATTTACCAACATGGTCTCAATGCCGATCCAATTGATGAACTGATTTTCAATCCTTTTGAAACAGTTTGGAATAACACGCTTGGTCATAATGCCGAGCAAGCCGAACAGCAGCAAGAAGAGGAAGCACCAAGCAGCGCAGTTCAATTCCCTCTAGACTATAAACAGTGGCAAGAAGAGCAAGACATCCACTTACTCAATCGCGCATTGGAAGAGGCCAAGTTTAATCAACGACAAGCAGCCGAGCTACTTGGTTTGAGCTACCACCAATTACGAGGGATGGTTAGAAAATATGGTTTAGTCGGGCAAAGCTAGCTAGGTCGAAGGTGCTTGATCGGTTAGCGAGCGAGTGACAGCGCTCTAATTTGTATGTCTTTCAAGCATAACACCTTACAGTGTATGGATTTTATGTTTGGAGCGAGTTCACAAAGGTGATAAATTAGCGAGATCATTTTCGCTTGTTAGCTCTGAAAGAGTAAGATCAAATGAAACAAGCAAGATCCAATGAACATTTCATATTATGAATGCTTTTATAAGATTATCGCTGAGCCTTATTGGGATTAGCCTACTGACCGCTTGTGGTGATGAAATTGACCACAATGACATTCGCAAAGCTGGCTTTGTGTTTTGCGGACAAGGTAAGCCAACTACGTTTAACCCTCAGCTTATTGATAGCGGTATTACCGCAGAGGCACTGAGCCCGCAGTTGTACGATACGCTGCTCACGCTCGATCCTAAATCACATCAGCCAGTAGCAAATATCGCTGAGAGTTGGTCTGTGAATGAGTCAGGAACGGAATACACGTTTAAGCTTAAACGTAATGTTCAATTCCAAACCACGTCCTGGTTCACTCCCACTCGCCCATTGAATGCAAAGGATGTGGTATTTAGCTTCAAGCGAATCATTGATGTAGACCATCCTTTTCACCAAGTAGGTGGTGGTTTTTATCCATGGTTTGCAGGGTTAGATTTTCAAAACCTGCTGCAAGACGTGACTGCGATTGACGAGCATACGGTAAGGTTTACCTTATCTCAGCCAAATTTTTCCTTCTTGGCAAATATTGCCACCAGCCATGCTGTCATATTGTCTGCGGAGTACGGACAGCAACTGGCAGCAAAAGATCATAAAGAAGAAATCGACCAACTTCCTATCGGTACCGGCCCATATCAACTAAAAGAGTACCAAGTGAACGACTTGATTCGATTAGAGCGTCATTCTAATTACTGGAAGTCACCAGCAAAAATGGAACAAGTGGTGTTCGATATCTCTCATCGAGGCACTGGTACCTTGGCGAAACTTTTAAGAAACGAGTGCGATGTGCTCTCTTCGCCTATTTCGAGCCAAATACCCGTTATTCAAGAAAATGACAATCTTGAGCTAACTGCTACGCCAGCCAACAACGTATCCTTTATTGCGATCAACACTGAAACGACGGCACTGAGTGATGCTCGCGTCCGCCAAGCACTTAACTTAGCGATTAACCGTCAGAACATTTTAGATTCGGTTTACTACGGAACTGGCTCGCAAGCTTATACATTGCTACCGCCTAATTCATGGGCTTATCAAAAGGACAGCGTAAAAATTCGTTATGACCGTAACTATGCATTAGCACTACTCCGTGATGCTGGCTATGAAGACGGTCTAGAGCTGACCATGTGGGTACCACTTGAACCACGCGCCTTTAACCCAAGTCCTCGCAAGACCGCGGAGCTAATCCAAGCGAATTTTGCCGATATTGGGGTTGAGTTAACGTTGCTAACCGATGATAGATTCGAACGTGTGGATTTAGAGAACATCAACGACATCGATTTACTTTTAACTGGTTGGATTGGTGATACCGGGGACCCTGACAACTTTTTCCGCCCGTTATTATCTTGTGAGTCTGATCGCGTTGGCCTCAACGTATCGATGTGGTGTAACGATGATTTCGATTTCTTACTCGATTTGGCATTGGAAACCCAAGAACCGCGTTACCGTCTGAACCTATATCGCCAAGCGCAGAACATTTTAAATCAAGAATTCCCGGTAATTCCTCTGGCACATGGTGTGCAATTCCGTGTTCACGACAAATCACTGACAGGCTTCAAATCAAGCCCTTTCAATGCCCAACCGTTTGATAGAGTTGAGAGAATTCACTGATGTTTTGGTATACCGTTCGACGCTTTAACCTATTTTTCATCACTTTGATGATCCTCACGTTAGTGGGCTTTTCTCTGCTTCGCCTCGACCCCCTCTCGCACTGGGCAAACGTTGATTTTTGGTCAGGTTGGCAAACTTACTTAATCAACCTTTCTCAGCTTGATTTTGGCATAAGTAAAAACGGCAACGCGATTTATGACGAGCTCGCCGTCGTATTCCCTGCCACTTTGGAACTGTGCTTTTTTGCCTTTTTGGTGTCCCTTTTGATCGGCATTCCACTTGGAACCGTGGCTGGGATGAAGCAAGGTAAATGGCTCGACACCAGCATTTCATTCATGTCGATGTCTGGTTATTCCGCCCCAATTTTTTGGGTGGCTTTGTTACTTATCATGGTTTTTTCATTAGAGTACCAACTCTTTCCCGTGGCAGGACGATATGACCTGCTTTACGAAATTGATCATGTAACCGGATTTGCCATTATCGACGCATTCATGGCGAAAGGTGAATACCGCGCTCACGCACTGCAAAGCGTCATTGAGCATATGGTGCTGCCATGTTTGGTGCTTGCTTTGGCTCCAACCACGCAGGTTGTCGGACTAATGCGTTCTTCGGTGGCGGAAGTGATGAGCCAAAACTACATTCGTGCAGCGAGAATCAAAGGTCTCTCTAACCGCGAGATCGTAACTCAACATGTCTTGCGTAATGCGATACCGCCTATCATCCCCAAAGTCGGTGTTCAGCTTTCCAGTATGATTACCTTGGCTATCATCACTGAATCTATTTTTAACTGGCCAGGTATTGGTCGTTGGTTGTTAGATGCATTGGCAAACCAAGATTATGCATCAATCCAAGCTGGCGTGATGGTACTTGCGACTTTGGTTCTCACCGCTAATATTCTCTCTGATTTGATTGGCGCGATGATTAACCCTCTAGTTCGAAAGGAATGGTATGCTAACAAATAACGTTTATCAGGAAGAGCGCATTCCAACTCAGTTTGAGCGATTTTGGCGAAGCTACCGCGCCAACGGGCTAGCCATGTTTGGCCTATGGTGCTTGGTATTTATCGTCCTAATTACCATTTTTGCGCCACTGCTTGCGCCGTTTGATGCCCAAGCACAGTCAGGCGAATTGCTTGTGCCGCCATCATGGGCCCCAGCTGGAACGGTTGATTACTTTTTGGGAACCGATGACTTAGGCCGAGACATTCTGTCACGCTTGATCATGGGCTCTCAACTTACATTTGGTGCAGCCGTTGCCATCACTGCGATTGCCGCGGTCGTAGGTTGTTTGATTGGCGTATTAGCAGGCATGACGAAAGGCTTACTGTCGAGTACTCTCAATCACTTGCTCGATACTGTAATGTCGATTCCCTCGTTGTTATTAGCGATCATTTTTGTGGCATTTCTAGGTTTTGGTGGGTTCAACATTTTACTCGCGATCTGCTTGGCATTGATTCCGCGTTTTATTCGTTCTGTTTATATCGCAGTCCACACCGAAGTTGAAAAAGACTACATCATGGCAGCACGTCTTGATGGCGCGAACGATTTCTACTTGTTGTGGAGTTCAATTCTTCCCAACATATTGACGGTCATTGCTGCTGAAATCACGCTCGCGCTCTCTGCTGCGATTTTAGATATTACTGCGCTGGGTTTTCTTGGCTTAGGCGCACAAGCACCAAGTACTGAGTGGGGAGCGATATTAGGTGACTCTGTCGAGTTGATTTATATTGCACCTTGGACCGTAACCCTACCCGGCCTAACCATCATGTTTACCGTTATTACCCTAAACTTAGTAGGTGAAGGTGTACGTCAAGCGCTTAATGCGGGGATCGAATAATGCCGTTGTTAGATATTCGACATTTGACTATTGAGATCGAAACCCCTCAAGGGTTGGTCAAAGCCGTGGACCGAATGAGCCTAACTTTGAATGAAGGCGAAATTCGTGGTCTTGTAGGTGAGTCTGGTTCAGGGAAAAGCTTGGTTGCAAAAGCGATTGTTGGGGTAAGTAAAGATAACTGGCGCATTACCGCGGACCGTATGCGCCTTGGCAATATTGACTTGCTTCAGCTTACGCCAAAAGAGCGTCGACGTGTCATTGCCCGTGATATTGCGATGATCTTCCAAGAGCCATCAACCTGTCTTGATCCTTCAGAAGAAGTGGGACGTCAATTGATCGAGTCCATCCCATCTCGCGCGTTTGAAGGGAAATGGTGGGAGCGATTTAAATGGCGTAAAAAACAAGCCATCGCGCTTCTGCATAAAGTAGGCATTAAAGATCACAAGCGTTTAATGGGTAGCTACCCTTATGAACTGACTGATGGTGAGTGCCAAAAAGTCATGATTGCCATGGCGATAGCGACCAAACCAAAGTTGCTGATCGCAGATGAACCAACGAACGACTTAGACCCGATTACCCAATCGCAAATATTGCGTCTGTTGAGCCGCATGAACCAACTTAATAACACCACTATTCTGCTTATCGGCCACGACTTAGCGACCATAACACAGTGGGCAGGACGTATTACGGTAATGTATTGTGGTCAGTCGGTGGAGTCTGCCGATACCAGTAAAATCATTGCGGCACCCAAGCACCCGTACACCGATGCCTTGCTTAAAGCGATGCCAGACTTTAATGATTGGGTACCACACAAGCAAAAACTCCAATCCCTACCGGGCTCGATTCCGCCATTGCAGCATCTGCCCATCGGTTGTCGACTCGGTCCACGTTGCCCGTATGCGCAGAAACAATGTGTTGAAATTCCACACACCAGACGAATTAAGAATCATAAATTTAACTGCCACTTTCCATTGAACACGGAGAAAAAGTCATGAGTGCGTTACTTGAAGTCGATAATTTATCGAAGCAATTTGTTACACGCTCCCGTCTGTTCAAACGTCAGGTTAATGAGGCAGTTAAACCGGTAAGCTTTACTTTAGAACCAGGGCAAACTATTGGTTTTATTGGTCAAAACGGGTCAGGAAAATCTACACTAGCTCGTATGCTTGCTGGCGTTGTTGAACCAAGCTCCGGAGAGATCCGTGTGAATGGCGAACGATTAGAGCACAAAGATTACGCGACACGCTGCAAGCTCATCCGCATGATTTTCCAAGATCCAAACACATCGTTAAACCCACGTATCCAGATTGGTCGTATTTTAGAAGGCCCATTAAAGCGAAACACCAACATGCCGCCAGATGCACGCATGCAGCGTGTGAAGAACACCCTACTCCGCGTCGGATTGTTGCCTGAACACGCCTATTTTTACCCACAAATGCTAGCGGCAGGTCAAAAACAGCGCGTGTGTTTAGCTCGTGCGCTTATTCTTCAACCTTCCATCATTGTCGCTGACGAGGCGTTAAACGGTTTGGATATGGCAATGCGCTCACAGATCATTAACTTATTCCTCGAGTTGCAAGAAGAGATGGGATTGTCATTTGTGTATGTATCTCAACACATTGGCATTGTTAAGCACATTACTGACAAAGTGATGGTGATGCATGAAGGTGAAGTGGTCGAGTTTGGCGAAACTAACCAGGTACTCACTAGCCCAGAACACCCGATTACTCAACGCCTAGTCGAAAGCCACTTCTATAAGGCGCCAAGCCACCAAACAAAATAGCCTATCAAAGATGTCATCGCACAAATGTAAAGAAGCCTGCGTTAAAGCAGGCTTCTTTATTAAATGGACACGAATCGAAAAATTAGCGGCGGCTCGCTTGTTTGCGCAGTTCGAAATCAAACTCGTCAGGAAACAATACGACCCCTTCTTCATTTTGATTTGGGAATACAACAACAGATAATTCGTCATCTTCCAGACCAGATGTCCAACGACTGTGCCACTTGTTTAGAGAGATCGCTTCTGGCTCGCAATCTTCCCAATCACCATTAGCCCATTGCAAAGCAAACTCTTCGTTTGGCCATACTGGTACACAATCATCATCTTCTGTATTTAACATGACACAGCCATGTTCATCTTTCAGAATCCAAACTTTACGATTCGCCACAATCTCTTTTACGCAGTACTTTAAGCGTTGCTCTTCGTTGTAGCGATTGATGGTATCCATCTGCTCTTGGGTGAGTTGCTCAGACATATTCGTCTCCTGTTTCCCATAGAAAAATGCCCGCAGCTAAGCGGGCATTTACAGTATATGCTGGTAATAATGAAATTACGCTAGCTCAGTTTGAAGCCAAGGCCAACCTTGCTTCTTACGGCTTAGCGTGTTTTCCATCATTAACATGCCGTCTTTTTCGTGCTTAACAAGCTTCTCAGCCCACTCACCTTTGTATAGAAGACGAGTTTGAGCAGTCGTGATGTCTGTTAGCATTACAGCAGCAAATGCAAGGTTGTCTTTTTCGCAACGCGCTTCTAGATCCGCTTCTAGTGCTTCGATCATACCGTCAACTTGCTCTAGTGTTGCAAGCTCAACCTGACCTACTACTACGTCACGACCGTTGAATGGGTAACCTTTAAGGTCTTTCTCAACAAGCTCAGCCGCAGATAGACCTTCGATGTTTGTCTTAGCAATTAGAAGATCTTTAGTGAATGCGTCAACATCTTGTACGTCTGCGATTACCGCTAGCTCAGCAACGGCATCTTTGTCTTTTTGTGTACAAGTTGGAGAAGCGAAGCCTACTGTGTCAGATAGAATTGCTGACATCATTAGCTTAGCGATTTGTGGAGTAATCGCGTGACCTTCAATCTTGAACATGTTGAATAGAACAGTGTTGGTACAACCAACAGGCCAGATCCATGCTTCCATTGGGTTTACTGTCATCACGTCACCTAGGCGGTGGTGGTCAACAATACCCGCAATTTCAGCTTCTGCGATATCGTCTGGTGCTTGTGCTAGATCTGAGTAATCTACTAGCCAAACGGTCTCACCCGCAACTGATGTGCGAAGCTCAGGAACTTCAGCGCCAGCAACTTCTAGGATGTGCTGAGTTTCACGGTTGATTTCGCCTTGGCGAATTGGCATAGCTTCAACGCCACGCGCTTTTAGAAGTTCAGTTGCAACGAGTGCACTACAAATACTGTCACTGTCTGGGTTCTTATGACCTACAACTAGAATCATGTTTCTTCCTATTCAAGTCAATTTTATACGCCGCCTAATACAGTTAATTAGGGCGTGTTTGCTCACAAAGGCCGATACTTTACCTGATTTCAGAGAGTTTGACACGAAGAAAAGTTCACAATGCTATTGCGAATAAATCTCATTTACATATAATGATAATTATTCCTATTTGCATTTGAGTAAACGATGAACGCGACCCAATTTTTACACTCTGCACAACAGTTGTTTCAGCCTACTCAGTTTCGTTTAGCTTATAAGCGATTGCTGATCCCTATCGTCATGCTCATTTTGCTAGGCAATGAAAATACACGTGACGTAGCCGTACAGACGCTATCCGATTCATTCTGGGCGGTGTCATGCTATGTTGCTGCCACATTGGCTATTTATCATTATCTTTCAAACTTTATGTCGAAAACCAATCGAATTACCGAGCTCTACCATCGCTCGCGTAATCATCAGGTTTTCTTTGCTTCTTTATTGGGTGCTTTGCCTGGCTGTGGTGGCGCTATTGTTGTGACAACGCAATTTATTAGTGGTCGAGTAGGATTTGGGGCGATTGTCGCGGTACTTACTTCAACAATGGGTGACGCTGCCTTTTTACTTCTTGCCGCCAAGCCAAGTGTTGGATTAGGCGTGGTTGGATTAGGCATAATCGTGGGTACTCTTTCAGGGCTGGTCGTTAATGCTTTTCATGCTGATAACTTTCTGCGCCCAGAGCCAAAAGAAGCACCTCAGACACATGCTTGTTGCCAACACCAGACAGACCGACACACGCCTCTTGAACAACGTGCAATCAATCTGCAAGGCGCGTTTTGGAAATGGCTTATTGTACCTGCCAGCGTCGTTGCTGCGTTAATGTCTTTCCAAATCGATATTAATCAGCTGTTGTCTTTGCAGGACAATACCATTGAATGGCTGGGCGCTATCTTCGCGGTGATCACAATGTCGTTGTGGGCTATGACAAAAGAGCTCGGCGATTATCAGTCAACGGTCTCTGAAGATGAAAAAATTGTGGACTCGCACCCAATTCAAAAAGCGGCTCAAGACACAAACTTCGTCAGTGCTTGGGTGATCGTGGCGTTTCTGGCGTTTGAACTGACGACCTATTTTTCTGGAATCGACCTCGTAGAAACCTTTTCTCATTGGGGGATATGGATGCCATTAGCTGGCCTAGCCATTGGTATGCTGCCTGGTTGCGGACCGCAAATTTTAGTCACCAGCCTGTACATCTCTGGTGCAGCGCCACTTTCGGCGCAGCTGGCAAATGCGATTTCCAATGATGGTGACGCCCTATTCCCCGCCATTGCTATGGCACCGAAAGCCGCTTTGGTCGCGACTATTTATTCGTCCATTCCTGCTTTTATCGTTGGATACGGGTATTACTTTTTATTCGAGTTCTAACGCTCAGGACGTCAAAACAAGAAAGGAGCCACAGTAGGCTCCTTTCTTGTTTTTATAATCGAACGATTTGCTTCACGTTATGCCGTGACGATCGCTTTCGCATTTAGCCCTTTATCAACGCTAACCATTAATAACTGACAAGGTTCTTGGTTTAGCTTTTCTCCTGTCCAGTAATCATACCAATCCATCGGTTGATCAGACGTCAGCGTAAATTCCATCGCCCCGTAGCTGGCATAGTTAAACAAGCAGTGAAGGTCATTCTTCGTCGTTAGTTTTAAAAACGCATGATTTAAACTCAAAGCCGTGAACTTTGCTGACTCTTGGTTACGTTGTTGACGTAGCATGAGCTTAGCCAATGTCTTCTTTGCAAATGGCGTAATCTCAGGGAGCGGATCGCCAGACAGCAGCAAACCACCACACGCCAATAACACCGTGCGATGAAATTCATACTCTTCTCTGGATGCGGCTTGATTAGCTAATGACGTGAATGTCGCGCAATCCGGATCAATTTGCCACAGTTTTCGATGCTGCCAACTACGATAAAAGGTTTCTTTGGCTATCTGCTCGAAACGACGACTATGGCGTTCTACGTCATCAGAAACACGCATTGCATCCACAAGCCCTAGAGATGGCCACATTGGCGCGTTGCAACCTAAAAGCCACGCATCACCAGCGCCTTTAGCAATCGCTTCCATTCCTAAGCGATACGCCTCAACGCCTGTAATACCAGATTGTTTACGCACACCTTTCAAGGTGCCCCAATAGTTCGCGTCTAGCTTGAACAATTCAACGCCCCACTCTTGTCTCATGACAGAGACCACACTCGTCAGGTGGTCTTGCACTTCTGGATTTGAGGTATCGAGTATGTACCAAGGCGTGCAGCGCCAACCACCGTATGTGACATCTTCTGCCTTAAGTAAGCTTCCATCTTTGTGACGAACAAACCACTCTGGGTGTTGTTTGAAGATCTCCGACTCAGGTTGAGCAATAAAGGGTGCCATCCAAATCGCCGGCTTTTTGCCTTTTGCACGGATACTATGAATGAGCTCTTTCACACCACCAGAAAACTTATCCGATGGGATTAACCAATCGCCCATAAAGGCTTGATAGCCATCATCCAGAAGTACCCACTCTAGGTCTTCAAGCTTATCTTGCATGCAATCAACGTTCTGCATGATGTTTTGCTCTGTCACGTCTGCGTAGTAGGCATACCACGAACACCAACCGACAGGCGCATCTTGTGTCACACCTTGGCGAACAGGATGATGCTCTGCAATCATCTCGCCATAGATTTGATATAGCTCAGACAGAGATTGGCCACAGAGTACCGCCACGGACTCAAGTTGATTACTTTCCCAATCCGCCACTTGAGTAAACTCACCATCAATCGCGGCAGATAAAACCCAATGTCCATCACGCAGTACAACATCAAAATAGCCCGCAAAACGGTGACATGAAGTAAAGCCAAACAAGGTATAGCCAGCCGAGCCTTCCACCACTAAATAGTTGTAGTAACGCTTAGGGGCATCTTTGGGATAGATTCGATAAGAAGGGTTGTTGTCTGGACAGCGACCAATATCAAAGGGATGGCTAACCGTTCCCGCTGTTTGCGCTAGCATTTGGAAGCCATCACCAATCACGTTGGCCTCGTGCTCGTATAAAAACGGCATCTCGAACAACACTTCACGGTCGGTAAACGTTTTATTGTGAAGCCCAGCAAAAGAAAAATGTAATTGATTACCCTCAACTTCAACTTGGAGGTCGTTGTTATTCACAGTGATCTCAATGTGATTTGCCAATTGAATGCTCTGAGCCATAAAGAGTCTACTCACTTAATTATTATTGTTTAGCTTGGTTCATTATCCCCTGCTTGTCCCACCCAATTCGTTATCGACGTCACGAATCCTACTGTCGTTTAGCATCACAAATTTATTATTGAGATAACGCTCACTGAAATTTTGGTTAAAAAAATACCAGCCCGAAGGCTGGTATTTCGATTGATGTGAATTGCATTAATTAAGCAACTTCGATTGGACCACCGAATGAAGTCACTGGCGGTACTTTGCCGGTGAACTTCTCGAAGTCTACGATACAGGTGTTCGCAGAAGTCGCCTGCGCAAGTTCAGAAGAGCCAATGTCTTGCGTTAGCGTGTTAGGGTCACCGTAAGTACAGATTGCGCCCTCTTTCTCGTTTAGAGGACCGTACCATGCACCTTCTTCGATACGAATAACGCCACGTGGGTAGCTGTCAGTCAAAACAGCACCAGCTAACAGCTGACCACGACCGTTGAATACACGTACCAAATCGCCATCTTTAATACCTTTTGCTTTGGCATCCGCTGGGTTGATGTAAACCGGCTCACGACCTTGTACCGCGTAAGTCGCGCGGAACTCTTCAGACTCACACATCTGAGAGTGCAGACGCTTATCAGGGTGGCAAGACTGCAACCAGAATGGGTATTTATCTGAACCAGGACCACCGTGTGAACGCTCTGATTTTTCGAACCACATTGGGTGCTCTTGACAGTGTTCGTAACCGTAACGGCCGATCTTACGTGATGTAATCTCGATGAAGCCAGACGGCGTACCTAGTGGATTAAGCTCAGGGTCTTTACGGAAGTCCGCATGACGAACCCAAGGTTTACCTTCACCGAAGTCTAGTACGCTCTTCTCCCAGAACTCGTTGAATTCTGGCATTTCAAACTTACCTTCATTCGCTTTTTTACAATCGTTGTAAAGGCTTTCGATCCATTCCATCTCGCTCATACCACGAGTGTATTCTTCGCGGCGACCAAAACGCTGAGTGAGTTCACTCATGATTTGGAAATCAGGCTTAGATTGGAACAATGGATCGACGAGACGATGCATCGCAATCAGACCTTTGTTCGAGTATGAACCGTATACGTCGATGTCGTTACGTTCCCATTGCGTACACGCAGGTAGAACGATATCCGAGAAACGACATGTTGCAGTCCAAGCAAACTCGATCGTTACAACCGTTTGAAGTTTGCGGAACGCTTTCTTCATGCGGTTACGATCTTGATGGTGGTGCCATGGGTTACAACCCGAGATCACCATCATCTTGAAGTCTGGCAGTTTCACTTTACCGCCGTTGTAGTTGATCTCTTTGCCTGGCTCAAGCAGACAGTCGATCCAACGTGCAACTGGGATAGTACGGCTGTAACCGTTAAAGTCGTTGTTGTCCCACTTCGGCTTCATACCTTGGTCAAGGTTGCGAGGGAAACCACCAGGGCCCGCGAAACCAGTTGAAGGTACACCGATACTTGAGTAGTGGTGACCGTAAGAGATACCACCGCCAGGTAAACCGATTTGACCAACCATTGCAGCAACCACAGCCGCTGCCCAGTATGGCTGCTCACCGTGCTCTTGACGCTGGATACACCAACCCATCAGGATCTGTGTACGGCCACTGACTAGCATACGCGCGAATTCGCGAATCTTGTCCGCTTTCACGCCACAGATAGCCGCAGCCCACTCTGGTGTTTTTTCTACTTTATCTTTTGTCTTACCTTGAACGTATTGAATAAACTCTTCAAAGCCTAGACAGTAAGTATCAATGAACTTCTTATCGTACAAGTCTTCGTTGTACAGCACGTGCGCCACAGCAAGCATGAACGCTACGTCTGTCAGCGGGTTAATGTACAAGTGATCGTTCTCTAAGTAGCGCTGAGTTTTGTTCTTCACTGGATCTACAGATAGAACGTTGATCTCACCTTTCGCTACTTTTTCTTTTAGTTGTGCTAGGTACTTGAACGACTCATGCGTTTCACAGTTCCAACCTACTTGAAGGTTTTTCACTGGGTCGTTAGCCCAAAGAACGATGTTGTCAGAGTTCTCTAGGATTTCAGACCAAGACGTACCTTGTGCGTAAACTTCGGTTGAACCAAGTACGTAAGGCATGATGGTTTGACCTGCACCCGTCGAGTAGTCACCTACTTTCGTGATGAAGTTGCCGTGCATACCCACTGCACGTTGCATGTGCGCGGTACAGTTGTTGAATGAACCTGTTTGGTTCCAACCTGTTTGACCTGCGTGTAGCGCCCATGGACCGTAGTCTTTTTGAATACGTTCTAGTTCGCGGTAGAACAAATCTAGCGCTTCATCCCAAGTCACGCGGATGAAACGGTTGTTACCGCGAGTATCCGCGCTGTATTTATGTTTCTTCAACCAATCTAGACGAACCATTGGGTAACGAACACGTGAAGGGCTGTAGATAATCCCCTTGATGCCGTTCAACATTTCTGTTGGGTTTTTGTCTAGCTCTAGCGGCTTGATCTCTTGAACTTTACCCGCGTAGATGTGGGCGCGGAACGCGCCCCAGTGAGAACCTGTTACTTTCCAAGTACCTGTCGTCTCAACAGCATTGGCAGAGGCTGATGCCAATAAGCTAGGACCAATAACTGACGCTGCACTTGTGGTTGCTACACCTTTAAGAAAACTTCTTCGTGTAATAGCCATTTAAATTACTCCAATCCGACGCTTATTAGTGGTGACCTTCAGCATAATCTGAAGAGTGTTTCTGTAGATACTTCAAGATCAGGGCTTCACTGTCTGTATCTAGGTTAACGAACGCCAACATACCGTCGAACATACCTGGCCAGGTGTTCGCGTCGAAGTGCGCTTCCGCAGGTTGCGTGTGGCATACAGAACAGTTGGTCTTGTACGCTTCACGAGATTTTTCCCAAACAGGATTGATGTCGTTCAGCATAGACTCTTTCTTAATCCATACTTTCGCTGCCACTTTTTCCCATGGAAGACCCGTTAGCTCATCCACTTTTTTCTCACCAGTCGTCACAATGTTGCTATCTGTCGCTGCTTCTTTCATCAGAGACGCAGTCGCAATGTTCTTACCGAAGTCTTCTTGAATTACGCGACCAAAGCCTTTCGCTTTACGCCAGCCATCGATTTCGATTTCAACAAACTCGCCTTTGTCTTCAAGAACTTTAACGGTCGATGCTGGGTTAAGAAGACCGGCTTCTTTAGTGCCTTGTGCATCAAAGTAAATTGGTAGGTGACGAACACTCACTAGTTGCTGACCTACAGAGTAATCTGTATTTGAAGTCATACCTTCTAGGTCACCCACGATACCGCCGATGCTGTCCATACCTGCTGGCAGGTTATGCGCGATACCTTTATGACAGTCAACACAGCTTTGATCTTTCTCTGCTGCTTGCTTCATTTGGATACGAGCGGTTGGAGACATTTGCTCGAAATCCATCGATTCGTAGTTGTGACAGTTCTTACACTCTAAAGATTTGTTTGCCGAGAAACGATCCCATTCGTGTTTCGCAAGTTCGATACGACGCTCTTCGAACACACCAGGTTCATCGTAGTTGCCAAATACCTGTGCAAATACCTCTTTAGATGCCTGCATTTTACGAGCAATTTTGTCTGTCCAGTTATGAGGAACGTGACAATCAGGGCAGGTAGCACGAACACCTGAATGGTTTTTCCAGTGAACCGTTTCTTGCAGCTCAACGTACACGTTGTCACGCATTGTGTGACAACTAATACAGAATTCTTCTGTGTTGGTTGCTTCTAGAGCGGTGTTAAAGCCACCCCAAAAGATAACACCAGCAATGAAGCCGCCCATAGTCAGCACACCTAGGCTGATATGTACAGCTGGGCGCGTCATGGTACGCCACAGTTTAATGATTAATGATTTCATTATTTGCTCTCTTAAAATCTTTTCAAAAGTGTGGTTATGAGCTCACAGGCTTACATGCCGTGCGCGCCTGGAGGTCCAAAGAAGAACACTTGCAACATCCAAACGATGAACCCGTAACCGCCGACAAAAGCCACACTCAGAATTGGGAAGAGAACAACTGCAATGAAGAGGAACGACTTCCACTCCAGGGAGCGTTTTTCACCACTCTCAATTTTATTAACATCACTCATACATTTGCCTATTTTGTATCTAGTGTTATTGAAAAGCCCGCGTAACCAAGCTTAAGTTTTTTACAATCTCTAATGGAAAATGTTAGACCATACTAATAGTAAGGTTCAATCAAATAAGAGCTCTCAGGCCTTGTAATTCAACACTTTTTTGAGCTCATCCAGAGATGTGATTGATTGATGTTATTTATTAAAAAACATGAACAGATGTGACAAAATAAGTCTTTTAACCAATTGTTAAAACAACAACATTTAACAAACATAAGTTACATTTGGATAGTAATTAACGGGTCATAAATTGGCTTAAAAACCCGTCAAAAGATAATCAATTGTAAATAAAATGATGCAAAATAATGACGAGAATAGCGCTAAAGGTTTACGTTGAGAACATCAAAAAATGCACATTGATGTTCATATAAAGGAGGGGCTTAGTTACAATTATTCGCGGATTTTCGAGGAGCGATTATGGATAGCGTGGTGGATATAAGTTGGGCCAAACTGGCATTGTTTGGTCTGATTTTGTTGGTTCCCTTCTTTATTAATGCCCGCTACAAATTAGGCATTGCGAAAGACACGATAATCAGTGTTATTCGTATGACACTTCAGCTCATATTGATTGGCGTGTATTTAGAATATCTTTTTCAATTAAACAGCTTACTTGTCAATATACTTTGGCTTGCCATCATGTTACTGATTGGTGCAAGCTCAATTGCAGGAAAAGCTCGTCTACCTAAAAAGCCACTCATGCTTCCTCTACTTACAGGCTTAACCTGTGGTCTAATTCCACTTCTTATAGCGATCACCGCAGGCCTAGTGCAGCCATCCCCTCTTTACAACGCCCAGTACATGATCCCACTTGCGGGCATGCTATTGGGTAACAGCTTAAGTAGTAACATCATCGCACTGCAGAATTTATTTACGGCTTTTGAACAGAGACGATCAGAATACGAGGCTGCTATCTCACTTGGTGCCTCTCCTCGTTATGCATCATTCCCCTTCATTCAAGAGGCCCTTAGAAAGTCACTTGCTCCAACTTTAGCCTCTATGGCCACTACAGGGCTGGTTACCTTGCCAGGCATGATGACCGGTCAAATTCTAGGTGGCGCAAGCCCGATGGTCGCAATTAAATATCAGTTGGTGATTATGCTGGCTATTTTCGTCATGTTGAGTACCTCCGTCGCTATTACGCTGGAGATGACACTGAGCTGGGTACAAACGAAAGAAGGCCGGATCAAAATAAAAATCCAACAATCAGAACCTACCAAAACTCATAGATAGTTTAAGCGTGTGAACAAAGCCAGTGAAAGGGCTTGTATTATCAAGTCAAACGCACTTTTATCTGAGTAACTCATCCATTCTTTAAACATTCATCAAGACGCTTTCTGGAGAAAAGTCAGACAGAATTCTCTCGAGTATAAGCCTCTAATTTTATGAAATTTTCTTTGCAAGTTTAGATACGCACGGCCTTTGAGACAGGTTATCCACAGAAAATGTGGATAAACACCCTAAACCCATACGCAACCAGAAACATAGCAGCATAAGTGATCAATCTAATCGTCATGCTTTGATCACTTGCCTGACATATTCTAATTTTAGAGTAAAGATAGTGACCACAAACTTGGAGAGACGTACATGGATGTCTTAATGATCAAAGAAAATTACGATGAACTCCTATCCGATGCACCTCTGGACTGGCTCGTTCAAGAACCAAAGGAAGTGACTTCTCATTGGCTCCCAACCGATTTTGGCATCAATGAAGAGCTGATTTAACTCACTCGATTTGTGTGAAACTTATCGACATGAATAAAAGAAAGGCGAACCATTTGGCTCGCCTTTCTTTTATTCTTTTAGATTTATCGTAAATGCTTGTCTTCATCACGTAGATAAATCATCCAATACCACATACCAACGAATACACCGCCACCAATGATGTTCCCTATCGTTACAGGGATAAGGTTATTTACGATGAACCCCATCATGTTTAAGTCCGCATAGTTTGCAATATCCGCCCCTGTCATTCGCCAAAATGCTTCCGGTGCAAAATATTTGATTCCAATCGCCATGGGTACTTGGAACATGTTCGCAATACAGTGCTCGAAACCTGCCGACACGAACATAGCTACTGGCAGAATCATGACCGCTATTTTGTCAGTTAATGTACGTCCGCTAAACGTCATCCAAACAGCAATACACACCAGCACGTTACACATGATGCCAAGCGCAACAGCAGCAAAGAAACCATGGTGCAATTTGTGTTGAGAGATCGCCATCGCGTTGAGGCCAACTTGGCCGTGATCAAACATATACTGCTTGGTAACCAACATGCATGCTACCAACAAAAGAGCACCAACCATGTTGCCGAAATAAACCACAAACCAGTTTTTGATTAGCGCTTGCCACGAGATCTTTCCACTGGCTCGCGCTACCAATGTTAATACTGAGCTAGTGAAAAGCTCACCACCTGTAACGACAACAAGAATCAAACCAAGACTGAAGGCTAGGCCACCGATTAGCCTAGTAATACCCCATGGAAGGTCGCCTGCGCCTGTTGTCACCGTGGTGTAAAAGATGAACGCAATACCAATATGAAGTCCGGCAGAAATTGCCAATAAAAAAGATTTGATCGGTGCTTTAGTTGCTTTACCTACCCCCACTTCAGCCGCGCGTTCCGCAGCCTGAGGCGGTAATAGTGAGTCAAACTGATTGAAGTTCATTGTGGTGTAACATTTAGAAACAATTAAAGAGGCGCGGATAATCGCTCCATTTCCCTACTTTTTCAAGCGCTATTTAACATGTTTACTAAAAATGTTGTTGTCGAGAGATCAACCAATAAAGGTCAACTATCATTAGCAATCGTAACTATCATTGATACTTAACAAGTATTCTGCCTTTCGAACAAAGATCCTGCGTTATATCAGCCTGATAGCGCCATACTTAACACTTCTTATCGTTTAATGTTGCTCAACTCTTCTTTTCAGACTAGCTTGGTAAAAAAAGCGTAAAGGAATCATTTATGAAATATTCAGCTGAACATATCGCCGAATTGAACCTACTTCTTCAGTTCGACTTAAGTAGTGCTGCAACTGGTATTAAAGTTCATACAGACGCGTCAGAAGAAATGCAGGCAGCCGTTGCTCGTCTATACGAGAAGCAACTTTGTACACAGCCTGATGGTGGTTATTTAACAGATGAAGGTATTGAAGTCGCAGAGCATGCGGATAAGATTTTAAGAGTCCTTTCTGTGTAATTTGAACAAAAACGCCACCGAATTCGGTGGCGTTTTTTATTGGTCCCTGCATTTTGTTCCTGCCGAAACCTGCGGTGCTAATCGTTTTTTCATTTTGCTAAATGGCTGAACCTTGTCGTACAACCAATTAAAGCCTGTGGCATAAAATAGGAAGAACACTAGGAAGCCAGCTTCCAACACCAGAGCTTGGAGAAGCGTAATTTCTAAGAACCAAGCAATGACGGGTATAGAGATAAAGATCAACCCTCCCTCGAATCCAATTGTATGCCCAAAACGCATCGCTAAACTTCGCTCAGTTCGATTGCTGCCAAACCACTTATCAAAGTACAAATTGTAGATGTAATTCCACACGACGGTATACATGCTCAACCCAATCCCAACTAACGCGAGATCACTCGATCCCTTTCCGGTGATCAATGAAGCCGCTGGCACAATGATCGCGAGTGCAATTAACTCAAAAAGTACTGCATGAAAAATTCGTTCGTTACGAGTCATATTTCTCTGTCCAAATAGTTCTACTCAATGCTTAGAATTTTATCTATTATTCAGATAACAAAAAGTTAGATACCATCGGCAAAAGCGATATGTTTACCATCGAACAACTGCAAGCTTTCATTGCTACATCAGAAACCGGGTCATTTTCAGGCGCGGCAAGAAAACTGGGGCGAGCTCAATCCGTAGTCAGCCAACACATCATAAATATGGAGGTCGACTGTGGTGTTGATCTATTTGATCGCTCTGGTCGATATCCGAAATTAACCGAGAGTGGCCTCGCGCTCATACCTTATGCACAAGCGGCAATCAGCCAACTCGACCGATTGAACAACAGAGCATCACAGCTTTTTTCAACACCAACTAATAAATTGGTTTTAGCCATTGATGAAGGGATTCCTCTGACTCGCTTGCCCGACGTGCTAAAAAATTTAGAGCAACGCTTTCCACACTTGCAAGTTGAATGCTTAACAGCTTCAAGTCCGGATATCATTGAATTGGTCAAATCGGAGCGCGCCACTACTGGGATTATTTTGAGTGACTTACAAATGCCAAGACATATCGATTTCACTAATCTTGGTAACATTGCGTTCGATGTCTATGTCTCTTCAACACACGCTCTGGCACAGCAACGCGTCACTCACATTGATCAACTCAAACAACATCGTCAACTGGTCATACGCTCCAAAAACGCAGAGCCATGTGGTCTCAATCAAGCATTCAGCCCAGATATCTGGTACGCTGATAACTACTATATTTTGTTGGAATTAGCGAATAAAGGGTTTGGTTGGTGCTTTCTTCCGGAGCATTTAGTCGCGTATTCACCGAACACACTGAAAAGAGTTGGGGATGATTTCACAAAGCTGGCTTGGCAAGTCAATGTTGACCTTATTCAACATCAGAAATGGCATTCAGATCCCCTCCATCAACAAGCCAAAGCAGAGCTGCTCAATCTATTCGAGCAGACATAAATAAGTAAGTAGGAAGACCCAAATGGCAAATACATTGATCGTAGGTGCAGGCTGGCTCGGAACTCCGCTAGCAGAAACTTTGATGAAAGACGGACACCACGTTGTCGTTACTCGTCGTAACCAAGCTCGGTTAAACGAGTTACCCGCTTCATTAACTCACTCCGCATTATTCGATTTTAATCAACTTAACGCGGCGAAACGGCTAGATGAGTTGCTTAAGCAACATCAAATTACTCACGTTGTCGGTGCTTTTCCCCCTGGTTTTCGTAAAGGACGCGGACAAGAATACGCCCAACAATGGCAAATGCTCGCAAACGCAGCAAAGCAAAACAACGTTGAAAAGCTCGTTATGATTAGCTCTACAACGGTGTATCCCAACCTAGCTTCTGATATGGAAGAAGCAGATGCGTCACTCTCTTTAGCAGCCGACAGCCCTTATTTCTCTGACAATGCACGTATTATGCTGCAAGCCGAGCAGCATGTTATCGACTCTAATATTAGCTTCGTCATTATGCGTTGTAGCGGGCTAATGGGGCCAGACAGGCACCCTTCTCGCTTTGCAATGAGACTAAAACAAGTCAGTCGTAAAGCGCCTGCTAATATGCTTCATCAAGACGATGCAGTATCGGCGGTCAAATTTGCTTTAGATAATTTAAGCAACCAAGTTATTAACGTGACCACACCGCATACCGTCAGCAAGGCGGAGTTCTACCAAGCCGCTATAAATAAGAGCGAAAGTGAGATACCTCTTCCACCAGTCACAGAACAAACGGATAAGCGCATTCTCGCAGACAAGCTACTCTCACTTGGCTATCAATTTCATTTCAACTCAACTTTGGACGCGCTATGAAACTCTATCGACACATAGAAACACTTTGGGATTACATGCAACTCAAACATGAGCTGAAACCCGCAGACTGTTTGTTTGTGATGTGCAGTAACGATGTGCGTGTAGCAGAGCATGCAGCAAATCTGTACCACCAAAAGTTAGCGCCTTTGATTGTATTTTCAGGGGGAGAAGGTCGTTTTACCGATGGACTGTTTGAAAAAAGCGAAGCGGAAACTTTTGCCGAGATTGCCAAGATGTCAGGTGTGCCCAGTGAAGCAATTTTGCTCGAAACTGAATCCACCAACAGTGGAGAAAACGTTCGCTTTACTGAGCAGCGATTGAAAGAGGAAGGAAAAAATTGCTCATCGTTTATTCTGGTGCAAAAACCATTTATGGAACGCAGAGCTATAGCGACATTTGAAAAACAGTGGCAGTCACCCTACTCCCAGCTCCAAGTAAGCTCTACGGCTCATCCGTTTTTTGAGTATATTAATGAAGACATGCCATTAATGATGGTGCTAGAAGCACTAATGGAAGATTTCTCTCGTGTAAAAAGCTATCCAGAGAAAGGATTTCAAACCGAGCAGAACATCCCTCAGCAAGTCGAATCGTCTTACCAGGTTTTGCTAGAGAGATTTGGTTTTGACTTAGTCTAAGCCCTTTCTAGCAGACAACAAAAAGCCACCGATTACGGTGGCTTTTCTGTATTAATACGGATTATTTACCGAGTGCTTCTTTGTAATGCTGACGGCACACGGAGACATATTTGTCGTTACCGCCGATCGCAACTTGATCGCCCTCTTTAATCGCCACGCCATGTTCATCGGTACGAATAACCATATTCGCTTTGCGACCGCAGTGGCAGATCGTTTTGAGCTCAACCAACTTGTCTGCCCAAGATAACAGGTACTTACTGCCTTCAAAAAGTTCGCCTAGAAAATCGGTGCGAAGGCCGTAACACAATACTGGAATATGTAGTTTATCAACAACTTCAGTAAGTTGGTAAACCTGCTCTTTCGACAAGAACTGACACTCATCAACAAGAATACAGTGACGTTTCTCAACCTCATTCAGAGCTGCGATCTCTTGATATAAATTGGTATCCTGACGAAACAAGTGTGCGTCAGATTGAAGACCAATACGAGAGCTCACTTTACCGACACCAAAGCGATCATCTAGTGCCGCCGTAAAAATAACTGGCGTCATGCCGCGTTCTTGATAGTTGAAAGAGGATTGAAGAAGCGTTGTTGATTTACCCGCATTCATTGCTGAGTAATAGAAATACATCTGAGCCACAGAGCATTACCTAAAGTTAAAGTTTTAATTTATGGAAATGGAAAATAAAAGGGCTGAATTATCAGCCCTTTAAAATTGAAAATTCAATTACTTACGACGCCACGTTGTGCCTTCTGGACCATCTTCCAGAACAATGCCCATTTCGGTCAGTTTGTCACGAGCCATATCTGCATTCGCCCAATCTTTCGCAGCGCGAGAGTCGTTACGCAGCTTGATAAGAGCTTCGATTTCAGCCACTTCATCATCGTTACCTGCATCACCTTTTAGGAAGGCTTCTGGATCTTGGTGAAGAATACCGATCACATCTGCTAGTTCACGCATTAGCGCACCTAGCTCGCTCGCTTTCTCTAGGTTTTCTGTTTTCAGACGGTTAACTTCGCGCGCCATATCAAACAGAACTGAGTACGCTTCTGGCGTATTGAAGTCATCGTTCATCGCTGCTGTAAAGCGAGATACATACTCTTCACCACCAGCAGGAGCAGCATTTAGATCCAAACCACGTAGAGAAGTGTATAGACGCTCAAGCGAAGCGCGTGCTTGGTTTAGGTTCTCTTCGCTGTAGTTTAACTGGCTACGGTAGTGACCAGACATAAGGAAGTAACGAACCGTTTCTGCATCGTAGTGACCAAGTACGTCACGGATAGTAAAGAAGTTGCCTAGAGACTTAGACATCTTCTCGCGATCTACCATCACCATGCCACTGTGCATCCAAGTATTTACGTACTTAGTGTCGTGTGCACAGCATGATTGCGCGATTTCGTTTTCGTGGTGTGGGAACTGAAGATCAGATCCGCCACCGTGAATGTCAAAGTGATCACCTAGGATTGAAGAGTTCATCGCAGAACATTCAATGTGCCAGCCTGGACGTCCAGGGCCCCATGGTGATTCCCACGTAGGTTCACCTGGTTTAGACATCTTCCAAAGAACGAAGTCTAGTGGGCTGCGTTTGGCTGTTTCGACATCAACGCGCGCGCCCGCTTGCAGCTGATCCAAATCTTGTTTAGACAGTTTGCCGTATTCGTCAAACTTGCGAACCTCAAACATTACATCGCCATTATCCGCAACGTAAGCAAAGCCACGTTCAATCAGTTTTTGAACAAGTTCGATGATTTCTGGAATAAACTGGGTTGCACGAGGCTCAATATCTGGGCGCTTCATGTTTAATGCGTCGAAGTCTGCGTGCATTTCACCGATCAAGCGCTCGGTCAATGAGTCACAAGACTCGCCATTTTCAGCCGCACGTTTAATGATTTTATCATCGATGTCTGTGATGTTGCGTACAAACGTTAGATCGTAACCTAGGTAACGAAGGTAACGTGATACCACGTCAAAGGAGACAAAAGTGCGACCGTGACCGATGTGACAGAGATCGTAGATGGTAACTCCACAGACATACATGCCGACTTTGCCAGCTGTAATTGGTTTGAATTCCTCTTTCTGTCTTGTGAGTGTGTTATATATCTTTAACATGATCTCTATCTATGATTGTGAATGAATAAAAGAAGGTCGAGTATATCAACTCCGACTTGGTTAGGTAATAGCAATTAACCGATAAAACGATAATCGGCTAAACTTCAAGCACAAAACGAAGAATTTCCTCTTCCTGAGTTTTTAATGCACTAGAACTTAGGCTAGAATCTCGGGCTCAACACAACACAGTAAAGGAAAGTAGCATGATCACCCTTCACACTAATTTTGGTGACATCAAGATTCAACTAAACGAAGAGAAAGCGCCAGAGACTAGCGCAAACTTCCTTCAGTACTGCCGCGATGGCTTTTACGACAACACTCTTTTCCACCGTGTTATTGACGGTTTCATGATCCAAGGTGGTGGCATGGAACCTGGTCTACGTGAAAAAGCATCACGTGCCCCTATCAAGAACGAAGCAAACAACGGCCTAAGCAACAAAGTGGGTACACTTGCTATGGCGCGTACTATGGAGCCGCATTCAGCAAGCTCTCAATTCTTTATCAACGTAAACAACAACACATTCCTAGATTTCCGTAGCGAAAGCCTAGATGGTTGGGGTTACTGTGTATTCGGTGAAGTTGTAGAAGGCATGGACATCGTAAATAAGATCAAAGGCGTTAGCACTGGTTCTTACGGCATGCACCAAGACGTACCTCTAGAGGACGTAGTAATCACTGGTACAACAATTGAAGAATAATTCGTAAGAATTATTTCTAAGAGATAAGTTAATGGGGAGGCATCGCTTCCCCTTATTTCTATGACAACATTATTTATTTCCGATCTTCACCTCACCCCATCGCGTCCGGATATTACGGAATGTTTTGTGACGTTCATGCGAACAGAAGCAACGAAAGCCGATGCACTTTATGTATTAGGCGACCTGTTCGAGTTTTGGGTTGGAGACGATGACAAAACTCCTTTTGCCAATCAAATCCGTACAGAGTTCCAGCAACTAACAAAGACTGGCGTTCCTGTTTATTTCATTCAGGGCAATCGCGACTTCCTATTGGGAAAACGCTTCTGTAAAGAGACAGGCATTACATTACTGGATGAAGTTAGCCTCATAGACCTTTATGGTACTAAAGCGGTTATTCTCCACGGTGACACCCTGTGTACTGACGATATTGATTATCAAAAATTCCGTAAGACTGTTCATCAACCTTGGTTGCAATGGCTGTTTAATCACATTCCTTGGTTTATTAAGAAGAAAATTGTCTCAAAAGTTCAATCCGATATTCGTGATGATAAAATGAGCAAGCCTTTAGACATCATGGACGTCAATCAAAATGAAGTCGAGAAAGTGATGTCTCAGAATTGCGTCAACTTAATGATTCATGGTCACACTCATCGCCCGAATACACATTTTTTTGACGTCGATGGCGTTAAAAAGACCCGGATAGTTTTAGGGGATTGGTATACGCAAGGCTCAGTTTTACAAGTAAATTCTGATGGCTTTGACCTACAAACGAGACCATTCATACAGAATTTGCGTTAAGCATGTAGAGCGTGTAGAAGATTCACGCTCAAGTCGTAGATATTTTGTAAAAAATCGCTATTATCATAATACTAAGTTAAACAGAACGAAGTACCTAATTGAAGTATTCTTACGTAGCTCGCCAACCGATTCTGGATAGAGAAAAACGAACCATAGGTTACGAACTTCTCTTTCGAGACGGTCCTAAAAATACCTTCCCTGAAGTAGAACCAGAGCTGGCTACTAGTCGACTGCTATCCGATCATTTTTTGTCGACGCATTACAACACATTAGGGAACAAACTTGGCTTTGTTAACTTTCCGCATCAAAGCTTGGTGAATCTGGTCCCAACTCTGTTTCCCAAAGAGTCTCTCGTCATTGAAGTCCTTGAAGATTGTGAGCCGACAGAGGAGCTGCTAGAAGCCATCAAGCACCTGCATGAGTGCGGATACAAAATTGCTTTAGATGATTTTGTACCGACGAAGGCTTGGAAACGTTTTCTTCCATATGTTTCCATGATCAAGTTTGACATTCGACTCGTACCGATCAAGAAAGCCGCTATTTTTATTCAGGCATTAAGCCCATTTAAAATCGACTTTCTTGCGGAAAAAGTAGAGACCTACGAAGAGTTTGAGCAAGCTTTAGAAGCCGGCTTTAACTATTTTCAAGGGTATTTTTTTAGCAAACCTGAGATGATCCAGAAAAAACGGTTGAACCCCGCGTTTCTTACCGTCATCCAGCTTTGTAAAGAGATTGCAGATAAGCCCATCGACTTCAATGAGGTTGAACGTCTGTTTTCGATTGATGTGACGCTGTCATACAAGCTGCTTACTTACGTAAATTCAGGATATACATTAACGACTAAGATTAAGTCGTTCAGACAAGCGCTTATTTATCTGGGTGAAGAGCGACTACGACGCTTTATTTCCTTAGTTGCCATTGCGTCCGTTCAAGAAGATAAACCAGATTCTCTTTACTCCTTGGCGATTCAGCGTGCAAGAATGTGTGAACTGTTACTTAGTCAAATGAGCACTAGGTACGATCCTGGACAAGCTTTTTTAACAGGCATGTTTTCTTTACTCGGATCTTTGCTCGATCAACCGCTCTCGGATGTCATTGAAGATATCCCCGTTGACGAAGATATAAAACTCGCATTAACCAGTCGAAAAGGCGTACTTGGCCACTTACTTTCAATGACGATCGCCTACGAACAAGCAGACTGGGAATTAGCTGAGCGGTATTGCACCGTTCTTAAATTAACCGAGCCTCAATTAGCAGACGCTTTTAATCAATCTACCGAGTGGGCTCAAGAACTGCTGTCTCAAACGCCCTAAACCGCTATAATGCCTCACCTCCAGCCTCGCTATTGTGAGGTTGTTTGTTTTTACCGCTTAATTAATCGAGATTTCATTTTATGGCTTCTTCTTGTCCTTGCGGCTCTAACCGCACCTACCAACAGTGTTGTGAAATTGCCCACAATAACCATGCTGACGTTACCACTCCGGAGCAGTTAATGCGCTCTCGTTACAGTGCGCATGTGTTAGGTCTAGTAGATTACGTGGTAAACACGTACCACCCAAGCTGTAATGCAGAAGAACAACGAGAAGGCATTGCCCAATCTATCGACAGCGATTGGTGCAAGCTTGAAGTATTAAAAACAGAAGCTGGCAGTAATGACAATGAAGGCTTTGTCGAGTTTAGCGCTTATTTTGATGAAGACGGCAAACGCTACTGTATGACAGAACGTTCTCGCTTCGTAAAAGAAAATGGGCTTTGGTACTACATTGACGGCACATTTCCTGAAGAAGAGCCAGAAGAAGAACCAGAACAGGATCCACGCTTGAGCCAGCCAGTGAATAGCCTAAAGCTAGGTCGTAACGATCCGTGTATCTGCGGAAGCGGTAAGAAGTTTAAGAAGTGTTGTGGGTAAAGGCATCCACGCTTAGCTTATTGAGCTCACTTTAATGAGATTCCTGATCTCACCTAAGCTCGTCGGAATAACGTGAATATGTACTTTCGTTTGAAATAGATAACGCGACTTCAAATACCATTAGAAAATATACCGTCATTCTGAACAGCGAGGGACGAGCGTGATTCAGAATCTAATCGCCACCAGCACTGTTGCCGGTTTTTACCCCCGAATCAAGAACACTAAATTAAAAAAAGCCCCTAGACTTGAGAGCATAGGGGCTTTCACTTATCTATAAGCAAGTTTACTTATGACGCTCTTTCAACTTGTTCACTACGTCATTCATCGATAAGCCTTGGTCTTGAAGCAATACCATTAAGTGGTAAATCAAGTCTGCTGATTCACACACTAACTCCGCCTTATCGCCCGACGTCGCCGCAAGCGCGACTTCAACGCCTTCTTCGCCCACTTTTTGCGAAATACGCTTGGTGCCACGGGCATAAAGACTGGCAGTATAAGAGGAATCTGGGTCGGCACTCTTGCGGGCAGCCAGTAGCTGCTCAAGTTGATGAAGCCACACCATTTGTGACTCCTCTTGAGGGTCCACATCCCAGCAAGTTGTATTACCCAAGTGGCACGTAGGACCAATGGGATTCACCTTAACCAGTAGCGTATCGTTGTCGCAATCTAGCTGCATGTTCACTAGTTGCAATACGTTGCCAGAGGTTTCACCTTTCGTCCAAAGACGCTGCTTGGTACGAGAGAAAAACGTCACTTGACCCGTTTCGCCCGTTTTTGCCAACGCATCTTGGTTCATGTAACCCATCATCAGCACTTGGCTTGATTGGAAATCTTGTACTATGGCAGGTACCAGACCATCCACCTTTTCCCAGTTGATTCGCTCAGCTAGCGAACTTACTTCGGCGGTTTTTACACTCATAGTCGTACCTCAATGCCTTGTTGTTTCAAATACTGCTTTAGTTCACCAATGTTGATGACTTGTTTGTGGAATACCGATGCAGCAAGCGCTCCATCCACATTGGCTTTTTGGTAGGCTTCAGCGAAGTGCTCCATAGCACCCGCGCCACCCGATGCAATCAGCGGTACATTACATACTTCGCGCACCATATTCAGTTGTTCGATGTCGTAGCCATTACGCACACCATCTTGGTTCATCATGTTAAGTACGATTTCACCGGCGCCGCGTTTTTGTACTTCTTGCACCCAATCACGGGTTTCCCATTGGGTCGCTTTGGTGCGTTCTTCATCACCAGTAAACTGGTAAACCTGATACTTACCTGTCTCTTTGTCGTAGTATGAATCGATACCAACGACGATACATTGCACACCAAACTTATCAGCAAGGTCAGTAATCAACTGAGGGTTCGCCAAGGCAGGAGAGTTAATAGATACCTTATCTGCACCAAACTCAAGAATGCGCGCCGCGTCTTCTGCTGATTTAATGCCACCAGCCACACAGAACGGGATATCAATCACTTCTGCAACGCGAGCGACCCAACTTTTATCGACGACACGACCATCACTTGAAGCGGTAATATCGTAGAACACAAGCTCGTCTGCGCCTTCTTCAGCATAACGCTGCGCCAGAGGAACGATGTCGCCAATAATTTCATGGTTGCGAAACTGGACGCCCTTCACCACTTGTCCATCACGAACATCAAGACATGGAATTATTCGCTTTGCCAACATGCAAACGCCTCCTCTGCTGTGAACTTACCATCTAACAATGCACGACCAACAATCACGCCAGCAACACCGCTGCCTTTTAGTGCTTCGATATCCGCTAATGAACCGATGCCACCTGAAGATTGGAACTGCACTTGCGGGTACTGTTTACATAAGTCGACGTAAAGCTCAACGTTTGAACCTTCTAGCGTACCGTCACGAGAAATGTCCGTGCAAAGCACATGCTGTAGGCCTACCGTCAGATAATCGTTGACCAAAGCTTCGATAGTCACGCCTGAATCTTCTTGCCAACCAGAGATCGCCACTTTACGTGTACCGTCTTGATCGATGTTGATGTCTAGAGCGAGAACGATTTTCTCTGCGCCGTATTTTTCCATCCAACCTTTCACAAGCTCCGGTTGTTTTACTGCTGTAGAACCAACCACAACACGTTGAGCACCGGCTTCTAACAGATCAATCACGTCTTGCTCTGTACGCACTCCGCCACCGATTTGGATGTTCGCTGGCGTGCTTGCTAGTAGCTTTGCAATCAAATCAAGTTGACGTGCTGTCGTGTCTTTCGCGCCAGTTAAATCCACCAAGTGCAGCCAGTTGGCACCTGCTTGGTGGTACAAGTTGAACTGCTCTGCTGGGTCGACTTTGTACTCGGTTACTTGGCCGTAATCACCTTGATAAAGGCGAACCACCTGTCCTTCAATTAAATCAAGAGCTGGAATAATCACACTAAATCCCTTTTATAATTCTAAGAAGTTTTGAATAAGCTTCGCGCCCGCTTTTGAAGAACGCTCTGGGTGGAATTGCACACCATAATAGTTACCGCTTTGAACCGCAGCAGTGAATGGATTTCCGTAATCACATTCAGCAATGGTGTAGTCTCCAACTGGCATCGCAAAGCTGTGCACAAAATAGAAGTACTCACCCTCTTCAATGCCTTTGAACAACGGATTGCCTGCTTTTGCAGAAACGGTATTCCAACCCATATGCGGCAGCGGTAAGTCGCCAGTTTGTAGCAGCTTCACTTCGCCATCGCAAAGTCCAAGACACTCAACTAACTCGTCGGCTTTCTGGCCTTTTTCTTGAGACACTTTGCCCAACAGCTGCATGCCTAAACAGATACCTAATAGCGGCTTTTCTACCTGTTTTACCAAGCTGATAAGGTCACGCTCTTCTAGGTTTTTCATCGCTTCGCTGGCGGTTCCCACTCCCGGTAGGAATAACTTATCTGCCGACAATACAACTTGCGGATCTTTTGAAATAGTTACGTCATAGCCTAGGCGTTCAATGGCGAACTTCACCGAAGAAACGTTGGCACAGCCAGTATCGATAATGACAACTTTCTGTTCTGTCACTGTTTTTCTCCTTGCTAACGTTAGCCTTAAAGTACGCCTTTACTACTCGGTAGCTCAGTGCCTTCTACTTTGATTGCTTGGCGCAGAGTACGACCAAACGCTTTAAATAGGCTCTCAATGATGTGGTGATCATTGTTGCCCGCAGAAGAAAGGTGCAGTGTACACGCTAGTGTGTCAGTTAAAGAACGGAAGAAGTGAACCACCATCTCTGTTGAAAGGTCCCCCACTTGCTCACGACTAAACTGCGCGTCGAACTTAAGGTAAGGACGACCAGATAGATCTAGTGCACATTGTGCCAAGCACTCATCCATTGGCAGGCTAAAGCCAAAGCGACCAATACCACGTTTGTCACCCAGTGCTTCTTTCAATGCTTGACCCAACGCAAGAGCGGTATCTTCGACCGTGTGGTGATCATCAATGTGTAGATCACCTTCTACTTTGCACACCATCTGGAATCCACCGTGCGTCGCAATTTGATCCAACATGTGGTCGAAGAAACCAAGACCCGTTGAGATATCGTTACCGCCTTGCTCATCAAGATTAACCGCAACTTTGATGTCCGTTTCTTTCGTGGTACGAATAACTTCAGCAACGCGTGCCTTCACCGTTAGATCTTTCAAGATCTGTTTCCACCCCATGGTTTCTGGGTTGTATTGAATACCACGAATTGCCATGTTTTCTGCAAGTTGAAGATCGGTTTGACGATCGCCAATCACAACAGAGTTTTTAAAATCAACTTTGCCACCTTGAAGGAACTCTTTCACCATGCCTAGCTTAGGCTTACGGCAAGAGCAGTTATCTTCTTCAAAGTGAGGACAAATCAACACGTCATCGAACTTCACACCTTGAGACTCGAAGATCTCCATCATCATGTTGTGCGGTGCATCAAAATCAGCTTGTGGGTAGCTGTCAGTACCCAAACCATCTTGGTTAGTGACCATCACTAGACGGTATCCAGCATCCTGCAACGACAACAGGCTTGGGATAACAAATGGCTCTAGTTTTAACTTATCCAAGCGGTCAACTTGGAAATCAATCGGTGGCTCAACAATCAGCGTGCCATCTCGGTCGATAAATAGGATTTTTTGTTGCTTGCTCACTCGAACTTCCTTATTACTAATCTTGTTTCGTTCTCGGCATAAACCGAGAACGTTGAGAATTCTATTTATGAATAGTAGTTTCTAATGAAACCCAGTGTCTTTTCACACTCGTCGCGGTTACCAACACTGATACGCACGCAGTTCTCAATTGGCGAGTTACGCAGGATAATGCCCGTATCCCAAGCGGCTTTGAAAAGAGCATCGCCATCTGGGAATTTCACCAATAAGTAGTTACCCCACCCTTCAAAAACCTCCAGACCCGGAATCATCGACAAACCAACTTGTAAGTAAGCTCGGTTCGCGTTCAAATCGAGAACTTGGAACTTCGCTCGCGCTAATCCTGCTTCTGAGAGCGCTTGAGTAGCAATTTCTGCAACTGGCACCGGTACTGGATATGGTGCGATCACTTTAAGAAGGACGTTAATCAGTTCTTCGTTTGCTAGCGTAAATCCACAACGAAGACCAGCAAGCGCGAAAGCTTTCGACAGAGTACGCAGAATCGCTAGATTTGGATATTCTGCCAATAAATCTACTGTTGACGCTTCTGGACAAAAATCGATGTACGCTTCGTCCATGACCACGATTGCGCGGTCTTTTGTCATCTCAAGCAGAGAGACAATATCGTCACGCTTAACTAAGTTACCCGTTGGGTTGTTTGGCGAGCATACGAAAACCAGTTTTACGTTATCTAGATTCGCTTCGATGCCTGCAAGGTCTAGTTGCCAATCTGACATTAGCGGCACCGTTTTGCGCTCTACACCGATGGTTTCTGCACTGATGGCGTACATACCGTAAGTCGGTGGGCAGTATAAAATCGCGTCTTCACCCGGTTCACAGAAAGCACGAATCAATAACTCAATACCTTCATCTGCACCGCGAGAAGTCAGCGTTTGTTCTGGCTTCACTCCAGCATACGCGGCGTAAGCAGAAATCAGTTCTTTCGGCTGGCATTCGCTGTAACGATTAAGACGAGCAAAGTCTGTTTTGTATTCATTGTTGAATGGCGATTCGTTGGCGTTCAGCCATACGTCACCTGTACCACCAATTCGGCGAGCCGAAAGATAAGGTGTTAGTTGTTGGACTTGTTTACGCGCTAGCTTTTCCATCTCTTTACTCTCTTATTCTTACTTACTTGCTAATTTTTCTACACGGATAGTAACAGCACGTTTGTGGGCGTCCAGACCTTCTGCTTCAGCCATGGTGACAACCGTTGGCGCAAGATTTTTAAGACCGTCAGCTGAAAGCTCTTGAACCGTCATTCGTTTAGAAAAATCAGCCAAACCTAAGCTTGAATATGTCCGTGTGTAACCGTAAGTAGGAAGAACGTGGTTAGTGCCCGATGCGTAATCACCTGCAGATTCAGGCGACCAATCACCAAGGAAGATCGAACCTGCGTTATCTAATAGAGGAAGAAGCTCGCGAGGGTTCTTAGTCTGAACAATTAAGTGCTCAGGGCCATAATAATTAGAAATAGAGATCGCTTGGGTGATCGATTCAGCAATAATGATTAAACTCGATGCGAGCGCTTTTTCTGCAATCTCTGAACGAGACAACTCTTTCAATTGACGACGAACGGCATCTGTCACCTGATCTGCAATAATGGCTGATGGCGTCACAAGTACAACTTGAGAGTCAGGTCCATGCTCTGCCTGGCTTAGGAGGTCCGCCGCAATAAAATCTGGGTCCGCTGTTTCATCCGCAATCACAAGAACTTCCGAAGGACCCGCTGGCATATCAATCGCTGCGCCACGGAAATCATTGCTCACCTGGCGCTTTGCTTCCGTCACATAAGCGTTACCCGGGCCAAAAATCTTATCAACTTTTGATACGGTCTCTGTACCATATGCCATTGCAGCAACAGCTTGACCACCACCGACGTTGTACACGTCATCAATGCCACACAATTTTGCTACGTAAAGGATCTCGTCAGCGATTGGAGGCGGAGAGCAAAGCACAACTTTACGACAGCCAGCAATTTTCGCAGGCACGCCAAGCATCAAAACCGTCGATGGCAATGGCGCGCTACCACCAGGAATGTACAAACCCACTTTTTGAATTGGACGTGTTACCTGTTCACAAAGCACACCCGGTTGAGTTTCGACTTTAATTGGCTGTGGCTTTTGCGCTTTGTGGAATTTAGAAATATTGGCATAAGCTTGCTCTAATGCGTTTTTCATTGATTCAGACAAGCGCTCTGAAGCGGCTTTAATTTCCTGAGAAGAAACACGAATGGACTCAGGTTTGACGCGATCAAACTTTTCTGTCAGCTCGTTGAGAGCAGAGTCGCCTTCATTTCTAACTTTAGCGATAACCTCAGACACTGCTGCAGTGATATTTGCACCTTCTGCAATAGCAGGACGTTCTAAGATCGAATCTTGCTGCTCTTCACTTAAAGATTGCCAAACGACTGTTCTCATGATGTTTACTCCATCATTTTTTCAATTGGTAGCACTAGGATTGAGCTAGCGCCTAACTCTTTTAGCTGTTCCATGGTTTCCCAGAACAGGTTTTCAGAACTCACTAAGTGAACAGCCATTTTCTGCTTATCTGCAGAAAGAGGAAGAACCGTAGGATCCTCAGCACCAGGAAGTAGTGCTTTGATTTGATCGAGCTTTTCAGCTGGTGCGTGAAGCATGATGTACTTAGACTCTTTCGCTTGTTGTACGCCTTGCATGCGAGTCAGTAGTTTTTCAATCAGTGCTGTTTTGTCTGCATCAAACTCACCGATACGTTGAATCAGCGTCGCTTTAGATTTAAAGATCACTTCCGCTTCTTTTAAGCCATTCGCTTCTAACGTTGCGCCAGTAGATACCAAATCAGCAATAGCGTCAGCTAGACCTGCGCGAGGTGCAACTTCTACAGAGCCAGTTAGCATACATGTGGAGAATGGAACACCTGCTTCATCCATGTAAGCTTTTAGGAGTTGAGGGTAAGTTGTGGCAATACGCTTACCAGCTAAGTCTTGTGGACCGTTGTACTCTTCATCCTTGTCGATAGCGATAGACAAGCGACAACCGCCAAAATCCAGTCGACGAAGTTGAACAAACTCACATGGCTCACCCAAAGCTTTGCGATCAAGACGAACTTCTTCTAGTTCGTTTTCTCCGATGAAACCAAGGTCAACCACGCCATCCATGATCAAGCCAGGGATGTCATCGTCACGAACCAAAAGCAAATCAATTGGCATGTTCTCCGAGTGAACCACTAAACGCTCACCCATTACATTAAATTTTACGCCGCACTGTTTTAGCAGAGCTTGGCTCTCTTTGCTAAGGCGACCTTTTTTCTGAATTGCGATTCTTAAGCGTTGTGTTTGCATTGCTTTTTCCCTGTGCAAGATTTTGATATCTAAGTAATTTTTGAATTAATAAAACTAAAAAACCCTCGAGAGATTGGAGTCTCCCGAGGGTTTAAAATCTGCTTTTACTTTGATTTCACCTCCGGGAGTTTCCTGCCTCCCGGGTATGCGTACATCGCCCGAAAGACTAGATTGGGTGATGATGGTGATGAATGTTCATTGCAAAATTACGCATACTTATTTAAGGCTCTATTGAGTTGCTTCGTTAGTAACCACACTAACCAAGGATTCTATATTTTTCAATACTGAATTTAGCATTTTCTAACTATTTTTTATAATTATTTGATTTTAAAGGATTTAAATTTAATTTCAGTTGAGTATCAGGGTAGAAATTAGGTTTCTATTCAACCCTATTCTTAAAGAAAAAGAAGAATAGTATGAATTTTCATCAAAACAACTATTTAGATCTCACCGCCCTTAGTAATTGACATCATTCTCAATAAAGAGACATCCACTCACGTTTGAGACGACTCATTCAAAACTATTATTTTAGTGGGGCAAAAAATAGTGATTAACCATGAAACTGCGTAACGGTAGTAACAAACAAGCTGTGGATTTCAGCGATACAACACTATACCCATTAATCGGCAATAGTGCATGTATCCAAGAACTTCGCACGGCAATCCAAAAGTACGCTCAATGTGATGCTGAAGTACTCATTCAGGGTGAAACAGGGGTGGGCAAAGGTCTCTGTGCTCGTCTTATTCATCAGTTGTCGAACAGACACTCGGCACCTTTTGTTGAAGTTAACTGCGGCGCAATTCCAAGTGGTCTTATTGCGTCCGAACTTTTCGGTCACGAAAAAGGAGCATTTACAGGAGCGATTTCAGATCGTATCGGTTTTATTCAAAAAGCGCATAAAGGTACCCTATTCCTAGATGAGATTGGTGATATGCCGCCGGATCTACAAATCCACCTTCTGCACTTTTTAGAGAGTAAGCAAATCCATAAAGTCGGCGCTGATAAATTCATTGACGTCGACTGTAGAGTCATTGCTGCGAGCCACGTGGATTTGAAAAATGAGGTTGTACAAGGTGGATTCCGTGAAGATTTATTCTATCGGCTTAATATCTTGCCATTAACTATTCCTCCACTGAGAAAGCGTGGGAAAGATATCCTTATGTTATCAGAACACTTCTTGACAGATTTGTCTCATGGTCAGGTACAAAAAATGTCGGATAAAGTGAAAGCCAAGCTCCTCAAGCATCGTTGGCCAGGTAACGTAAGAGAACTGCGAAATGTAATTCAACGAGCGATTGTCATGTGTGAAGATCACACGCTTCTCGTCGCTGACTTGGGCCTTGATAATAATGAAAGGCAATTACTCCCTTCAGTGGACCAAATTGATCTCGACTACCTACTGCAAGCTATCGAAGAAAATAAGCACAATATGAGTGCGGCTGCACGTCATCTTGGTATTTCAAGAACAACGCTTTATCGTCTAATAAAGAAATACAACTTAAATGTTTAGTTGCTGTACAGGTGTAACGTGACACTGTGTAACAGACAACTCATCATATATCATTTACTTAGCCCCTCATCATAAACCTCTTGATATTACCGCCTTTAAAATCAACAACTTAAACTAGGCATAGTCTTTGCTTAGAGCTAAGAAGAAGTCGGTTGATAGATTTTCTATCACAGCACAGAAAGGAGTGCTCAGAACACAAATAGCTCGCTTTTAACACGAAACGATTATCCCCAAAAACGCGATTGCCCCCCTCACCTAAATCGCGTTAAAAAAAAGCTCCGCTAAATTTAGCGGAGCTTCCTCTTTATTAAAAATACTGAGCTGTACTAGACATTTTGGCACGATGCCATTTTAGACTTCGACAACCAAGAAAGTGCTCCACATACAATAATAAATGTGATTGATGCAGCGATGAATGAGAATGCAATTGACGCAGTCATCCCCAAAGTAATGAAGCCAACACAGGAAACTAGCGCCACGGACAATGCATAAGGCAACTGGGTCGATACATGATCAATATGATTACAACGTGCACCAGTCGACGACAGAATAGTGGTATCGGAGATAGGTGAACAATGGTCACCAAAAACGGCACCGGCTAAAACTGCACTTAGCATTGGGAGCATTAGCGCAAGATCGGTTGCACCAGCCATATCACCCGCGATTGGAAGCATAATGCCGAACGTACCCCAAGAAGTACCTGTTGAAAATGCCATTAGACCAGACAACAAGAATAGGATAACCGGTAGCCAATGTGGATTGATATTGCCCTGAGCCATTGTAGAAAGGTAAGAACCCGTCTTCATATCACCGATAACCGAACCGATAGTCCAGGCAAATACTAGGATTAGAATCGCGCCAAACATAGACTTAGCACCAATCCATAGTGTGCGTGCAATTTCACCCATTGGAAGACCTTGCTTCACAACAGTAAATAATGCGACAGCTAAGCCAAGCAAGCTACCGTAGATTAGTGATGTACCTACATCTGTATTTTCAAACGCACCTAGAAGCGCAAACTCTTTGCCGTCAGCAGCCAATGCTTGGCCACCCGTGTAAAGCATAGAAGCGATAGTCGCAATAATCAGCGTCACGATAGGAAGTACCAAGTCTGACACTTTACCCTTTTCGCTTTCACGGATATCTAGCTCTTCGTTTAGATCATGCGCTTCTTGCGAGTCGTTTTCTTTGTCTTTATCAAAGCCGCGGCCTTGAGATGCAGAGATTTCATGCTCACGCATCTTACCGATATCGAGGCCAAACCACGCCACAGCAAACACCATAAGCAGTGCAAAAACTGCGTAGAAGTTCATTGGAATAAGACGAACATACGCGCCAAGAGCCGAATACTCAGTGATCCCATGTGAGACTAAGATACCGCCGATAATCGTAATAATGTAAGCACCCCAGCTAGAAGCAGGCATGATCACACACATTGGTGCAGCAGTTGAGTCTAGAATGTATGCAAGCTTCGCGCGAGACACATAAAAACGATCGGTTACTGGACGAGAAATGGCACCAACAGCAAGACTGTTAAAGTAATCGTCGACAAAAATGAATACGCCTAAAAAGGCAGCAAGAAGTTTGGAGCCGCGTTTACTCTTCACTCGAGATTGTGCCCATTCGGCAAATGCACGAGTACCACCAGATAGCGTTAATAATGCAGTTGTCATACCTAATAAGATTAGGAAACCAACAATGCTCATGTTCCAAGTGTTAATTCCGCCATCTTCAATAAAGACAGAAGAAACTTGAGAACTCACGTAACTAACGGTATCACCGATAGACCAGCTATTAAGTAGAACCGCACCCAGCACGATACCTACACCTAAGGAAACTAATACACGTCGAGTCAGAATCGCCAAAGTCAAAGCGACAATAGGTGGCAATAATGAAACAGGAGAACTAGAAAAATCTATTAAATTCATGATCTTCAAAAACCAAAGTTTGGCTAGAGATCTACTGCAGACAAGTCACGTAGCATACGATACGTGCTCATGTTGAACTTAGCGACAGGGAAGCGAACACTCCACCCAACCCTACAGTAGCGCTCCATAGTTTAATGTGAATATATACTATGGCAGTGTTGTTCCTTTCAGATACAACCCCAGCAAGTAACTTTGATGAGTTACTTACTTCGGCAATCTTCGCCTTCCACTATTATTCATTGGCATCACCCCAATAATAGCTACTCTTCGAGACCGCGCCTCTACGGCAACAACAAACAATTAACCACTAACTGTACAAATTAACAACAAATTGTCTGCAATATTGCATCAGGTAGCAGCCATTGTACTTATGATGAGAGTCAATGCAACACATCAAACTAAATTAAACAAATAAATAATGACTGAGATAATTTATAAACCTTGTCTACTTCAAGTTAGTTTTGTGCAACTGAAATCACATCAATTTTGTTATTTATGAAACATTATTACTACCTTAAAAATATCATGGTTTATCTTGTATCAATAAATTAAGGATATATGACACTCCATCAAAGATGGACGCTTCATATTTTTAAGTAATAACTCAACTTTTTTTATAAAAACCAAGCTGGCTCTATCTCTATACAATAACGAGTGTTGATTTCAATTCTCATCTAATAAGATTTATTTCGAGTGTAATAATATTTATTGCTTTAAAAAAATAGCTAAATTTAAACAAAATCTTGATTTAGTATTTGCACATAAGGAAAAGATAAAGTTAAATATAAGGACTCTTTGTTTATTTATAGATTGGCATTATTTAATCGTAACGATAAAAAGTGCCCAACACATTAACCTTTTAATAGGAATCGTTATGTCAGAGCTGACTAAAACCCTTCTAAATATCCGTAGCCTTCGTGCATTTTCTCGTGAGCTGACTCTAGAACAATTGGAAGAAGCTCTAGATAAACTAACTACTGTTGTAGAAGAGCGTCGTGAAGCAGAAGAAGCAGAACGTGCAGCACAAGCTGAGCAAGAAGCTAAGCTAGCAGAGATCGCAGAGAAAATTGCTCAAGACGGTATTGACGTAGAAGCGCTTATTACTGCGCTATCTGGCGAAACTAAGACGAAAGGCAAAGCGAAGCGTGCACCTCGTCCAGCTAAATACAAATACACAGACTCAAACGGTAATGAGAAGACTTGGACAGGCCAAGGTCGTACACCTTCTGCAATTCAAGAGCAACTTGATGCAGGTAAATCTCTGGATGATTTCCTGATCTAAATCCGCGCTATTTTTAAAAGGCTCCCAATGGGAGCCTTTTTTATTTGGTTCATTACAAATAAAAAAGGCGCATTTTTTAATGCGCCTTTTACTTTAGTTATAGAATGGTTAATTAAACTACTGTGTATTAACGTTCCCAGTATGCTTCTTCTAGGCTATCTTCTCGCTCAGGAAGCCCACGTGACAAACGTGGAGAATGTTGCACGAGAACTTCGTAGCTCGCGCGGTTTGCGTATTTACATACTTGAGAAAAAGAAGAGTAAGTTAAATATTCGTTACTGTGCTTGCTTGAATTAGGCACATTTTCTTTATGGTATTTGTTTGCCGCCATATCATGAAGAACAGCAGATAACGCAGCATCACCTGCACCATTGGTATTCTTGATTTTTTCTGGACCACCCATATATGGCGAGATATGTGAGTACACTTTTATTGGTGTTTCACATGTATCTTTTTTCGCCGGACGACTAAATTCATAGCGATTAAATTCAGCGATTGACCCCGGAAGTAATGGCAAAGAAGTTTCGCGCTTCGCGCTATCTTCCGTATAACCCGCCATAAATAGGCCTACAGGCCCCGCGGTGCACAATACTAGATCTGCCCACTCCAGTGTTTTATCAGATGCAGCAAGTGGGTCTGACTCACCCGTCAGAGCTTCTGCTTCATCTTCATTCATCGCAACGACTGAAACGTTATCTCGAATGAATTCTTGCCAATATTTCGGGTCATCTTGAATAACGAACTTCGTCCCAAGAGTCAGAACAACAGGTACATCATTCTTTTTCGCGTACTCAATCGCTTTCATTGTTGCTTCAGGCATTGGGTCGCCTTCTTTACAACGTACTAAATATGACGTTAGTACAAGCGCCGATGCATTTTTAAAGATTTTTTCTGGAATGCTATCAGGATGCAGTTGGTTCATTTGCCCTTCACTGATCGCAAAAGTACGTTCACCATCTTCAGTGATAAGAGCGAAACAACGACCGATAGCGCCATCAACACCTTGTAGATAGTTCAAGTCCATGCGGCTTGATGTATTGCAAAGGTAACGGTAGCCATAGCTGCCAATTTTGATATCCTGGCTCATCACTCCAAGCAGCGTAGAGCGATCATCTGCTAGCACAGAGTAGTTGTGTAGCGTGTTACCAATTGTGCCACCCGCATACTCATTGGTAATTAAGTTCTCTTCTTTAAGTTGCTGGTACAACTCTTCTGCTCTTTCGTCATCAATAACCAAAGAGTGACCTTTACTCAGACCGTACTTTTCAATCACATCCGTTGTAACTTTAGCTTCAATATCAACCAAAGTTTGGTCAATACCAATGATGTGAGTGCGCGTCATCTTCTTGCTTTCTTGTGCTTGGCTCACCAGCGGGTCACGAGCATGAACAGGAAAATAGTGCTTCGATTTGCGTTGTCCAGGAAATTTCATATTGTCAGTCTGAGTAAGGGGATGAAAAGGAGAACGGATTCTATACCGCTAATAATAAAGCGGCAATAAAAGCAATTATAGCAAACGTTTGCTAGCCACTTTTTTCTTCTAGACTCCTTATTCACCTTCCATAAAACTTAGATCTGGCAGTTGCTCAAGGTGCTCGCAGTAACGCTTTAGGTTGAACTCACCTTCATTTTTCATCACATCGAAAATTTCAATCGACATGGCACATGCCATCATTGCAACCGCTTCTTCTCTAGGTGTCCCTGTCATCATTAAGCGCATTAGCGTCTCTTTAACTTTTAATGGATTGCCGTCCTCAAGTTGGTTTTCAACAATTTCAATCAACTCGGCTTCTTGCATAAACTGGTTTTCTTCGGTCATTTGGACTTTCCTCTTGGATTTTTGCCAACTATGCCATATATACCTCTTCTATACTTGCGAAATTGCCCGTTCGAATTTCTGTTGAAGAAAAATGCAGCGAAACGAATTGTGATTTCGATCTCGGATCTGTCACCGGTCTGTGGATTCTGATAGAATCTGCATCCCGTTTATTTAAGTGGTGTTTAGTAATGTCTGATAACAGCCAAAAGAAAGTCATCGTCGGTATGTCCGGCGGCGTTGATTCATCTGTTTCTGCGTATCTTCTCAAGCAACAAGGCTACCAAGTAGAAGGCCTGTTCATGAAGAACTGGGAAGAAGATGACAACGAAGAATATTGTACAGCAGCAGAAGATCTTGCTGATGCTCAGGCAGTATGTGACAAGCTAGGCATTCATCTACACACCATCAACTTTGCTGCCGAATACTGGGATAACGTATTTGAGTACTTCCTTGCTGAATACAAAGCGGGTCGTACACCGAACCCTGACATTCTTTGTAACAAAGAAATCAAGTTCAAAGCGTTCCTAGAATTCGCTGATGAAGTGCTTGATGCTGACTACATTGCAATGGGTCACTACGTACGTCGCTCTTTCCCGGATAACGGTGAGAAACCAGCGATGTTGCGTGGCCTAGATGGCAACAAAGACCAGAGCTACTTTCTATATACACTAAGCCACGAACAAATTGGCCGTAGCCTCTTCCCTGTTGGTGATTTAGAGAAGCCTGAAGTACGCCGTATTGCGGAAGAGCAAGGTTTAGTAACAGCGAAGAAGAAAGACTCGACAGGTATTTGTTTCATCGGTGAGCGTAAATTTACCGACTTTCTAGGCCGTTACCTTCCTGCTCAGCCTGGTAATATCGAAACGCCGGAAGGCGAAGTGATCGGTCAACACCAAGGTTTGATGTACCACACACTAGGTCAGCGTAAAGGTCTACACATCGGTGGCCGTAAAGGCGGCGGTGGTAACGAAGAGCCGTGGTTTGTTGGTGAAAAAGACCTAGAGCGTAACGTGCTAATCGCAGTCCAAGGTAAAGACCACCCGATGCTAAAATCAGAAGGTCTACTTGCGTCACAACTTCACTGGGTAGATCGTGAGCCAATTCGCGATGTTATGAAGTGCACAGTGAAAACTCGTTACCGTCAGGAAGATATTCCTTGTACAATCATCCCGATCGATGATGAAAACATTAAAGTGATCTTTGATGAACCACAAATTGCAGTGACGCCGGGTCAATCAGCAGTGTTTTATAAAGATGACGTATGTCTAGGTGGCGGCATCATCGAGCAACGCATTAAATATTCTCAAGCTTAGGAGTCGTTACGTGGCGAATACACTTTATGACCGTACTATCGCTTTCGCTGGTATTTGCCAAGCTGTCGCTTTGGTTCAACAAGTTGCGAGAAACGGGCATTGTGATCAAGATGCTTTTGAAACATCAATCAACGCTATTTTGAACACAAACCCTGCTAACACCGTTGGCGTATTCGGTCGCGAAGCCGATCTAAAGCTCGGTCTGGAGTGTCTGGTTAAAGGGATTGATAGCACCCCATCAGGCAGTGAGATCACTCGTTACATCATTAGCTTAATGGCGCTAGAGCGTAAGTTAAGCGCTCGCAACGATGCCATGTCCCAGCTTGGTGACCGTATCCAAATGGCCAAACGTCAGTCAGAGCATTTTGAGCTGCTAGATGATCAAATGATCAGCAATTTAGCAAGCATCTACTTGGATGTTGTTAGCCCTATTGGACCACGCATTCAAGTAACAGGCACGCCTTCTGTACTGCAACAAACGGCAAGCCAACACAAAGTCCGTGCTCTACTGCTATCTGGTATTCGTAGTGCTGTTCTGTGGCGCCAAGTAGGCGGTAAACGTCGTCATCTAATTTTTGGCCGAAAGAAAATGGTCGAACAGGCTCAAATCCTGTTAGCCAGAATGTAGAATACTCTGCTAGCTCGCGTTTATCGCGAGCTACTTTTTTTTCGAATAAAACAAATCCCGCGCAAACGTTTGCGCAATATTCGTGACAATTGCCACAGTTATTGGTATAACGCTCACGAAATTTAGAAACCCAATTCAGGAGAACATCATGGAACTGTCAGCATTGACTGCTGTTTCACCAGTAGACGGCCGTTACGGAAGTAAGACGATTGCGTTACGCGAAATTTTCAGCGAGTACGGTCTACTAAAATACCGTACTATCGTAGAAATTCGTTGGCTACAGAAGCTAGCTGCTACTGCTGAAATTGCAGAAGTGCCAGCATTCAGCGCAGAAGCTAACCAATTCCTAGACGACCTTGCTGCTAACTTCTCTGAAGAAGATGCACGCCGTATTAAAGAAATCGAGCGTACAACTAACCACGACGTTAAAGCGGTTGAGTACTTCTTAAAAGAGAAAGTAGCAGACGTTCCTGAACTGCACGCTGTTAATGAGTTCTTCCACTTTGCATGTACTTCTGAAGACATCAATAACACCTCTCATGCGTTAATGCTAAAAGAAGCACGTGAGCAAGTGATTCTTCCAGAAATCCGTAACCTAATTGACGCTATCAAAGCACTCGCAGTTGAATACCGCGACATTCCTCTTCTATCTCGTACACACGGCCAGCCTGCTTCTCCATCTACAATGGGTAAAGAAATGGCAAACGTGGCGTACCGTATGGAGCGTCAATTCAAGCAAATCGAAAACGTTGAGATCCTAGCGAAAATCAACGGTGCAGTAGGTAACTACAACGCACACCTTTCTGCTTACCCTGAGCTAGATTGGCACAAGTTCTCTGAAGAATTCATTACAGAGTCTCTAGGCGTAACTTGGAACCCTTACACAACACAAATCGAGCCGCATGATTACATCGCTGAGCTGTTCGACGCTATCGCTCGTTTCAACACTATCCTGATTGACTTCGATCGTGACGTTTGGGGTTACATTGCATTAGGCCACTTTAAGCAAAAAACCATTGCTGGTGAGATCGGTTCTTCAACAATGCCGCACAAAGTTAACCCAATCGACTTTGAAAACTCTGAAGGTAACCTAGGTCTTGCGAACGCAGTATTCGGCCACCTAGCACAAAAGCTGCCTATCTCTCGTTGGCAACGTGACCTAACTGACTCAACGGTTCTACGTAACCTTGGTGTTGGTGTTGGCTACGCTATTATCGCTTACACTTCTACGCTTAAAGGCATCAGCAAGCTAGAAGTAAACCGTGAAGCGCTTCTTGCTGAACTAGATAAAAACTGGGAAGTACTAGCAGAGCCAGTACAAACAGTTATGCGTCGTTACGGCATCGAGAAGCCATATGAGAAGCTAAAAGAGCTAACTCGTGGTAAGCGTGTAGACGGCGAAGCAATGCGCAACTTCATCGACGGTCTTGAGCTCCCTGAGCACGAGAAAGCACGTCTGAAAGAGATGACGCCAGCGAACTACATTGGTCAAGCGGTTGAGCTGACAGATAAGCTGTAATCACACCTTGATGATCTGCAATTGAAAAGGTTGACGTGAAAGCGTCAACCTTTTTAGTTAGGAAGAAATAATTTCGGTTATTTGGTAGTAATGCAAGAGGATAAATCCTTCAACTATTATGGCTGTTTTTGGAAGAATAAGGTTATTGTCCCGACCTCTATACCAAACTTTTTAATTTTGGTGAGGTTGAAAACATGCTTCTCGTCCTGACGATAAAGCCAATCATCAAAAGCGACCGTTACTGTTGAGTCATCCATTTGCAACTCAAAGTCATACCGCCACTGCAACGCATTGCCTTGCTCAGCCCCTGTTGCTACACCAATAATATCCTCTGCTTTACCTTCATAGCGTCCATCTTCTAATTTGGTAATAACCCAAATTCGCTGGTCAACCTCTCCATCATCAAACACAAAGTCTTCCACCAGCGTCAACGTGTTACCTTCCACAGTACCCACTATGTCGACTTCAAAACGACGAGTTTGTTGTTCAGTGTAATCTTGGACCATCCCCCACGCCTTTGTATCGCCCTCAAAATAGCCGAATAAATCAAAAGTCGGTGTAGAAGATTGATAATTATCGATATCTGCTGAGCATGCTGAAAGTAAGGCCGCAGCGGCCAAGGCGACTGATTTTAAAATTCGTTTAAGCACTATCTAACCTGCCCTATTAATTGTTTTCGAAGTTTCGGGAACTCTGTATTAGGTGACAACCATATAGACAAAAACGCATCGTTCATTCGCTCATCTTGAACAAAGCCGACTGTCTTGATTTGTGCAATGCCAGCTTGTCGGTAAAGAAGCTGACCAGTTTTACCATCGGTTAAGTAAGTAAGCTCATCCCCTTTTTTTATATCAGGGAACATACGGTTTAGTTCACTGATCCAACTTTTTCGATATGATTCAGTAAAACCAAGTTTTGCCCATTGCTCATCAGTTACATCAAGCAACTGCTGCTTGCTGATGTCTCTTTGATAGTTAATTTCCAATGCCAGAGGGTGTGGTGATACATCGCCATTTACAATGAACTTTCCATCGGGTGCTTTTAGTCGAGACTGATATATATCGAAGATGAACCATGTGAGTTGTGCCTCACCGACAGTTTTCCACCCCTCCCAACTCGACATCTTATCTGCGTTTTCACTGTTTCCAACTGGCTGAGCTTGTAGAGCAAAGGAGCCCATAACTACTAGAGAAGCAACTACCTTAATCAGCCTCTGGGTTAAATCTCTCTTCAAGCTTTTCATATCCGTATACCTTGAGTATCAAAAGCGTCATGGCAAACCATTCAGCAAATAGAATGACCAACGTAACGCTGGTATTAAATCCATATTCAACGACTTGGAGCTTGTAACCGGCGTAGTAACTGACGGTTCCTCCAACGCCACCTACAATTGATACGTAGATTTTTGGGAAACGGTACAAAACAGGCTTGAGCTGATAGGCATACCAAGAGAACAGAACCCAAAGGCACAACAACCAAATGGGTAACCATTTTGTTGGAAAGACAAAAACAGAAAACTGTTGATTGAGCGTATCGAGCACTACACCCGCCAAAACGATACTCGCGATGTGCTTCAAGGCAGAAGCGTCCGTCCTCCAACAATAGACAAGAGTAATAAATGTTAAGATCAGTGTTAACCACTGCCATTGATAGGTCCCAAGCACTGCAGAGAACCAACAGAGCTGGAACCATGTAGAGGCAATCAGCAACTTCATAACGGTTTAAGGTCGCTGGAATGTCATGTGAACGGCACTGATACTTCGAGCTAAAAAGCCGCCTTCACAATAGCTCAGGTAATAGCGCCACATGCGGACAAAGCGGTCGTCATAACCGAGAGAGCGTACGTGCTCTTCAGCTTGATTAAATCTAGAGTGCCACTCGCTCAAGGTTTTCGCATAGTCCAAGCCAATATCAAATAAGTCTCTCACCACCAAGTCACTGTTTTTGGTCGCAGCTTGAGTTAAAGATGTAACCGAAGGTAAAAAACCACCTGGAAAGATGTATTTCTGGATAAAGTCAACGTTGTTACTGTAGTAATCATAACGCTGGTCAGCGATAGTGATGGCTTGAATTGCCATTAAACCACCCGGCTTGAGTAATGATTGGCATTGCTTGATGTAGGAAGGCAAAAATTGTTTTCCAACCGCTTCGATCATTTCTATCGAGACTAGCTTATCGTAGTGACCCGAAAGGTCTCGATAGTCTTGTTTTAATAGAGTGATCTTGTCACCCAAATTTCGCTCTCTAATTTTTTGTTCAGCGTAAGCATGCTGCTCTTCAGAAATCGTCGTTGTCGTTACATGACAACCATATTGCTCTGCCATGTAAATGGCCATAGCCCCCCACCCTGTACCGATCTCAATCACTCGATCGGATGGTTGAAGATCAAGCTGCTGGCACAAACGATCCATTTTGTTGATTTGCGCTTGTTCCAAAGTGTCGTTGTGTTGCGCATATAAGGCCGATGAGTACAGCATGTTGTCGTCTAAAAATGACTCGTACAAATTGTTGCCCAAGTCGTAATGCGCATGAATGTTTTTACGAGAGTTCTCTTGAGAATTGCGGTTGGTCCAATGACTGAACTTGTACAGTATTTTAGTCAGCCAACTTCCTTTCTCTTCAAGTTTATCTAGCGCGCGCATATTGAGAGCCATAAGTTTCATTAACGAGGTTAGATCCGGGCTGTCCCACCAACCATCCATATAAGCCTCACCCGCCGCAATGCTGCCACCTTGCAAGATTCGCGAGTAAAAGCCAGGATGCTTTACCTCAATCGTCGCCACAACAGGCTGACCTCTGTATTCACCGTTGGGCGCATTAAAGCGCTCGCTTCTTTCTTTCGTTTCCGTCTTAAAGCTTTCAATAACAGTTAAGCAGCCGATTTCCATTTTTTGCAGACATTGAAAAATAACTCCGCGAGCCGCCTTTTGTGTTGTCGTCAATTTGCGCGGCAATGTCATAGAACTGGTATTTAACATGCAGAATTCTCCTTGTGCTTTTTATTTTTTTTGTCTGTTTTTTTAGTGTCGGCTTCTATTTCGTCGTGTGTTGAATATTTAGGATGAGAATAAAAAGGCGCGCCTTTCACCCAAAGTTTTAATGCGTGCCAATAAATACCAACCATTACTTTTACCGTCTGTATTGGCGTAACGATCAAACACTTCAATAAGCTTTTGCTCGAAAACACTTGAGCTTTCATTGTCATCGTCGCATCAAAGTGCTTTTCGCTTTTGTGGCATTCAAGATGAATCCTTAACTTGTCCGTCAGTGGTTTAATCTTCCAGTGATACTGTTGGTCAATTGGATTAAACGGAGAAACATGAAAGGCTTTCTCTTGTTCCCATCCAAAGTTTTCATCGTTTTGCTCAGCAGCGACTGCGTAGTAATGACGCTCGTTCCAAGGTGTATTGCTGACTTCAGCTAAGAGGTATTTCCATTCCCCTTCTTTGTTATAAACGTAGTAGAAATTCACCGGACTAAAATAAAGTCCTAAATAGCGCAAATGACAAACAGCGATGACTTTACCGGTACAACGAACACCTGTTAACTCTTCAATTTTGTCGTGTACGGCCACCTTTAAACAGCCCTCACCAACATAGTCACTGCGTTTAAAGCGTGCCCAATGCCACCAACGAGAGCCAAATCCCCAAACTTTTTCCTCTAGTTTTTTTAGCTCATCGACGTCAATAGCTGGCATAAACAATGAGTAGTTCAATTCATGTTTTATCGGCGTGAACCTGCGATGTCGAACGTTGCCAACAAACAACTGGCTGTTCATTTGGCTATCCATATCACGCTGCACCTTTTTCCAAGTTGACAGCAGTTTGAACGCGATATTTCTCTTCAAGCCCTCTCACTACGTCCAACGCGCTGCGAACGCCATCCTCATGGAAACCGTTGTACCAGTAAGCGCCGCAGAACCAAGTATTGTTCAACCCTTGCACCTCTTCTTTACGTTGCTGTGCAGCGATAGAGTCGGTGGAGAACACTGGATGGTGATAGGTAAACGTCCGTAATACTTTGCTCGGTTCGATCTGCTCAGTGCTATTTAGCGTGACACAGAATGTGTGCTCAGATTGAACATGTTGGAGAATATTCATGTTGTAAGTGAGCGAAGGGAGACGTTGCTGTTCGTCTTCACTGCCCTCCAGTAGGTAGTTCCACGAAGCCCACGCCGCTTTACGCTTTGGAAGTAAACTCGTATCAGTGTGAAGCACGACTTCATTCGCTTGATAAGCCATATTACCCAGCACCTCTTGCTCGACTGGGCTAATGTCACCTAACATGTTCATCGCTTGATCACTGTGACAAGCAAAGATGACATCATCAAACCAGTGCATTTCACCGTTAACTTTTAAACCCACACCATTCTCACTACGGAGCACTTTTTCTACCGGACTATTGAGTCGAATTTTATCGATAAAACCTTGAGTCAAAGGTGGAATGTACTCACGAGAGCCACCTTTAACTACATACCATTGCGGCCTGTTAGTGACATCAAGCAATCCGTGATTTAAGAAAAAGCGAAGGAAAAACATCAGCGGAAATGCGCGCATGTCCGCTAAAGTCGAAGACCAAATTGCAGCGCCCATCGGCAAAATGTAGTTATCTGAAAAGAAAGTACTGAAGTTGTGCTCATCAAGAAACTCACCTAGCGTCTGAGAATGACTCGATTGTTTGCTAGCGACGCTTTTGGCAAGTTTGTTGAAACGAAGGATCTCGAAGATAAAACGATAGAACTTAGGATTTACCCAATTACGCTTTTGAGCAAATAATGTCGACACGGTGTGACCGTTATATTCCAAACCATTGCCGTCGTTTCTTACACTGAAGCTCATCTGGGTTGGCAATCCATCGACACCAATCTCGTTCATCATTTTGATGAAATTAGGATAAGTGCGATCGTTGTAAACGATAAAGCCCGTATCAATCGCATATTCTTTACCATCGAGTTTTACATCCACCGTCGCGGTGTGCCCGCCAATGTAATCGTTAGCTTCAAATACGGTGACATCGTGCTCTTTATGTAGATAGTAACCACACGTAAGGCCAGAAATTCCGGTTCCCACAATCGCTATCTTCTTTCTTCCTGCTGTTTTCATTTTTATTCCTTCTTATGACACGAGTTTAGCAGTTAGGCGAGCTTGCCAACTGTATGGAAGTAACGAGATAAAACGTAAAATACTGGTAAACCTCGCGGGGAAATAGATGTGAGTCTTGTTGGCAGCCAACTGTTTTCTGATAGAGTTCGAGGCTTGCTGCGTAGAAATAATCATCGGCATTTCGAAGTCATTTTTGTCAGTTAACGGGGTTTCCACAAAGCCTGGGAACACGGTCACCACTTGAATGCCCTTCTTCTTCAAATCAACAGCTAATGTGCGAGCAAAGTAGCTCACAGCGGCCTTAGAAGCGCCGTAGGCTTCAGCCTTTGGCAACGCGACTTCTGAAGCAATAGAACCCACGATAACGATGCGATGCCCTTTATCTAAGTGTGGTTGGCAACCTTCTACGCAGTTGGCAACACCAACGACGTTTACATTCATCACACGCGCCATGAGTTTCGCGTCAACCACACCGTTGTCCATATACTCACAATCCCCAGCATTAAAAACCCAGGTACTCGGTGTGAAAGGCAAACTGGACAGCGCCTGCTGAGTTTGTTCATGGTTTGTCACGTCAAACCGCAATGTATGGATATTAGAAGAAGCAGCCCCCAATTCAGCAAGAACGTCTTTGTTTCGCCCACAAGCAATAACACTCCAATCAGAGTTCGCGTAATCTAAAGCCAGTTGCTTCCCTATTCCGGAGGTAGCGCCAGTGATTAAGATAGTATTGTTCATTGTCCTAACCTCTGCTTGATGGTTTTTACAACTGAGCCAAGTAAAGGTAAGTTTTCGTAAAGCATTTCTCCGAGATCAAAGTAATCTCGGTGATAAATAACTTGGCCTTCGCTGAATTTAAGATGCGACACACCATTAACGAGGATAGGTGCACCTTTCTGAAGTTTGGGATGCTGAAGATCCATGGTCCACGTTAGGAAGCCAGTATCTCCGACTTGTTGATGTTCGTGGATAACAAAGTCACAGCTTATGACGTTGGCATATAATGATGTGAAGTAATCTGAAAGTGCAGGCCACCCCTCTAAACGATGGGCAGCATCTTCAAAGACGACATCTTGGTGATATACGTCTTTAAGCAGATGTAAGTTCGCTTTATTCAGCTTTTGATAGATATTGCCAACAGACTGTATGTCCATGTGTTTACTCCTACATGCCCATCAAGTTGTACAAAATTATTATATGTACAAGATAGTTCATTCTTTAAAAGTTGTACAAAAATTATTTTGTATAACTTTGTTTCTGTAGGTAGATACGTGATGAATCTCGCAAGCGATCAATCGATCAAAAAAAGGCTTGGTCAAAACCAAGCCTTTTCAGGAAATTAACGATTACTTTCGTGTGCGCTGTCAGTTTTTTACAACTAGTATTGCTGACTACGTAACGCTGCAATACGTTTATCTAGCGGAGGGTGGCTCATCAGTAGCTCAGTCAATGACTGCTTGCCATTGATACCGAATGCCATCATTGTGCCATCAAGTTGAGATTCGTGACTCATCTTCAAACGTTCCAATGCCGCGATCATTTTCTCTTTACCAACTAAGTGAGCAGCACCTGCGTCGGCATGGAATTCGCGATGACGGCTGTACCACATGGTAATAAAGCTTGCCAAGAAACCAAACACTAGCTCAAGCACCATAGATACACCGAAGTAAACCATCATGTTTGTACCTTGACCTTCTTCATCATCGTTCGATGCCACAATATTGGCGATAAAACGGGATAGGAAGATAACAAACGTGTTCACAACGCCTTGCATCAATGTCATCGTGACCATGTCACCATTTGCAATATGGCTCACTTCGTGGGCCAGTACCGCTTCTGCTTCATCACGAGTCATATTGTGTAAAAGGCCAGTGGAAACCGCGACAAGAGAGTCATCTCGCTTTGCCCCCGTCGCGAATGCATTGATATCTGGTGAGTCATAAATAGCCACCGTTGGCATACCAATACCCGCTTGCTGAGCTTGACGACCCACAGTTTCGACTAACCAATGCTCAGTCTCGTTACGCGGACTTTCAATGACCATACCGCCAACCGAGCGCAGTGCCATGCCCTTTGACATCATCAACGAAATAAGTGCACCACCAAAACCAAATATGGCGGCCATAACTAGCAAACCAGAAAGACTGCCAGGTTGCATTCCAGTGGTAGCGTAAACAATATTCAGAACAACACTAAGCACTAGCACGACAGCTAGGTTAGTTGCTAGGAATAACATAATTCGCTTCATTACTTTTCTCCGAGGAAGCTTATCGTTTTTTTAAAACGGATTGTTATAAGGAACAGGTGGTAATCGCTGTAAAAGCCAATTCCGCTAAGTTTCATGCTCCGTGCGTTATAGATATAGTCTATCCGCGATAAAAACAAGGTTAAGCAATAAATTGCAACATTTGTTTTCGAGACTGAAAGATCATGCTCAAGCGATTTCTAGGCACATTCTGATAAAAGCCATTACCTCCATTCATATTCATTCCTTACCGTGATAAAAAGCACTTTGAATCGCACCTCATCTATCAATGGATGACCTTGATGTTAAATCTATCACCTCTGGGTAACTTAGCTAGAAATATTTTACTAGACCAAAAACAGTATGTTAGCCCCGCTATAGACTTTGGTCTTATTGTGCGGCGACATGGACATGCTAGATTCAAGTGAGATGAACAAAACAGAGCCACTCTAAGTACATGAAAAGGTGCATTAGGTGAGCTCAAAACTTCCATGTATTGAGGGAAAAACCATGGTAGAAACTAACGACTATCAAATGGCTATTGATTTACTACGTTGTCATCTAGGCATCTCAGAGGATGAGGCGAAGCAACAACTTGGTATTTCAACCGATCATCATATGTCTCAGCGTGTTGCAGAAACTCAGCAAGCATTGATGGGGCTTAGCCAAGATAAGTAATCTGATGTTATAGATTACACCAATAAAAAAAGGGCTGCATTACGCAGCCCTTTGGTTTTTAGTATTTTAAACACAATCAGTCAGTATTTAGCAAAGGCTCGACATTAATGTACTTGCCTAGCTCTTTGCGCTTAGCACTTGGAATGTATGGGATTTCGCCAAGCTTAGGCGCACCAATACGCGCTTCAAGCATCTCGATAATATCAGCATAGTGCTCGGTGCCAGGGTTCACTCGGTTTGCCACCCAACCAACAAGATTCAAGCCATCTGCTTTAATACTTTCTGCCGTGAGTAAAGCATGGCTCAAACAACCTAATTTAATACCAACCACCAAGACCACGGGTAACTGCTCTGCTTGTACCCAAGTAGATAAACAGTCGGTATCTGACACAGGCACACGCCAACCACCAGCGCCCTCAACGAGAACGACATCAGCTTGCTGCTTGTGTTGAGCCAGCTTTTCACTGAGGAGTTCGTATTTTATTTCGACATGTTCATGTTTTGCCGCGATGTGAGGAGAAGCAGGCAATTCTAAAGCGTATGGATTCACATCATCATAAGCGACATCAAGTGTCGCGGCCGCTTGTAAATGTAAGGCGTCAGAGTTACGCCATCCAGCTTCAGTCTTATCACTCCCTGCTGCCACTGGTTTATAACCAATAGTGTTTAGTCCTTTTGCTGCCAACGCTTGCAAAATGGCTTTAGACGCTACCGTTTTTCCTACATCAGTATCCGTACCAGCAATAAAAAAAGCATCAATCATAGATGTATTACTCCAAAACAAACCTGATAACTTGCAGGTAGAAGACCTTGATCATTTTTAAACGCTTGGTACTCATGCTCAACTTGCAACAAAGTCTCTCGACTGGTTAAACCATGTGAGCGCCCGCTTACGTGATTTGCACCTATACCTTTGAGGTCACGCATAACTGAAAATGCTGAGTCGTACCAAACTGTGATGGTGGTCAAGTCTAGTTGATGGTTGTCACATCGAGATTGCGCTAACGCAATTTTTACCTGATTGAGCGATAGAAAGTTATTGACGTGTTGATATGCATCAATTTTTTTCCATGATGCTCGCAACTCGCACAGTGACCCTTCAGCTAGGGTAGAAAAAGCCGCCTTCCCATTAGCTTTTAGTACACGACGAACTTCTCTCAGGGGATAACTTAAATCGGCACACCATTGCAAAGCCAAGCTAGAGAATACGTAGTCGAAGCTTGTATCGTCGAAAGGCAAGTTTTCTGCGTCGGCTAGCACATAATTCATTCGTTCATGGCCACAGCGCACCATAGCTTTGCTTAACATCTCTTGAGAGATGTCCACACAAAACACTTCAGCGCCACGCTCTTGAAGAAGTTGAGAAAAATAGCCCGTACCACATCCTAAATCCAAAACACGTTTATGAGTTAAGTCATTCGGAAGTTTGTCTAGTAAGCGATGGCCGACATCACGCTGGAAAGCGGCATGTTTGTCGTACGTGTTAGCTGCTTTACTAAAGGAAGCAGCGATCGCTTGTTTATTAGGCAGTAAGCAATCCAACTTCATTTGCTCTGCATTATCCATTACTGCGTTCCTAATGCTTGCTTCAATGCCATTGAAAGCGTTTTAACTTGTTCGTTAGTGTGATTAGCAGTGAGTGTGATTCGAAGACGAGACGTCCCTTTCGGAACTGTTGGAGGACGAATAGCAGTAACCCAAATACCGTTTTGGCGACAAGCACCTGCTACTCGCAAAGCCAAATCAGATTCACCAATCACAAACGGCTTAATCGAAGTTTGAGTCTCAACAAAGCCCTCAACGTCGTTGAGGCTATCTCGATACACTTCACTTAACTCTGTGAGCTTTTCACGTCGCCAAGACTGCTCTTGAACCATCGAGACAGCATGCGTGAGCGCATAGGCTTGTGCCGGAGGCATCGCCGTGGAATACACATGGTGACGAGCAAACTGAGTTAAAAAGTGCCCCGTTGCGTGGTCACATAAAATAGCCGCGCCAGACATACCAAACGCTTTGCCGAAAGTAACGATCAGTATCTCAGGCTTAACCGCCGCTAATTCACATGAGCCACCGCCAGATTCCCCTAGAACACCGATACCATGAGCGTCGTCTACAGCAAGCCATGCATAATGATTACCGGTGACGTCAGCGATATCAGCAAGTGGGGCACAGTCACCGTCCATGCTGAACACCCCTTCAGTCACGACTAAGTGATTGTCTTCGCTATTCAGCAGCGACTTTAGGTGCTCGATGTCATTGTGCTTGAAACGCTTCATCTTAACTGGTGACAACATCCCCGCTTCCATTAGTGAGGCATGGTTCAAACGGTCTTGGATCAATACGTCTGATTTTTCTAGCAAGGTGAATAACAAAGCTTGGTTAGCACTGAATCCAGAGCCAAACAGGACTGCCCTTTCGTAACTCAACCATTCTGTTAGTGCCGCTTCTAAATTGCTGTGCGCGGCACTAAAACCTGTAACCATTGGAGATGCACCACTGCCACTGCCGTATACACTCAAGCCTTGCTGCCAAGCACGAACGAGCGCTTGGTCATTGGCCAAGCCTAAATAATCATTACTTGAGAAGTTGATGTAGCGTCTGCCTTCGTATTCCAAAATCGATTGGTTGCCGGAAAACACCACATTCATAGAACGATTCAGCCCCTGCGCTTTACGATCGGCAAGGGCGGACTCGATACGAGATTTAAACGCTGGCATCGTAGAAAAGGTCGTCTTTTGTCGGACGAGCAGCAACGCGCTCTACGACGCGATCCAGCAACTCGTTTTCTTCGATTTCATCAGGTTTTTGAGACACTTCTTGTCTGTTAATGCCAAGCTTATTAAACAGCATCATGTCCTTATCTTCAGAAGGATTTGGTGTCGTCAGAAGTTTGCAGCCATAGAAGACGGAGTTTGCACCCGCCATAAAACATAGCGCTTGCATTTGTTCGTTCATGTTTTCACGGCCAGCGGATAAACGAACGGCTGATTGAGGCATCATGATTCGTGCTATTGCAATCAGACGAATAAAGTCGAACGGCTCAACGTCGTCCACTTCTTCTAATGGTGTACCCTTCACCTTAACCAGCATGTTGATTGGCACGCTTTCAGGGTGTACCGGCAAGTTAGCCAGTTCAACCAACAAACCAGCTCGGTCATTGGCACTCTCACCCATGCCGATGATGCCACCGGAACAAATCTTCATACCAGCATCACGAACGTGAGAAAGCGTATCTAAACGGTCTTGGTAGGTACGTGTGGTAATGATGTTGCCGTAAAACTCAGGTGAGGTATCTAGGTTGTGGTTGTAGTAATCCAGACCAGCGGTTGCCAATTGCTTTGCTTGATCTGGCGTCAACATGCCCAATGTCATACACGTTTCTAAACCCATGCCCTTCACGCCTTTGATCATGTCGGTCAAATGCGGCATGTCACGCTCTTTCGGGTTTTTCCATGCTGCCCCCATACAGAATCGAGTAGAACCAGCATTTTTGGCTTTTTGCGCAGCATCGAGTACGCGTTCTACTTCCATCAGACGCTCTTTTTCGATGTCTGTGGTGTAACGAGCACTCTGAGGACAGTACTTACAATCTTCTGGACAAGCACCTGTCTTAATCGACAGAAGCGTGCTTACTTGAACATGGTTGGTTTGTTGATATTGACGATGTACAAGCTGCGCTTCGAATAGGAGATCCATGAATGGTTTTTCCATGAGATCGCGCACTTCAGCATGCGTCCAGTTATGACGAACTTCCACGTGTATTCCTTTAGTCACTTTTGTTGTTGTGTTGACAGTCTACTGAGTCTCGATAAACTGTCAACACAACATAAAACAACAAAGTTTACACCTGTTTATTTTTTAATCTTAATTATTATTGGAATCGCACATGGATCTCGCCTTCGACCGCCAGCATATCTGGCATCCTTACACTTCGACATTAACACCTCTGACCTGCTACCCAGTAGAATCAGCAAGTGGTGTTCACATTAAATTGGAAGACGGTACTGAGCTTGTCGATGGCATGTCTTCTTGGTGGTCGACAATCCACGGCTATAATCATCCGCACTTAAATCAAGCGGCTCACCAGCAAATCGATCAGGTCTCTCATGTGATGTTTGGCGGGATTACCCATCAGCCAGCAATCAATTTGTGTAAGAAGTTGCTGTCCTTAGCACCAAGTAATCTTGAACATGTATTCCTTGCCGATTCAGGTTCCGTTGCCGTAGAAGTCAGCTTAAAAATGGCACTGCAATATTGGCATGCAAAAGGCGAACGCCGACCGAAGTTTCTTACTTTGCGACACGGTTATCACGGCGATACGTTTGCGGCCATGTCGGTTACCGATCCTGATAACTCAATGCACTCTCTCTACAAAGGCTTTTTGCCTGAGCATATCTTTGCGGAGTCACCAACTTGTGGCTTTTGGGATGAGTGGAAATCTGAAGATCTTGCTGACTTTGAGCACAAGATTGAAACACATCATCAAGAACTCGCTGCAGTGATCCTAGAGCCTATCGTTCAAGGCGCAGGTGGCATGCGTATCTATCATCCAGAATTTCTCAAAGGCGTGCGTAGGCTTTGCGACAAATACGGCTTGTTATTGATTGCAGATGAAATCGCAACCGGATTTGGGCGTACCGGTAAACTGTTTGCTTGCGAACACGCAGATATCCAGCCAGACATTTTGTGTGTCGGGAAAGCACTCACTGGCGGCTACATGACGCTCTCTGCAACCCTAGCGAGCAAACACGTCGCGGATATTGTTTGTGGTGGTGATGCTGGTTGTTTCATGCATGGTCCAACCTTTATGGGTAACCCGCTCGCCTGCGCCGTTGCCACCGCAAGTTTAGAATTGATAGAACAAGGCAACTGGCAGCAGCAAACCCAGCAAATTGAAACGCTGTTTTCTGAACTACTGCCAAAACTTGAAAAATACGACTTGGTGAAAAACACCCGTTGGTTAGGTGCCATTGGCGTTGTGGAAACGCATCGTCCAGTGAATATGGAAACCATCCAAGCCTTGTTTGTTGAACACGGAGTTTGGATTCGCCCATTTGGCAAGCTGATTTATATGATGCCACCGTTTATCAGCAAACCAGACGAAATTGAGAAGCTAGTGAATGCGATTGATGCAGCGTTGCAACGTAACGACTGCTTCGCTTCATAGTTCAACTCAAACCGTCTCTTTATTTACAAGAAAAGCAAAGCTATCGAAGTTGACTGTCTTTACTCGCGCGTCGATTGAATAATACTTGGCGTTGAGATGTCAATTCGATTGTTGACTGGCATTCGATACACAAACGAACGCCTTTCATTGCAAGACGACGCGCTTCCGGAATCTCATCACCACACTCATCGCAGTAATGGGCGCTCTCACCCTCTGTGATACTGCCACGAACACGGGAAATCTCGTCGTCTATTGTGTTTTGAATTTGTTGGCTGACGCTATCGTCGTTTGCCCACCCTACGGCCATAAGCCCTCCTCGTTACTTGAATGAGAAAATCTACTTACCGTGGTAAGGTGGATGATTATATCGATTACAAATAACAAGATAATTAGGGTAAATTCGAAAACACTATTACGTTTTGGTAATAATTATTCTGTAATCGATTATTCGGCACTCTCATGGAAAAGCAATGCAAGGTTACTCATACTCCCTTCCTCACATTCAAAGTACTGCGTTTGCTCAGGCTCTCTCAAAGTAACACTGAGTATCTTCTCTACCTCACCAAACTCCTCGCTAAAGTACTCACTGACTAATATGACGCGCTCACCAATACTAAATTCCAAAGACTTCTCATCGACCAACGCTCGATGGTAATGTTTGATACGATAATCTTGAGGTTTTATCCGCTGTAAAACAGAGCTTTGATTCTCAATGGACTCATTAAAGATAAGCCCACCTTTGCCTTGCTCTATAAAAATACTAAAGTTCATAGTTTGGTTCACTGAGCATTCAAAGACTTTTCTGGGCGAGGTGTTAGCAACAGCAAACGTGCTCATCATCGCCACACTTAAACCCAAAGTGACTGCCAATCGTTTCATTACCATTCAGCCAACACTGTAAATAGCGCTTGTTCAGACATACGGGTTAATACATAGCCGTGTGAAGATGAATACGAGCCACTGAGTACACTATTCTCTTTCTCAATAACGATATCCTCGATGCCGTCAGCGTTGTAATCACCTTTTGCGGTAACGGTAATAACCTGAAAGCCATCAGTCGAATCGTAATACTCTGCTCTGACTTCACTGATGACCTGAGTTCTTTGGATATGGTCTGCTTCATCCCACGTTGATAGTGTCGTTGCTTTCTCTGCACTTTCGTCAGAAATAACAAAAGCAAGTGCACTTGGAGCGAAATTAGGAAAGGTATCGTCTAACTTAAAGTCTGATATAAATGAGCGCTTAGAGGCAGCTAACTTTGCCATCTCACTCCATGTTTGGCACTGAGTTAAATATGCTTTAAACGCGCCGTATTCATAGGCTTTTGCCGCAGTAAAGCCCGTAGAGTTTGCCGTAGCTAAGTCTTGGCAATTAGATACTAGTTTTTCTTCATCAGATGCACGTTTCAATTCAAGTTCATAGCCCCAATCGAGTGAGTTACGAAGTTGCATATTTTCTTTGGAAGGTTGCGCTATTTCGCGCGCGAAAAAGCGATCGGTTCGCTCACTATCTAAGTATTGAGGCTGAATAAGTTCACTTGCGATAACACTCTTACTAACGAGCAAAGTAAGCGCAAAAATAACAAGCAATGAAAGATGATTTACTGGCATAACGTTTAACAACAAGGGCAAATGATGCCATTAGCTTGTCACGTGAAAAACCGTTTAGAAAAATATCATTTGTCTCGTACTGCCAGATTCTGGGCGAGCTCTTCACTATTGCGTGTGCTAATTACATAACAACGTATTTTCACTCGACGCAAATAACAAAAAACCCAGCACTATGGCTGGGTTTTGGTGTTCTAGTGGCTAATGCACTAACCGATGTGCGTTGCGCCGCCCATGTACTTCTGAAGTACTGCAGGGATTGCAATGCGACCGTCTGCTTCTTGGTTGTTTTCTAGGATAGCAACCATGGTACGACCTACAGCTAGACCAGAACCGTTTAGCGTGTGTACAAGCTCAGGTTTCTTCTCGCCTTTACGACGGAAACGCGCTTGCATACGACGAGCTTGGAAGTCCCACATGTTAGAACATGAAGAGATCTCACGGTAAGTTTCTTGAGCTGGAACCCAAACTTCTAGGTCGTAAGTCTTACGAGCGCCGAAGCCCATGTCACCTGTACATAGAACCACTTTACGGTAAGGAAGCTCTAGAAGTTGTAGAACTTTCTCGGCGTGACCAGTTAGCTCTTCTAGCGCGTTCATTGAATCTTCTGGCTTAGTGATTTGTACTAGCTCAACTTTGTCGAACTGGTGCATACGAATCAGACCACGAGTATCACGACCGTAAGAACCCGCTTCTGAGCGGAAACATGGCGTGTGAGCTGTCATCTTAATTGGTAGATCCGCTTCGTCAGAAATCGTGTCACGAACTAGGTTCGTTACAGGTACTTCTGCCGTAGGAATTAGCGACAGTTTACGTGGTTCTTCGTCGTTTACTTTTTCCGCTAGAGGCTCTGTGTGGAAAAGGTCTTTACCGAACTTAGGAAGCTGACCAGTACCGAATAGGCTGTCAGAGTTTACTAGGTAAGGTACGTACATTTCTGTGTAGCCGTGTTCTTCTGTGTGAAGATCTAGCATGAACTGAGCGATTGCACGGTGTAGACGAGCAAATTGGCCTTTCATCACGATGAAACGTGCACCAGTGATCTTAACTGCACTTGCGAAGTCTAGACCGCCACCCATTTCACCTAGGTCAACGTGATCTTTCAGTTCGAAGTCGTAAGCCTTTGGTTCACCCCAACGAGAGATTTCAACGTTGTCGTTCTCGTCTTTGCCATCTGGCACTTCATCTGCCGGGATGTTTGGTACAGAAAGCGTGAATTCGTCTAGTTGAGCCATTACTTGCTCAAGTTCAACTTTCTTCGCATCAAGATCGCTACCTAGAGTACCGATTTGTTTCTTGATCTCTTCTGCGCCTTCTTTGTCGCCAGCCGCCATTTTTTGGCCGATTTGTTTGGAGATGGAGTTACGCGTGGATTGTAAATTTTCTACTTCTACTTGAATGGACTTACGTTGTTCTTCAAGTTTACGAATAGTCTCTACGTCTAGCTTAAAGCCACGACGCGCCAGTTTAGCAGCTGTTTCATCCAGCTCTGTACGAAGTAATTTAGAATCCAGCATTGTTAATCCTATGCTTTTTGTTGTGAAATCACGCGCACTTTCCAAGCGTACGCGTTAAAAAAATTTACTGAACAAATGTATCCAAAAACGCCTACTTTTCATAGCGCTTTTGTTGGCTATTTGCGTCTAATTTAGCCAAGTAATCTAACTTTTCGCCGATTTTGGTTTCTAGACCGCGATTTGTTGGCTGATAGTACTTACGATCCGCCATTTCTGGTGGCAAATATTGCTCACCGGCTGCATAGGCACCCGGCTCATCGTGAGCATATCGATATTCTGCGCCATAACCCATGTCTTTCATCAAACTGGTGGGGGCATTTCGAAGGTGATGCGGCACTTCATATTCAGGTAAGTTATGAGCATCTGTGAGCGCTTGTTTCCAAGCAACGTAAACCGCATTACTCTTTGGAGCGCACGCGAGATAAACAATAGCTTGAGCAATCGCACGCTCACCTTCTGCTGGACCAACGCGTGTAAAACAGTCCCACGCGGAGAGTGCAACTTGCATGGCTCTAGGGTCCGCATTGCCGACATCTTCCGATGCTATCGCAAGTAATCGACGGGCAATGTAAAGTGGATCACAACCTGCAGCTATCATACGAGCAGCCCAATACAAAGCGGCATCTGGGTTTGATCCACGAATAGATTTGTGAACCGCAGAGATTAAGTCGTACCAGATATCACCTTTGTTATCGAAGCGAGAGACCTTTTCTCCCGCCACTTCCGCAAGCAACTTAAGCGTGATTTCTTTTTCACCTTGCGCATTGTCTTCTGCCATATCGTATAGCAGCTCAAGGTAGTTAAGAGACATGCGAGCATCGCCGTTCACTAGCTCTGCTAAGCGATCTAGAACGTTGTCGGCGAAATGTGCTGGTGTATTACCCAAGCCGCGCTCTTTGTCGTTAATCGCTTGATCAAGCGCCAGCGATATTTCGCTCTGGCCAAGAGAAGTCAACTTGTAAACGCGAGCACGCGAGAGTAATGCGTTGTTTAACTCAAACGAAGGGTTCTCTGTGGTCGCACCGATAAACGTAACCGTACCGTCTTCAATATGCGGTAAAAACGCATCTTGCTGCGATTTGTTAAAGCGATGCACCTCATCCACGAATAAGATAGTGCGGCGACCTGCCATTTTGTTCTCACGCGCTTTGTCGATCGCAGCCCGGATCTCTTTAACGCCAGACGTCACCGCAGATACACGCTCAACTTCGGCGTTGGCATAGTTTGCTGCCACTTCCGCTAATGTCGTTTTACCTGTGCCAGGTGGTCCCCACAAAATCATCGAGTGAATGTGTCCGGCCTCTAGCGCTCGGCGTAGGGGTTTACCCGGACCTAAAATATGCTGCTGTCCAATATACTGTTCGATAGTTTGTGGTCTCATACGAGCAGCAAGGGGACGAAAATCTTCGTCCCCTGAGAAATCTAACGTGTAATTACTCACTACCAATTAATTCCTTTGGTCATCCACTTCCACGCCATCTGGAATTGTGAATGTAAATCTGTCTACCTTTGGTTTACCAAGCTTAACATTACTAAAAGTAAACAGCCCTTTCTGACCATCTTGCTCAATGACGTTAAAGCCTTTCACTACGCCTTTTGCATCAATATTAATCTGGAATTGACCTTGTGTGGAGTCTACTGCGGTAGGAATGAGAGTGAACTGGTCACCTTTTTGAGATATTTTGTAGTTATTCCAATCACTTGCTCGGTTACGCGTTAGCAAAACAAACGGAGTTTGCTCTGTTGCTTGCTCTTGCCAGTAGATGCTCACTTGCTCGATGAATGGGCTGTAGTACCACAATGTCTTACCGTCAGAAACCAGTAGGTTCTCATCAGGGAATGTTGTACTCCAACGGAACAAACTTGGACGAGCGATTTCAACCGTGCCCTCACCTTCCATTACCGTTTCACCTTCAGGGCTGATCACTTGCTGGGAGAAATCGGCACTGAAGCCCTCGTTCATTGCGAGACGTTTATTGAGTTCATCTTTGGGAGATGCTGCATTCGCAGCTGAGAAGAAAGAAACGCTTAAAACTAGCGCTGAGAAAAGTTTCGCTGAAAATCGTTTTTTCATTCAGATACCTATCAGAGGGTCAAAGACCTAAAGTTACTCACCTCAGTTGGACTGAAGTGAGTAAAACAAGTTCATTAATCTTTTGGCGGCGCAGGAGCTAAAACTTCGCGGTTACCGTTGTGACCCGGTGCACTCACGATACCTTGCGCTTCGAGTTGCTCAACAATACGGGCGGCACGGTTGTAACCGATCTTAAATCGACGCTGTACACCAGAAACAGAGCCTCGACGTGACTGAACTACGTGCTCAACGACTTGATCGAAGAGTGGATCCACATCTTCATCCGCTTCCATTTGCTCACCTGGCAATAAGCTTTCTGGACTTTGATCTCCGCTGATGATCTCTTCAATGTAGTTCGGTTTACCACGCGCTTTCCAGTTGTTTACAACAGCATGAACATCATCATCTGATGCAAATGCACCGTGGACACGAGTCGTATGGCTTGAGCCTGGTGGTAAGTACAACATATCACCCATACCAAGCAGTGATTCTGCACCACCTTGGTCTAGAATCGTACGGGAGTCTGTTTTAGTCGATACCGTAAACGCAACACGAGTTGGAATATTCGCTTTAATCAGACCAGTGATAACATCCACCGATGGACGCTGAGTCGCAAGAATTAAATGAATACCTGCCGCACGCGCCTTTTGTGCCAAGCGTGCAATCAGTTCTTCTACCTTCTTACCAACCACCATCATCAGGTCAGCAAATTCATCGACAACAACAACGATGTAAGGCAGTTTTTCTAACAATGGCGGTTCCGTATCCATACTGTCGCCTTCTTGCCAGAATGGATCATGAATTGGGTGACCCGCTTCTGCCGCCATCTTCAACTTCTCGTTAAAGCCTTTCACATTACGAACGCCCAATGCCGACATCAATTTATAACGACGTTCCATCTCACCCACACACCAACGTAGAGCGTTTGATGCGTCTTTCATATCAGTCACAACTTCAGAAAGAAGATGAGGGATACCTTCGTAAATAGAAAGCTCTAGCATTTTCGGGTCAATCATGATGAAGCGCACATCTTCTGGACCTGCTTTATATAGCATGCTCAAAATCATCACGTTCACACCCACCGACTTACCAGAACCAGTTGTACCTGCTACTAGCACGTGAGGCATCTTCGCAAGATCGGCCACAACAGCTTCGCCCGCAATGTCTTGACCTAACACAACCGTTGTGGGTGACGTTGCTTGCTCAAACTGAGGACTACTGATTACATCAGATAAATAGACCGTCTGACGGCTCATGTTTGGCAGTTCCAAACCGATGTAAGGCTTGCCAGGGATTACTTCTACAACACGTACAGCCATTGCAGACAATGCACGCGCTAAGTCAGTTGAAAGACCAGAAATACGGCTTACTTTTACCCCCGGCGCCAAATCAAGCTCAAAACGAGTGATCACTGGACCAGGATAAATCCCCACCACGTCGGCTTTAATTTTGTAGTCCGCTAGCTTGCTCTCAACCAATCGAGCGACCTGCTCTAGCGCATCACGGTCGATAAAGTTTTCGCGTTTTTCTGGATGGTAAAGCAACTCGAGCGTTGGAAGTGGTTCTTCTGGAACAGGCAAGTTTTCTTCTTTCTGTACCAAAAATGGGTTCTGTGTCGCTGCTACTTTGGCTTGCGCACTAGACACCATGTCTTGGAATGCCGCTACATCTTCGTCGCCGTCTTGAACCTCTTCAACCTCCGCTTTTTGAAGTGCAGGTTCAAATGTTGTTGAAGGTGTTGCCACTTGCTGATGAGGTGTTGCTGGAGCTGGCTGTACTTGTTGTACAGACTGTGACTCCACTTCGTCTTCATCGTCTAACACGTCAAAATCAGAGATCGTAGGTTCAATGTGTTGACTCGATTCTGTTTGCTCCGTGATGCTATCTAGCGCAGCGGAATCAATTACAGGCTCTTCATGCACAGGATGCTCAATACTTGGCTGCTGTACTTGCTCTGCTTCAAATTGTTCGTACTCCGCATAATCTGGTTCAACACTGTTCGGTTCTTCTGTAGCTGTATGTTGCTCTACATAGGAAGAGTAAGTGTCTGCAAATGATGGGGCTACCTGTTCTTCAGTTCCCCAGTCATCTGCTTGTTGCGCTGCAGCTTCAAGCTCTTCTATCGTGACATTCAGCTGCTTGGTACGCTCCAGAAGCGGATCAACGTTATCAGTATTCACCGCATGGACAGGTTGCGTTTGGTGCTCAGGTTGAGCATAAACTGGCGCAGCATTAACCGTAGCCTTGCATTGTGGTGGCGTTGGTTCCACCATCATTTGTTCCGCTGGCTTCTCAGGTTTAGCTTGCGGCATATAAATAGGATACTCATGTGCAGGCGCCGATTCTTTCGGCTCATCGACATCGAACGCCGTTAAATGAGGAAGCGGCTCATCATCAATGTCATGGTCTACGTTATGTCTAGGCGTAGAGACTTTATCTTCCACGAACTCATCTAGCTGAGGTTCTAAAACTTCTTGCTCAGAGCCTCTTATCTTATTTGCAAGCGCCGCAATTAGCGCTAATGCACGATCTCCAAGCCACTCAACGATGTTAAGCCATGAGATGCCAGTAAAGAGAGTAAAACCCGCTCCCCATAAGAACAGCAGTACCAATGTCGTGCCAAGTACATTCAATGTAGGTAAAGCTAGGCTAGACAACACATCTCCGACGACCCCACCGGACGAGAAATACCAAATATCATCAAAATTAATATCGGCTAGACCACAGCTAGTCATTATAAGGACGACAAGGCCGAGTAACCTCGTACCCCATAACATGAAATCAATTGGCTCATCTTCTCCTCGTTTACGGCAAATCACCCATGCAGCCGCAGCTAGCAAGAAAGGGATTGGATAAGCGAGAGAGCCAAATGTGAAGAATAGTGTGTCCGCAAGCCAAGCGCCGAAAAGGCCACCAGCATTGTCGATCTCCCCTCCCCATGCGGTTTGGGACCAGGAAGGATCGGCCGGACTGAAGGTAAATAGTGCAACCGCAAGCAATACCGAGCTAAGAACGCCAACGATAAAGCAGCACTCTTTTAAGCGTTGGAAGCCATTTAAGCGTGAAGACTGGGGCTCTTCACTGGTTTTGATAATGGTTTCGACTTTCTTTGCGTTCTCTTTGAACATAAATCAACTTGAATATGGAAATGAAATAGGAAATTGCAAAACATTCCGAGCGGCATCAAGCCGCTCGGTAAATTGATTTAACCATATCAAAGAGAAAAACCCAATTACTCTCTGGCGAAAGCGGAAGCATATACCGCTTTCTTTGCAAGAAATTAACGAGTTTTGATCACAAGCTGGTTAGATTGTTTCACTTCTTCCATTACAACGTATGTGCGAGTGTCATTTACGCCAGGTAGGCGTAGTAACGTATCGCCCAATAGTCGGCGGTAAGCACCCATATCTGATACACGGGTTTTAAGAAGATAGTCAAAGTCACCTGATACAAGATGACACTCTTGTATGTCGTCTAGCTTTTGAACAGCTGAGTTAAACTGCTCAAATACATCCGGCGCACCACGGTTTAGTGTAATCTCAACGAATACTAATAGTGACGCATCCAGGAACTGCGGATTCAATAATGCAGTGTATCCTGTGATGTAACCCTGACGCTCTAAGCGACGTACACGCTCCAAACATGGCGTTGGAGAAAGTCCCACACGTTTTGAAAGCTCAACGTTTGAAATACGACCGTCTTTCTGCAGTTCATTAAGAATGTTGCGGTCGATACGGTCTAGTTCCTTGGACGGCTTTTTATAGTTGTCTGCCATTTTTTATTCCACCTTATTACTTCCTTGCAAAAAAATATACTACAACTTTTTAATATTTGGTGCCAAATTTTACAAATCTATAACTATACTAGTTATTAATTCGACAATAACACCCTACAAACAGTTAATACAACCATTATAGAAAGAGGATACAGGATGATCATTGGCGTACCTAAGGAAATCAAGAACCACGAATATCGTGTTGGTATGATCCCAGCAAGCGTGAGAGAACTCATCTCACATGGTCACCAAGTTTTAGTTGAGACCAATGCAGGTGCCGGCATTGGTTTTTCAGACGATGATTACATCGCTGTCGGCGCATCCATTCTCCCTCATGCTGCAGACGTATTCGCGCAAGCAGACATGATTGTAAAAGTAAAAGAACCCCAAGCAGTAGAGAGAGCAATGCTCCGCGAAGGGCAAATTTTATTTACTTATTTACACCTAGCACCAGATTTTCCACAAACTGATGAGCTAATCAAGAGCAAAGCTGTCTGTATAGCCTATGAGACTGTAACAGATAATATGGGTCGTTTGCCACTGTTAGCACCAATGTCAGAAGTGGCAGGTCGGATGTCTATCCAAGCTGGCGCGCAAACATTGGAAAAATCACACGGCGGTCGTGGTCTGCTACTAGGTGGCGTACCTGGTGTTGAGCCAGCGAAAGTCGTCATCGTTGGTGGTGGTGTTGTTGGTGCAAACGCAGCTCGTATGGCTGTTGGTCTTCGCGCTGACGTAACCATTCTAGACCGCAACGTAGATACACTTCGTAAGCTTGACGAAGAATTCCAAGGTCGCGCTAAAGTGGTTTATTCTACTGAAGACGCTATCGAGAAGCATGTTCTAGAAGCTGACCTTGTTATCGGTGCAGTTCTAATTCCTGGAGCAGCAGCGCCCAAGCTGGTAACAAAAGAGCACATTGCTAAGATGAAACCTGGTGCGGCAGTGGTTGACGTGGCTATTGACCAAGGTGGCTGTTTCGAGACATCTCACGCAACAACCCACGCAGATCCAACTTACATCGTGGATGAAGTGGTTCACTACTGCGTAGCAAATATGCCTGGTGCGGTTGCACGTACTTCAACTTTCGCATTGAACAATGCAACACTCCCTTACATTGTGAAACTCGCAAACAAAGGCTACCGTGAGGCACTTCTAGAAGACAAAGGCTTCCTTGAAGGTCTAAACGTTATTCACGGAAAAGTAACATGTAAAGAAGTAGCAGAAAGCTTTGACTTGGAATACGTTGAACCAACTCAAGCTATCGCTATGTTCAATTAATGACAAAATAAAACACAAAAAATAAAACACAATTTGTCACGTTTTGTTTACAAAAGCCCACGTATAAGTGGGCTTTTTCATATAGAGCGTTTAGCTATAAAAAATAACTAATTCTTATATGCGCAAATTAAAATATTTCTAGGTGTAACTGATTTAGGGCAAAACTCTGACAATCTAACACGATAACCACGTTCTTCAAGATAAAGTGCTTTGTCCAATGCGAGCCAGATCTCCAATGGACGTTGAAAAACCAGTTGCACTAAGCTCATTCTCTCCATTTGCCAGAAACGTTGTTCGCTTAACTTTTCAAAATGATCGAAATCGATTTCTTGAGAAAGAACGATACCTTTCTGCTCCGCCGCCCAGCGACACAAAGATTCAAAGCCTTCACTTAATTGCGACTTACGAATACTGGGGACAGGTTGGTACTCTGCCATGCCTAACGCTCGTCGAGTAATCAAATCGAAGCCAAGACGAAACACCATTTCCTGCTGACGATGGCGACGTACACGCTCTCCCCCTGTCACAGTTTGCTGTAACGGGATACGCAGTTCTTGCTTAGACAATGAGAGAGAAGAAACCCTCCCCGGTTTCGACATCGGCTGGTATTGTTCCGACTGAATCAAGTGATAACAACAAGGTGAGATGGTCATCGCAGCAATCCCATTCTCACTGCCGTACTGCATTAGACGAACATGGAGGTCGCCACACGCATGCAGTGCCACCGCGTGTTGCGTTGGCTTGAATACCGCTTTTGCTTTGCTATCGAACGCGTCACCTTGAATAAACGTCATTTTCCAATGGTGTTCATTCGCAGCTTGTTGCCCCGAATCACACAGTGCTTGTTGATATTCGAAACTGGTCACAGGCTGATCGGTTTGTGTTGCCAGGATTCGTCCTAAATAACCTTTCCCTGAACACCACTCTAACCATTCTTCGCCACAGTGTTGTTGAATTGCAGCTTCACCCATCGAGCTGATTTGCTCCAGCTTACGTCCGGGAATGCCGTTGTCTAAACCACGAGCAAGTGCCAAACCATTTAAGGTTAAAGACTCTAAACGCGTGTGATAAGCGAGTTGTTCGAGTTGAGGCACGAACGCGCTTATCGCTTTTAAGGCGAGTTCAGGTTCCGCTTTATACTCTTCGATTTGAGAGGGAGAAAGAGACACTAACCACTGGCACAACTGAGGGTGTTGCTCTTGCCAAGGTAATGAGATGTGGATGCTACTTTTAAATGGTTCAAACCGCCATAGCGATTCGTTTTCCAATAAACAGTCATTAATAAATTGAAATTGCGTTTTCATAGCTCCCCCTACAACGAGCGCATTGTAGAGGGAATCGAAGCATCAATGAAGTGTTATCTCACCGGGAGCTCGATGTCTTTAAACATCTCTTCGATTTCTGCATTAGATTTCAACGAAATCGCCTGCTCTACCACTGGGCGAGTTAAATGAGGAGCAAAGCGTTCCATAAAATCGAACATGTATGAGCGCAGGAATGTACCGCGACGGAAACCAATACTTGTCGTACTAGCCCCGAATAAATGGCTCGCATCTATTGCGACTAAATCGCTGTCCTGCTCTTCATCCACAGCCATGCTAGCAATTACGCCGACACCAATACCCATGCGAACATACGTTTTAATAACATCCGCATCAGTTGCAGTGAATACCACTCTCGGGGTTAAACCTTCACGATTAAATGCGGTATCTAACTCTGAACGGCCCGTAAAACCAAACACATAAGTGACCAATGGATAAGCGGCAAGATCGCTGATCGTTACTTTGTCTTTCTTCGCTAATGGATGATCTTTAGGCACGACAATTGAACGGTTCCAATGATAACAAGGCAGCATGATGGCATCTTGATATAAGTGAAGCGCTTCTGTCGCAATCGCAAAGTTCGCCGTACCTTTGGCAATCGCCTCAGACATTTGTGACGGCGTACCTTGATGCATGTGTAATGACACTTTTGGGTAGCGAGAAGTGAAACCTTTGATGACATCCGGCAAAGCATAACGCGCTTGCGTATGTGTCGTAGTGATATTCAGTGTCCCCATTTCTGGGTGGGTGTGCTCCCCTGCTACAGCTTTGATACTTTCTACGCGAGCCAGAATCTCTTGGGAAATACGTACAATTTCTTCACCAGCAGGTGTCACCTGTGTTAAGTGCTTACCGCTACGTTCAAAAATCTGAATGCCTAACTCATCTTCCAGCAACCGAACCTGTTTACTGATACCTGGCTGAGAGGTATACAAGCTTTCTGCCGTTGCGGATACATTCAGATTATGGTTTACAACCTCAACAATATACTTCAGCTGCTGCAGTTTCATCGTAATCCCTTACTTGTTCATGAGATAATTTATTGGCCACTCGGACGAGCGATATAATAATTAGTTATAACGCGTTCAAATCGAAATGAACAGTAATTTCTAACTTATACCTCAATCACATACTGATAATCCTCAACATAGAAACAATATGCACAAAGTTGAGCCAATAAATGACTGAAGTTCTATGATGTGACTTCTATCAGTAGCTAAAACGTGGGAGAGACAAAATAATCAAACAAATAGGGTGCCGAGTAAGATAAGATTCATGTATTCTTTAACGCTAGCCGTAGAAAAGTAAAGCAGACGCAAAGATATGAATATTGGTTTAATAATCGCTTTGGTAGCCATCCTACTGGTGTTGATCCTAGGCTATAACATTATGTTGCAGTATAAGGTCAAGGTAGAGACTGCGAAAAGACAGGAGTCCGCACGCTATGTTGCCTTGATTGATGGCACTGAAGAGTTGATTGGTCATGCGCACCATATCCCTTTTAGCAAGGAGCTGTTGCTATGTCTAAACAATCGTATTCTTGACGCGCTAGAAAGCATGCATGAGCTTGACCCGAAGAATAAGCAGCTTGCTCAACGTATCGAAAACATGAAGCAACAGATTGATCAACTGAAAGAGAATGGTCCCACTGGCGAGAGTACCACGTTCAAAATGCCGAGCAGTGATAAACAAGCCATCGTCATGCTTAAGTTGGTGAAGCGCCTTCGCGATACTATCCGTAACGAACACAATAAAGGCCGTATCGACACCCAGACTTATGTCGCTGAAAATGCGCGTTTAGAAACGATGCAGATTCGTATCAACATCGAAAACGTCATCAAAAGAGCAAACGACTCTATTGCTCGAGGTCAACCTGGCACAGCACTTCAACTGCTACGCAAAGGTATCGATGCATTGAGTACAAAGAGCGATCCCTACTCGATTCAAGCGAAACAGAAGCTTGAAGACATGTTGGGCGACCTAGATAAAAAACGCCAAGATAAAAGTGATGCTGAAATGCAGCAGATCGCCGATAAAGAGCGCGACAATGACATGGAAGCACTCTTCGGCGAGAAGAAAAAGTGGTAACATTCACTTAAGGTCAATAAAGGCTGCAATCGCAGCCTTTTTTCTATCCGTAAGATAGCGGATATGCCCAATTAGAATGTGAAGTACTAAAACTAAAATGATGAATCTAGACGCCTATCAAGATCTTCTTGCTCCCATTAACCAATTTCTGCAATGCAGCACACCTGATGAATGGGTAGAGGAAGCAAAGAAACCAGAAAACCTTCAAACCATTTTATTAGACCACCTACTGTGTGAGCTAAAAGCTGGCCAATCTGCGATGTTTTTAATTCGTAAGTATGCCGTTGACCAATCCAGTTCACATGCTCTACTTGACTGGTTTAAACCCTATGAAGATTTTGCTTATCGCAATGTAGGCTCACTAGAAACTTTAAAAGGTAAGAGCAATATTTCCAAAGCGATCATGGCTAAGTCAAACTCACCATACAGCCAAGATTTGATCGATAAAATGGTGCTTTTGATTAAAGAGGAGTTACACCACTTTTATCAAGTTTTAGAGATCATGGAAAGTCGTGGAATTGAGTATAAAAATATTCCAGCAAGTCGCTATGCTAAAGGGCTCATTTCGCATATGAAGACTCATGAACCGGAAACGCTGATCGATAAGCTCATCATTGGTGCGTACATCGAAGCCCGATCTTGTGAGCGTTTTGCCAAACTAGCACCACATATGGATGACGATATCGCAAAATTCTACGTTTCTTTACTGCGCTCAGAAGCACGCCACTATCAAGATTATCTAGTATTGGCAGAGCAAATCGCGGGCAAAGACATCAGCGAACGCATAACCTATTTTGGCCGAGTTGAGGCGGATTTAATTTCTACGCCAGATACAGATTTTAAGTTCCATAGTGGTATTCCAGCCTAGCGAGCATATTCTCCCAAGATTGAGCATGCTCTGAACTTATTTATATAGACAGAGAATAAATAAGCCGGATATTTCGTCCGGCTTATTTTTTGTAGCAATGAGGTTAGGAATAAAGCTGAAACAAAATAACTAGAGCTGGAATGAACCCATTCGAGTTTTCAAGTTGTGCGCTAGGCTACTGATCTGCTGGCAAGCTACAGCCGTTTGCGAAGCTCCCTCAGCCATCTCTGTTGAAGCACTATTAATATGCTCCACACTTCGATTCAGTTCTTCGGATACAGAATTCTGCTCGCTGCACGCCGTTGCGATTTGTGTGCTCATTTGCGCTATGTTATCGACAGAATGTTCAATTTCTTTTATCTGGTTATCAGCGTCATTGACTTGCTCAACACACTGAGAAATACCCTCCTGACAATCACGGCTTGAATGCCCTATTTTGCTGCTGCTCTCTTGTAGTTGATTAACAATTTCCACAATTTGTGAAGTGGAGTCTTGAGTGCGTTGCGCCAGAGAACGAACCTCATCTGCCACAACAGCAAACCCACGTCCTTGTTCACCGGCCCGAGCAGCTTCAATTGCGGCGTTCAGTGCTAACAAGTTTGTTTGCTCCGCAATCCCGCGGATCACATCTACGACCACATTGATATTGTTTGAGCTAGATTCAAGCTCACGTGCCAGTTCATCTGACTCTTGGATCGTATGTGATACACGCTCAATTACTGCAATAGTTTGTTGTAACGTCGCCGTTCCTTGCTTTGCCACTTCCGTTGCCGAGTAAGCGGAGGTCGCGCCAACTTCGGTATTTTGTGCCACTTCACTTACAGCAGCTTGCATTTCTGTCATCGCAGAAGCCACCGAGCTAAGTTCAATTTGTTGATTTTGCATACCAGAAGCGGTCTGAGAAGAAATAGCACTCACCTCCTCTACTGCTGCCGTTAGCTGAATCGTTGAGTCATTAATCTCAGAAACCAGCGAATGTAAGTTTGTTTGCATACCGACAAGCTCTTTGAGCAACGTTCCTAACTCGTCTTTGCTCAATTCACTTTCGTCGATTTGATTATTCAATTGACCCTTGGCGATTTTAGAAGCGAATTCCAATGCTCGATCAACAGGCCCGCAAATGACTCGAGAAAGCAACATGGCAGACATCACCATGACCAATGCGACGACAAGCGCACCAACAGCAGCGCTGTATTGTGTAAATGCCGCTTCATTTTGTACTTCTTCGCCAATCAAATTCACCAACTCATCGTTCAACGCGAGGGTATCATCCAAGCTGCTCAACGCTTTTGAGTAAGTATTGAAACTCGATAAAATCACATCATTTGCACTTTCAGCATCACCTTGGCTTAGCAGTGCGTTGTAAGTCTTCGTTTCCTTGATGTATTGATTCCAAGTTTCTTTAAAAACGTTAAAAGACTGCGTTTCACGCTGATTAAGATCGAGCTTTTCGTATTCTGCAATACCAGCCTGCACATCAGAACGCCATTGGTCGAGGCCTTTTAACCACTCACCAATTTTGGGGTGATTTGCGTTTGGCAATAAAGAGAACTCATCTTTGCGCACTTTAGTAATATCAACTTGGATACCTTTCAAAATCGCAACAGAAGGTAAGCTTTTATCTGTTAGCACTGAGATGTCTTTATTCAGTGTTAACAAACCTTGCACCAACATTACTGACACTAAACCAAACACGGCAAAAACGGTTAAATAACTAACCGATATTTTCTTTACGACACTTAAGTCTTTAATACGCATGCACTTTCTCCCTGCAGCCTTTCCAAACCTCTCACTTAAGTGAAAGCTTAACCTCTAAAACACACTGTTTTTTGCGCTCGATATCATTGAGCGCTCTTATATACATCGGCCTGAGAGATCAAATCTTGACCAGTAATTGATATTTTTATCACGTGCTATTTTAGAGATAGGCTCGCATGCTCCGTATTGTGTCTGCATTTTTTTATGAGCGCTTCCCGGCGCAACTCTAAGATCTCATCGATGAGTTTTTCTTTAGCGTTGATGCCAAAGTGCTGGGCATAATTTTTGACTTTTTCAATCTCATTAGGCTGCAAGCGGTATACCTCTTTCTTTAAACGAGCTTCTGCTTCGCTTCTAATCAAACCTTGCTCTTGTAGTAATTTAATGATGGTTTCATCGATTGGATTTACTGCTCTAGCCATGGTGCTCCATCTATCAATTTAAGTTCTAGCCATGTGGCTGGATGAATGACGCCGCACAACTTATAGAGCAAAGATGACAACTTGATTGCAGTGAGTACGATTCGTTAACCATCGCTATTATTTACAGCCGCTTAGGCAGCCATTAACTCTCTACCCCGACTCCTCACCATTGAATAAAGATCACATTCTGATAACAATTTTCAGTACTGGCTTCGATGTCATCCATATTTAACGTGCAAGTAATATTTATAAACAAGAATGATTGCTCTAGTTCAAATGATGGAAAAATAAGATGAAATTATCGCAGTGGGGTCTTTTATTAAGTGGCTTGGTGGCATTGCCAAGCATTGCAGATACAGATGTTTATCTAACCAATAACTCTGATCAGCCTTTAACTATTCAAGTAAAGCACGAAGGCAGTGATTTACTTCAATACGGAGAAGAGTGGCAGCAACATGTACAAGTACTTGGTCCGTGGGAAACCAAACCTGTATTGAGCTTCAATCGTTGGGAAGGCGTGAAATCCAACCAAACTTACCGTTTTGAAACTGTGGTTTCTAGCCCTAAAGGTGAAAGCATAACACTCAATCAGGTCATGGAAGGTCATTGGTATAATTCAACCATTGAATATGGCTTATCGGCGGCCGATGTAGATTTATCTCTTAAAGATGATCGTAATATTCATCGTGCCAACACTAACGCTTTTGGCATCCGAGAAACCGAACTGGCATTTAAGTCAGACAGTACCGCTCGATACGACGATCTTTATTACACCATCACACCAAGCAAAGTAAATGAATCCGTCGATAACGAAGAACAAAACCTTAAGTTGATGACATACAACATCTGGGCTCTTACGGCTATTGCATCGCACATCGGTGATCGTTACGAACTGATTCCTCAATACGTCAAAGGTTATGATGTATTAGCGCTGCAAGAAGTGTTTGCAAGCGGTCGTGAAGCATTCCTACGTGAGTTAGCTAAGGAATATCCGTACCAAACTGAGATGTTAGATAAAGCAGGCGTTAATATTCATGATGGTGGGGTGATCATTGTCAGTCGCTATCCTATCGTGAATGAAGCGCAATACGTCTTCCCCGACTGCTCTGGCACAGACTGCTTTGCCGACAAAGGCGTTAATTATGCGGAAATTATTAAAGGTGGTCAGGCTTACCATGTGTTTGCTACCCATACCGCATCTTTCGATACAGACACCGCTCGCGAGTATCGTCAGCGCCAGTTCAAACAAATCCGTGCACTCGCTAAATCTCTCAACATTCCTTCAAGCGAAACGGTGGTATACAGCGGCGACTTTAACGTAAACAAAAGAAAGTTCCCTGGTGACTACCAACAAATGATCGCCAACTTAAGCGCCATCGAACCTCAGTATTCAGGTTACACGGAGTCAACCTTTGATCCCCGTATCAATAACTTCGCAGGTGAAGCGTTATCAGGCGGCGAAAACGTGGAATACCTTGACTATGTCATGGTGAGTAGTGAATACGGGGTGAAATCATTCAATGACAACCGTGTAGACGTGCCGCGCACAACCGCAGAGAGTTTATGGAAACACTACAACCTTTCTGACCATTTCCCAGTAAGCGCAACAATCAAGCCATGAAGAAAATCGCGTTGATAATCATGTCCGCCATTATGGCGGGCATGATGTTTTTAACTTTCAGTCAAGATGGGCAGCAAGAAGCAGCCGTGTCCGCTTCTGCTCCAAAGACAAAAAATAAGAACGTCCCCAGTACATCACTAAAAACAAGCAATATCGCTCCCAGTGCAGATGCTTCACCACAGACCGCAGAGCTCCCTTCCGCGGTTCAAATAACGACTGAGAGATTAACTCTGCTCAAAGGGAGAGAACTCGTCGCAGAGCTTGAGTCATTTTGGCATGAGTGCATGTCGAACCGCGACTGTGAGGAACAGTTAGCCTTGCTCGAGCCTTATTTATCTTCAGCACGATTTCAACTTTTGGCGAGCTACCATCAACTCAACAGTCAATGGCAAGAAAGTGTGGGTAATTTGTTGTTTGATGAGCAACAACCACTAGCCTCACGTATTGCACAACTTAAAGCCGAGGCAAGAGGCATTTGGGGCGAGTTGGCTGATGTTATTTTCGCGGATGAGTTCGCCCTATACGATTTCAATTTAGAGGCCCAACAGCTCAACACGCAAAGTCCAGAAAGCTTTTTGCAAGCTTTCGAGCAACTCATCATAGACTGGCAAGAAAATACAGAGGCTATCGGGCTTACAAACGACCAAGCAAAATATGAGCGTGCAGTCGCCCTAATACCCAATAGCATGAGCTTTCCAGATCGCCAAACCATCATCGCAGAGCTGCAAAAAACTTACTTAACGAAGGACGAAAGCGAAGAGATTCACGATCGTCAGCAACAAATTGCCCAGCAAAAAGAGCAAGTCAGAGATTACCAACAAGCATTGCAACAACTTGAGTCCAGACTCAGAAAAGAGAGAGCCACAAGCCATTCGAATTTGTCAGAACCGGAATGGCAAAGCTATTACCAACAAGAAGTAGCGGATTTTCGTCGTGAATTTTTTTCTTCTTAACAATCAGCTTTGACTGACTGGGAGCTAAAAAAGGCACGTTGCTAATAAGTCATCGTGCCTTATGTTCAACTCTCTACTTTTAATTCAGAACAAATTCAAACCAAATACATCTTTCACATCAAATAGCACTTGTTCAGTTTTCTCACGAGAACGCTGACTGCCTTGTTTTAAAATATCAATCAGCTGTGCTTTGTCATTTAGATACATGGCACGCTTTTCTCGAATAGGACGAAGCATCTCTTGTAGGCATTCTTCTAACACTTTCTTGGTCAAACCATCACCTAACCCACCGCGTCGATAATGCTCTTTTAGCTGTTCGACATAATTTTTATCAGGATAAAAAGCATCGAGGTAGGTAAATACTATATTACCTTCGACTTGGCCAGGGTCCTCAATTTTCAGGTGATTGGGGTCGGTATACATAGATTTCACCGCCGCAGAAATCTCTTTTTCAGACGCCCCTAGGTTGATTGCATTCCCCATGCTTTTAGACATCTTATTTTTGCCATCAGTACTCGGCAAACGAGGTGCATCACTAAGTAATGGACGGCATTCTCTAAGAACCTCTTTTCCACCTAGGTGGTTTATTTTTCTTATGATTTCATTAGTTTGCTCCAACATCGGCAGTTGGTCATCACCTACCGGAACCAACGTCGCGTGGAACCCCGTAATATCGGCAGCTTGAGAAATTGGATACGTTAAAAAGCCAGCAGGAATAGAGCGTTCAAAGCCTTTACTCTGTATCTCATTTTTAACCGTGGGATTACGCTCTAAACGCGCAATAGAGACAAGATTGCTGTAATACATCGTTAACTCTGCTAACGCTGGAATTTGAGACTGCAACGTGATCGTAGTTTGAGCGGGGTTGATACCAACAGCCAAATAATCTGCAACGACATTGAGAATATTAGAGGATACCTTTGATGGGTTATGCGCGTTATCCGTCAACCCTTGCATGTCCGCGACCAAGATCGTTTGCTCATGCTCCGTTTGCAATTTGACTCGTTGTTGCAATGAACCGACATAGTGCCCGAGGTGTAACGGACCTGTCGCTCGATCGCCGGTCAGGATAATTTCACGTTGTGATGTACTTTGAATGGTGTTCATATTTATCTCCAAGTATTTAATAGATCGCTACTGGAGATAAAAAGATCAAACACTCTTAGCTACCATCCAGCAGCTTAAGAATGTGAGTATTCCGTGCCGCTCTATTTAGAGCGCCACCAAAAGAAGACTGTTGATGAAGGGCTAACGTGTATTTTCATGTTTTCAAACTAACAGTACATCAAGCTGAACTCAATCTGTTTTTGTATTGAATTAGCGTAAGTATTCAAAGAGCCTACAGAAACGATTACATTGGTAAAGACATCGCAATGACTAAAGCTGCACCAAACACCGAACCTGAGACAAATGCACAAAGTACGGTTTTGTTGTGTTTCCTTTTCATCGATGAACTCCTATCCATAACCACAATGACCAACCCTTTTATTTAATACGCATGTGGATGCATCACGATAAGTAGTAAACCAACATATCGCGCATAGAACCAGTGCAGCTTTGTTAAACTGGGACCTCGTCCATAACTTGGAATGCAAATGGTTCTGGAACCAACAAAAGAGGAAAATTTCATCACTTTTCTGTCCTGTCTCCCAGAGTTTATGGCTTAATAGACAGCAGGAATATTTTTCTTTTGCTGCGGGTACTTACATGGAAGCTGTTCTACATCAGTTGCAATTCTCTTTGTCGATAACCGGCCCTATCTGCTTGATGTTAATACTTGGCGTGGTGTTCAAACGCATTGGACTGATCAACGATAATTTTATCGAAGTGGGCTCTAAACTGGTGTTTCAAGTTACGCTACCTGCGATGTTATTTGTCAGTATTGTGGCTTCAGAACACGATTTTTCCGCGGCGAGTGGCTTTGTCAATTTCGGCGTCATCGCTAGCATTTCGTTTTTCATTTTCACCTACCTTTCGGTCAAGCTTCTGTTCAAAGCATCGCCTGACCAAGGTGTTCTTATCCAAGGTGGGTTTCGAGCAAACACAGGTATTATTGGCATCGCTTACGTTGCCAATGCGTATGGTTCTCAAGGTGTGGCGTTAGCAGCGCTTTATGTCGCGGTCACCACGTTTCTTTATAACGTCCAAGCGGTTATTTGCTTATCTCCCAAGGGCGCAACTTCTGTCCCACAAGCCGCAAAAATGATGGGCCGAACACTGACGAGGAATCCACTGATAATCTCAATCGTCCTAGGGATGGCTTTCTATTTGCTCTCTATTCCAGTACCGAATGTTGTTATTGATGCAGGGGACTACTTGTCCAAAATGACATTACCTTTAGCGCTGTTGTGTACGGGCGGCTCACTCGATTTTAGCTTGATGAGAAAAGAGAAAGGTTCATCTTGGTTTGCAAGCAGTTACAAGCTGATCGTGGCACCCGTAATGATCACTATTGGTGCTTACTTAGTAGGTTTTCGAGGAATTGAGTTAGGTATTCTTTTCTTTATGAACGCTTCCCCAGTGGCAGCAGCCAGTTATGTCATGGCACGTTCTATGGGAGGCAATGCCACATTAGCCGCAAATATCATCGCACTCACTACGGTACTTTCTACCATCACGTGTACGTTGGGCATTCTATTTCTTAAGTTTTACGACTTAATATAATTGATCACCGATAAAGTAAAGGCGCGTTAGATAGCATTAAGATAAGCTACTGGTCGTGATTTGCAAAAGTGAGCTTTCTTACCAAACGAAAAAACTCACTCGCTTCTGATTCAGACAAACAAGCAAAAAATTCTTTCTGTAAGTTCGTCATGATTTGATGCACTTGCTTTAAAGCGTTTGCCCCCTCTTTTGTCATGCTGAGCATTTTGAGACGCTGATTCGATTTACTTTTAGAAACTTGAACAAACCCTCGCTTTTCCAAATTATCCACCATTCGCTTTGCTACACTTCGCTCAGTTCGAACCGCGTCAGCCAGCGCTTGCTGACTCATGGGTTGAAACTCTTCCAAAGCGGCCAGTGCACTTGCCATCTCGAGTGTCATTAAATTTTGCCGAGAGAGCTCAGCTTGAGCACGGTTGCGATACATTCGCTGCATCACACCGCAGACAAACATAGGGCTTTGATCCAAAACGGAAATTGGGGAGATTTTCTGATCTTTCATCGTCGTTTGTTCTTCTTTAGGCTTTCATTCGGTCGGAAGGAGTAAGCAGATTCTGCATAAGGCAAAACGCTCCCCCTTCAAGTTTGCGTCAAAGACGGTAACCACCAAGTGAAAACATAAAATAAAGAGCGCCGAAGCGCCCTTTTATCGTGTTTATTATCACCAGTATAACTCAGTTACAGCAGCCAAGTCTTACTCGCTTTGCTGAGCCGGTTTAGGATTAGTCTCTGACAGCTCTGCCTCCGATTCTTTTCTCGCACGTCGATCAAACAATCGCTCAACCACCACAAAGAAGATTGGCACAAAGAATATACCTAAGATCGTCGCACTGATCATGCCACCAAGTACACCAGTACCTACCGCATTTTGACCTGCTGAGCCCACGCCAGAGCTGATAGCAAGCGGTACTACACCTAGACCAAAGGCAAGCGATGTCATAATAATAGGGCGCAGACGAACACGAACGGCATGCAGGGTAGCTTCGATAAGGCCAGCGCCTTTCTCGTAGTAATCTTTCGCAAACTCAACAATCAGAATGGCGTTTTTAGTTGCCAAGCCGACCGTCGTTAATAAGCTCACCTGGAAGAATACATCGTTGTCCATACTTCGCGTCATTACCGCGAGCACAGCACCAAGCACACCAAGAGGCACAACTAACACCACGGCGAAAGGTACTGACCAACTTTCATACAAAGCGGCGAGAACTAAGAATACGACGAGGATAGACAGCGCATATAACATTGGCGCTTGGTTTCCGGAAAGGCGCTCTTCATACGAAATACCATTCCAGTTCACCGTAAAGCCTTCTGGTAATTTTTCTACCATTGCTTCAATTTCTGCCATGGCTTCACCAGTACTGACGCCAGGAGCTGCGCCGCCTTGGATATTCATCGCTGGCAAACCATCAAAACGCTGCAAAAGAGGTGAACCATACGTCCACTCTCCGCTCGCAAAGGCAGAGAAAGGCACCATCTCACCTTTTGAGTTGCGCACGTACCACGAATCGAAGTCTTTTGGCTGCATACGGTATTCCGCATCACTTTGCATCATGACTTTTTTCACTCGACCGCGATCAATATAGTCGTTAATGTACGCTCCGCCCCATGCAGCTGACAGGATTTGGTTGACGTCATTAATGCTAACATCCAGAGCACGCAGTTTAACGTGGTCAATGTTCACTTTGTACATTGGCGCATCTGCTTGGCCGTTCGGACGAACACCGACAAGTTTCTGGTTTTGTGCAGCCATGCCAAGCAGTTGACCTTGCGCAGCGACTAATGCGTCGTGACCTTTGTTCAACGAATCTTGAAGATAGAAATCAAAGCCTGTCGAGTTACCCAATTCTTGAATCGCAGGAGGTGCAAATGCAAACACCAGTGCTTCTTTGATGGTTGAGAAGTACCCCATCGCTCGACCCGTAATGGAAGCTGCATCAGCACCCGGCGCTTCACGCTCTGACCAATCTTTCAGACCGATAAATGCCATCCCCATGTTTTGGCCTTGGCCTGCAAAACTAAAGCCCGCAACGGAGAAGACGGATTTCACGTTGTCTTTCTCATCCACAAGGTAAAAGTCGCGCATTTTCTCAAGTGTTTTTTCCGTCTGCTCTTGCGTTGAGTTAGGCGGCAAAATGGCCATTGAGAATACCGTGCCTTGGTCTTCATCCGGCAAGAATGACGTCGGAAGGTTCATAAACAGCCAGCCCGCACCTGCACTCATTGCCAAGAATACAACCAACATACGACCTGTGCGCTTGAGGAGTTTAGCAACGCCGGTTTCATAGCTAGCTGTCATCGCATCAAACTTGCGGTTAAACCAGCCAAAGAAGCCTTTCTTTTCTAGAAGTTCAGCATCGCCTTTTTTCAGTAATGTTGCACATAATGCTGGAGTCAGAATTATCGCTACCAAAACTGAAAGTGTCATCGCCGCCACAATCGTTATCGAGAACTGACGGTAAATAACCCCTGTAGAACCAGACATAAACGCCATAGGGACGAATACCGCAGAAAGCGTCAGACCCACACCAATCAGAGCACCAGTGATCTGCCCCATCGATTTTTTGGTCGCTTCTTTGGGCTCTAATCCATCCTCATGCATCACACGCTCGACGTTTTCCACCACAACGATGGCATCGTCCACCAGCAAACCGATAGCCAGAACCATCGCGAACATGGTTAACGTGTTTACGCTAAATCCAGTCGCGTACAAAATAGCGAAGGTTCCGAGCAATACGACAGGCACTGCGATCGTTGGAATGATCGTCGCACGGAAGTTCTGCAAGAACAGGTACATGATTAAGAACACAAGAAGAATGGCTTCTAACAGCGTTTTAACCACCTCTTGAATCGAGGCTTTGACGAATGGCGTCGTTTCAAATGGGTAAGCAATCTGCAACCCTTCTGGGAACGTTGCACTCAGTTGTTCTAAACGCTCTTTCACCGCATTGGCTGTCTCAAGCGCATTTGCACCAGTACCTAATGAAATACCTAAACCCGATGCTGGGAAGCCATTATATTGGCCTCGAATGTCGTAACTTTCTGCCCCACGTTCAACGCGAGCTACATCTTTCAAATAAACATTCGAACCGCTGGCGTCAGACTTAAGAATGATGTCTTGGAACTCTTCCACACTGCTCAAACGACTTGCAGACGAAATCGTTGCATTCAACAGCTGGTCTTCCTGCGCAGGTGCTGCACCAAGTTGACCTGAAGAAACTTGCGCGTTCTGTTCACTGATAGCATTTGCTACGTCGATTGCGGTCAAGTTGAACTGCGTAAGCTTAAATGGGTCCAGCCAGACTCGCATCGCATACTGCGCACCAAACGCCTGCACTTGTCCTACGCCAGTTACACGACTTATCGGGTCTTGAATATTCGTTACAACAAAGTCACCGATATCGTTTTCTGTAAAGTCAGGATCTTCAGAATAAACCGCGACAACCATGAGAAATGCCGTATTGGATTTATTCACGACGATACCTTGGTTTTGTACTTCCATCGGCAATGACGTCAAGGCCAATTGCAGCTTGTTCTGCACCTGTACTTGCGCGATATCAGGATCAGCTTCGCTATCAAACGTCAGGGTAATTGTCGCATTACCGAATGCATCACTGCTCGATGATAGGTAGCGAAGATAATCTAATCCCGTCATATTTTGCTCGATAACCTGCGTTACCGAGTCTTCAACGGTTTTCGCTGATGCACCTGGATAACGTGCACTGATGGTGATCGTTGTCGGTGAAATCGTTGGGTATTGCGAGACGGGTAAATTGAATAATGACATTACCCCCGCCAACATCGTTAGAATCGCGAGAACCCAAGCAAATACCGGACGATCGATAAAAAATCGTGCCATGATTACTCCTGTTCACCGTTTTGGATAGTTACAGGACTGCCTGGACCTACCTTTTGTAGCCCAGCAGTAATGACTTTATCGCCCGCTTTCAAACCATCAATAATGCGCCATTGATTATTGATCGCTTCGGCTGTCTTCACTGGTCTCGCTTCCACTTCGTTCTCACCATTCACCATCATCACTGTTGCTTTGCCTGTCGCATCACGAGAAACGGTATTTTGTGGTATCAGAATCGCGTCAGGGTCAACACCAGTAATAACCGTCGCACGAACAAACATTCCTGGTAGTAACAAACCGTCAGGGTTTGGGAATTCAGCACGAAGCGTCACGCTACCCGTACTTTCGTTCACATTGACCTCGGTAAATTTCATCGTGCCTTTATGTTCGTACGTGCTGCCATCTTCAAGCATCAATGTAACTTGCGCAGAGTCATCTTCTTGCATATGACCTTGGGAAAGAGCCGCTTTTAAACGCAGCAGTTGCGCGGATGATTGCACAATATCAACGTTGATAGGATCAAGCTGCTGAATGGTCGCTAATTTGGCTGCTTGGTTAGCCGTAACCAACGCACCCGCCGTCACACTCGATTTACCGATCACACCGCTAATCGGAGCTTTCACTTGCGTGTAATCTAAATTGATTTTTGCCGTATTGATCTTCGCTTTTGCGACTAGGACCTGTGCTTGCGCTTCCTTGTATGCTGCTTCTGCTTCATCCAAATCTTGTTGGCTGATGGACTTTTTGGTGATCAAGGTTCTGTAACGCTTCACTGTGGCATGGGTCGATTCTGCCGCTGCTTGAGCTCGGATTAATTCCGCTTCAGCGCTCAGCAAATCCGCTTGAAATGATGAATCATCAATTTGATATAGGGACTGTCCTTGTTCAACAAGGCCGCCTTCAACAAAATTTCGCTCTGAAATAATACCTGTAACTTGCGGACGAACTTCCGCTTCTTTGAATGCACGGCTACGACCTGGCAACTCAACAGTTAACGCTTGGCGTGTTGGCTCCACCATTAACACTTCAACTTCGGTTGCGGGCGCAGGACCACTACCTTTACTCGATCCTTCTTCGCTAGGTTGACATCCAACCACAAAAAGGCTCGACGCAATCAGCAGAGATAGCGTGGTTTTACGTCTCATGAATTTTTCTCTCTTTTACCTACAAGCCTTCAAGATTCCTTGCTAAAAACTTCTAGAATGACTTAATGATGACTAACGGATGTATATCCAGAACAAATTAATTAGGATGATAATTACCCAGTGTTGTACATACAACAAAATTTACAGTTCTATACGCTTACGAAAAACGTTTATGGTAAAGGTGTAATGAAGTTCTCAAATTTGAAGATTTTGGGTTGGAAATCACACTTTCCTGTGAGCAATTTCAATGGTTAAAAAGCAGCAAAAGTGATGATAAAAGCATCATCACGCTGTACAGAGTTTGTCACCGCTGTCTAGGATTATTTGCACCTCTGGTATACAAAGTTAAGTAAAAGAGGGATGTAAATATAGTCGAGCCTTCACAAGTCAGGTTCGACCCTTATCTAAAAAATAACCCGCTCAGAAGCGGGTTATTTCGTCAGTGAGACTGCAGTTCTCCAGCTTATACTTTGAACTGACTAACCTGATGATCTAAGCGCTGGGTTTGCTCTGATAACATGGCTAAAGATGCTTGCGCTTGGTTGACGATTTCCACAATAGATGTACTGCTATCTGCAATGCCTTGTACGTTGCTATTTACTTCGTCACTTACCGTACTTTGCTGGCTTGCAGCCGTTGCAATGTGTGTGTTCATCTCGTTCATACGTGAAATCGCGTTTAAGATTTCAGAAAGGGATTGACTCGCTCTCCCTGCCGATTGAATTGTTTCATCACTGCTATTTTGGCTACCGCGCATCACTTCTACGGCTTGTCCCGCACCAGATTGTAGCTTTTCAATCATGGTTTGGATTTCACCCGTGCTCTGTTGTGTACGACTGGCTAACGAGCGAACCTCATCGGCTACAACAGCAAAGCCTCGCCCTTGCTCTCCTGCACGAGCCGCTTCAATCGCTGCGTTAAGCGCCAATAAGTTCGTTTGCTCTGCGATACCACGAATGACATCCAATACAGAAGCAATGTTACTCACATCATGATCCAATGTGTTAATGACGTGGCTTGCACTTTCGATTTCACTTGCGAGGCTACGAATTGAGCTAACGGTTTGATCCAAAATAACATTGGTATTGGTAAGTTCATCATTCGCAGTCTGGCTTGCAACCGCAGCTTCGTTGGCGCTATCGCTGACATTTCTGCTGGTGACTTGCATCTCATGCACTGCCGCTGCTACCGCCTCGCTGTCTTTTTGCTGTGAAACGGTCGAGTTCGCGATGGTCGTGGTCAACGAGCTAAGATTTTCCATCTCATTACGCAAGGTATTCGAACTTTCAATTACTTGAGAAACTGTCGCTTGGATTTTAGACACAAACTGATTAAACGCGTTCGCTAAATTGCCAATTTCGTCTTGTGTTTTCACATCGATTCGCTGGCTTAAATCACCTTCACCAGAAGCAATTTCTGTCATCGCATTTTTGATATCGTTGATAGGCTTCACGACGGTTTGCAACAACAAAAACGCCATCGCAATAGCGGCCAGAATAACAATCACAATGCCCGCTTCAAGAATTACCTGAGCTCTTGTTGCGGCTGCTGAGATTTCATCTTTCAATAGGCTTTGTTTTTCTTCTATCGCATCTTTCACAACATTAAGTTGCGCTCTTACCTCGATAAACTGATTTTCAAAGGTGTGTTTGTGTTCGTTGTAGTAACCAAGCCATTGTGATTGAGGTAAACGCAACATCGCTTCATAACTCGCCAACCATTTTTCACCTAGGGAGACAAGCTTTCTCACTTCATTACCGTGTGAAGAAGACATCACGCCAGCTTGCGATAGCTCAATCATTTTCTCCATACGTGGCAGCGCTTTGTATGCGTTGTCTTTGTATTCACCGATGTGGTGGTCAATATCGGTTTGAGTATCAGAAAGAGCAACACCTTGGATTGCAGATGTCGCTTGGTAAAGATCGCGGTAAGCATCCTCAATCGTTAATAAGTTCGGCACTATCTGTTCGTTAAGTGTTTCACTCAACTCAGATTGTTTCCAACTTGTCATAACGTTTAATACAGAGCTCACAATAAACAATCCAATAATCAGTGACAGCGGAATCACTATCTTCTGCTTGATCGTTAAGTTCTGGAACATGAATAGACTCTCTTTAATTATGGTATACAAACTGCCAGAAATTATATCAAACAAATAGAGTATCCCATTAGGTAAAAGACTCTATTAAACATGCTATCTGATGACTTTTTGACAAGCGTTCTAATTTCAACAATTAATTGATTTTGTGGAAAATTTAATAAGGAACGCTCATCACAACATGCGAATAAAAACGCACTACCTGCACGGAAAATGTGTAACAAAAGATGAATAAAAAGGAGGCTTTTTGAAGGGCTTGCCGACTCAATGAGTAATTGAGAATCAATACGATATACAGCTCTGGGATTGAACTTGTCGCGTAATACGAAAAAGCCCCAGCATTTCTGCTAGGGCTCAAATGTGGCGGTGAGTGAGAGATTCGAACTCTCGATACGTTGCCGTATACACACTTTCCAGGCGTGCTCCTTCAGCCACTCGGACAACTCACCGAATCAATTTTTGGTTAGCATCATTGGCTAACGAGGCGCTAATTTAATGATTATGTGCCTGATGGTCAAGGCTAAACATAAAAAAAAGCGTCCTTTTCCACTCGATTGCTCACTAAGTAACTAAATTGAGCAAAACTGGGTCATTTAGATGCCTTGAGAATAGCCGGGAACACGGAACCAACGGCGGCACATGTCCAAGAAGTACCCATACAACACACCCATACCGCAAGAAATAATGGCGTTACTTGTCACCGCGGTCACTATTTGGTCTGTAGACGCACCAACTGCGAATAAAATTCCTGCATAAACTGGAGACTGAAAAAGCACATAAGCGACCAGATCAGATACGTTTTTCATAAATGAAGACGGCGATACATTGTTGCCCTGACGTAGCACCCAATCACGAAAAACGCCATACGGCCAAGCAATAGCAATATTCACTGGAATAGATAGTGTACGTGATGCTAAAGATTGCTCAAACGTCATCCCTGAAATCAAAATCTCGACAATCATCCCTGTGATAAAGCAAAAAACAACCATAGCAAAGGTATCCGCTGCGGCGTGACGAATACAAAATGGTCCGCGAGACTTCATTAACCAACCCCTAAAATTAAATACCACCCACAATAAACAAAATAAAACTATCAACCGTCAAACAAATACATTGCCAGTTAATAAGGCAATTAAATCACATAAAAAGCAGCGTATGGCACTGTATTTGAAATCAAGTTGTAAATTTATAACCATTTTTTAAAATGAAAGTAGTTTTTTTCACCACCAACAACTAAAAACGCCTAAAATGACGTAAAAATGGTAGAAAAATACGGATTTAACTTACACAAAAAGTGGGATAAGTGATTGTTTGGATGGAGGGTTAGGATAAAGTTCGGGGAATAAACGATCATTCTAATAACTTATGCTACTGAGTTGTAAAAATTCAGAGTATTCCCGATGTGAGCGCAACTGAGAGCCGCACCGTTTCTCTTATGACAGAATCTAACAGCAGCGCTAAGCTAATTGAAAGTAAGGAAAAAATAGACGATTCAGCTAAAGGTTAGGTATGAAGAGTAAAGACAATTCATGATTGCATTGAATCGCGCTATATGGATTAAGCTATGATGATGCGAGCAAGAGCGTTAAGGTGTCGATATCATCTTGGTTTGGAGACTGCTGACGCTTTAAGTTACGCCTTATTCGCTCGGCAACTAAAGAAACGTCTTTATTAGCATCAGGGGTGACTTGAGCAATAATCGCTGAAATAGCCTCTAACGCTTCGTTGAGATGACCATTATCTAGAGCAACATAGAAGTTTAGTAGCCACTTTTCCGCATCAAGGATATCCGTTGTATTATCACCAAAGTCCGACTGGTATTGGTATAACCGTGCTGCATGGAGATACAACGCATCATTTAATTCAGACTCCACAATTGGTTTCGCAATTATGTGGTCGGCTCCTACATTTATCATGCGCTCTTGTGTTTCTTTGAATACATCCGCTGTGCAGCCAAAGATCAGTACCGACTTTACAGGCGAACTCATCGCTCGAATGGCTGATATCGCCCCAACACCATCAAGAACAGGCATATGATTGTCCATTAAGATCAAATCAAATGACTGAACGGCCACCTCATCGACGGCAAGCTGACCATTTTCAACACTTGTGCACTCAAAGCCTTTGGCTCTTAGGAAAGTTTCCATAATGATCGCATTTGTTCGGTTGTCTTCGACAATGAGCGCTTTCAAACCTTTGCAATTCAGCTTATGTGCATTGACTGCTTCCACTTTCCCAGGCTCACAAGGCGTAAGCGCGATCTCGACGGTAAAGGTTGTCCCGACATTCTCTTGACTCTGCACAATCACATGCCCTCCCATATGCTCGGCAATTTCTTTTACTATCGCTAAACCAAGCCCTGTCCCACCAAACCGCCTCGTCGTCGAGGACTCCGCTTGTTCAAAAGGACGGAAAATGCGTTTTTGCGCTTCTTGAGAAATACCGATACCCGTATCTTTCACCGCGAGAATAAGCTTGGTATCTGCCTTGCTCGATTTCTCGGTCAGCTCTACCTCTACGATGCCTCGGTCGGTGAACTTGACAGCGTTGTTTAGTAGGTTAAACAATACTTGGCGCAGACGGGCTTTGTCATTGTTGTACCAGCGCCCTGTTGGTAAATGAGACACGACTCTAAAACGAAGGCCTTTTTCTGCACATAGTGTTTGATAAACACTTTTTATGCTGCCGATGATCGACTCAATTGGGAAAGGCGTATTTTCGAATTCAACATGTCCTTGCTCAATTTTTGAGTAATCTAAAATCTCATTAAGTAACGTCATCATATGATCACCTGAGTCATAAAGTGTTCTCAGGTGCTTACGTTGATCATCGGTGAGTGGCGTTTTTAACAATATCTGAGCGGTTCCTAATACACCGTTCATTGGCGTACGAATCTCATGGGATAATGTGGCTAAAAATGCCGTTTTAGCGTTCGTCGAAGCCTGGGCTTTTATTCTCTCTTGCTCTAGATAGATGGTTTTTTCATTGAACTTCTCGATGAGCTGTCCAATTTCATCTTCGCTATCGTAATCAATGTCTATGATCCCGCCAGTTTTCGAGTCATCAATCTTAGCGGCAATACGGACAATCGGTTCGACAATGTAACGATTCAGCAAGTAATACCCGACCAGTACACACAAGAGTAAGAATGGAATGATCCTCCCCTCAACACTCATGACTTGTTCAAACACTTGATCGGCTACTTTAGCTTTCGCGTTGACAACTTCCATGCGCCAATCGAACTCTCCAAAATCAAGCTCACTGACATAAATTTCGTCTGTTAGTTGGAAGTTGTGCTCAATAATCACGTTCGATTCAGCATCGCGAACCACCACACCTAAAGAATGCAGGTTCGTGTGCTCTCGAATAAACTGAAAAAGTGCATCAAGTGATAAGTCTACCGTTACAACGCCAGCGAATTGACCGTTTTGATAATATGGGGAAGACGCCGTAATCATCTGAACCTGAGTAAAAGTGTCGATATAAACCGTAGACCAACTCACAGAACCAACTGGCGCGTCAGCTGCTGCCTTATACCATGGTTCATTGTCATAACCGCCAGATTCAGGATTATTGTAGGAGAGAATTTGGTCAATACCGCCATCACTGTTTTTATTGAAGAATAGGCTTTTATATCGCCATTGTTCAGCTTTGAGTTCTGGTTTAGGCCATACGCCACCACTGACGAGCATCTCATCACTCAATTGGAGAATATGCGGAATTGTTGTGTTGATAGATTGAATATTTTCAGTCCCCTGGGCGAGTCCTGCAAGGCTACTCAATACACCGGTAGAGCTAAGGAGAGGCTCTTTAATCTCTAGAGCAAGGAGTTGGGTGCGTAACTCTAGGTTTTGCTCTAGCTTTTGCCTAACCGGAGGCTCGACAACCAAATAGGCAACAGAACCAATCGTTGCGATAAAGAAACCTAGGTACAGTGTCAGGGCGAGAATGCTTTTTTTTCTAAGTGATGAGCGAATTTCCATAGATGTCTGTGAATCATTCCCTAATATCGATTTATCACAAATTGATTGGTAAGATGAGCGCAATCAACCAGCCCATTAACAAATGGTATTCTATTTTGAAACTACAAGACATCCTTTCTCTCCCAGAACTTGACGGTAAACTACTAAACCTAGCAAAAACTCAAGGCTTTGTAACAGCGATGGCTGCAGCGCCAAACGTATTAATGCCTCAAGAGTGGTTGCCATTCTTATGGGGTGGTGAAGAAACAGCGCCATTTACTGACGGTGAGCAACTAGAGCAATACATTGATGAGATTGTGCAAATGTGGAACCAAACTCGTCCTGCTCTCCTAGAAGGATCTTGGCAGTGGCCTGAAGGATGCGCGTTAGATGAACAAGATATCGTAACAAGCCAGACCCGTGATTTCTGTGAAGGTGTATTACAAGGTTGGCAACTTGCTCGTGATGACTGGGAAACGCTAATGCCAGAGGACAGCGAAGATAATGCTCTGCTCGGCGGTGTTTTGCTTTCTCTTACGATGCTTTACGATCCAGAAACGACCATTGAAACGTTGGCAGAACAAGGCATGGAAGGCTTAGAACAGTTTGAAGAGATCTTCAATGCCATGCCAGTGATGCTATGTGGTCTTACTCAGCGCGGTGTTGCATTAGCTGAAGAACAATAAGACACAACGCTGTCGACCATCAAGATTGAACCGCTGAATAGACAAAAGCTCTCTGGATGGAGAGCTTTTTTGATCATGTTAAAATCACATGTGGAATATATCGCGCCATATCTTGCGTGACTAAGCTAGTGTCTTCCCGAATCGAAATCCCAGCGGCTCTATCGTTGACTAACCAGCTGCCAATTAATGTATGGCTTTGCCCAAACTTGGGTAACGGATGATACTGCTGGACGATATTGAATTTAGATTCATAAGGCCCTGCTGTTTTGAGTATGCGTTTCCCACCTTTGACGATCTCAATATTCGCGCCTTCTCGAGAGAATAGTGGTTTGATTACAAAATCTTTCAAAGTGTTCGCTTTTGAATCGTTAGCAAAATAGGCAGGTAAAAGATTAGGATGATTCGCAAAGCGCTCCCACAATAACGGTAAAAGTGCTTTGTTGGATAGAATCGACTTCCACATGGGTTCTAACCAATTCACTTTCGCGGTCGCTAGGTATTTCGCATATTCCTCTTCAAACATAAACTCCCACGGATAAAGCTTGAACATCCAACGAATCGCTCTGTCACCTGCATCCACAAACAGACCATCTTTCGTCGCACCAATATCTTCGACATAAACAAACGCCGTCGCTAACCCAGCTTCGCGCGCGCAGTCTTCTAAATACTGGACAGTCCCTTTATCTTCTTCAGTGTACTTGCAGCAGCTAAAGTGAAGGGTTTGCCCGGGTTGATATTTGGCTATCTCGGAAAAACGCTCAATCAAAAAGTCTTGAAGAATGTTGAATTGATCCGCGCTCTGGTGAATTAGACCTTTATTTACAACATCCTCTAACCACACCCACTGCCAAAAACCCGTTTCAAACAGGCTGGTCGGCGTATCCGCATTGTTCTCCAGTAACTTAGCTGGCGAAGTTCCGTTGTATGCAAAATCCAGACGCGAATAGAGTGAGGGTTCATTTCGGTGCCACGAAGAAGCAACCTGCTCCCACATAAATTCAGGGATCGCACATTGCGTCAGCAACCTCTCACTCCGAACTACTTCATCCACAATAGCCAAGCACATCTGATGCAGCTCTTCAGTGGGCGCTTCAATATCGTTCTCTATTTGCTCAAGCGTGAATTGATAGTAAGCACTCTCATCCCAATACGGTTGGTCATACATGGAATGGAAGCCAAAACCAAACTGGCGTGCTAACTCACGCCAGTTTTCTCGTTCTTGTATTTCTCGTCGAAACATAGTGCTTATTAACCGCCTCGGCTGACCGATACCGCTTTACCAAACCCGCCTCGAGACATTGCTCTACCAATAGTTCCGCCACCACGTTTATTTAGGTTACTGGTCGCCACCTTCGTCGGCTGATTACGATAGGAACCAAAAAATTGTCCGGCACCATTATAGAATTTGGATTTATAGCGATACATTGGTTCAGAGTAATAGCTCTTGTTGTAACCTTTCAAACCGCTCAGTGCGCGACTGTAAAAGAAGCCCCCAAAGTGAGGCACATAAGCTCGGGAACTGGAACTGTAGTAACAATCATCTTCGTAAAAATCATTTTCACATTCGAACTCATTGTTGTAGCGAGGGGCATTTCGTTCGGCGCGAGCCAAAGCTTCTTGATAAGCAATGTCACACTGCTCACTGAACTCTGGCGAGTTTGATTTGCATTCATCAGCGTCAGAAAAAATGTAGCCCTCGGTTTTCGATTCTTGTGTCGCAAAGAAGAAAATACCGCCAAAAGCAGCAAAGGGAATAATTTTCCCAAGCTTTAAACTTTTGTCCATGGAAGAACGTTTAACGTTAGAACTCCGCTTCATCGATACTCCTAGTACGTCATACAAGCGGCATTTAATACACCGACCGATATAGAAACAGCCGCTAATACAATACCTGCAGGCAGCTCATCTTTTTCGATACGCTCAGTCACTTTTGGAAGTAAAACAAAACGTACAATCGCAAATGCAATGATCTGCGCCAGCATTGCAACAACGCCCCACACCATAAAATCGACAATGTTGACTGAGTTTTTTGCAGCCCCCGAAATCGCAATACAATAACCAAGAAATGCGCCACTTAGTGCAATCGCTGCCGCTGTATTTTGCTTTTCTTTGATCAGGTGCCATTCATCGTAAGGCGTAAGCTTGACGTAGATGAACTTAAACGCCAAAACGAAAATAATAGAAACAGAAAAATAGAGTAAAAAATTGGGAAAACCTGCTAACAGGTCAGCAATCATGTGCATTATTGTTCCTTGTTCATTTCTTTCCATGCAAAATCTTCAATACGTTCATCTGCAATGTAAAACAGCTTGGTACTCGGCGGTACTTCTGCATCTAAATCTGGGTTGAGTTGGATACCATGGCCAATGTCAAAAGCAATTAGCGTGGCATGATGACGTCTTTTGAGAAAAACGAAGAGACTCTCAACAGTAGTTACTGGCAGCCTTTCAGGATAAATGACCGAGTATTGAGTCATACCCCGTGTTGAAGCTAATAGCTCTTGGTGAAGTGCACTTGAGCCTGGATCTACCGCCGCTTTTGCCAACATTTCTGCGCCAACAGCAGGTATGCATTCCGCTTTAGGACAGTGTTGACTTAAAAGACGGCCTAACGCCTCATCTTTAAAGTAAGCGACCAAATGTGCGGAAGGATTCACAGAAGCGCAGTACAGCGCGGCTGACAGCGTAATATCGTCCGAGAGGTTATCAACAATAACGCAAGCGGCTTCAGCAATATTGGCGTTTTTCATCTCTTGTGAATCCGTGTAGCTGGTCACTTTGATAAAACTGATCTCGCCTGGTAACGGGTTTTCTATTTCTGAACGGCTGCACAAAACAATCGGACGCTTCCCCTCTTCTTCATGTTGTAACATGCGAATAAGGTGCATCGTTCTCGATCCATTCCAACCCAACAATACAATATGGTTTTCCACTCTTACTCTCCGTTTTCCTAAAATACCCGCTCGCCAGTAATCCATCGCTGCTCCAGCCACACGTCCCAATAATGCAGCGAATAGGCTCAAGCCGCCTGGGATCACAAACAGTACAACAACCCATTTACCCAAATCTGTCACTGGAGAATGATCGCCATAGCCAACCGTACTCGCCGTAACCATAAGGTAATAGATAAAGTTAGAGAAGCTGTCTGTTAATGCGGTTTCACCAGCGAGAATGAGCAGCCCCCAAGAAAGGCTCACATATAAGCCACTAAAGATGAGAAGACTTCGGTTGCTCAATTTAAAAAGGTGTGAACTAAGCCACTTTTTAACTACTAACCACACCGCCATAAATTTATAACCTCGATATTCATTGATTGCATCAATAGTAACTCATTGATAGTAAGACACAAAAAAACCAGCCATATTCGGCTGGTTTTTGAGATTTACTTTCAGTTACGCCTACTTTTTAAGCATTACCTTTCACTTGCATATTTAGCTGCTCAGCAAAGTCCAACATACGATTTAACGGAATGAGCGATTTAACACGCAATTCTTCATCAACAAAGATCTCGTGTTCTTCACCGCCTTCACTAAGCGCTTTCTCTATCGCTTTCAAACCGTTCATTGCCATCCAAGGGCAGTGTGCGCAGCTACGGCATGTTGCGCCAGCACCTGCGGTTGGCGCTTCGATAAGTTCTTTCTCTGGCACAAGTTGCTGCATTTTAAAGAAAATGCCTTTGTCTGTCGCAACGATCATTTGTTTATGAGGAAGCGCTTTCGCTGCTTTGATCAACTGACTCGTCGAGCCAACAGCATCGGCAAGTTCAACCACACTTGCTGGTGATTCAGGGTGAACCAAAATAGCCGCATCTGGATACACGCTCTTCATTTTGCGTAGCGCATCAGCAGAAAACTCATCATGAACCACACACTCACCTTGCCATAGCAGCATGTCTGCGCCAGTTTTATTAGCGATGTACGATCCTAGGTGACGGTCCGGTCCCCAAATAATTGGCTTATCTTCAGCGTCTAAGTGTTCTACGATTTCAAGCGCAATGCTTGATGTAACGACCCAGTCGGCACGGGCTTTAACAGCGGCAGACGTATTTGCATAAACCACAACCGTGTGATCAGGGTGAGCATCACAGAACTCACTGAACTTATCCGCTGGACAGCCAAGATCGAGCGAACATTCCGCTTCCAACGTTGGCATTAGAATTCGCTTTTCTGGTGTTAGGATTTTGGCCGACTCGCCCATAAAGCGAACACCGCCTATGATCAGTGTGCTTGCAGGATGACGATTACCAAACTTCGCCATTTCCAACGAGTCACCAACAAAACCACCCGTTTCTTCCGCTAGGGCTTGAATCTCAGGATCGGTGTAGTAGTGTGCGATAAGTACCGCATCCTTTTCTTTTAGCAGCTTTTTAATGCGCTCAATGTAAGATGCTTTTTCTTCTTCGCTCAATGGAACTGGTTTCGGTGGGAATGGGTAAACAGTGTCGATTTTATCTAATATATGGCTCATTGCTCTTGCTCTACGCAACTTCCTTTAATCCGAGTATTGTAACCTCGTTAATTTTCAAAAACCAACTTGTCGCGGGGATTTCTAGCTATCTAGCCGTATATCTTTGTTACAGGTAGCATTTCTGATTGAAAGGATCCGTTGCAAGATGGGGATAAAAGGCTCGATGCCATTCCTCTCGATTTATTCGATCACCACCGATAAAGAAACGGAAAAGAAAAAGGAAGCCGAAGCTTCCTTTTTAAAACATAACGTCTTACAGCTTAGAGCTGGCAAGTTTTGCAGATGCACTACCTGGGTATTCATCAACCACTTGTTGGTAGTACTTTTTCGCTTGAGCTGCATTGTTATTACGCTCAGCGATTTCACCTAACTTGAGCAAAGCATCGGCTCGCTTATTGGAGTCTTTATAAGACACCACCGCAGCAAAGCTCTTTACAGCATCTTTGTCCTGCTTCTTAGCGAAGTACAATTGGCCTAGCCAATAGTGAGAATTCGCTGAGTATGTGGAGTCAGGATAATCTTTCTGGAACTGCTGGAACGCTGCAATTGCGCCAGTGTAGTCACGTTTCTTGAGAATGAGGTCGACTGCATTTTGGTATGCCGTTTGCTCATCAACATTTGGTGTGTACTGACCACCTGTTTTAGCCGGTTTCGCATCTTGCGCAGGCGCGGATTTGATTTCTCCACGCACACGATCTAGCTCGACAAACAACTCTCGTTGACGTTGCAACATTTGCTTCATTTCGTAGCTATTTCGCTCTAATTGACCACGTAACTCACTGATCTCTTGTGACATTTGGTCAATTTGCTGTTGCATTTGGAGCTGAACGCGATTGCGGTTTTGTAGCAAGCGCTCTAGACGCTCTACTTCCGTTTCAGATGAACGGCTCTTAGAGACGGATGATGTGCTGTTGAGATCGGATACTGGAGCTGGTGCAGCGAACGCAAAGTTCGCTGCACTTGCCAGTAACGTAAGCGCAACAGCGCGCTTAGTGTTACTGAACATGAGGATTACCTCGAATTAGTATACTAGAACCGCGCGACGGTTCTTAGCGTAAACTTCATCTGATTGACCTAGAAGAAGTGGCTTCTCTTCACCGTAGCTAACGATTGAGATTTGATCAGCTTGAACACCTAGTGCTTGCAGGTAGTTCGCTACTGCTTGTGCACGACGCTCACCTAGAGCAATGTTGTACTCAGGTGTACCGCGCTCATCAGCGTGACCTTCGATAGTTACGTTAAGTGCTGGGTTCTTGCTTAGGTAAGAAGCGTGAGCTGCAAGCATCTCTTCGTAATCTGCTGCAATTGTTGAGTTATCAAAAGCAAAGTAGATTGTTTGAGTTTCGCGTAGCGCTTGCTCTTTTAGCTCTTGCTCTGTTAGCTGACCGCTTTGATCAATTGGCGTAGCTACTGTTGTTTCAACTGCGCCATTGTTGTTTGTTGCTGCACCAGTGTTAGAAGCAGCGTCGTCGCTTGAACTACACGCTGTAACAGCCATTACAGGAAGCGCGATTAGTAGCCCTTTTAGAACCTTGTTCAGTTGCATCTTATTTTCCTTTATTAATCAAACTTATTACTACAAAAACGGTGACCATGCAGGCGCTCTAACACGCCCATTTGTTGCCGGTAATCTAGCTTTGAATCGACCATCAATTGACACCATCGATAGTACGTTTTTCTTGTTGTAAATCGAGCTATACACAACCATGCCACCGTTTGGGGCAATACTAGGAGACTCATCAAGCAAGGTCTTAGTTAAGACTTGAAGAGCACCAGTTTCCAAATCTTGTTTCGCCAAGTTAAATCCTGCGTTGCTGCGGTTCACCATTACTAGGAATCGCCCATCAGGAGTAATCTGGCCACCCAAATTTTGGCTGCCTTGCCAAGTCAAACGGTCAATAGAACCGCTGCCCAAATTTACTTGATAAATCTGTGGTTTACCACCCCTATCCGATGTGAAAATCAACGATTTTCCATCTGGATGCCAGAACGGTTCAGTATTATTTGATCTGCCACGCGTAATTTGCGTCAGCTTGCGAGTGTTAAGATCGAACGTGTAAACATGAAGCGAGCCTGTCTTAGAGAGAACAATCGCTAACTTATTGCCGTCAGGCGAAAATCTTGGCGCACCATTATGACGTGGGTATGAAGTGATCTTCTCACGCTCACCGGTGTAGATGTTCATGATAAAGATTTCTGCTTGACCATTTTGGAAGCTAACATACGCAAGCTTTTTACCATCTGGCGACCACGCTGGTGACATTAATGGTTGCTTAGAACGTAAAACCAAGCGCTCGTTGTAACCATCGTAATCAGCCACACGAAGTTGGTAAGGGAAACGGTCTTTATCATTCACCACCACGTATGCAATACGGGTCATGAAGGCACCACGGTCACCCGTTAACTGCTCATACACCAAATCAGAGATGCGGTGAGCGTACTCACGCATGCGAGGGCCTTGAACGGTCGCGACCTTATTGAACAGCACATGATCTTTTGACAGTACTAATTCGCCATCGCTACCAAGCGCTTTACTTTTCCCGCCCGTTAGCTGGCCACGCACAATATCAACAAGTTGGTAGTTGATAACGTAATCACCTTGAGCATTTTGTTTGATTGAGCCAGTCAGCAGAGCATCTACACCTAAATTCGTCCAGGCGTCAAAATTGACTTCTGATTCGCTGAACGGAGTTTGTGGCATCTTGCTCGTTGGAACGGGGCTGAACTTACCACTGCGTTGCAAATCCGAGGCAATAACAGCAGAAATATCCGTTGGAAGCGCTTGATTGCCCTCCCACTTAAACGGAACAACAGCAATTGGTCGTGCTGAATCAATACCATCGGTAATGACCAACTCTAATGCGGCATTCGCCACATTTGTCATACTGCTAAACAGTACAAACATTCCTAGTAAAAGGCGTCTAATCACGTCTTATTCCTTATTCTAGTACTCAACGGTTAAGTTGATATCTCTAACTTTATCAATAACATCTCGGTCTTTCGGCATCGGAAAGTTACCAACTTGGGCAACTGCACTTTTAGCTGCACTACAAAGACGAGAGTCACCGTTTAACACAGTAACATTACTTACAATACCATCAGTCCCAGTAGGAACTAGCTTCACATTAAGCCTACACGACTTTCCCACAAGATAATCGTCCTTAATGATACGACTCTCTATCAATTGTTTGTAAATTGCACCGTAGCGGTCGACTTCAGATTGCACATGTTGATTTTTAGCTTGCTGATTCTGTTCTGACTCACTCTCAAGGCCCGCAAAAATATCATCTAGCGCGGCTTCTTGCGCTTTACGCTCGCGCTCCGCACGTTCTGCAGCTTCTCTCGCTTTGCGCTCTCGCTCTGCCGCTTCTTTTACAGCTTTCTCTTTTGCGATGCGCTCTTGTTCAGCTTTTTCAGCAGCTTCACGCTCACGACGTGCTTTTTCTTCCGCTTCTTTTGCTGCTTTTTCACGAGCTAAACGTTCCTGCTCAGCTTTTGCTATAGCCGCTTCTTTTGCTAAACGCTCCTGCTCAGCTTTACGCACGGCTTCTTCTTTTGCCTTACGCTCTTTCTCTAGCTTAGCAGCTCGCTCTTTTTCTTTGCGAACACGTTCTTCTTCCTGCTTGCGCTCTTGCTCTTTTTTCTTACGTGCAGCTTCTGCTTCTCGTGCCGCTTGAGCATCTTTCGCTTGCTGCTCTTTCAACTTACGAATTTGCTCTTCTTCAGCTTTGCGGTTTTTTTCTAGCTGCTCTGCTTCGCGTCTTAGTTTATCAAGACGCTCTTGTTCTTTTTTCGCTGCCTTTTCGCGTTGCTGGCGAATTTCTTTCGCTTGTTGCTGCACAAGTTTTGGATCGATGACAACAGCTTGAACCATTTGCCCTGTAGGCTCTGGTTTAGACATGTTGAAGTCCGTCCCCCAAAGCAGGGCTGCAACGAGAATTGCATGCAAACCAACCGATATTGCTATCGGTTTGGCGTATTGGTTGGGCTTCTTCTTGTGATCTTTCATAGATAATTGATGTCTATTCCCTGATATCGGTCATTAGACCTACCTTAGGGATACCAGCTCGACTTAGTTCATCCAGTAATAGAACAACATCGGCATATGGTGTTGCCGCGTCGCCACCTACCGCAACTGGTGAATCTGGCTTAACCTCTCGCTCCGCTTTCACTCGCACAATAACATCTTGCAACGACAAACCTCGCTGAACTTCTTCATCGTTTACGCTTAGGCCTAAATTACCCTCGCTATCAATTTCGATGATGATAAAACTACTGTCAGTTTCTCCAGCAAGGTCTTGCATAGATTCAGCGGTCGATGTTTTCGGAAGATCAACATCGACGCCTTGAGTCACAAATGGAGCGGTCGCCATAAAAATGATCAACAGTACGAGCATTACGTCAATGTACGGAACAACGTTGATCTCCGCTGTCATTTTTCGCTTTTTAGGTTGATAACCCGCCATGCTTTATTCCTTATCCGCGCTGTCTCGGCCAGCCATCGCTTGACGATGAAGGATGCTGTGGAATTCTTCAGAAAATGTTGCGTAAGTGTGCTCTAGTTTGCTCACTTTATTGCTTAGGCGGTTGTAGGCCATTACAGCCGGAATAGCCGCAAATAGACCCATCGCTGTCGCGATCAATGCCTCGGCGATACCCGGTGCAACCATAGACAACGTGGCTTGTTTTACTTCTCCCAACGCAATAAAAGCGTGCATGATCCCCCAAACGGTACCAAATAGGCCGATGTAAGGACTGATAGAACCGACTGTCGCTAAGAACGGTAAGCTTGTTTCTAGTTCATCAACCTCACGAGAGACAGCAACGCGCATTGCGCGGCCAGTGCCTTCCATGATGTACGCTGGTGAGTTTGCGTTGCTCTTACGTAGACGAGCAAACTCCGTGAAACCTGCGTAAAAAATTTCTTCTGTGCCTTCAATTTCGTCTTTACGCGCTTTTACTTTTTGGTAAAGCTGAGAAAGATCAGTACCCGACCAGAATTTGTCTTCAAACTGCTCTGCATTCTTTGACGCTTGAGAAAGCACTTTGCTGCGCTTGATGATCATTGCCCATGACACAATTGACATGCCAAGCAACGTCAGCATCACAAGCTTTACCAACAGACTGGCCTGAAGAAAGAGATCTAAAATGGAAATATCAGCAGTCACTATTTGTTAGCTCCGAATTTATAAAGGTTGGAATAGCTATTGGTTTCATTTTCTTATTATCGATACATGCTACCTTAACAGAGGCCTTGCACAATATCTTGCCTTGATCATTGACCAACTCTTGACAGAATTGCAGGGAAGCACGTTTTATTTCTGACACTCGGGTTAATACTGTCAAATGCTCGTCCAGCCTTGCACCTTGGTTGAAATCAATATCCATGTGTCGGACAACAAAGCCGATATTTTGTTCCAGTAACACATGTTGAGAAATGCCTTTAGCACGTAACATTTCTGTCCGCGCGCGCTCAAAGAATTTTAGATAATTAGAATGATATACAACGCCGCCCGCATCGGTGTCTTCATAGTACACGGTGATCGGCCAGCGAAAGAGATTTGATGTGCCTTGCAAGGGAGTCCCAATATATTCAATTCTTTAAAGTAATTACTATAACTGAAGCGACAGCAATTGGTACCGAGCTAAGGGAATATTTTTGAAATTTGTAGAAAAAATAAAAGCTAGGCGAAATACCTAGCTTTTATTCGATGATTTAGTAACCGACTTTATTACAGCGTATTTCAGCCTAAAAGAAATAAAGTGCCGTTAAATAAATTAAGATAGCTAACGAAAAATAGGGACTAAACAAAACTTGCCAGTACCAGTTTCTCGGTTTGAAGCCCACACCGTAAACCATGCTTGAGCATACAGACCAAATCAGTGCTGGTGCGATGATTGAGTTAAAACCACCAATTGCTTGATGGTAAGCTTCAGGGTCCCACATCACCAATCCTACATGCGTAAAGCCAAGGATGAGAGATAAGACTCTTAACAGAGTCTTATCCATCGGAGCGTGAAGTTGCGCTACCTTATCAGCGAGATTACTCACTGTCTTTGTCCATCATTTCTGAGTGCTCTAACCAAAGAGCGTTGATGATACCGAATGCACAAGCAAGTAGTACACCTAGAATCCATGCGAAATACCACATAGTAAATGCTCCTTAGTAAAGTGAGTTTTTGTTGTCTTCAATGTACTGATCATCAAGGCGACCAAACATCTTGTAGTAAGTCCAAGACGTGTAACCAAGGATGATTGGTACCATAACAAACGCAACGCCTGTCATTAGGTTCAGAGTCAGTTCAGATGACGTTGCATCCCACATTGTTAAGCTGTGGCTTGGCATTAAGTCTGAAGGCATGATGAATGGGAACATCGCAAAACCTGCAGTAAAGATAACGCCAGCAACACCCAGACTTGAAGTAATGAACGAAATCGCACATTTTTCAAGACGAGATGCCAATACGGCAAGAAGCGGCATTGCAACACCTAGTACAGGAGCAGCCCATAGTAGTGGGTAGTTTTCAAAATTCTTCATCCACGCACCAGCTTCACGGATTACCTCTTTGTTTAGAGGGTTAGAAGCTGCATTAGTGTCGATACCGCCAACAATGACGTAACCATCGATATTTTGGATCCAGAAACCAGCCGCTACAAACGCTGCAACCGTCAGTAAACCTGCCAACTGAGCAACGTTGCGAGCACGCACATGCACTTCGCCCGTTGTTTTCATTTGTAGCCAAGTCGAACCTTGCATCAAAATCATGAACAAGCTAACTAGGCCACACAGCAGTGCAAATGGGTTTAGAAGACCAAAGAATGAGCCATGGTATGTTGGCATCAAGAACTCACTCAATTGGAATGGTACACCCTGTAGTAGGTTGCCAAACGCTACACCAAAGATGATTGGTGGAACAAAACCACTGATTGAGATACAGATATCCCAGGTATTGCGCCATTTTGGATCTTCAATTTTAGAGCGGTAGTCTAGGCCCAGAGGACGAAGCCATAGCGCTGCTAGTGTCAAAATCATCGCTAAGTAGAAGCCTGAAAATGACGTTGCGTAAACCAAAGGCCAAGCTGCGAACAGTGCACCACCAGCAGTGATAAGCCAAACTTGGTTACCATCCCAGTGAGGGGCAATTGAGTTAATCATGACGCGACGTTGTGTGTCGTTTTTACCGATAATAGGTACAAGCGCGCCTACACCCATATCGAAACCGTCTGTTACTGCAAAACCAACTAGTAGAACACCGATTAGTACCCACCAGATGAGTCGCAAGATTTCGTAATCAAACATCTTGTTATCTCCTTACCTTACGCTTCTACTTGGCGACTAACTTTGTCTTCAACAGAGTCAGCATTTTGCTCGAAGTGGTAGCGACCCGTTTTCAGGCTACTTGGGCCTTTACGAGCGAATTTCAACATTAGGTAAACTTCTGCAACCAGGAATACCGTGTATAGCGCCAGAATTGCGAATAGTGAAGTCCAGATTTCGCCAGCAGTTAATGCAGAAGCTGCAACGTGCACTGGTAAAATTTCACCAACAGCCCATGGCTGACGACCGTACTCAGCGACGAACCAACCCGCTTCAATCGCAATCCACGGTAGTGGGATGCTGAATAGTGCAGCTTTAAGAATCCATTGTTTCTGTTCGATCTTCTGACGACACGTTTGAATAAATGCCGCACCGAAAACGAATAGCATGATGAAACCACAAGCAACCATGATACGGAATGACCAGAATAGCGGCCATACTGTTGGGATTGAGTCATCTGCAGCAGCTTGGATTTGCTCTTCTGTCGCATCAACAACATTGTCTGTGTAGCGTTTTAGAAGTAGACCGTAACCTAGGTCACCCTTCACTTCATCAAACGCAGTCATATTTTCTTCTGATTTATCACCCGCACGAAGCTTCTCAAGAAGTTCATAAGCGTACATACCGTCACGAATACGATCGACGTGCTCATCACGTAGGTCACGAAGACCTGTTACTTGCTCATCAAAAGAACGTGTCGCGATGATACCCATTACGTAAGGGATCTTGATTGCGTAATCGGTGTGCATGGTTTCTTGGTTAGGAACACCAAATAACGTAAACGCTGCTGGAGCTGGCTCTGTGTGCCATTCTGCTTCAATTGCAGCAAGCTTCACTTTTTGAACTTCACCAAGCTCGTAGCCAGATTCATCGCCAAGAACGATGGTAGATAAGATAGCCGCAATACCGAAAGAAGCTGCGATAGCAAACGAACGACGAGCAAACGCAATGTCACGACCTTTTAATAGGTAGTATGAACTGATGCCTAGAATAAACATTGCGCCACAAGTGTAACCAGAAGCAACCGTATGCACGAACTTAACCTGAGCAACTGGGTTTAGTACAACTTCAGAGAAGCTTACCATTTCCATTCGCATGGTTTCGAAGTTGAAGTCCGCGCCTACTGGGTTTTGCATCCAGCCGTTTGCGATAAGAATCCAAAGTGCAGAGAAGTTAGAGCCCAGCGCCACAAGCCAAGTAACCGCTAAGTGTTGACGTTTAGATAGACGATCCCACCCGAAGAAGAATAGACCAACAAAAGTTGACTCCAGGAAGAATGCGACAAGGGCTTCGATCGCTAGCGGCGCACCGAAGATGTCACCTACATAGTGGGAGTAGTAAGACCAGTTCGTACCAAACTGGAATTCCATGGTAAGGCCTGTCGCCACACCAAGTGCAAAGTTAATACCGAATAGCTTACCCCAGAACTTGGTCATGTCCTTGTAGATTTGCTTGTTCGTCATTACGTACATCGATTCCATAATGGCCAGAAGGAAGGCCATACCAAGGGTCAATGGTACGAATAGGAAGTGATACATCGCTGTCAGTGCAAACTGCAACCGCGATAGATCAACTACGTCAATCATGGTAACTCCTATGTGTCGGCTGAATGACACTCTCTACATATTGCAATCCATATTCAAGTGTTATTTACACTTGAATAATGTTGAATTATCACAACTCATTGTTGCAAAAATGTGCTTCATTGGTTAGTTAATTGTTAAGCATCAGCTAATATAGCTAGGGCTAATATTACTTGTAAAAACAGATTGTTTCAAAAGGTTTATAGCCGGAATGCGCTTTGATATACATCAATGTTTATGCGCGGAATTTGCACAAAAATCCATCACATTGATCCAGATCAACCAGTATTAGATACGGATGTTAAGAGAGAGTAATCAGGAGAGAAATTAACCAGTTGCGAGCAAACATAGAGTTAACAATCAATGCTTTTTACTTACTAAACTGGTATGAGAAGAAATTCAAAAAATGTGAGTTTGGTCAACTTTAATGAAGCGCTGGGCAGCAAAGGCCCAGCGAGGGAATCTTATTTTTCAATTCCGAAATGCAAATACGCACGATCTGTCGCGATTCTTCCACGCGGAGTGCGTTGCAAATAACCTTGCTGAATAAGATAAGGCTCAAGAACGTCTTCGATAGTATCCTTTTCTTCACCAATCGCTGCCGCCATGTTATCGAGTCCGACCGGACCACCACCAAATTTCTCCATAATTGCGAGTAGCAGTTTGCGGTCCATATAATCGAAACCTTCGGCATCCACATCAAGCATATTCAGCGCTTTGTCGGCAACCTCTGCACAAATGTGACCATTTCCTTTCACTTCCGCATAATCGCGAACACGACGTAGTAGACGGTTAGCAATACGTGGTGTGCCACGTGCACGTCTTGCCACTTCCAAGGCGCCTTCAGGTTCCATTGACAAACCTAAACAATCCGCGCTGCGCTGCACAATATCTTGTAGGTCTTTTATCTTATAAAACTCAAGACGCTGAGTAATACCAAAACGATCGCGTAATGGTGACGTTAAAGAGCCAGCTCGGGTCGTTGCACCAATCAAAGTAAACGGTGGCAAATCGATCTTAATAGAACGAGCGGCCGGACCTTCACCGATCATAATATCCAGTTGATAATCTTCCATCGCCGGATACAGAACCTCTTCAACCATCGGGCTTAAGCGGTGAATTTCGTCAATAAATAGAACGTCATTTTCTTCTAGGTTGGTTAGTAACGCGGCTAAATCGCCTGCTTTTTCAAGAACTGGCCCTGAAGTAGTACGGATGTTTACTTCCATCTCGTTGGCGACAATATTTGCTAGCGTGGTTTTACCCAACCCCGGAGGGCCAAAAATTAACAGGTGATCAAGAGCTTCACTACGTAACTGAGCGGCTTTGATGAAAATCTCCATTTGGTCACGAACGTGGTCCTGACCTTGGTAATCCGCCAACTTCTTTGGTCGAATAGCACGGTCAATGACATCTTCATCACGAAAGGCAGGGTTTTCTGGAGCGATTAAACGATCGGCTTCAATCATCTTTTTACCTTGAAAAATGGTTACCTGAGAGAATAATGCCGCTCGTTTAACAGCAAGTGGCATATTTCTGTATCTCGTCATCCTGTACAGCGACGAAGGAGCGTGATACAGGATCTTCTATCCGAGCACTTTATGGTCAAAATTGTTTCATTAACCGCTCAGCGCGCTGCTATTAGATTCCTAGTCTCGCCAAGGCTCGCTGGAATGACACAAAAATATCGTTAAGCGATTGGCATTAACCTTAGAGAATGAGTTATCTTGAACAAATGCTCACTGTGAAACCAGCGTTACACCATTGATTTTAGAGCTTCACGGATCATTTGCTCACTGCTCATGTCCGGTTTAGCAATTTGAGACACCACTTTCGACGCTTGAGTCGGCTTGTAACCCAAAGCTAGAAGCGCGCTAATTGCCTCTTCTTCCGCGTTGTTGGATGTCGAACCAGAATCCGCAGGAGCAGCATCCGTAAATGGTGTAAATAGATCGCCAGCGCCCCACCCTTTCAAGCGGTCTTTCATTTCAACAACCAATCGCTCTGCGGTTTTCTTGCCAACGCCTGGAAGCTTAACCAGCGTAGAAACGTCTTCATGTTCCACACAAGTAACAAATTGCGTTGCTGTCATACCAGAGAGAATACCAAGACCGAGTTTAGGACCAACGCCATTGGCTTTGATCACTTCACGGAAAAGTGCCCGTTCTTTTACTGTGTTGAAACCGTATAGCAATTGCGCATCTTCACGGACGACAAAGTGAGTATAAATAATGGCTTCTTCGCCAACATTTGGCAGCTCGTAAAAACAGCTCATTGGCATCTGGACTTCATAACCAATGCCATTAACTTCAATTAATACTTCAGGTGGTTGTTTTTCAATCAGTGTGCCACGAAGACGTCCAATCACTATAAATACTCTTTGGAAATGAATTTGCGACAGGATAATAAAGAACTGGATAGACATCCAGTTAATTTTATCGGTAGCGCCCTTTTCTGGCACTGGTTGCTTTGCCCGCTAAGGCAACGAGGGTTTTGTTCGTATTGGCATGACAAATCGCCACACCTAAAGCATCGGCTGCATCCGCTTGAGGCTTGGCGGGCAGTTTAAGCATCTGCTGAACCATATGCTGAACTTGCGCTTTGTCCGCGCCACCAGTACCGACTACTGCTTGCTTAATAAGACGCGCGGCGTATTCGTATACCGGCAACTCTGCATTTACAGCAGCAACAATTGCGCTGCCACGAGCCTGGCCAAGCTTTAATGCTGAATCCGCATTTTTAGCCATAAACACTTGTTCAATCGCAAATACGTCCGGTTGAAACTGAGTAATGATTTCCGTGACGCCAGCGTAAATCTGCTTAAGACGGCCCGGAAGTTCTTTTTCTGAAGTACGAATACAGCCACTACCAAGGTATTGCAAATGGCGTCCATTTTGACGAATGACCCCATAACCGGTAATGCGTGAACCTGGGTCAATGCCCAAAATAATTGACATGAATGTTCCTAAAAAGGAGGCCGAATACGGCCTCAATTTCTTATTATTACTTTCTAACTTCGGAGCGAATACCGCTCACTGCACATTGAGTTTACTCTAGAGAGGCTGCAACGTCGTCAGAGATGTCACCGTTGTGATAAACCTCCTGAACATCGTCCAGATCTTCTAAAGCGTCAATCAAACGAAGTAGTTTTGGCGCAGTGTCCACATCCAGTTCTGCTTTCGTTGAAGGGATAAGCGACACTTCGGCGTTTTCCGCCTCAAAACCTGCAGCATCAAGGGCATCTTTTACGAGTCCAAAATCGCTTGGCGCGGTGTAAACATCAATCGAGCCATCTTCTGATGTTTCGATGTCATCAGCGCCACTTTCTAACGCCACTTCCATCACCGCATCTTCATCTAAACCTGGGGCGTATGAGATCACGCCTTTCTTGTCGAAAAGATAGTTTACACTACCATCCGTACCCAGATTGCCTCCTGACTTCGAGAACGCATGGCGTACGCCAGATACTGTGCGATTTCGGTTATCCGTCATACATTCGACCATGACCGCAGTGCCACCCGGACCATAACCTTCATAGATTACGGTTTCCATATTGTCATCGCCTTCACCACCAGCACCTCGGCTGACAGCGCGGTTGACAGTGTCACGCGTCATGTTGTTAGACAACGCTTTATCAATTGCAGCTCGCAAACGTGGGTTATTTTCTGGCTCACCGCCTCCCTCTTTTGCAGCAACAACGATTTCACGGATTAATTTGGTAAAGATTTTGCCGCGCTTCGCATCTTGCGCTGCTTTACGGTGACGAATATTCGCCCATTTACTATGACCTGCCATAATTCACCTTTTAATGTATTTTGACGCTTAATAGCAAACATGAGCTAAAAAGCGTTGCTTGGGAAATTGCTTTGGAAGTTTCTTAGGTTTATTTAAACAAAAACTCCCGCAGTTGCGGGAGTTTTCTTCAAATGTTGTGCGCTTATTCTGCGTCTTTTTCTTTCGCTGCAGTCACTGCGATTGCTAGCTCTTCTAGCGCTGCTGGGTTCGCAATGCTTGGTGCGTCTGTTAGTAGACACGCCGCTGCTGTTGTTTTCGGGAATGCAATAACATCACGGATGTTCTCGGTACCACATAGCAGCATCACTAGACGGTCAAGACCGAATGCAAGACCAGCGTGTGGAGGCGTACCGAATTTTAGTGCATCAAGCAGGAAGCCGAACTTAAGCTGTTGCTCTTCAGGTGTGATGCCTAGAATATCAAATACGGCTTCTTGCATATCTGCGTTGTGGATACGAACAGAACCGCCGCCAACTTCGTAACCATTTAGAACCATATCGTAAGCGTTAGAGTTTGCCGCAGCTGGGTTCGCTTTTAGCTCTTCCGCAGTCACACCTAGAGGTGACGTGAATGGGTGGTGCATCGCGTGTAGGTTGCCTTCGTCATCTTCTTCGAACATTGGGAAGTCAACAACCCATAGTGGAGCCCATGCAGATTCGTCAGTTAGCTCTAGATCTTTACCTAGTTTCAAACGTAGCGCGCCCATTGCTTCTGCAACGATACCCGCTTTATCAGCGCCAAATAGGATGATGTCACCAGATTCCGCTTGAGTGCGATCTAGGATAGCGTTGATCACATCTTCGTTTAGGAACTTAGCTACTGGAGATTGGATACCTTCCATGCCTGCTGCACGATCGTTAACCTTCATCCAAGCTAGACCTTTCGCACCGTAGATACCAACGAATTCACCGTAGCCATCAATTTGCTTACGAGTCAAAGATGCACCACCTGGAACGCGAATAACGGCAACGCGACCTTTCTCATCGTTTGCTGGGCCAGAGAATACTTTGAACTCAACGTCTTTCACTAGGTCAGCAACGTCTACTAGCTCTAGTGGGTTACGTAGGTCTGGCTTGTCAGAACCGAAACGGCGAATCGCTTCGCTGAATGGCATTACTGGGAACTGACCTAGGTCTACGTTTAGTAGCTCTTGCCACATATCGCGAACCATGTTTTCCGTCACTTCACGTACTTGGTCAGCCGTCATGAATGACGTTTCGATATCGATCTGAGTGAATTCTGGCTGACGGTCAGCACGCAAGTCTTCATCACGGAAACACTTAACGATTTGGTAGTAACGGTCAAAACCAGACATCATTAGAAGCTGTTTGAATAGCTGTGGAGACTGAGGAAGCGCGTAGAAGCTGCCTTTGTGAACACGGCTAGGTACTAGGTAGTCACGCGCGCCTTCTGGTGTCGCTTTCGTTAGTACTGGTGTTTCGATATCTAGGAAGCCGTTGTCATCTAGGAAACGACGAACAAAGCTAGATGCTTTAGCACGTAGCTTGATGCGGTCACTCATTTCTGGACGACGAAGGTCTAAGTAACGGTACTTCAGACGTTGCTCTTCAGAGTTCTTTTGGTTGAAGTCTAGAGGCAAAACGTCACTGCGGTTGATGATTTCAAGACCTGTCGCAAGGATCTCAACTTCACCTGTTGCCATGTCTTTGTTTGCTTGGCTTTCTGGACGAACGCGTACTTCACCCGTTAGTTTGATACAGAATTCATTACGAAGTGTGTTAGCCACTTCATACGCATCCGCCATATCTGGATCAACAACTACCTGAACGATACCTTCGCGATCTCGCATATCAATAAAAATAAGACCGCCTAAATCACGACGACGGTTAACCCAGCCGCAAAGTTCTACAGTTTGTCCTGCAAGGGACTTGTTCAGGTGACCACAGTAATGGGTACGCATAATGAAATTCCCAATCTCTCAAATGTTGTTAACTACGCTCTGTCAGCCTCATTGCCAAGCAGAGTAAAGATTCAGTTATACGCTGAATGTCCACGAAAATCGACTACTCAACATACAATTACGTGTGTTTTATCATTCACTGGTGCTTTTTAGTACAACAAGTGTTCAAAAGCGCACCAAAGCGAAAAAATTGGTGGAGATTATAGCGTGAAATTACCTATTTCAGCAAAACTCTCGTAAAGTATTCACACGAGTAGCAAGCAGTAAAGAATAATGGATAACTTACCTCTTCGACTTGGATTGACGATGTGGTCGCACAATCAATGGCAACAAAGCTTTTACGGCAGCGGGACAAAGCCCGCTGAACGTTTAGAAAAGTATGCACAGGTGTTCCATACCGTAGAAGGCAACACGACATTTTATGCCACGCCGACGCTCAACACGGTGCAAAACTGGAGAGCAGCAACCCACGATGATTTTCGCTTTACTTTCAAACTTCCTAAAGCCATCACTCATGAGCAAATGCTAAGAGGTTGCAGCGAACAACTGAGAGACTTCATGAAAATCATGGAGCCGTTGCATGACCGTGTGGGGCAATGGACAATTCAATTGCCAGCCGCTTTTGGTCCTGAGTACCTTGATCGATTGAAAAAGTTCTGTGCGAGCTTTCCACCTAACTTCCCTCTTGGTGTTGAGGTTCGTCATATGGCATTTTTCTCCAAAGGTGAAGAAGAGCGAGCGCTTAACCAATGGTTAGTAGAAAATAACATTGACCGCATTATTATGGATAGCCGCCCTGTCTTTGCCGCTAAGCCAAACAATGAAGCGATCATTGATGCGCAAATGAAAAAACCAAGAGTACCAGTCCACGCCATTGCTACCGCTTCACACCCTTTGATTCGCTTTATTGGTCATCCAGAAGAACAGCAAAATTACGAGTTTTTTACACCATGGCTCAGCAAGTTGCCGCAATGGATTGCAGAAGGTAAACAGCCGTATGTCATGATCCATACTGCGGACAATATAATTGCGCCGGAGTTGGCAGCCAATCTGTATAAAGACATACAAAAGCGTATAACACTTCCTGACTTAGCCTCTTTCCCGGCTAACGATGGCAACTCGCAGTTGCAGATGTTCTAACGCAACACATGACAGAGGCGTGAAATTCCCATAAAATACGCGCCTTTTTTGGTGCCTGACGTTTTCAGGCGGCTTGTATGCAGAGACTTGGTTATGAACCCTAAGAGCAATCCAGATACTATTTTTTCGGCTCCAATCGATAAAATTGGGGATTTCACGTTCGATGAACGCGTAGCGGAAGTATTTCCTGACATGATTCAACGATCGGTGCCGGGTTACAGCAACATTATTTCTGCAATTGGTATGCTGGCAGAACGTTTTGTAAAACCTCACTCAAACATCTACGACCTAGGTTGCTCTTTGGGCGCTGCTACGCTGTCTATGCGTCGTCATATCAAACAAGAAGGCTGTAAGATCATTGCGGTCGACAATTCACCTGCAATGGTTGAGCGTTGCAAATTACATGTAAACGCGTACCGAAGCGATACTCCTGTAGATGTGGTTGAAGCGGATATCCGTAATATCGATATTGAAAACGCATCGGTTGTCGTGCTGAACTTTACTCTGCAATTTCTTTCTCCAGACGATCGTTACGCCCTGCTCAAACGAATCTATGCAGGTCTGCGTCCAGGCGGAATTTTGATTTTGTCGGAGAAATTCGTCTTTGAAGATGAAGTGTCGAACGAGCTTTTAATTGACCTTCACCACGATTTTAAACGTGCGAATGGTTATAGCGAACTAGAAATCAGCCAAAAGCGCAGCGCGATAGAAAACGTAATGCGCCCAGATTCAAAGAAAGAGCATAAAGAGCGTTTCGCTAAAATTGGCTTTTCTAGCTACGATGTTTGGTTCCAATGCTTTAACTTTGGCTCTATGTTCGCAATTAAATAAACCGTGCATACAAAGGCCCTGAATCACGCCACTTTAGGCTGTTATTTAATAATTTTAATACCATCAACTCAGCGATTAACTAACTATGTTTAACTTTGCAAACTTCTACCAATTGATTGCCCAAGACACACGTCTTCAACCTTGGCTCAATGTGCTACCACAACAGCTAACGGATTGGCAAAATGCAGAGCACGGTGACTTTGGTCGCTGGTTGAAAGCACTGAACAAGATTCCAGAAGGCTCACCGGATCAAATTGACATCAAGAATTCAGTGACCATCAGCAACGACACTCCTTTCCATGAAGGTGAGCTGAAGAAATTAGAGAACTTACTTCGTACATTCCACCCATGGCGCAAAGGGCCATACCACGTACACGGCATTCATATTGATACTGAGTGGCGCAGTGACTGGAAATGGGACCGTGTGCTTCCGCATATTTCTCCATTAAAGAACCGCAGCGTACTCGATGTTGGTTGTGGTAACGGCTACCACATGTGGCGCATGCTGGGTGAAGGTGCACGCTTAACCGTCGGTATCGATCCATCTCACCTGTTCCTAATTCAGTTCGAAGCAATTCGTAAACTCATGGGCGATGACCAACGTGCGCACCTACTGCCGTTGGGTATTGAACAACTACCTAAGTTAGAAGCGTTCGACACGGTATTCAGCATGGGCGTGCTTTACCACCGTCGCTCTCCACTGGATCACTTGGTGCAGCTAAAAGATCAATTAGTGTCTGGTGGTGAACTCGTACTAGAAACACTCGTGATTGAAGGTGATGAGAATGCAGTGTTGGTTCCAACGTCTCGTTACGCACAAATGCGTAATGTCTATTTCTTCCCTTCAGCAAAAGCGCTGAAAGTGTGGTTAGAGTTGGTAGGATTTGAAGATGTGCGCATCGTTGATGAAAACGTCACTTCAGTTGATGAACAACGTACCACAGATTGGATGACGCATAACTCTCTACCAGACTATCTAGATCCGAACAACCCAAGCAAGACTGTAGAAGGTTACCCTGCCCCTCGCCGCGCGGTTCTTGTCGCTCGCAAACCATAATTCGCTGAGATTCCTGACATTGTCTTAACTCATTTTACGAGTTAAGACATTACCCTCTTTCCTCGTACTGAGCGTGTTTGTTTTTCGAGTCCATTTGTTACATCAAAACATAAGCACGCTCTAAATAAGGATGCGCTTTTATGTCCTTGATTTTTAGCTTTTCATCACTATTCCTCAAACAATAAGTAATAGAGAAACATTCTTACTTGTGAGGCTTTATCGATATGAGCTAAACTCCTAAAAAATAAACAACTTAATCCAATCCCAAGGTTTTCAATGTTATTACGATTGACCCCGATTGTTGCCATCGCCTTACTATCTGGATGCTCACTAACCAAAGGCGAACAGTACCACCAAGAAACGTTAGCGGCTATTCAAACTTCAGAAGCGAATGTCAATAATCGCATTACTAACTTAGAGCTTCAGCTCAGCAACCAATCGGACTATATCGACAGCCTTGAAGAACAAGTCGATAAACTACAGGTTGAACTTCTGACATTTCGTGATGAAGCAATGGCAGAAGTGAAAAAGCCAAAAGAGCCGATTATTGTCCAATCTCCTGCTCCTGTGGAACCAACACCAACTCATGATATTGTCCTTGGCTCAATTGAAAAGGTCACTATCGACTCCATTAAGCAGACTTTTGATGCACGTGTCGACACCGGTGCCGCAACCTCATCTTTAAATGCAGTTGATATTGAAGAGTTCGAAAGAAACGGCAAAAACTGGGTTCGATTCCACCTGGCAGATACCAGTAAATCTGAAGAAGAAAAAAATACTTGGATCGAAGCGCCAGTCATTCGTTACGTAAAAATTCGCCAAGTTACCAGTGAAGAACTAGAACGTCGCGCTGTAGTCGAACTTTGGGTGCGCGTTGGAAAAATTCATGAAAAAGCGCAATTTACGTTGGCAGATCGCTCGCATATGAACCATCCTATTTTACTGGGTAGAGAATTTATGCGCGACATCGCACTTGTCGATGTAAGTCGTACCTATATCCAAACGGACGAAGATAAAAAATAATAAGGTAGATTATGACGTCAAAAATACCGTTTTACCTTTCAATCATCTTATTGGTGATTGCGGGCATTGCTTTGAGTGTTTTCAGACATGAAAACTACGGCGTGCCTTGGACACCAGGCGAAACTCGTCAGGTATGGGATGTAGAGGCACGTATTGAGTTCAATGCTAACGGCAATGAAGTCAAAGCTTCACTCGCAGCACCTCATACACAAAGTGGTTATACGCTTATCGGTGAATCCGCTTCCTCTTCTGGTTATGGCGTTTCCTACATTAATTCTGATTCTGGACGTCGTGCCGAGTGGTCAATTCGTCAGGCCAAAGGTCCTCAAACCATTTACTACAAAGCGCAGTTCTTAGTGGACCCTCAGGCTAAAGTTACGCCTCTACCACCAACTGAAGACATTACGCCACCAACTCTATCAGCGCCACAAGCCGCGGCGGCAAATGCCCTTGTAGAGCGTGCGATGAGTCGCTCTGCCGACAATGTGACCTTTACTCGTGAGCTCATCAAAGCGCTTAATGACCCAGACAGTCAAAACTCATCGCTACTACTGAATGACTTCAGCCGTACTGATGCACTACATAATATTTTGCTTACCGCAGGTATACAGAGTAAAACAGTCGGTGTTATCGAACTAGAAGATGGACGTCGACGCCAAACCATTCAACCAATGGTTCAGGTTTGGTCGGGTAAAGATTGGGTGCTGTTCTCACCAAATTCCGAACAGAAAGCTGTGAAACCAAACTTATTAGTTTGGGATGAGTCGAATGTATCCCTGCTTGATCTTGTTGGTGGTAAAAATAGCCAAGTTCATTTCTCAATGATCAAGCAAGAAATGACTCCACAGCAAGCGACGAACAACAAGATAGAAGCTGATGGGCTGCTGAATATTTCAATTCATAGCTTGCCTCTTGAAGAACAAGCGATGTTTAAGACTATCATGCTGATCCCTATCGGTGCCCTTATCGTGGTGTTCTTGCGTGTGATTATCGGTCTAAAAACATCCGGTACTTTCATGCCAGTACTGATTGCTGTTGCGTTTGTTCAAACCCAGCTATTAACGGGTATTGTCGGTTTCTTACTGATCGTTGGCACAGGCTTGATTATTCGAAGTTACTTATCGAGGTTGAACTTACTACTTGTAGCACGGATATCAGCGGTCATTATTACCGTTATTATGATCATTTCGGTGTTCACAGTAGTCGCATTTAAGATGGGCTTAACGGAAGGCTTAACAATTACGTTCTTCCCGATGATCATCTTGTCTTGGACAATTGAACGTATGTCTATCCTATGGGAAGAAGAAGGTGCGAAAGAAGTCGCTTTGCAAGGTGGGGGCTCACTGCTCACCGCAGTATTGGTTTACTTAGCAATGACGAACTCATACATTCAGCACCTAACCTTTAATTTCATAGGTCTACAGTTGATTGTTCTGGCCGGTATTCTATTGCTAGGTACTTACACAGGTTACCGTCTAACTGAGTTACGTCGTTTCAAACCACTAGCGGAGGACTAAACGATGTTCGAAAGTTTTACTTCGCCAGCTAAGCTTCGCCATAAAGGCATTATGGGGATGAACAAACGTAACCACAGTTATATCGGCCGTTACAATGATCGTTCTAAGTACCCATTAGTTGATGACAAGCTCAAGACTAAAATCATTGCGCAGGCAGCAGGGGCGACAGTCCCTGCCCTGATCGGCGTTATTCATAACCAAGCAGAAGTAAAGACAATCCATAGAATGGTGCAAGATTGGCCTGGTTTTGTTATCAAGCCCGCTCAAGGTAGTGGTGGTAAGGGTATTTTGGTTATTACCTCGCATAAAGATGGGGTCTATACCAAACCTTCCGGCTCTACAATTGGTAAGGACGAAGTTGAACGTCATATCAGTAATGCGCTTGCAGGCCTTTTCTCTCTTGGTGGTAAAAACGACGTCGCAGTCGTTGAGAACCTGATTAAGTTTGATGATTGTTTCGATGGCTTCAGTTATGAAGGTGTGCCTGATGTTCGAATCATCGTATTTAAAGGCTACCCTGTTATGGCAATGATGCGCTGTTCTACGGCGGCGTCGGACGGTAAAGCAAACCTTCACCAAGGCGCTGTGGGCGTGGGCATTGATATCGCCACAGGTAAAGCAATCCGAGCGGTGCAATTCGACCATCCAGTCACCCACCATCCGGATACAGGCAAAGACCTTTCTACCCTCCAAGTCCCGCACTGGGAGCGCTTGCTTGAGCTTGCGTCTAGTGCGTGGGAGATGACAGGGTTGGGATACATGGGTACGGATATGGTGCTGGATAAAGAGGAAGGACCTATGGTTTTAGAGCTCAACGCTCGTCCTGGCTTGGCAATCCAAATCGCTAATGGTGCAGGCTTGCTTCCTCGTTTGAAACACATAGAGAGCCTCGGCACACCTGCCGAGTACCCAAAGCCGATTGAACGTGTCGCCTACGCAGCAGAGCAGTTTGGGGTAAAACCACAGTTCTAATCGCCAATCGCAATACCATTCGCCAGTAATTGTTCGGATTGCTGGCGTTTTTATTTCCGTTTCCAAAACCGTCTACCTACTAATCTTATTAAACAAACCCATCTCACCTATAACTTGAATCAATGATCGAGCTAACAGAATCAACATAGATCGTTTCTTTTCTCCTTTAACTTTTGAGTATGATGAGGTCTCCCCTTACTCAACTTGAGAGGTTGAGAAATGCTAACAAAAGAAACAGATAACGATGAACCAGAGCTTGAAGAACAAGAGAGCTTAGACCAGCATTTACAACGCTTGTCTGAGCTTTCTGTCCAAGCACTTGAAGAGCTTGCTGAAATGATCGATATCAGAGACGATATTTCAGAGGAATAGAACTTAGCCTCCCCGCTAAGTTCTATTAATAAGCCGAGACTGTCGTCCTACAGTCTCGGCTTATTTTATACGCTTTGAAGCCTCCAACTAACAAATACAAAAACGCCCGCGTTCATTGCGGGCGTTTTGCTAGATTCAGAGTTTACGATTCAAACTCTTCGATCATCTCTTGCGCTTCGGTCTTAGGCTTATCCGTTTGACCAAAACCACGTAGACCAACTACGTGTACGTGCTCATGGTCTTTAAACACCTTACGCACCAACTTGTAGGTAGTCCCTTTCTCTGGGCTGATGTTTTCTGGTGCCGCGATAAGAAGCTGCATATCCAGACGGTCACACAATTCGAACAATGTCGCGATCGATTTCGCATCCAGACGCGCAGCTTCATCCAAGAAGAGCAGACGACAAGGCACAATGTCTTTGCTGCGTAGACGACGAGATTCTTCTTCCCAGCTTTGAACAACCATCAGAAGGATTGACTGACCAGTACCGATCGCTTCACCTGTTGATAGCGCGCCAGACTCAGCCTGTAGCCAACCATCTGTACCACGGTTCACTTCTACACTTAGCTCTAGGTAGTTACGGTAATCCAGTAGCTCTTCACCCAGAACCTGAGGAGAACGTTGACCCATATCGATATGTGGGTTCACACGTTGGAACAGTTTCGCCATTGCTTCAGAGAAGGTAAAGCGAGTCGATTCGAACAGATCTTTATGCTGCTCTTGTTGTGTCGCTAGACCGTTCAGTAACACTTCGTGACTTTCACGAATTTTCACGTTTAGACGTACGCCCTTGACCTGACCGAACGAGATGTTCGACAAGCCTTGGTTCAGCATACGAATACGGTTTTGCTCACGCTGAATCGTCTTCTTGATGATGCTCGCTACCGACTCAGAGCTGATCGCTAGGCGGTTTTCACGTTGCGTTAGCTCTTCCGTTAGACGCGCCAGTTCCACTTCCATCTCTTCGATCGCTTCTACTGGGTCATCGGTGCGGATGATGTCCTGACGAATACGCTCACGAAGGTGTTGGTAAACAGCAATGTAGAACAGAACTTTACGCTCTGGGCGAGCGTTGTCTTCAGACAAACGGAGTGCATCACGCAAGTCATCATTGTTTGCAACAGCAAGACGCAGCGCACCCAATGATTTATCCGACATGGAACGCAATTCATCTGCCGACATATACGCCAGTTCACGTTTGTGTAGACGACGCTCAACATCGTTTTCACGCGCTAAGCGAAGTACTGAACACCAACCCGCTTTCGCTGCAACGACAAATTTGCGCAGCTCTGCGTATTCTTTCTGCACTTTCTTCAGACGTTTCGCCAAGCCTTTCATCTCAAGCTCGGTCGACGTTATCGTGCGCTCGTATTCACTCTTACGGCTACGTGAAGTATGTAAGCGTTCTTGCAGCTCGTCACGACGGCGCATTGCACGCTCTTCCGCGCCTTCATCGGCATTTACGCCATACTCTTGCAGCTCTTGTTTGAACTCTTGTACGGTTTCTTGCTTCGCTTGATGCGAACTCTTCAAAGACGCCAATACTTGGTTGTATTGGTTCATTTGTCCTTGTGCTTGCTTCAACTCTTCACGAGAACGAGTACGAGTCTGTTCAGCTTGAACCAACTTCGCTTTTAGCTGCTCACTCAGTTCGCTACTTTTGTTCAGAAGATCAACCGAGTCTGAGTAAGCGAAGTAGTGACGACGTTCAACCAGATCCGAGAGTGCAAAGATTTGCTTCTTAAGATCTTGTAACTGTTCATCTGCCGCTTTGTATTCTGCTTCTAGTGCATCAAATTGCTCTGGGTCAGCATCAAGCGCAGACGCAATATTCTCTAATTGCGTGATGGCTTTTGCATAGTTGTTTAAGAAGTTTTTTGCCTCTGCAAGCTGAGCGATTTTCTCTTCTAGCTCATCAAAACGTGCTTGCAATGACTCATCTTCAACAAGCACCATGTGTGACGCTAGCTTGTCCAGAGAAGACAACGCTTGCTTGCTAGTTTGAAGCTGAGAACGTTGTTGTTGCTCTTTCGCATCCAGATCCGCCAGCACGCGAGCGATTTGGTTACGCTTATCACGAATGGTTGCGAGTGCTTGTTCTGGATCGGCGTCAAAAGCAACTTGAATATGGTTAGACACAAATTGGTTAAATGCTTGGTACAAACGCTGCATTTTCTGAGAGTCAAACGCCGCTTTTGCGTGCTTCTCTACCACTTCTTCTCGTTCGTTACGCAGCAACTCAAGACGCTGCTCACGTGCTGCACGACCAAACAATGGGATCTCAGGCAAGCGAGAGTAACGCATTTGGCGGTCGTTCATGCGAACACAAACCGCGCCTTCTAGCTCTTCTGCATCGAACGAGCTGTCATCAAAGGCATCGATGTCACCTTCAATGATGTACAAGTCTTCTGGACAGTCGTCTAGCTCTACCAGTTTCTCTTCGATACCTGACAGATCAGAAACAACGATAGCGTGACGAGCCGGACCGTACATCGCACTGAAGTAAGGCGCGTCATCAATCGTGATGTCATCGTAGATCTCAGACAGTAATACACCGCCTAAAGTATCAGCCAAACCTTTCAGGCGAGGGTCGTTTGAACCACCAGGAGAAGCAAGACGTTCAATCTCAGTGTCAAGCTGACTGCGACGCTCAGCAAGTTTATCTTTAGCTAAGGACAGCTCCCTTTCTTGCTCAAGAACAACCTGCATGTGGTTCATTACCGCATGGCGATCCTCAAGGTCTGCCCCGCTCTGCTCTCTCAGTTTCTCTAGCGCATCGTTCGCCGCAATCCAAGCTGGCGCTATCGCTTCAAACTTACTGATTTCTGCCGCCGCGTTTTGCTCTAGACGGCGCTGTTCACCACGCTGATCACGAACTTCCTCTTGAGCTATCTCTAGTGATTCGATTTGCATCGCATGACGTTCACGTTCTTGTTCAAACGTAACTTCATCGGTTAGCTCGACGTGATATTGCTTTTTGTATTCAGCAACCAGTTCACGTGCTTGACGCTGCTGGTTAAGGCTGCGTTCGAGATCACGGTGTTGTGCTCGCCATTGCTGTTCGTTTTGTGCAATTTGCTGTGATTCTCGAGCTTTAGCGATTGCCGATTTTGCGTGCTCAGAGGCTTCTTTGCGCTCAACAGGGCCAACGATGCTCTGTACAAGCTTCAATGCAGTATCAAACTGCTCTGCCGCAGCTGATGACATATCGAGCTTATGTTTCACAGACAACAACGTATTGGTATTTTCTGACTCTTTGTTTTTAAGCTCCGCCACTAACGCTTGTGCGGATTCTGCCGTTAGGCTGTCATCGCCAAGTAGCTGCTTCGCTTTCTCCAGCGCTTGAACGGCTTGTTGGTATTGAAGCGCGCGAGTTTGCTGAACGTCAAGAGCTTGCTGGTAATCAGCAAGTTGCGTCTTAAGGCTGTCCACCTCTTCTTCTGCAACGGTCGCTTGCTCTTCAGCCATCATCACGCGTTCTTGCGCTTCTTCCACTACCATCATTTGTTCTTCAAGACGCTCGCTCAGCTCTTCAAGATCTTCTTGGTAGCGTTCGATCTTCTCTTGCTGACGCAGCGCGTTTTGCACCAGTTGCAAGTGATCCGAAGCCGCTTGGTAGTCTTGCTCTAAAGAAGATTCTGACTCGATCAGCAGTTCCAGCTCTTCTTGAACGCGGTTAAGCAGGTTGTTTTGCTCAATCAAGGTCTCGCGAGAACCAAATAACTCTGAACGCAAAGACAGTGTCTGTTCTAGTTTTTTACGACGCTCGTTGGCATGGCGCATATAGTCTGCTGCCACGTAGTTGGTCGACTCTGTAATCAAGTGTTTGAACAAGTCACGGTCTGCTTGCGTAGTTTTGATCGCTTCTAGCGTCATGCGGTTTTCACGCAGCGCCGATTCCATATCTTGGAACGCTTTCTTCACGCCGCCGTTTTGTGGCAGAAGGTAGTCACGTAGCGAGCGCGTAATCGCACTTGAAATACCACCGTAAAGCGATGCTTCGATCAGGCGGTAGAATTTAGAGCGGTCACCAGAGTTGCGCAGTTTCTTCGGAATCACACCGAATTCAAACATTTGTGCGTGGTAATCCACGATAGAAGAGAACGCTTTGAACTGAACGCCTTCAAATTCCGCGATCGATTCTTTTACTTCGTTGATTTGACGTACACGAGCTTGAGTCGCAGATACGCTTTCAACCAAGATATCCGTTGGTTTCACATGGCTAGGAAGACCTTGGATAACAAACGGTTTGATGTCTACTTTCTTATCACGACCCGCAACTTGCTGCAGTTTTACTGCAAACAGTAGGCGTTGGTTACGTGAGTTCACCACATCTAGCGCCGCATAACATGCGCCCGGCTGCAGCTTACCGTATAAACCTTTATCGCGAGACGATTGGCTGCTGCCCGCTTCGGTTGTGTTACGGAAGTGCAGTAGCGTTTGGTCAGGAATCAATGCGGTGATGAACGCCGCCATTGTGGTTGATTTACCTGCACCGTTACCACCTGATAGCGTGGTGACCAGACCATCGATGTCAAAAGTACGGGCAAAGAAGCCGTTCCAGTTGACCATGGTCAGCGATTGGTATTTACCGCGTTCAATCATGCTCATGCTTCACCCTCTTCTGTTGTTTCTTCTTGGGCTTGGTCGTCTTGATCTTCTTCAGACAATAGGCTGCCTTGGCTTGGCTCTTTGGTGTGCACTACCGCTTCACCATCACGGATCAGACGTAGCTGCGCTTCACGCATATCATCGCCAATACGTACATCGGCACCAAAGCGGAATACCGCTTCACTGATGCTGAATTTACCGGTCTCACCGATGTTGATGATCATGCCTAGGCGGCGTAGACGACGAAGTGACGTACGTACTTTTTCAAACAGCTTTTCTTTATCAAGGTCAGAACCGGTAGCACGGTTCGTCACTAGCTTCATCAGCTTGTTTTCATCAGCCAGAGCAAGTAGCTCGTCGTACAACTCTTGGTTAGTGAAGATGCCTTCGTGCGCAAGACGCTCTGGGCTTAGGTAAAGGAAACACAGTACCTTACCCACCAGCATATCCAGCTCAGAAAGCACACTGCGGCCAATCAAAGAAGTTGAACGAGGACGAAGGTAGAAGAAACCTTCTGGCGCTTTCACCAATTCGGTATTGTAGCGCTGGTAGAAAGAAGAAAGCTCAAGTTCGAAGTCCGATAACAACGCGTGGTTATCCAGATCTTCACTTGAGATATGACGCCCTGCTCGTAGCATGCTGTCTAGCGCTGGGAACAGAGGGTTAGAGATTGCTTTTGCCAGATTCTCTGACATGTATTCATTAGTATCGGTCGATGACATTCGCTTGTACCTTTGCCCCAAATTCGTTGATTGCTTTCCAGTCCGGTTGAATCGCTTGGTAATCCGATTCTGAATACCCCAGACGTACGGCTTGATCAACGATAATGCGAGCTAAATCAAAATGATGAGTGTAAGGATGCTGTGCAAGGTAATCTCGCAATACCACACTCAAGTCGATTGGCGTGCCTTGATCTTTATGCGCTTTTAGCATGTCACCAATTCGTTCAGACAACTCATCATTGACTTGTTGAAACTCTTCGTATTCTACTTCCATCGGAACTTGACCCGTTACCTCGTCATCACGCAGGACTAGGGCCTCATCACGAAGGTCAGAAAGCCTTTCCGCATCTGCATAAGTCAGATACCAAGGCGCATCGAAGTAATCTTTGACGGATTGACGTAGACGCGAGCTAAACGCACGGTTCTTATCCATATCAATTGCAGTACGGATGAACTTGTGCACATGTCGGTCGTAACCAATCCAAAGGTCGATCGCTTGCTGGCCCCAGCTTGTGATTCGATCCAGCTTCATTTGCAGACCAAACAACGCTTCTTCGATGAACTCTAGCTCAGGATCGCCGTACACAATTTCTTGAATATCTAGGATCTGAGTTTGCAGTTCATCACTGGCGGCTTGCAGCGTATCTTGAAGTTCACGCAACGTGCTTGATGTTTCTGATAGGAGCGCTTCACAGTTGTTGATCGCTTCGCGCCAGTCTTTATTTAGCAGATCGGCAATTTGTTGTTTTACAGATTGCTGCTGCTCATCCATCACACGTTGGTTAAGATCGATTTGATCGAAGATTTCGCCTACAGAATATTTTAAAACTCCGTATACGTTTTTCTTCCAGTGGCCCGGTGTGCCACCTTTTTGTGCTGCCTCAATCGCTTTCGCCATTTCATCTGCCACCATAGACAGTTGAATAGAAAGGCGCAGTTTCGAGAACTCACGATGACGCACGTAGTAATCGGTAATTCCTATCGCTAAAGGCGACAAGCGGTAAATGCTCGCTCCATCAGTAATCTCACTGACAAAACGGCTAATAAGGCGCTGCTTTACCATCTCGTTGATGGCGTTGTTAGCACGAAAAGCGGATGCTTCGCCAGTCTCATCAAATAATCGAGTGACGATGGCAAACGCATCATGCAATTCACCTTCACCCAATTCTTCATCGAACCTTTCATTACTCAGTACGGCAATGGCTATTAAGAATGCCAATCGCTCTGTGGTCAGGTTCAACGAGAAATCGTGCTGCTTAACCCAGCCAACCAACTCATCGATTGGTTGCTCTGCAGCATTGAGAGTCATCTCACTCATTGTTATTCCTGTTTATCGTTCTTTTTAGCCCACACATGAATGTAGCGGCCTAATGAGAGGTATGGCTCTTGTCGACAAAGTTGTTTTTCTAGCGCCAACACATCTTCAAACTCGTAATCGCCCATGTATTGCATATTACCTATGTAATCACTAAATGAGCGGAGACCAGATTTGCCACAAATACTAAAGCCTGAATCTTCTATCCATTGGTAGACTTCTTCAGGTTTTAAGCCTTTTTGCGGCTGTAGTTTAAATCTTTTTCGGTGGGGCATGCCGTCTAATATATGAGGAATGTTGCCACAAACCACGTTTTTATAGACTAAACCATGGTGGTTATAGAACATCACTGATGCAATGCCTCCCGGTTTTACTTGTTCTAGTACCGTTTCAAGTGCGGCCTTAGGATCGACCAACCACTCCATGACGGCGTGAAACATAACAAGATCCACCTGTTCACCCATATGCTCACCAATGGATTGGACAGGCGAATGAATCAAGCGATACTGCTCAAGCAAACCGTTTTTTTCAATATCCTGCTTAGCCAACTGCAGCATTTCCGAAGATAGATCACATAAAGCGATTCGATGTCCGAGCTTAGCAAGCTTTTGCGACATTTGTGCCAAACCACCACCAGCATCCAACACCTCTAGGGGTTGCTGGTCAGCATCTAATTCACTTAGAATCTGTAGAAAATCTTCCCACACAATGATTTGGCGGATCTCCCCTTTGTCGGAGCCGTAAATATTTTTTGCAAATTTGTGGGCGATATCGTCGAAATTGCGGTCTTCTGTCACTTCTGCTGAGTTATCATAACGGATTGTGCCGCTATTCTGGCACAAGGAAAGCAGGAATAAAGAGGGGTACCCTCATTTTTATTATCAATTGATGTTTTTTCGGACTATTTATGTATGTTTGAGCTGAAAAAAGTAGTGTCAGCCTTGCTTATGCCACTTCCGGCATTGCTGCTGATAGGCTTGTTGGGTCTTGCTCTCATTAGTTTTACCACAAAACGTAAAACTGGCTGCTTCGTTGTTCTATTCTCTTTTGTTGGCATTTTTCTTGTTGCCTTCCAACCTGTTTCAACCAAGCTGCTTATGCCATTAGAGCGAGAGCATAAAGCCTTTTTGCCAGTTTCTGGCACCATCGACTACGTGATGGTTTTAGGGAATGGTCATGTTATCGATGACGAAATTCCACCCACCTCGCAGTTAAGCCGTGCAGCATTAATGCGCTTAACTGAAGGCATTCGTATTTTAAGAATGTATCCAGGTGCTAAATTAATTTTGTCTGGCTATGCTGGCGGTTCTGAAATTAGCCATGCGAGAATGATGGCGAACGTTGCCCTTGCGTTGGGAGTCGCGAAATCCGATATCATTTTATTAGAAGATGCGAAAGATACGTGGGAAGAGGCGCGTCAAGCGGCTGCATTCGTTCAACAAAAGGAGATTGTGTTAGTCACTTCTGCGAGTCACATGAGCCGTGCATTGTATGAGTTCAACGCAGCAGGCATTAAACCAATCCCAGCCCCGACCAACTTCTTAGCTATTAGCGAAATCAGTCAACCTTGGGATAAATACTCACCTAAAGCGCGTTACTTAGAACAAACAGAGCTTTATTGGCATGAGTACTTGGGCAGCATTTGGCAAAGATTGCGTGATACTGTCGGCCAAACACCAATGGTTGAAGCAAAGTAGTACTATCTTGAAACCACAAAAAAGGAGAGCCGAAGCTCTCCTTTTTCTTTTTAAGACTTAGGTTTGTTCAGTTTAATCACCAGCAAACATATAGCCTTCGCCGTGCACCGTCACAAAAATTTGCGGGTTCTTTGGATCAAACTCCATTTTTGCGCGCATACGTCGAATAAGAACATCAATAGTACGATCATTGGGTGCATCAACTCGGTGGCTGATCATATTCAAAATACGCTCGCGACTTAACACCTGGTTAGGGTAAGACGATAACGCCACCAAAAGTTCGTATTCTGCTTTGGTCAATTTTACGGGTTCGCCGTTACGGCTCAGCGCACGACGTTGAATGTCGAATGTCCACTCTCCAAAACGTACAATATGTTCTTCACTGGTTTCGTTCGCTTTCGCGCTACCGCTACGCGCTGCTGAAATACGCCACAGCAAGTTTTTTACGCGAACCAACAACTCCCTCAGTTCAAAAGGTTTTGTCACATAATCGTCAGCGCCCATTTCTAGGCCTACGATTTTATCAATGCTATCCGTGCGTCCTGTTACTAATATGATACCAATATCCGATTGGCTACGTAATTCACGAGTAAGCATCAGGCCGTCTTCACCCGGCAGGTTGATATCCAGCATTATTAGGTCTACATCACCCGCTTGCAGGACCTCACGCATTTCTGCGCCACTCTCTGCTTCGCTGACTTGGTAACCCTCATTTTGGAAATATCCCGCAAGCTTACTACGAGTTACAACATCATCTTCTACGACTAATACGTGATAGCTCATTTACACCACTTTTCTGTCTTCTTATTATCCAAGACGTATTCTATTCATAACTAGTAACATTTCTAGTCATAGATACATTAAAAAGCAAGATTTAGCGTTTTTATTGATTCAAAACAAGCTTACCCATCGCTATTAATAAACGTTAATTTTTGACCATAAAACATAATAATTATAGTTACTGCTATTCATTTTAATTGATTACACTTAGGGGATATCCCTAATTGACTTTGTGATGCACAACTTGAAGCATCATTCAGGAGCCCAAAATGCAAGAAGTGAAAGCTTTTAATGAAAAACGCGCTGAAATTTACTGGTGGTTTTCGAGCTTGTTCGCAAAAGAGCTAACAGAGAAAGAGCTGGAAGCCTACCACAGTGTTGAAATTCGCAGTTTTCTAGCAGGTTTAGGTGAAAATGAGTCGCTGAAACCAGCCGTTGATAGCCTCGTTGATGCACTAAACCGATTGCAAGATCGTGAAGACGCTCAATTGGAGCTTGCTGCTGACTTTTGTGAACTGTTTTTGAAGACAGAAAAATACGGCGCTCTTCCTTACGCATCGATGTACATCGGTGAATCAGGTTTGCTGAATGACAAGCCAGCCGAGGAAATGGAAAAGTTGATGGCAGAATTTGGCGTTCAAGTAGATGAAAATCTAAAAGAGCCTGCGGACCACTTAGCCGTTGAACTCGACTTTCTCGGCAACATGATTATCCGCTCAAACGAACTTGAGCAAGAAAAACACATGGAAGAAGCCTTCGTTAAACAAAACGACTTTATCCAGCAACAGTTGATGTCTTGGCTACCTCAGTTTGCAGACAAATGTAAACAATTTGACGAATTTGGGTTCTACTCGAGCGTCGCGAAACTATTAGTTGCATTTTGTAAACTAGACAGCGCTTACCTTCTTGGGGAATAATTGCCGCCTATTTTTTAAGGAGCCCGCCTATCGGGCTTCCTGTATACCTGAAATAACTGAATGTAAGTAAGTTGGGTATATTATTCGTTTGCCTTAACTTAGCTCAAAGACGCTTGGTTATTTAGCAGTCAAAATGTGACTTCAAATACACAAATCTCTTGCTGAAAACATTGCTAGTCAGTCCACATAGGGCTAAAATGTGAGCGCAAACGATTAAATATGATTTATCTGTAAACCGCTGAAATATAGCGGTTTTTGTGTTTTTTAACAGGTTGATGGCAATTTCTCATCAGATAGAAAAAAGATAAAATTCATCGACCGATGCTGCTACGTACCCTTTTGTCGTACTTGGACCAACCGCTGCCGAAACACTTAGCGCCAACCTTAGATTGCTGGGTGTAAACCATTAGAGCATCAGGTACATCCACACGACATATTTCAGTAGCTCGATACAGGACACCATTTATGGCCACTATAAAAGACGTTGCTCGCTTAGCCGGCGTTTCCACTACGACAGTTTCGCACGTTATCAATAAAACGCGTTTCGTTGCAGAAGCAACGCAAGAAAAAGTAATGAAAGCCGTGGACGAGTTGAATTACGCGCCAAGTGCGGTTGCACGCAGCCTAAAGTGCAACTCAACTCGTACGATTGGCATGTTAGTAACGCAGTCAACCAACCTATTCTTCTCAGAAGTGATTGACGGGGTTGAGAGCTACTGTTACCGCCAAGGCTACACTCTGATTCTGTGTAATACCGGTGGGATTTACGAAAAACAACGCGATTACATCCGTATGCTGGCTGAAAAACGTGTTGATGGCATCCTAGTGATGTGTTCTGACTTAACCGAAGAGCTTAAAGAGATGCTTGACCGTCATGCCGACATTCCTAAAGTGGTCATGGATTGGGGTCCAGAAAGCTCACAAGCGGACAAGATCATGGATAACTCAGAAGAAGGTGGCTACATCGCAACCAAACATCTGATCGACAATGGCCATACTGATATTGCTTGTCTAAGCGGTCATTTTGAAAAACTTGCTTGCCAAGAGCGCATTGCAGGTTTCCGTCGCGCGATGAGCGAAGCAAACCTAGCTGTAAATGAAGACTGGATCCTTGAAGGTAACTTTGAATGTGATACGGCCGTATTAGTCGCAGATAAAATTACAGCAATGGACAAACGTCCGACAGCGGTATTCTGTTTTAACGACACAATGGCTCTGGGCCTAATGAGCCGCCTACAACAAAACGGTATCAAAGTTCCTGATGATATTTCAGTGATCGGCTACGACAACATCGAGCTTGCGGAATACTTCTCTCCACCGTTAACAACTATCCACCAACCTAAACGTCGTGTGGGTAAAAATGCGTTCGAGATCCTACTTGAGCGAATCAAAGATAAAGAACACGAAAAGCGAATTTTCGAAATGCAACCTGAGCTTGTAATTCGAAACACCGTGAAGAAAATGAACTAAAATTCGCCAAATATAACGATGTCAAATAAGCGCTCTAAAAGGGCGCTTATTTTTTATCTCTAAATAACTTTCCCCTGACTTAGGTTTGTTAGACAAAAAATCTCGAATCTCTAAGTCTCTGTTTTATATGTAGGTAAATCACACACCTTCACAACCTCGAGATCATCCCGCCTTATTCTTAAATATGCACAAATATGCGCTTGTCGACACTTTTTATTGAACCAGAATCACACTTTTACGGGTAAAACGTGATGTTAATTCAATATACGAAGTATGCTCATTCTGTCACGCACAGGGCAAACCATTCGAAAGGGTGGGACGCAAAGCCTCCGGCCTGAACCATAGTACTATATGGAAGGTAGCGGGGTTACCGATGGCAAGTGTGCAAGCGATGACTTTACCCTGTAATGACATTGCTTTTGCGCATGTTTGCTACTCTCTCGGACCTGACTTTTGGTGGCGTAATATTAATTACACCGAGATAACAAAACATGGATAAACCGATACTCAAAGACTCTATGAAGCTATTTGAGGCACTTGGTAATATCAAGTCGCGCTCAATGTTTGGTGGCTTCGGACTATTCGCTGATGAAACAATGTTTGCACTAGTTGTAAATAATCAGCTTCATATAAGAGCAGACCAACAAACTTCATCTGACTTCGAGAAACAAGGGCTAAAGCCTTACGTTTATAAGAAACGTGGCTTCCCAGTCGTTACTAAGTACTACGCAATTTCCAACGATTTATGGGAGTCTAGCGAACGCTTAATCGAAGTAGCTAACCAATCGTTGAAAAAGGCAAAGCTTGAAAAAGAACAGCAAGCAACTACAAAGCCTAATCGCTTGAAAGATTTGCCTAACTTACGACTGGCGACTGAACGCATGCTGAAAAAAGCAGGCATTGAGTCAGTAGAAAAACTGGAAGAGGAAGGTGCACTTAACGCTTATAAAGCGATAAGAGATACGCACTCTGCAACCGTCAACATTGAACTGTTATGGGCACTAGAAGGGGCTATTAACGGTACTCATTGGAGCGTTGTACCTCAAGCTCGCCGAGATGAGTTGATGAATGGCCTCCAATAAAAGTCGGCCTTAAAAACTATCTTGTAAAACCGCAGTCTAATCTGCGGTTTTTTTGTGAAATTTTTTCGACTTTCCTTCTGTCTTATTACATATATCCCAAATTGGAATCATAAATATGAATAAGAAACTGATATTAGGCCTAATCCTGGTCGCGATCATTATCTTTTTAGGCGTTAACTTTAGTCAGTATTTAACGTTGGAAAATGCAAAAGCACAACAAGAAGCGCTGACCACATACATCGATCAGAACTTTGTTTTTTCGGCAGCTATTTACTTTTTTGCCTACATTGCAATTACCGCTTTTTCTATTCCTGGGGCAGCTGTGGTTACATTACTTGGTGCGGCTCTATTTGGTTTTTGGACGAGCTTATTACTGGTTTCTTTCGCCAGTACTATGGGTGCAACACTAGCATTTTTAAGCAGCCGATATTTGCTGCGTGACTGGGTACAAAACAAGTTTGGCAATAAGTTAATCGCAATTAACCAAGGTGTCGAAAAAGACGGTGCATTTTATCTATTTTCCTTGCGTCTCATTCCGGTATTCCCTTTCTTTCTTATCAACTTGTTGATGGGCTTAACGCCAATGTCTGTAGGTCGATTTTACCTTACTAGCCAAGTAGGTATGTTGCCAGGCACTGCAGTTTACTTAAACGCCGGTACTCAGTTAGCAACAATTGAAAGCCTGTCAGGCATTATTTCACCTGCGGTATTGGCCTCTTTTGCGTTACTGGGGCTGTTTCCAATCATCACTAAATGGGTTATGAATAAAGTAAGGCCAACACCGAGTCAGCAAAACTCATAATTAGTAAGTGGACGTGTTTAATGAAAATATTCATTGCTAAAAACCCAGCAGAAGCGCATATCGTGTGCGAATTATTGAAAACCGAGCAAGTCTACTGTGAAGTCCGCGGAGAAGGTATTTTCGGTTTAAAAGGAGAGCTGCCGTTTAGTGATGATACCGATCCTTATGTCTGGCTTTTTGACGCCAAACAACAAGTAAAAGCAGAAGGAATAGTACAAGCCTACCGCAAACAATCCGATGGAAATGAGTATCAAGATTGGCAGTGCCCGAAGTGCCATGAGGTAAACGAGGGGCAGTTTGGTGCTTGTTGGCAATGTGGACATCAAATAGGGGAGCCTTAATAACTCCCCTACTCCTACTCAATCGATTTATTCAGCGCTAAGCAGAAACCGTTTGCTGCTTAATAAATTCGATGGAATGTTGATTGAAATCTTCAGGCCGCTCAACATTACAGACATGACCACAGTTGGGGATCTCTCGTAAAACACTAAGCTTATGCGCCGCAACCATTTCTTTAACAGGCTTAATAAACATGTAATCTCTGTCGCCCATTAAATAGAGTGTGGGAATGGGTAACTCTCGATCTTTAAAATACTTCATTAAAGGATTTACATCAGCAGCAAGAATAAACCAACGTTTAAATTCTTTTTGGCAAAGCTTCTTGGCCTCACGAATAAAAAGATGGCGAGACTCTCGCTGGCTTCTCTGTGGCATAACAATGTACGCAAAAAGTTTGTAGAGCCACATGTACGGCAGAATGTGCTTACAAAAATTACCTAATTTAACCAATATTTGAGAACGAGTATTGAGCCTTGTGACAGCACCACCGAGTACCATTGAACGCACGCGCTCTGCTGATAATTCAGCAAGGTTTCGAACAATAATGGTACCAAGTGACATACCGACAAAATGAGCGGATTGGATCTTTAAATGGTCCAATACTTTCAAAATATCTTGGGTAACTTCCGTAAAGGTATAACGGCTGGCAATGAGCTCTTTAAGTAACTGATTTGACTTTCCATGACCTCTTAAATCGATCAGCAATAAGTTAAAATGTTGCTTGTAAGCTTTGATTTGCTTGAACCAGATAGAAGAGCTACCGCCAGCACCATGCACAAATACAACCCACTCATGACTAGTAGGGTGCAAATAGGTTTTATGAAAAAGTAGCGGCTGGGTCATATTCAAGTATCAAAAAGGTCGTGCTATTGAGTAAAAAGCCATCCTACCACACTCCCCTTACTCAAGATAATAAAGGCACCTCATTCGGTGCCTTTCGTTACAATTTTAAGTCAATTTAACGCCGAATTGTAAAGTTGCAAATAAGCTTCTGCGGCCTTTTGCCAACAAAAATCTTGTTGCATCGCGTGCAACTGTACTTTATTCACTTCAGGTTCGTTTTGAGCATAGAGCAACAGTGCCCTTAGCATCGTTAACAACAATGCCTGCGGTGTCGGTTCGAAAAAAACAAACCCCGTCGCTTCAGAAGGGTTCACATCATAATCGTTGACGCTGTCTTTTAGACCACCGACACCACGTACTATCGGCAATGTACCGTAAGCCATACTATAGATTTGATTCAAACCACACGGCTCAAACTCAGAAGGCATCAGAAAGAAATCAGAACCCGCTTCAACGATATGCGCAAGTTCATTATCATAAGCTTCTACGAAGACAAATTTACTAGAAAACTGTGCAGCAACCTCTTCTAGCTGAGCGGCTAGTACAGGGTCTCCGGTCCCAACGACAACTAGTTGAACATCGTGCTTCAAAAAATCGGCCAAAGCAGGCAACAAGTAATGCACACCTTTTTGCTGGGTCAACCGACAAACCATACCGAACATGGCTACATCTTTTTCAGGCAAATTTAGCCGCAGTTGTAATGCTTGTTTACACGCTTTCTTGCCTTGCGTCATACTTTGTTGGTCAGCGCAGTAATTAACTGGCAAGTAAGTATCCGTTTCCGGGTTCCAAGCACTGTAATCACAACCGTTCAAAATACCAACTAAGTCCTGCGCGCGTTGCTGAAACTCCCAAGCCATTCCATGACTGCCAAGCTCTGTTTTGAGTTCCTCTGCGTACGTAGGGCTGACCGCGTTTATCTTATCGGCATTCATTACACCAGCTTTGAGCATAGTAATATGCGTTGCACTCACCGCAGCATCGGGAACGTTTCGACAATGAAACTCTGGCAAGCACTGCACGTCTTCATAACTAAATACGCCTTTAAAGACCGCATTGTGAATTGAAATGACGCTTTTAGTATGAGCAAAAAACGGATCATTGCTATACCTGTGCTTGAGCAAAAATGGAACAAGACCTGTGTGCCAATCGTTCGCGTGTATGATATTAGGTTGAAAGGCGAGCTTGGGTAACATGTCGAGGCATGCTGCACTAAAAAACGCAAAGCGCTCACCGTTATCGGTATACGCTTGGTTGTTCTCCGCATACATCGATGGTCGATTGAAATACGGCTGACAATCAATCAGATAAACAGGATTTTGACCTAGCATGAGCCGCAGAACTCGATACTCCGTATGCGGCCATGATGTTAGTTCTGTTTCTAATACAACTTCTGCGTCAGCGAGTTTATCAATACTACTGTACGCAGGGATGGTAATTCTTACGTCTTGCTGTAGGTTTTGAAGGGCTTCCGGTAGTGCCTTGGCAACGTCTGCCAAGCCACCACTTTTAATGAGACCTTCGACCTCAGAAGCTACAAACAGAATAGATAAGTTGTTAGTAGCCAACACGAGCTCCTTTCGGAATAACAACAATGCCCTCCTCAGACACGTGGAAGTGTTTTTTATCTTCTTGAAGATTCACACCAATCTGAGTACCAGGAGCAATATCGGCATCCTTATCGACAATCACACGACGTAAAACACAGCCTTCGCCAATTTTCACGTCACCAAGAAGGATACATTCGCTGATATCGCAAGCAGATGCAATATTACTGCGGAACCCAAGCACCGACTTTTCTATTCTTGAGCCTCTGACGTAACTGCCATTACATACCAAACTGTCGATGATCTGAACACGGCCATTATCAGAGTCTGTAAATGTCGCTGGCGGCAGTGGAGGATAATAAGTATGCAGCGGCCATTTACGGTTATATAGTGAAAACGGTGCGTCTTTTTCTAGCAGATCCATGTGCGCTTCCCAGTACGCATCAATGGTTCCCACGTCACGCCAGTACACCTCTTCTCTTTCACCGCTGATTTTGTTAGTACTGAAGTCATACACGAACACGTCACCTCGAGGGAACATCTTAGGAATAATGTCCTTCCCAAAATCATGTGATGAAGCTTCATTATCCGCATCTTCAACCAACTCAGAGAATAACACCTGAGCTTCAAAAACGTAGTTACCCATTGAAACTAAAGCGTAATCAGGATCGCCAGGAATCGACTTCGGGTTTGCTGGTTTCTCTTCAAAACCTATCATGCGACCTTCACTGTCCACTTCGATAACACCAAATTGCGACGCCTCTTTTAGTGGCATACGCAATGCAGATACCGTGAGAGAAGCCTGTTTCTCTGAGTGGAAGTTCAGCATTTGTTTAATATCCATCTTATAGATATGGTCAGAACCAAAAATACAAACTTGATCCGGTTCCTCTAGTTCCATAAAACGGAGGTTTTGATAGATCGCGTCTGCCGTTCCTTCGTACCAACGCTTACCAGTGCGCATTTGAGCAGGAATAGGATCGATAAAGCGGTCAGTGATGCCATTAATGTTCCAGCCCTTTTTTAAATGATGGAACAAAGATTGAGATTTAAATTGGGTGAGGACGTAAATGCGCATTAAATCCGCATTTACAAAATTGTTTAGAGCAAAATCGATCAATCGATAGCTACCACCAAACGGTACCGAAGGTTTACTACGAGATTCTGTTAAAGGTCTCAAACGAGAGCCTTCACCGCCAGCAAGAATCATTCCCAAAACACCAGCCATTTGTTGTTCTCCATATCGTTATAGCTTGGATTTGGTACTCGCTTGAATGAGTCATACTCGGGGAGTCAAGCGAATACATTTAGTAACCGTATCAGGAGTTTCTTTGAACTCTTACAACACGATAAAAAAGCTACGGCACTTCCAGTATGCAACGTCCACTCTTTTCTTATTTTTCGACGCAAAATGCACACAGTTGCACTAATTTTTGTAATAAATTATCTAAGCAGGTTCTAAATTACAATTTTTAATACGCCATTCTGTGTTCCATACAGTTCTTGCTTACTCAAGACGATATCTAGATCACACATGCAAAAGCAAACGATTACATTATGAAAACAATTTACGAACGGATTCACTACACGACCGACTTTTTGAGCTTAATATATAACAAATATATGAACGCAAAATGAAAGTTACGACGAATGTTTTTTACATAAAAAATACGTTCGCTACTAATAAATCGTGACTCTGGTGTTTTCTAGCGACAATGGTGCTTGTTAAAGTGAGGAAAGGTCGATTAGAGGAAGAATGCGCAGGAGAAAACTGTCGGCCCCTACGCAAAAAAGGCAGCGATATCGCTGCCTTTTTACATTACTTTAATGGTGAATTTTTATGCTTTCGCTTTTTTACGCTTATCTGTGACTTCCCACTTACCTTCAACAAAGAGCGCCGTCCAACCAGATGGTTTGCCGTTCTCTTCCGAACGAACGTAGTTCTCTTTTGTTTTGCGACTAAAGCGTACGACTGCAGGACGACCATCAGGATCTTCTTGCGGCGCTGTCGCTAGGTATTTGAACTTCTCAGGCAAACGCTCTTCAAAACGTGCCAGTTCAGCAACCAAAGGAGCACGTGTCTCGCGCGATTTCGGGAAGTTGCTTGCCGCCATAAATAGACCTGAAGCACCATCACGAAGTACGAAATACGCATCTGAGTTTTCACAAGGCAACTCGGGGAAATGAACAGGATCTTCTTTCGGTGGCGCGACTTCGCCATTCTTCAGAATCTTACGAGTGTTCTTACACGTTTCACTCGTACAGTCCATGTATTTACCAAAGCGACCGTTCTTAAGCACCATATCAGAGCCACATTTGTCACATTCAACAACTGGACCATCATAGCCTTTGACTTTGAACTCACCGTATTCAACAAGGTAGCCTTCACAGTTCGGGTTATTACCACAAACATGCATCTTACGCTTGTCATCAATCAGGTACGCATCCATCGCCGTTTCACAGATCGGACAACGCTTTTTAGCACGAAGCGCGGCCGTTTCAACGTCTTCTTCTAAAACGTTAATAATACCTTCTTCGTCACCCAAGTTGATGGTTGTCTTACAACGCTCTTTTGGTGGTAACGCGTAACCAGAACAGCCTAAGAACACACCTGTCGAAGCAGTACGGATACCCATTGGACGGCTACACGTCGGACACTCGATATCCGTCATGACGATGTGGTTTAACTTCATACCGCCTTCTGACTCATCCAGCTCCGCTTTTTCAAGATCGCCAGTAAAATCAGCAAAGAAGCTGTCTAACACAGCTTTCCAGTTCACTTCACCTTCAGCGATTTGGTCCAATTTCTGTTCCATACGCGCAGTAAAGTCGTAGTTCATCAAATCGTTAAAGCTGTCATCAAGGCGGTCAGTAACAATTTCACCCATTTTTTCAGCGTAGAAACGGCGCTGATCAACTTTCACGTAACCACGATCTTGAATCGTAGAAATGATCGATGCGTAAGTCGACGGACGACCAATGCCTCGTTTCTCCAGCTCTTTAACCAGTGCTGCTTCAGTGTAGCGCGCAGGTGGCTTTGTAAAGTGCTGTTTAGGGTCAAGTGACTCTAAGCTTAGCTTATCGCCAAGTTGTACCGCAGGAAGGATTGTATCCTCGTTTTTGCCCATTGGACGTTGTACACGAGTCCAGCCGTCAAATTTAAGGATACGGCCTTTCGCTTTAAGCGTGTATTCTGCCGCTTTTACACTGATGGTTGTTGAATCGTATTCTGCTGGCGTCATTTGACACGCGACAAACTGATTCCAAATCAAAGCGTAAAGTTTGTGCGCATCAGCATCGACACCTTGCAGGTCTTCCGCTTTAACACCCACATTTGAAGGACGGATCGCTTCGTGCGCTTCCTGTGCCCCTTCTTTACTGCCATACGTCAGCGGTTTCGCTGGTAAGTACTTATCACCAAACTCAGAACCAATAAAGTCACGTACAGCGTCCACAGCCTCGGCACTTAGGTTAGTCGAGTCCGTACGCATATAAGTGATGTAACCGGCCTCATAGAGGCGCTGAGCTAGCATCATGGTCTTTTTCACGCCGTAGCCAAGACGTGTACTCGCTGCCTGTTGAAGCGTAGAGGTGATGTAAGGTGCTGAAGGCTTGCTCTTCGTCGGGCGATCTTCACGCTTACATACTTCGTAACTTGCATTCTCAAGCACAGACATCGCTGCTTTGGTTTCTGCCTCATTAACTGGCTTAAACGCAGAACCATCTTTCTGAGCAACAAGTAGTTTAAAGTCCGCTTTGTCTTTCGTTTTCGTATTCGCATGAATATCCCAGAATTCTTCTGGTACAAACGCGTTAATCTCACGCTCACGCTCAACTAATAGTTTCACCGCAACAGACTGCACTCGACCAGCAGATAAACCACGAGCCACTTTCTTCCAAAGTAAAGGTGAAACCATAAAACCAACGACACGGTCCATGAAGCGACGCGCTTGTTGGGCATTAACACCATCCATGTTCAGCTCTCCAGGTGTCTGGAAAGCTTGTTGGATCGCGTTTTTCGTAATTTCGTTAAAAACTACACGTTTGTATCGCTCTTCATCGCCACCGATGATCTCACGAAGGTGCCATGCGATTGCTTCCCCTTCGCGGTCCAAGTCGGTTGCGAGATAAACGCAATCTGCGTCTTTGGCGAGTTTTTGTAGTTCGTTGACAACTTTTTCTTTGCCTGGAAGGATTTGGTAATTCGCTTCCCAGTCATGATATGGGTTAATCCCCATTTTTTTGATCAACGCTTTGCGGTCTTTCTCTTTTTTAACGCGCGCTTTCTCTTCCGGACTCATCCCTTTTGTTGAGATGGCTGCGGCTTTTTTCTCACCAGTGCTTTGACCGGCCGTAGGCAGATCACGCACATGACCAACACTAGACTTAACAATAAAGTCTTTACCAAGATACTTATTTATCGTCTTTGCCTTGGCTGGTGACTCCACTATAACGAGTGATTTACCCATAACTGACTCTAACGTCCTTCATAATAATGCGGGTAGAAACCCTCTTTAAAGGCCACCCGCATAATGTTCTATTTCATTGCTTCTTTTTTTACTATTGTGCGAGATGAAAAGAAGATCAACTGCTTTTTTGAAATTCAGATCCGATTGGTTGACAATTCATCGTCTTTATACTTCAAAGAGACAGGGTTCTGAAAGGTATTGAGCGGCATATCTAAACAGGCAAACTTAGCATCCGCTAATCCAATGCAATAAATTTTGTTACCCATCACAAAATAGTTTCGTTCAGTGGCTCTTCCATATCCTCCAACTAATCATACTTACACTCTAAAAATTGATCTGTTTAGGCTAAGTGAACGATTGACTGAATTAATCATGCAAACCCATTTTAGTTGTAGGTATACTCAGCGTTCTCAACTGAAATGAATGGTAGAAAAAGTATGTCTGATAGAACGTTTATCGAAGAGTTCGACCTTCTTTTGATCGCTAACCAAATCATCCAAGAACACGATGATTACATCGAAGGGATGCGAGCAACAAGCGTAGAAGAAAAAGAAGGTGTTTTAGTTTTTAAAGGTGAATACTTCCTTGATGACAAAGGTTTACCAACTTCAAATACGACTGCAGTATTCAATATGTTCAAATACTTAGCGCATCACCTTTCCAAGGAATTTACGCTGGTTAAATAGTAGCGGAAAACAAAAAAGCCAGAGTGTTATTCACTCTGGCTTTCCTGTTTCAGGTCAGAATATTTAGCAGCTTAAAGCCTTAAGTTTGTCGAAGTAGTCAGGGAACGTTTTCGACGTACACTTTGGATCGTTAATCGTCACAGGCGTATCACTAAGTGCCACCAGCGAAAAACACATCGCCATTCGATGATCATCGTAAGTATCAATCGCAGCATGCTTTAACTGAGAGACAGGTTTGACAATGATGTAGTCTTCCCCTTCTTCCACTTCCGCACCCACTTTACGTAATTCCGTCGCCATAGCTGACAAACGGTCTGTTTCTTTTACACGCCAGTTATAAACGTTACGAATAGCAGTAGTGCCTTCGGCAAATAGCGCTGTTGTCGCGATGGTCATTGCAGCATCAGGGATATGGTTGTAATCCATATCGATGCCTTTCAATTGACCAACACGTGAAATTACGTAGTCATCACCCCATTCAATTTCTGCACCCATTTTTTCAAGCGCATCAGCAAATTGAATATCACCTTGAATGCTGTTTTTACCGATACCCGTGACTTTAACTTCTCCGCCTTTGATGGCTGCCGCCGCCAAGAAGTAAGAAGCAGAAGACGCGTCACCTTCAACCAAGAAATCACCTGGAGCGATGTATTGCTGACCGGCAGGAATCACAAACTCTTGATAGTCGTTGTTGATCACATCGACCCCAAACTGCTTCATGATATGCAGGGTGATATCGATATAAGGCTTAGAAACCAACTCGCCTTCGATGTTGATGCGAATTTCACCTTCAGCCAATGGCGCAGACATTAAGAAAGCGGTCAAGAACTGACTTGAAATGGATCCATCGATAGAAACTGTACCTGCTTTTAGGCCAGTACCGACTATTTTGAGAGGCGGAAAGTTCTCGTTTTCCATGTACTCAACGTTCGCACCAGCATCTTTCAGTGCCGTGACAAGGTGACCAATTGGACGCTCTTTCATACGAGGTTCGCCCGTCAGTACATACTCCCCTTCTCCAAGACAAAGAGCCGCAGCTAATGGTCGCATCGCAGTGCCAGCATTACCGAGAAATAACTCTACCGGTTCTGAGACAGAAAACGGACGCCCAAGGCCTTCAACGAGACATTCTGTTTTATCTTCGGAAAGTTGGTATTGAACGCCGAGTTTAGTCAGCGCATTCAGCATATGACGGATATCATCACTGTCGAGGAGGTTAGTAAGGCGAGTTCTGCCTTTAGCAAGAGCAGCAAGTAAAAGAGCTCGATTAGAAACGCTTTTAGAGCCAGGAAGATTCACTTCCCCTTGAATTTTATTGATAGGTTGTAACGTTAGGCTTTCCATTAAAAGTTGATAATCCTTTGTGCCCTCAACATACGATTTTTTATGAGAGCTAAACAATTCTTCGTGAATTCAGACTACCCAAAAAAACACGACAAAACCAGAGCAAATCGGCGCTAATTTATGAATATACTCAAGTAGCCTAAAGATGCAGAATTAAAGGCATTGCCAGCGATGTAAATAAGAGCGAAAGAGGCGCGACGAAACAGCAAGCTATTTCGACTTTATTTGACGATAAGCCAGCCCTACTGTGCATGCCTGGTTAGGCTACCTTAGGTTAAAATAACGTAGGATTAATAAGCGATATCAACCCTGACTCCATCATCAAAATATAAGATACGAACTTCATCCCCTCGACTAAATAGCATATTTTTATCAACATCTTGGATAACATTAATCAGCTTGTCGCCCTTCACTTTGATGAGTAGCTCAACTAACTTATATTCAACCGTGTATTGGTAATTACTTTGATTTTGTGCAACCGCTGCACCTGCAAGTGCACCAACTGCCGTCGCAACTTCTCGTCCAGTACCACCACCAAATTGATTGCCGACTAAACCGCCTATTGTGGCACCAAGTAGCGTTTTCCAACCATTATTTTTCGATTGAACGACCTCTTGCTGAGTAATATAACGGACAGAGTCAATCTTCCCATACACCACTTCATTTACCGGCTTGGCAACATTTCTTTCATAGGCTGCGTTGGCGACAAGTGGTAAAAACAGTATGATCCCAAGCCATACTTTTACGATATTTCTTAACCAGGTCATCATAAACTCCTCTGACTCCAATGTTGGTAACGACTTCTTATGGCTATTTATTTAACTGAACTCGATGATACGTTCAACTTTCCCTCTCCGTATAAAGCACTCAGCGATCCCAATGGTTTGCTTGCTTTTGGCGGTGACTTAGATCCCATGAGAATCCTCAATGGTTACTATCAAGGCATTTTCCCTTGGTATGGTCCTGGAGAACCGATTCTATGGTGGAGCCCTTCCCCACGCGCTGTTTTTGATCCCTTAGCGTTTAAACCGTCTAAAAGTCTCAAAAAATTTCAGCGTAAACATAACTATAAAGTAACGCTCAATTTCGCGACAGAAGAAGTGATTAGACTATGTTCATCAACACGTCCTGCAGAGGAAACTTGGCTCAACGAGGAAATGCAAGCGTCTTACATTGAGTTAGCTAAACTTGGTCACTGTCACTCTGTAGAAGTATGGCATGACAACGAGCTCATTGGGGGACTATATGGCATCTGCGTTGGTCAACTTTTTTGCGGAGAGTCGATGTTTAGCCTAAAAGATAACGCATCTAAAATTGCATTGTGGTACTTATGCAACCATTTGGCGTCAAAGCAAGGTCAATTAATCGATTGTCAGGTTATGAACTCGCACTTGGCATCACTTGGCGCATTTGAACTAGAGCGTAACGAGTTTATGCAAAAACTACTATCTTTAAGAGAAAAACAAACACTATTTGATACCTATAAGCCCCAAGTTTTGCAGGATTCAGTATGAGTACGGATATACAACATATTCGAATTGGATTAACGAATAATCACCCTTGCAGTTACTTGCCTGAACGGCAAGAGCGTGTGGCGGTAGCACTTGATGCAGGGCTGCATACTGAAGAAAACTATCAACTGCTGATGGCCAACGGCTTTCGTCGTAGCGGAGATACCATATATAAACCGCACTGTGAGCATTGTAATGCTTGCCAGCCAATTCGAGTCTCGATTCCGGATGTGACGCTATCAAAAAGCCAGAAGAGGCTGCTCAGTAAAGCACAGCCTTTACGTTGGGAAATGAAACCCGAAATGGATGAGGAATGGTTTGCGCTTTACAGTCGTTACATTGCCAAACGACACAAAAACGGCACTATGTACCCACCAAAGCGTGATGAATTTTATCGGTTTGCCCAAACCAGCTGGTTGACCACTTCATTTTTGCATATTTACGATGAGTCAAATCAATTACTCGCCATTGCGGTAACGGATGTAATGACTCAATGTTCGAGTGCATTTTATACTTTTTTTGACCCTGACTACCCGTTATCTCTTGGCACTTTGGCAGTGCTTTATCAAATAAAATACTGCCAAGAAAACAAACAACAGTGGCTTTATTTGGGTTATCAGATTGATGAGTGCCCAGCAATGAGCTACAAAACACGCTTTCAACGCCACCAAAGGCTAGTAAATCAGCGTTGGCGAGGGTAGAATACGCCTCAACTTTACATAATTACTATTTAGCGGCAGAATATAGCCCGCTAATATTGCCTAATTTCTAAAGAGGATTAAATGGCTAAAGAAGACGTAATCGAGATGCAAGGCACAGTCCTTGACACTCTACCAAACACTATGTTCCGTGTTGAACTTGAAAACGGTCACGTTGTGACTGCTCACATCTCTGGCAAGATGCGTAAGAACTACATCCGTATCCTAACGGGTGACAAAGTAACTGTAGAGATGACTCCATACGACCTGTCAAAAGGCCGCATCGTCTTCCGCGCTCGTTAATCTCTGATTTTCGGATGCAATAAAAAACGGAGCAAACTGCTCCGTTTTTTATTGCATGATTTTTACTTCCGAGTAGATTCAGACAAACAAAAAGCGCACGATAAAATCGTGCGCTTTTACTTCCCTACGGAGCAATTAATGCATCGCAGCCTCTTTCTCACTCAAATATTCAAATTTAAGTGTGTCGTTTACTAGCGTTACTTTCACAGTGCCGCCGTCGACTAGAGAGCCAAACAACAATTCATTAGCCAAAGGTTTCTTAAGTTGCTCTTGGATAACACGTCCCATTGGGCGAGCACCCATCGCCTTATCATAACCTTTATTCGCTAACCAATGGCGTGCATCTTGCGATACCTCCATTGATACGCCACGAGCATCAAGTTGCACCTGCAGTTCAACAATAAACTTATCAACAACTTGATGGATAACGCTTTCATCAAGGCTGTTAAACCAGATAATGTTATCAAGACGGTTACGGAACTCAGGAGTGAATACCTTCTTAATTTCCGCCATCGCATCGTGACTGTTGTCTTGCTGAATCAAACCAATTGATTTCTTCTCAGTTTCAGCCACACCCGCGTTGGTTGTCATAACGAGGATGACATTACGGAAGTCTGCTTTACGACCGTTGTTGTCCGTTAGCGTACCATTATCCATCACTTGCAATAGCAAATTAAAGATATCTGGATGCGCTTTCTCAATCTCATCGAGTAATACGACTGAATGTGGGTGCTTGATAACAGCGTCTGTTAGCAAGCCACCTTGGTCGTAACCGACATAACCAGGAGGTGCACCAATTAAGCGACTCACGGAGTGACGCTCACCATATTCCGACATATCAAAACGAAGTAGCTCGATCCCTAGAAGCTTAGATAGCTGCACCGTCACCTCTGTTTTACCCACCCCAGTAGGGCCAGCAAACAAGAATGAACCAACTGGTTTGTTATCCACGCCCAAACCTGCACGTGTCAGCTTGATCGCTTCGGATAATGCATCAATCGCATTATCTTGACCAAATACCAACATCTTCATCTTGCTATCTAGGTTCTTCAAGATGTCTTTATCTGAAGAAGAAACCGACTTCTCTGGGATTCGTGCCATCTTGGCAACCATCGCTTCGATATCGGCAACACCAACCGTTTTCTTACGGCGGCTTGCAGGAGCAAGACGACTGCGAGCGCCAGCTTCATCAATGACATCAATGGCTTTATCTGGTAAATGACGTTCATTGATGTATTTCGCCGAAAGTTCTACCGCGGCACGCAGTGCTTTATTGGTGTAACGTACTTCATGATGTGCTTCGTACTTCGGCTTCAAGCCCATCAAGATTTTAGTTGTGTCATCCAGAGAAGGTTCTACAACGTCAATCTTTTGGAAGCGACGGGACAACGCACGCTCTTTCTCGAAAATGTTGCTGTATTCTTGGTATGTAGTCGAGCCGATACAACGCAACTTACCGCTACTTAGTAGAGGTTTGATAAGGTTTGCGGCATCAACTTGACCACCAGAAGCCGCACCCGCACCGATGATTGTGTGTATCTCATCGATGAACAAAATTGCATCTTCTTCTTTTTCAAGCTGTTTCAAAATCGCCTTGAAGCGTTTTTCAAAATCACCACGGTACTTAGTACCAGCCAATAGAGAACCAATATCCAATGAGTAAATCACGCTGTTTTGAATAACTTCCGGGACCTGCCCTTCTACAATTCGCCAAGCAAGACCTTCTGCGATGGCTGTTTTACCTACCCCGGCTTCACCCACTAATAATGGGTTATTCTTGCGGCGGCGGCAAAGTACTTGAATAGTGCGCTCTAGCTCTTTATCGCGACCAATCAGTGGATCGATATTGCCATCTTTAGCGACCTGATTAAGGTTAGTCGCAAAGCTTTCCAAACGTTCTTCAGAATTCGGCTCTTCGACACTCTCTGAACTGAACGAATCTGATGATGGGTCTTCGCTTGCACCTGACGCTTTAGTAATACCATGGGAGATAAAGTTAACAATATCTAATCGGGAGATGTCGTTTTTCTTCAGTAGGTAGGCGGCATGCGACTCTTGCTCACTGAAGATCGCCACAAGCACGTTTGCACCTGTTACTTCGTTGCGGCCAGACGACTGTACATGAAAGACGGCGCGTTGTAGCACACGTTGAAAACTCAAAGTCGGCTGGGTTTCACGCGTCTCATCACTGTCTGGGATAAGAGGCGTAGTTTGATCGATGAATATATCGAGTTCGTTACGTAAAGCGTCAAGATCCGCTTTACAAGCTAAAAGGGCTTCCTTAGCTGCATCATTTTCCAATAATGCAAGTAGGAGGTGTTCGACAGTCATAAACTCGTGGCGTTTATCTCGCGCCCGAGCAAATGCACCGTTAAGGCTTGACTCTAGTTCTTTATTTAGCATAAGTACCTCCCGAAAAAACAACTTGGGTTGTTCGAGCAAGTCTTCTTTGTTTACGCTTGCTCCATAGTGCAAAGTAGCGGATGTTCATTTTCCCTTGCGTACATCGTAACTTGCGCTACTTTTGTTTCGGCAATTTCTGCACTGTATGTGCCACAGATTGCCTTTCCTTCATAGTGAATCTTGAGCATGATCTGAGTCGCTTTATCAATGTCATGTGAAAAGAATCGCTCAAGTACCTCTATGACGAAATCCATAGGTGTATAGTCATCATTATTTAGTACAACATTGTACAGCTTAGGTGGCTGAACTTTCGTACTTTCTCGCTCCAGAAGATCAGAGTCCGGAGTGACCCATTCAAAATTTTTACTCATGGCAATTCAAAGATATCGTATCAAAGGGTTGATGTTTTCGACCTATAAAAACAATCTACCACAAGCGTGCAGCGCGGTGTAGTGAGATATGGCACCGAATTCGATCTTTGATCGATAAAAGTTGCTACCTAATATAGAGACTAATGCAGGTCTTGAGGGGGCGCAAATAAAAGATGCTTGTCGATAAGTTACACATTTTTACTTATAAAATAACTTTCTTTTTACCCCCTCCGAGCTATTGCGAAACATCTCTCAGTATTCTATCGAGATCACACTTCCTAACTGAGAATGGGGTAATTATCACGAAAACTTCATTTTTTATTCAGTTAGAGGATTCATCTATCATAAGCAACACGAACAGTATGGTTTTTCCAGTGAATACTACTTTGCAGGCTAATTGACCAAACTTCCGCGTATATACGAAAAACTGTTTGCAAATTTGTTAATCTCAAAAGTGATTTGTTTTCAATTATGTTTCTGTTTGTTGCTTAATGCTATTGACTGTCGGGATTCATTGACTACAGTGGAAAGTGTTGATGCATAAATCGTCATTTTGAATCCATTTGTTTTTAAGCAGCTTGGTGAATGTGATTTCTCATTGACTAGATGTTTGTTAGCGTTCGCTGACAATAGTAGTACCAGGTTAAAGGTATAACTTGGTTGTTGTAACAACTCAGTAAAAAATGCATGAGGGATGTAAAAGCATGGCTACAGGTACAGTAAAGTGGTTTAACAATGCCAAAGGATTTGGGTTTATTTGTTCAGATGAAGAAGAGGGAGATATCTTTGCCCACTACTCAACTATCCAGATGGACGGTTATCGTACACTGAAAGCAGGCCAACAAGTCTCATACGAGATTGAAAAAGGTCCCAAAGGCTGTCACGCGAGTAGCGTCGTGCCTCTTGAAGGTCAAGCCAAATAATTAGAGCGCTGTCGAAAAATAAAAATATTGCTCTCGAAACGTCATTTTGATGTTCTGAAGAGAAAAATAAACCCGCCAAGATAGCGGGTTTCTTACTATTTGTAGCTTATGAAATACAGATAGACCACATACAAAGTATTGATAAAAGAAGAAACACGCCGAAAGCGACGTGCTCTTTTCATCTATTTTACTTGTTAATGATCGCGTTAAAGGTTTCGCTTGGGCGCATCAACTTAGAAACCAATGCATCGTCTAGCAGGTAGTAACCGCCCAGTTCTCCTTTCACACCCTGTGCGTTGTTTAGCTCAGCGACGATTTTTTCTTCATGCTCTGACAACGCTTTCGCAATCGGTGCAAACTCAGCAGCGAGATCAGCATCGTCTGTTTGCTCGGCAAGTGCTTTCGCCCAGTAAAGTGCGAGATAGAAATGACTACCGCGGTTATCTAATTCGCCCACTTTACGTGACGGAGACTTGTTGGTATCTAAAAACTCACCAGTCGCTTTGTCTAGCGTATCCGCCAAAACTTGCGCTTTCGGGTTGTTTGCCACCACACTTAGATGTTCTAGGGATGCAGCTAGTGCTAAGAACTCACCTAAAGAATCCCAACGAAGGTGATTCTCTTTTTCTACTTGTTGAACATGCTTAGGAGCAGAACCACCAGCACCTGTTTCAAATAGACCACCGCCATTCATCAGTGGAACGATAGATAGCATCTTAGCTGACGTGCCTAACTCTAAAATTGGGAACAAGTCTGTTAGGTAGTCACGAAGAACGTTACCCGTTACAGAGATAGTATCCAGACCCGCTTTCATACGCTCTAGCGAGTACTTACAAGCATCAACAGGAGATAGGATCTTAATCTCTAGACCGTCAGTATCGTGCTCTGGTAAGTAGGTATTTACTTTCTTAATGAGTTCAGCATCGTGCGCACGGTTTTCGTCTAGCCAGAATACGGCTGGAACACCTGTTGCACGTGCGCGAGTCACTGCTAGTTTAACCCAATCTTGGATTGGTGCGTCCTTCACCTGACACATACGGAAGATATCGCCTTCTTCAACCGCTTGCTCTAACAATACGTTACCCGCAGTATCAACAACGCGAACGGTACCCGCAGCATCTAGAATGAACGTCTTGTCGTGAGAACCATATTCTTCTGCCTTTTGAGCCATTAAGCCAACGTTAGGCACGCTACCCATAGTGGTCGGGTCAAATGCGCCGTGCTCTTTACAGAAATCAATCACCGCTTGGTAAATACCTGCGTAGCTACGATCTGGTATCATCGCTTTGGTGTCTTTTTGTTTACCATCTGGTCCCCACATTTGACCAGAAGAGCGAAGCATTGCTGGCATAGAAGCGTCTACAATAATGTCGCTTGGTACATGTAAGTTTGTGATACCACGATCAGAGTCAACCATCGCAAGTTCTGGTTGAGTTTGGTAAACCGCTTGAATGGCCGCTTCAATTTCTGCTTTTTGCGCTTCAGGTAGAGACTCAATTTTCGAGTAGACATCACCAATGCCATTGTTTACATCAACGCCCAGTTCTTCAAACAGCTTACCATATTTATCGAAAACGTCTTTGTAGTAAACTTTCACTGCATGGCCGAAAATGACTGGGTCAGAAACCTTCATCATCGTCGCTTTCATATGAAGAGACAACAGCACGTCTTGTGCTTTCGCTTCAGCAATCTCTTTCTCGAAAAATTCAACCAGCGCCTTCTTCTTCATCACTGAAGTGTCAATGACTTCTTTATCTAGTAATGGGAAAGCCGGCTTAAGCTCTTTAACTGTACCGTCATTACCGACGAACTCGATTTTGACCTCTGTTGCGCCAGAGATGGTTGTCGACTTTTCGCTCCCAAAGAAGTCGTTATCTGACATGCTCGCGACATGAGACTTAGACTCTGATGACCACGCACCCATTGAATGTGGATTTTTCTTCGCGTAGTTCTTAACCGAAGTTGGAGCACGACGGTCTGAGTTACCTTCACGAAGTACTGGGTTAACCGCACTACCTTTGATTTTGTCGTAAGCCGCTTTAATCGCTTTCTCTTCGTACGTGCTCGGTTCTTCTGGGTAGTTTGGTAAATCGTAACCTTTCGCCTGAAGCTCTTTAATCGCCGCTTTAAGCTGAGGAACTGAAGCTGAAATGTTAGGTAGCTTGATGATATTTGCTTCTGGTGTTTGAGCTAGTTCACCAAGCTCTGTCAACGCATCGCCAATGCGCTGTTCTTCTTTTAGATGCTCTGGGAAGTTAGCGATAATTCGACCCGCTAGTGAAATATCACGAGTATCTACATTGATGCCAGACGATGCTGTGAATGATTGAATGATTGGTAGTAATGAATAAGTTGCTAGCGCCGGCGCTTCATCAGTGATGGTGTAGATAATTGTAGGTTTTTCTGTAGGCATGAAATTTCCCTATTTTTTAATCAACTTGTTGGCTGATCAACTCAGCGTCTGAGTTGGTTTAATTGACGCATTGCTGCACGTTAGCAGTACATGTCTCCTCACTAACGCCACATGCGGTTCGCACTCTTTGTTGTAGTTTGAAGCTCTGGGCTCTGAATCCATGAGTGCACTGATATAATTAAACAAATAACACGAATTAGTCTATCATTCTGTGCGCGTTTGTTAGTTTTAGGCGCGCAAATCATATCCGATCATGAGAAAACTTAAAACTTTCAAACACAGTTCATTTACATTTTTGCAGGGTAGTTAACATGTCATCTCGTACAGGTCATGAAAAAGGTCGCGGTCGCAATCAATCCCAAACGGGCCGATTTAAACACTCAGGAGCTCGCAATAGCTCAAAGACTCGTACTCAAACAAACCGTCGCCCTGTTCGCTCAGCAAGAAACCAAAAGCCAAAAGTGGATCCAAAAGACCGTAAAGTCATTATATTCAACAAGCCTTACGACACGCTCAGTCAATTTACCGATGGTGATGGTCGCAAAACGTTAGCGGACTATATCCCAATCAAAGATGTCTATGCGGCTGGCCGATTGGACCGAGACAGCGAAGGTTTGATGGTGCTCACTAACGATGGCATCTTGCAGGCGAAGCTCACGCAGCCAAAGTCAAAATCCCCGAAGACTTATTGGGTTCAAGTCGATGGCGCTCCTCTAGAGCAAGATCTTGAAAAATTGAGAAAGGGAGTAGCGCTAAAAGATGGTATGACCCTACCAGCCGAAGTTGAAGTGATTCCAGAACCACAAGTCTGGGATAGAACCCCTCCTGTTCGTTTTCGGGCAAATATCCCAACAACGTGGCTAGCCATTACCATTATCGAGGGAAGAAATCGCCAGGTGCGTCGCATGACTGCACACATTGGCTTCCCTACTTTGCGCCTCATCCGTCATTCGATGGGTGATATCGTCCTTAACGACCTGATGCCTGGTGAATGGAGAGAAATCTCTCTCTAATACGGCAGAAAAGATAAAAGCAGGCTTAAAGCCTGCTTTTTAGATTCTTGGAAGCGTTTCAACTTCTTCCGTCAAACCCTATCTAACAAATTGAGGGATTACTGCTCAGCTAGCCAGTTTTTAAATGCCTCTTTTTCCGCTGGAGACGCTTTATTGTACATCGTCTTTAATACATCAACCATTGGACTGTCTTCAGGCACTGTTATTGTTCGGGTATCGCTAGTCTCAACTCGAGGCTCAATATCGCTTACTGATTGCTGATGCTGGTTCACAGTTACATAACTAACGGCAACACTCGCGATACCTCCTGCAATATTGTAGTTACGAGATTCTTGAGGGTAATTACGACCAATCTGAACACCATCTGACTCTAATACATCTTCGACCAAAGCAATAGGTTGACCTTTGGTGTCCAGAAGTTGCCAATCTAAAGGTGAGATGTTGTTTTGCGCTTGACGAAGAGTTTTAAACTCTGGTAGTTCAAACTTTAGTTTTTCATTTTCAACATCAAACTTAGCGATGATCACGTCACTGTAAACTGTCTTAAGGTTTTCGTTTGTTTCAAAAGCAGGTTGATATTTGAAGACAATTTGGTTAGTTCCGTCGGGGATCTCAATTGTCTTCTCACTAGAGAAAAGTCCCCCCTCAAGTTTTGGCTTCTCCATATTGACGGCGAGTAACTTCACGTCTTCTGGAACCACTAAAGTCGTTGCAGCATAAAGGTTTGTACTGGCAAGAATAGACAACGCCATTGCCACTTTTAATGATAACTGCATAGAGTTTTTCATCCTTATCTTCATAGTAAAAGACCCAGCATATAGCTGGGTCTTACAATATCAAACTGGGTATTGATTACCAGTAGAAACGTGCACCAACACCGAAGTCAGTTTTAGAATCAGTTTCTGCAGTTGTTTTACCAGCTTCTAGCTTATCACCATCAAAATTGTAACCCGCTTCTGCGAATACGCGAGCCCATTTAGAGAACTTGTATTCAACGCCAGCGTAAAACTTAGATTGGTCGCCATCTTTCTTGCCAGATTTGTCAGAAGATGACATTACTAGCTCGTAGCCAGAGTAAAGTGTTGTTTTAGGAGCTACAGCGAACATGCCTGCTAGAGAGATACCGTGAGAATCGATAGTCTCGTTAGCTGCTTTGTCTTCATTTTCGTTGTAGTAGTACGTAGCACCTAGAGTGTGCTCATCTAGAGCGTATTCAGCAGTTACTTCGAAAGATAGGTTTTCAGTGTTGTTACCTTTAGAAGCAATCTTGTTCTCAGAAGAAAGAACGCCAGCGTGTACAGATAGGTCATTGAAAGACTTACCTACGAATACTTCGCGGATTTCTTCGTTTTGATCTTTCTCACCTAGCGCGTAACCAGCTTTTAGCCAGAATGCGTCATTTTCGTAAGCGTATTTAATTTGAGAAGAGTTGTTCCACGCGTGTCCGTAAAGAAGTGCAGAACCACCGAAGAAGTATGAGTAATCAGCTCCGTAGATGTCATCAGCCCAAGTACCTTCTTTACCAAAACGAAGTGTACCCATATCGCCCATGTCGAAGCCAAAGATGTGACGGCGTACGTATACTGAGTCATCAGTACGCTCGCTTGAATCAGCACCTGCACCGTAGTTGTCACCTAGAGCAACACCGATTTCAACTTCACCTAGAACTTTTAGGTTGTCGTTTACAACGTAAACACCATTTACACCCATACGAGAAGAGCTAGTGTTTAGCTCTGCAGTGTGGTCTGTGCTGTCTAGGAATAGAAGAGTTGGACGTAGCTGACCGTAGAAATCTACAGAACCTTCTTCAGATTTGAATACTTCAGCTGCGTTCACTGAAGTTGCAGACGCAACTACAGCTAGTGCTAATAGAGTTTTTTTCATAATTAATCCACTGCCTTTTCTTAGTTCGGGATATCCTTGTCCGGTTCCCTTTTTTTATATGTTTGAGATAGAGCGTTAACAAAACGTTATACAGCGCCTTCTCAAAATCTGGAGCTAAGAGTGCAAAAGATTATTCTGGCTGTCAAATTTTCTAAATACCAATGTAAAAAAACAAAAATAACATTTAAAAACAATAACTTGAAAAGTTTATCTTTATTTATTCGACGAACATCTAATCAATCCTCTTGATTTTTCATAATTTATAAAACCATTAACAATGAGATTTTAAACCCAAAACAAATACTAAAAAACAAAATATATAGAATAAAAAACCATACAAATATCATATTTGGAGTTTTATATTTTTCATATAATGAAATTAATTTCATTTAGATAAGGTTCAATATTTTTTTGTGAAGAAGATCTACATTCCTCATAAAAGCATTCCGTTTTGTGAACTACTGTACAACTAGTGATGTGTGCTACTATTCGCCTCCAACGCATTTGAGGCCCGTATGCTGACCAGTAACATTCAAAAATCGATTCGTAATAGCTATCAAAACCTGCAAGATCAACTTGATAACTTTGTACCTAGAAGAGCACAAAACTACCTTGTTGCAGAGATTGCAAAAACGCTGTGCGGTCAGTACCACAAATCTAACCGAATACTGGTTGCAGAAGCAGGGACTGGAATTGGTAAGTCGCTCTCCTATCTAATGGCTGCCATCCCCGTGGCTGTACATAACAATAGAAAAGTGGTTATCTCAACGGCGACCGTAGCTCTGCAAGAACAGCTCATAAATAAAGACCTCCCTCTTTTTCGTCGGATTACCGACCGAGAGTTTTCTTTTATTTTGGCAAAAGGCCGTCAACGATATTGTTGTGCAGAAAAACTTGCTTCAGCTTGTGGCGCTGATGGTGGTCAGTTAGCCATGTTCGAAACCAAGCCCAAGCAAAGAGATATAGAGCTGTTGGAAACAATGCATCGCTCTCTTGCGCAAGGTAAGTGGGACGGTGACCGTGATTCTTGGCCTAAAACCATTGATGATAAGCTATGGCAACTGATTGTTAGTGATAAACACAGTTGTAATAACAGCTTACCCGGCCATCGCGGCTGTCCATTTCAAAAAGCGCGCTCGGAGCTGGATAAGAATGATGTCATCATTGCGAACCACTCTCTCGTCATGGCAGACGCAGACTTGGGGGGCGGAGTAATCTTACCTGAGCCAGAAAACACGATATACGTCTTTGACGAGGCACATCACTTACCTCACGTCGCCCGCGATCATGCTTCAGCATCTGCGAGCTTAAAAGGTGCGGCAGCATGGCTTGAGAAGTTAAATCAGTCGATTAGCAAGTTTTCATCGCTCGCAGACGAGAAGCGCGTAGCTCGATTTCGCAACGACCTTCAAGACGCGGTTCAGAACTTGATACCAGCACTGACTCAACTGCCTAAACAGTTCGATCCAGCTCAATTTGAAGAGAGTATCTACCGCTTTGAGCACGGTGAACTGCCAGAATGGCTAGAGAACCAATCCAAAGAGTTAAAGCAGTTCAGTAAAAAAGCAAATCAAAGTGTGGCAAAAATTGCCGACCTTATTGCGGAAAGAGTAAAAGATGGGGAGCTTGCGACAAGATTGGCTGATCCAGCGCTTGCAGAGCTCGGCTTCTACATTCAAAGGTTAGAAAACCTAGCGCAAGTCTGGCACTTGATGGCTGAGCCAACTCGTGAAAAAGGTGCGCCTTTGGCTCGCTGGTTAGAAACCCACCCCGATCGCGAGGGTGATTTCATTGTGAGTGTTTCTCCGCTTGAAATTGGATGGCAACTCGACCAACAAATTTGGAGCAGGTGCATTGGCGCCATTTTAGTTTCCGCAACGATGCGTGCATTAAACTCCTTCCATTACTTTTGCCATCAGGTTGGTATTGATGGAAAACCAGAATCAGGCACACAGTTTTTAGCGCTTGCGTCACCATTCGATTACCAAAACCAGGCAGAATTGCTCATCCCTGCGATGAAATATGAACCACCAGCGCCTCAATTTACTGAATATCTTATTGAGATATTGCCTAAGTACTTGGAAGACAAGAAAGCCAACTTAGTATTATTCTCATCCTATTGGCAGATGAACCAAGTTGCGAAGGCGCTGTCTTCGGAGTTCATAAAAAAAGGCTGGGCGTTGCAAGTTCAAGGTGAAAGCTCACGTCAAGAAATTCTAAAAAAACATAAAAAGCTAATAGAATCAAATAAAACCAGCATCTTATTTGGTACTGGCAGTTTCTCTGAGGGGCTAGATTTACCTGGCGCATTACTTGAAAACTTGGTGATTACAAAAATTCCATTTGGTGTTCCAACCTCCCCTGTCGAACAGGCTCACTCCGAATATATCGAGAAAAAAGGAGGGAACCCGTTTATGCAAATAACTGTACCTGACGCAAGCAAAAAGCTGATCCAGAGCGTAGGTCGCTTACTGCGTAAAGAGAGAGATTCTGGTAGAGTAACGATTCTTGATCGACGCCTAGTCACTAAGCGATACGGACAAGCCTTAATCGACTCACTACCTCCATTTAAACGTAAAATAGAATATTAGAAGAATCACCATTTATGGAAATGATTGAGCCAACTATGCTGTTGGTGTTGGCGCTTGTCGCTTTTGTCGCTGGATTTATTGATGCAGTTGCCGGTGGTGGTGGCATGCTAACCGTACCTGCTCTACTATCGTTGGGCTTGCCGCCCCATATTGCACTAGGCACCAATAAACTTGCGGCTACCTTTGCCTCTTCTACTGCGGCATTTACGTACTACAAGAAACGTTTATTCAAGCCTCAATGCTGGGGAAGAGCATTTGTAGCGACGCTTGTCGGAGCAACATTAGGTACCCTACTTGTGGACGCGATTAGCACGGATTGGCTAGAAAAAGGGTTACCCCTTGTTATTTTAGCGGCGGCGTTATATACCGTCTTCCATAAAACACCGCACTCTCCTCATCAAAGTCCAATTCCCGAGCCTTGCCCAAAACTTCATAGAAAACAGTACATGCAAGGATTATCCATAGGGTTCTATGACGGGCTCGCAGGGCCTGGAACTGGGGCTTTTTGGACGGTCAGTTCAATGGCTCTGTATCGGCTGAATATCTTGCTCGCCTCTGGTTTAGCAAAAGCAATGAACTTTACCAGCAACTTTACCTCTTTGATTACGTTTGCAGTCCTCGGTCATATCAACTGGGTGCTAGGCTTAACAATGGGGGTATGTTTAATGGCTGGCGCTTTTGTTGGCGCGCACTCCGCCATTCGGTTTGGTTCTAAATTCATTCGCCCTGTATTTGTTACTGTCGTCAGTATACTGGCCATAAAATTGGCTTATGACGCATGGTTTGTAGGTTTGTCATGAACATTTCTCAACTCCAGGAAAGCCTAGAACAAATGGCGAAGCAAGCCGCTGTTCTTGACCGTCAAAGAGGCGAACACCATGTTCCGCTTTTTGATGAGCGCTTATTTGGTTGTCGCTCTCGCTTACTTACTCCTTGCGTAAAAGAAGCAAAAGCTACGCTGGATGCGATTGTGCGTGAGCAAAATGAAGGTAAGCTCACCGCTTTGCGTGCTGAGTACCTCACTGAACGGTTAGTATCGCAAGTCGGTGCGATTCAACGCGAGATTTCTACCACTAAAATTCGTAAGAATGAAATCAAACATAGCAGCCATTTCCGCAAGCCTATCAACGTGCTTTATCAGGAGCTCGCTCAACACCAAGAGTGGGCAAGACGCTTGCGCGAGATGGTGTTAGAAAAAGAACGTGCTGTCGAAAGCGCTCCGAGTTTTATGCGTGCCGAAGCTCAAAAAGTGTTACTAGCAACCGAGCAACGTTTAGCGCGTTGTGAAGCAGCACTTCTTAAGCTAGAGAACCAAATTACACATAGGGAAAAACATCAATAATGGCTGACCAACCAACCTCGCCTTTAGATGACGCACCTGAAGAGATCAAACTGGCTGTCGATTTAATCTATTTGCTTGAGAGCAATGAGATAGATCCAGAAGTTGCGCTTAACGCTTTGAAGATCGTGCAAAATGACTTAGAAAACAAATTAAAAGCAAAGTAGCTCAGAGCGTTTCACTCCTTTCACGAGACTCATTTTCAGTGCTCTTACACAATGATACTATTCATAAAAAAGTACGCCCCCAAAAGGATAAATAATGAAAGTAATCAGCTTTAATATTAGCTTTATACTTTATCCTTTATATTTCATATAGTTAATTTAATTTAAAATCAGTAATGGCGACAAAATGGCGACACATTACTTAATGGACACTTTATTATTGTTGATTGTGACCACAGGCTATGGACACTCAATGGGCGGTGATTTCGGCTCACTCCCATCATCTCATCAATTAGTTTTGTTGTAGTTGTAATCTGGCTTAGAAGCTCTGAAATCCTGCTTCATTGACCAAACGTAAACCTTTACGTTTTGCCAGTGTGTTTGTTGCTTTGGTCATAGCTCCTTTGAGTATATAATTTTTCTCTTTATCCCATGCGAGTCTAAAATGTCAGGCACTATCGAAAAGCTACGTCAGCATGAAAATAAGTTCCCATATGGCTTATTAGGTATAATTGCGAGTATTTTAATCGGTGTTGGTGGTATTGTATTCACCATATTCTACAAACCGTCCCCGCAGTTAGATATAGAGGTTGTGTCTAACTTTAACGTACTCGATGTCAAAGAAAGCCTAGGTAAGTTAGACGTTATATACAGAGGTAAAAGCCTCAATGAATACGGTCAGTCTCTTTCTGTAATTACACTTAAGATCGTTAATAATGGTGATGACAACATTCGGGTTAGCTCATACGATGATAAGGCACTCCCAAGTTTCGAGTTAACCAAAGGTATTATTCCAGAAGAACCTACCGTGACCATTTCAAACACATCGTATAAAAAGGACAATATTGCTCTTTCACAAACAAAGCCAAATAAAATTGTTCTACCAAAAGTAATTATCAACTCTGGTGATTACTATGAAGTCAAGTTAATCGCTCTACATAACAAAGACGAGACACCAGATATTGTCGCATTCGGTGTAATAGAAGGCGTGGACAAAGTAAGAGTCATCCACAACCCAGAATTAGCGGATGAACGTTCAATATTTGGGAGGCTTTTCTCTGACAACTGGCAGATAAACTTTGGTAGGTTTCTGCTGCTAGGCACAGCTTTTTTCTGTACTTTCCTTTTTGTTATTGGCCTTATCATTTTTATTGATGGAGAACGTAAAAACAGAAAAATCCGTAAACTAGCATCTAACTTTTATAGTTGCACAGCTAATAAATCCCCAATGACAGAGAAACAAATACTATCAGCTAGCCAACTATTCATAGATAAATCTTTTAAAGCTGGAAGATTGCACAACCAATTAAATAACAAATTGGAATCATTATCTCCAAAAATTATCAATGATGAATATGGAGAGTTTGCAGAACATTTTATGCTAGTAAAGACTGAAAATGATCAGATTATTCTTGATAACACAGCAATTACATATTTCATTGATTTATTTGACTTTTTGTCAAGAGAAAAGCTGGTGTCGTCTATTAAACACGAAAGAGAAGTGATCCCTCAACCTAATCGAAATACAGTAGACTTACAATCTGAAGGTTATGCTGAAATTGAAGATTCCGTGTAAAAAATAGTTAAATTTTTCTATTTAGGTCGTACCCAGTGCGACCTTTTTCATTTTTGAAAAAGTAATTTGAGCCTAAATCGGCACTCAGCCCTTATTACATAAGGGTTTTGCAAAGCAGACTGCGATCATAAAAGTTGCACATCAGATCATTAAAAACGTGACAAAATCTAACTCAACCAATATTTTTCAATCACTTACAGATACCAAATAGCCCCTACTCAGATCATCACACGCGATCTTTTTTCAATTTTGATCAATGACAGAAATTTTATATACAGCGCTTTCTAACGGTTTCGCCATATAAAGTTAAAGCCTAAGCCCTTTGCTGTGTAACGCTGAGACTATGATTTAACTACGAAGTGTCGCTATAGAATTGCGTACATCCAAAATTGCAAAAAAAGTGATCCAAAAATGTCGCAGGTGGGGAGGAGGAGTGCGGATTACGTGAGAGAAGTCTTCACTTATGTATGACCGTCAATAGAATGAAGGCTCATAATTTTAACGGATCATTATTACTTGACAATAGTCACTTATGACTCATAAGATAGAAAAAAATGAATCATAGCAAACTTTAATGGTAACATAATGACTAAAGATGAACGTGGTGACCACAATATCGTACGCGGACAGCGAGAGTACGTAAATTTTGCATCCAATTTGCTTCATTACAGAAAAAAGCACTCATTAACACAACAGGAATTAGCAGAAAAAGCGCAGGTGAGTCAGCGTCAAATTTCTTTATATGAGTCGGGGAAGTCAATCCCCAACGGAGAAACGGCAGAAAAATTGGCAAATGCGCTAACCGTAGATGTAGAACAACTGTTTTTTAGACGCTCTAAGGACACACACGATTACCTAAAGGAGAAAAAACATAGAGCATTTGCCAATAGACCATTAAGAAAAGTGGAGGCTGCTGTTTTAGATTGGGCAGACATACACTCTGTAAATTACAAAAAGAAAAAAGAGACCGAAGAAACAGTTATCGCTTACGCAAAAAACATAGCCAAAGTGTGCGCATATCGAAATCATAAAATATATGCTCCCAGTGCAGGCTATGACATGGCTACCGTAATCGTTGTAGAGCATGGAAATTCAGAGCTAAATCATGGCTCAGAAGTTGTCTTCAAATACAGAGACAGTAGAGAAGTTGGGATCAGAAAAGTGTTCATTGAAGAAGGAGTTCCGGATAGTCCATTTTTATGCGCTCTTGATGAGAATAGCCCTATCCCACCAATTTGTTATGACGAGCTAAACATACAAATAGTGGGAAAAGTAATACAGACTATTAACTACAAACCATAAACAGCTTAGATAACTTGATAGGTACCTGAAGAACTCCCCTTACTTACAGGTACCTCTGCATTACTTGTCATCTCATCCACGACAGCATTGGCGATCGCTTCTGCCATCTTCCCTGCCATAGCGAATTCACCATCAAGAACAAACCCTTGCGCTTTCAGTTCGTTTTCTAGCTTCTGTTTCAGTGATGCTTTGCTCAGTGCCATCTTACTTACCTGCAAATACGGTGGTTGATACGTCTACGTGAGGTTTACCAACGAACGGACAGATGGTTGCACCGGTACAAACTCCTTTGCCCCCATTCATCTTTATCGTGTCAGCATCCTCGGTGATATTGTTGGCGGTGGTTGCCTTGTTCCCTTTGACGGTTTCCGTATGGTCACCATCAATTTCAGCAATGCGGTTTTCGAGCACTTTGATGCGTTGGGTAAGGCATTCCAGCCGATCTTCTTTATCTGTCTTCCGTTCAAAGTTTCCATCTTGATCTACTAGGTGGTAAACACCTTGGCGTTGTTGGTACCGGCTTTCCCCTTCTTTGATACCCGGTAACTTAAAGCCAAGCGGAAGCACACAGCGAATAAAAGGTTTGTCCGGTTGGCCGAACATAAAACCTAGCTCTACGATGCTACCAATTGCGGGCGGCTCCAAACGGCCAGCATGATCGCCAAGACCTGGTACCGGAAGCGGTACCGCCTGAAGTGGTGATTTATCTTTGAACTCCAGGCCCTTTTCATCAAGCAGCTGAACGTCCACTGCGTAATGCGGATAAAAGCGATCAGACATATCGCCCTCTTCCGGCAGCTCAGGTAAAGCAACCACCTTACCCCATCGTGGCAAGTGCCAGCGTCCTGTTAGTTCTGGAAACAGTCGGAAGATGATCCGCTTTATTGCATTTACGTCCATGTCAGCTTCACCTCTGTTCCTTGGAAATCAACGCCCACCAAACGCAAGCCATTGACGACTGCCCCCGGTCTTAACTTAGGGCTCGCAGGTATTTTCACGGACTTGGCCGTCGTGTGTCCCGTCATCAGACTATCTGGAATAGTGACCGACTTATCTGCCCAGTAAGAGTCTTTCCAAGTGCCCACATAGATTTGGCCGTTACCCTGCTGTTGCCAAAACAGGTCTTCAATACCGAAGGCTTGAGACAGCTCGTCCATCACCCGATAGCCATTGCCGTCACTGTAAAAGCATGGGATAGAAGTTTTACTGTAGGCCGCTTCTGGTACCACAAACTGCAGTCCGGTTTTGTTGGTCACATCACTAAGCAACTGCATCAACGTTGGGTGGCGAAGCGTGATATCGAGTGGCTTAAACAACAATGCCGCCAACTCGCGACAAAACAGTTCTGACCACCCTTTTTCTGATGCTTGAACCCGTTCGATATAACCAAGGAATACTCGCGATATGCTGTCACCCCACCCGATGTCTACGGCAATAATGGTGTTTACCTTCGGGGTACCTTCAACGGAAATCGAGCAGCGACCGGGCGTGTTCACATCAAAGATAATACGATGGTTCTTTGCTTTAACCTTCTGGCTACCAAGATAGGCTCGGCACACAAACTTATGATTTGGCTCCATTACCTCCCCCTATGACAATATTTCGTCTAGTGATTTGAGAAACTTCATGATGCCAGTGAGTTCGACACTCGTATCCGGCGGAACGTCTTCACTTTGCCCCGTTTCAACCGGAGTGGTTACCCCTTGCACCTGCTGTTGAGTTGCTGGCTTATCTTCCTGTCGCTGTTCAACACGCTCAGGAACGGACAAGTGCTCAACCAACTCAAAAGCAACGTTCCATTGTCGGTTGCTCTCTTGTTCATCCGCTCGAATAGTGCCTTGGAACTTTACTTGGCGAATCTTTAGCGCAGCGGCAGTATTGTTGCTGATACGATAAATCTGGCGGGCACTGTTGTCTTGCCCGCCAGCCAAGGTGAACAGGTTGCTTAGGGTTTCACTCTTATTGAATGGGATCTCGCCACTTACGGACAACACTTTACCTTTGTTGCCTGTTTCGGCTTGGTCAGTCGCCGAGGACTGGCCGGACATATCTTGTCCGGCGAGCTGTTGGCGTACACTGATGCGTAGGTTCTTAAGTGAGATTTGAGTGCCGTTTAGGGTTAGCATCACTTAAACCTCACACCAATAATCACCTCTCCATATAAACGAAATGGCATCATATATAGAGTTCAGGCGTTTATCTGCAGCATCTCTAAGTTTTATATTGCCAGTTCCATGCTTAACGATGACATCTCGCTCATTACTAACTGTTGTTAACGTTAACCTTACTCCAATGATAGGTGCACCATTAATGTTATGTAGCTCATCCAAAGCCGATTGGCCATAGGTGTCTACCTTATGGAAATTCTGGGACATTGTGATATCCCCACCAATGATGGTTAATGGCGACTGACCAGCGCCATCGGTATTCGTCCCATTAATCATTCCAATATAAGCTTTACCGCCAAAATCTTTATCCGCTTGATAAACAACTGGCGTTTTATCGGTATCAATCGAACCAATCCTGCATTTTCCTGTTGTAAACTCTTGCAAACGACAGGCCGTAAATGCACCACCCAATGAGTCTTCCCAAGAGTTAATTGTGAAATCTGCTAGCCCACCTAATCTGACAACCTCATTATAAAGAGTGGAATCCACTTTCTTAGTAATAAGCGTTTTTATGCCGCCGGATGTTTTACTCAGGTTAACTGCTCGTTCTTCAGATATGGTATCTAGGATGGCGGTATCGATTGTGACTCCGTTAACACCGTCATGCCCATGATCTGAGATGCCAGTTCGCGCACCTTTAGCATCCAATAAACCAACTTTCAAACCAGATCCAGACCGTAGCGTCATCACTTTTGAGGTCAAGTTTCTCAGCACAGCCGTTTCTATCGTCATCTGACAATCTGGGCCATCCGTGTTGTAAACAATCCCTTCTTGGCAACCGTCGCCAAAAATAGTTTTAATAGTGAGACCGTTTGGCTTACCCATTGCGTAAACCGCATTGTCAAGAATGTTTTTGTACCCTAGATAATCAATCACACCACCAACTTCACCGGCACAATGAAATAGCTTATCGACATTCTCACCGTAGAAACTACCACCTTTCACTTTGGCAACGTTGTTCAATGACAACGACTGATACTGGCCATGTGTTTCTGGGTTATTCTGTTTGATATTCTCTGCAGAAAGACCATCGTATTCTACGTCTGGGCAATTTAAGAAAACCCATCCGCCAACATAGTTATCAACACCATCAGGGTCGATATTTTTAGCTTTACTGTTAATTGCTGTCACTTTCCCAGTACAGTTAGTAAATTGTGCTATCGATTTAGCAATCAATTTCCCATCCAAATCAATTCCGGTAATACCTGATGGCTGTTTATTATTTTGAGTGTGAAACACGTAGCCATTATGCATTGCATAAATCGTTGCCTTTCCGTGATTAATAGCTTCCCAGAATGTATTATCTGCTAGGTCAATAGTAAGTGGTGAACCTATATTTATATCCGGCCATAAAACCGTACAACCGCAGTTTTGCAAAAATAACTGCTCCTCAATAGTCATCACATTACTACTTTCAATAAATTCATCAGCGTAAATTTTTTCACCACGTTTCACACTGAAGTTCTCTTCCACCCACGATTTACCTGCACTGTGACCCTCTGTTCTCAAATCACTCACCGAGCCATCTGCATGAATCTCAGCTATTTTGCACACGTAGTGTGGGGTATCTTTGCCTATTGATGACTCGATGTAATCGTCTTTCTCTTCAGCTGTGATGACAAAATCAAACACCGTGTGCTGCTCGCCTGTTGGCGTGCCTTCACGATGTGCATCGATGTATATAAATGAAGGTTTGTTAAGCACTTGGATAGTACGATCAAATTCAAGGCTGATACGATTACCCGACACATAACCAGCTCCCGCTTTAATATTGAATGCACTTTCTTGAGTCGTTACCAAGAAGCTATCCTCGATGAACCAGTCTTTGCCGTTCTGGTCGATGATAGCTTGCGCCACATCATCATCCATTTTCTGCATGCGAGGGATAGCATTGTACTGCCATGACGAAGCATCTACCGAGATGTTGGTAATTTCAGCGATGTCTTTATATTCAAGAACTACCGAGCGAACCAAAGTATTTCCTGCAATACCAGGTTCGTCGGCGGATTTTGGCGTTAATGTATGATGGTCAATAGTGACCAAGACACCATATTCAGAGCAATAAGCCCCGGTCCAGTTAAACTCAAATGGTCCAATGTCACTGGTTAGTGTCGTACTATAGATAACAGAATCCGCAGACAACCTCCCACGCTGATCGACACTTTCTTGATAAACAACGTTATCCGCAGGGAGCACATCATCCGGTTGTGGGAAAACTGGTCGGTTTGGTATGTTGGCAAAAATCATCTTATCGATGATCAATGGTTTTTCTTCGGCATTAAGCTGCGCCAACAGCGCTTTACCTGCAGCGGTTAAAATTGACTTATCAGTGGTATTTGCCATTTTATAATTTCCTTAGCCCTTCACTGTGGCTTGGTAATATTCGCAATCGACATGGAGCACTTTCGGTAAACCAGCAACGTTTAATCGGGTCTTGACATGCGACGTTGAAAACTGCGCTTCGATACACTTACTTCTGGCCGCTAGAGGCATTTCGACGTAACTGGTGTATTGATAGCGGCGGCAGGTGCGCCCGTACTGCCTGATGACGGTGTCTAATAACTTGGGCACATTGGTTAAATCACCATCTCTGATTTTTAAGCTGATCACATCCCAATCAACATTTTTCAAACGCTCGTCTTGAACAATGTGCGGATAGCCCAACTTGGCGAACATCTCTTCCCAACCCGCGATAGAACCTGCTTCACGGGCAAATCCATAGGCATGTGCGACACGGATTCGAAACACAGCTTCTGGCTCTTGACCTAATCGTTCTATTTCACGTTGCCAGGCAAGAATATTCACCAAAGCCATTGGGGCGGTTAACGGGTCATGCTGCTGCAATGGCATTTCAAATGCAGCTCTCACATGTTCCCAGTAATTGCACATGGCTCGGGCGAACTTGGCCAGCTCGCCACGCCCCATCCAGTAACGCAGATCAATCTCAGGAATTTTCAACGGTCACCCCCAGAGAACCAATGCGCGGTACCGTCAAGTTATTGATGATGTCTGCGTTATCGAATTCGAGTGATTCAATCTCTGAGAACTCATCGTGAAGCTCTTGCCCTAAGCGAGAGAAGCTGAATCGAAGAACCGGACTGGTCACTGTTGGTGAGTAATCGGTGTTCTCTCGGAAAGCCGCACCGATGAACTGCTCCACTTTTACGCGTAGCGCGTCTCGCTCTTCCATTGTTAATGAACGCAATGGCCAAACTCGGCAGACAATATCGTGGGTCGTTTCTGGCATGGCGAGCACTTGCAGATCATCACCATGGCCGTGCTGACCTTCAACACGGATGTACTCATTCAAATCCGCCAACATTTCGGCGGATGGTTCACCAGTGTCTAAAAGGATGAAAGCGTTGGCGGTACCTGGGCCACGCGGAGCGTTGTGCTCAAAATAGACATTGTCGTCATTGATACCTGCGCGACTGGTGAGCAGTGAACGGTAAGCTGCGTCAATGTGCCATCTTGCTACTGCGCTCCATTGGTTACGAATACGTAGGCGGAGTTCGTCATTGCTCTCTTTGTCTGCCCCAGCTTCATTCAACCATTCGGCAGGGTTGGTCACTGCACCAATGCCCGGGATCGCAGTAGGCAAAATGTGGTAATACCCTTCACCTAGGTTGTAAGCCGCCCCCTCGTTCTCCGCCTCGACTTCTGCCATTACCATGGTTTCGTTCTCTGGCATCGTGGTATCAGCAAGCACCTTCACTCGGTAAATCGTACCGTTAATCGGTTCGGTTTGAACCCATGTATCTTTGGGGATCACCAACGCAGGGCCTTTAGACGCAGAACGTTGAAAGGCAATCATGCCTTTGGCTTTGGTTGCGCCTTTGCGGGTGATTTTGCATTGCCACGCCAACAAGTCGAGCCATTGGTCCACGGCCGTTGCCACAAACATGTTTGGTAGAACATAGCCAACCAACAGCGTGTTAATCAGCCATAAGGTAACGTTAACCACTGTTGATTCAATGAGGCGCCAAAATGGAGAAAACGGCGAGTCGTTTGAGATGATGGAACCTTCTTTATCCATCTCCTCTTTGAGTACTTTCTTCCACCCTGCTTCATCGGTTGGGATACCCGATTGCTTCACCAGTTCGGAATAGTCTGGTTTTGGAATATCAGTCATTAACGCTCTCCGTTATTCACTATCTCTAATTTCAACTCGCCAAAGTCCATGGTGTCGGCAAACACGTAAATCGTGCCCTCAGTCGGTTCATCCAAACGTACGGTACCCGGTACCAATCGAACGTCTTCTTCAACCAGCAATTCCAGCTTGGTGCGGATATCGGCTTTCTTGGATGGGCTTCGCTCAGCGATTAAATCCACCGCTAAGTTGCTCTCGATGATGGCGTGTTTGATGTCTTGGGCGATCACCGCTCGGTCTTGAATCAAGATTGGGTTGCGGCCTGCATCGAGCACCACATCCCCGTTCTCAATCAAAATGTCCTGGTATTTGTAATCCGCCATTAGCCTGCCGCATATTCCAGTTCGCTCGCAAAATCTTGAGCGCTATTCATGTAAGTTGGGTAAATCCCACCCGCGTAATAATTTGTCGAGCTGGTTTGGTAGCTGGCAATATTCTTGGCTGCGCCCCCTGGTTGAATTTGTGCACGAGGCGTAGCGCTTTGAACCGATTTAGATTTCACTTGAGTAGGTTCATCATCACCGCCGAAGCCTGGTATCCAATCAATGAGCCCTTTCACTGAGTCCCAAATTCCCGCTAGGCTTTGGGTAATCCAATTGAACACTCCGGAAAAAACTTCCTTAATGGAGTTAGCCATATCACCGATAAAGGCAAATCCACTAGTGTCGGTAAAGCCACTCATTACCCATTGCCACCCCGCCTTGATAAACTCAAACATGGCTCTAAATGGGAGTGTGATTAAAGTGATTGCCCCTTCTAGTACTTGGAACCATGTTGTGTCACCAAACGAAGCTTTCAGGTCATCCCAGTAGAAAATCAGTGCACCAACTGCGGCGATTGCGGCAACTACAGCACCAACAATGAATCCAATGGGGTTCGCCATCATTGCGATGTTTGCCGCTAGCATTGCAACGCGAAGCGCTGCCATTCCTTTGGTTAGCAAAAAGTTCACCCCTGTGAACATCTTCATGGTGAGCATATAAGTCGCCATGGCTTGTTTACCGACACCCATCATTAAGGTAAAAGCACCACCTGCTGCTGCAGCACCTAAAATCGCCATGGCAGTAAAACCAATGTACTTTGTCAGGTTCGGGAACATCTCTGTCCATTCGATGATTTCTATCGCACCATCGGCCAAGCTCGAAATCACAGGCAAGAGAGCAGGCAACAACGCCGCGCCAAAAGCAGTTCGAACCGCAAACACGCCTTGTTCAAGTCGTTCCCATTGGTCGGTCATCGCTCCAGCCATGTTAATTGCCGTATTTAAGTTACTGGCATCATTTAGGTCTTTGACGCTTGATTGCAGCTCACCCGTTTTACCTATCAAGTCGGTGATAAGCAGCACGGCTTCATCCGAGCCGAAAGCTTGCTTAATCTGGTCAATTTCCAGTGAATCTAAGTCACCGAATTGGTTGCGTAGTTTCGACATAATGTCGAACATTGGCAGCATCTTCCCGTTGCTGTCGGTAAACGCCATGCCTAGCTTGTCTTGCGCTTTTACCACGCCGCTCATAAAGGCTTTATAACGAGTTCCCGCTTCACTTCCTGTCATAGAACCTTGCAGCAGGCCAAGCACTGCCATTTGCTCCTGAATGGCTACGCCGTGAGTTTTACCTAATGCGCCAACACCTTTAAACGCATCCGACATTCCTTGACCCGTGGTTTTGAACCTCTCGACAGATTTTGCGGTCATACCTGCAACTTGTTCAGCCCAGTTGTCTTTACCAATCCGATCGGCTTGGTCTTTAAAAACCGAGTACATGGTACCCATGTAGTTGGTAATGGTGGCCGTATCTGCTTTAGTCGCAGCGGCTAAAATAGCCGAGCTTCTTGTGACACCCGCCAGTTCATCGCCTGTCATATCCCCCATAGCAGATTTGATATCATACGAAGCCGCCACAAATTCAGTGGCCGACTTACCGTATTCAACCGAAAACTTCATTGCGGTTTGGGTAAGGGTTTTTAGCTGGTCATCGGCAACACCAAGTGATTTCACTTCACCTAATGCCCTGTCCATCTCAATCGCTGGCATCAAGGCTTGTTGCAATGCAAAACCAGCACCCACCATGCCTGCCGCTCCTGCCATCATGGTATGAGTACCCTGACGGTAGGTATTGGTGACATCATTCAAATTGCGTTGAATATTGCCCAGAGGTTTAGAAATCTGGTCAATCAATCCAACTTGAAATCTGAGTGCTTCTGGTAACATCGTGTTCCTTATCAGCTAAACGCCTTGGCAACCCCGTTAGCGGTAGCAGCTTGCATGTTTTCCCAATACTGACGCTCTAACCAAATCGCCCTTGCAAGGTTCTCTTCGCTGTCTGTCTCACCCGGCAACCACTTACGGCGCCAGGTGAGCATTTGTTCGAGCTCGTTGGAGTCCATAGCCCGAACAAGGGCATCTATTTTTTTACTTTGATTTGCAGCTTCGGCGTGTATTCCTTGAGAACTTCACCCACAACCTGAATCGCTGCACCTGGGTTCTCGTTCGTCAGTTCACGGAATACTTCTTTGCTTTCTTCTGTAACGGTGTTCATCAGAAAGTTATGCGCAGAGTTCACGATTTCCCCCTGCGCCAATGCGTTCATGTAGTCGTTGTAATCCGCTTCTGTTGGGACGAACGTGATATCTGCATCACCAACCGTTAGTACAATTTGTTTGCTCATGCTGCTTCTCGCTTTAATGTTTCGTAAATTCGTGTGAGACCGTTTTCCAACTGACGTTCCAGACGTTCGAAGCCGTCATTCACTTCGTCTTTTTTGGCGTAATACTCGGCCACGTGGGTTTTGTATTCAGCAAGCTCTTTAGAGAGTGAAAACAGCTTGCTGATTAGAGCACCGGTTAACATCACCAAAAGGGTGGCAAGCGCAACCAGTGCTGATAACCAGGTTGGGTCCATCGCTATTCCTTTTGTGGAACTTCTTTCAAGCGTTTGCCTTGTAATGCGTTGATGATGTCGTCAACCGTTTCTTGCAGAACATCGTTTGTGCTAAGGCCTTTCAAGGTTTCCAAGCCCCATACCACAAGGCGTGTGGCGAAACGTTCAAGGATGATTGACCAGCCAATTTGAAAGAACAGACCTTTCAGTACTTCCAACAATGTCTTGCCAACGATTCCAGTTAAGAAATTCATGCTGCTTCTCCGATTAGCGATTGATATGCCTGCAGGTAATCTTCTGCGGTTGCTTTACCTGCGCTTGTGTTCCAGTACTTCTTCGCGTACCGAGCCAGACCTTCTAGGTCATCAGCATCCGGTAAGGCTTCTGGGAACCGAATTAAGTTGAGTCGTGCAGTGGCTACCGCAAACTCAGGTGAAATCACCATATAACGCGGGTCTAAGTGATCAACGGGGCCAAACATCGACAGTGCATCCAACAAGTGAGGTCGGCTCTTACCTAACCACTCGACAAGCCAGTTGAAGGTGGCGGGCTCCATTTGGGTAAAGCCCAGTGCAGGACCACGCACTTGTTTTGAGTAAGTAAACTTTCCAGACTCATGGGCAATAATCATCAGGATCAGATTAATCGCCGCTTGAGTGTTCATTGTGCCTTTGCCACCGGATGCCATATCTAAGTGGTCAAGGACTGGTTTCATGATTTTCTCTACAAAGAGCTTTGCTAAATTCATCGGGTCATTCGCTCCAATTCGCTTTGACACTGGGTGCAGTGGATGCAACCTGGTACTTTTTGGCGGCGTTCTTCTGTGATTGGGTCGCCACATTCGCCGCATTCATGTGCGCTTTCCCGTTCTTCAATTCGCTTAGCCCTTGCCAGTTGGTTGGCAAGCGCCACTTCTGTGAATTGGGTTTCAAGACCGCAGGCATGGTCGATAACATCTGCCATCATGCCTCCTTGTTATTGAACCAAGTCTTCGGTTTCATCCGAGCGCAGGTACGGCACACCATTGATGCTGACGAAATCTGGGCTGGTTACTTCAAACGGCAACTTGTGAACTAATGCACTGCCTCCGTTCGAATCAGCATCAAGCAGGTCAGAGATTTTGATACGGCACCCGAAAGCTTCAATTTTGAGCTCGTCTTTATCAATCTTGCCGTAGAACAGCGCGTCAAAATCAGGCATTCCACGCCAAGAGCCGGCTTGTTTCGCAGCTTTGCTTAGCAGGTTGAATTGCTGCGTGGTCAACTCGATTTCACCACTAGCCTCAACATCTCCGTCAACGTAACCATCTGGCACACCAGAAGTTTTATTGACGGCGGAATTATCAGTAATAGATAAGGTGACTTTTTGTGCTTTGAGCTTGTAGTCACCCAAAGAGAAATGCATGTTCTTGCCGGAAATTCTCATGGATTACGCCTCCGAATCTGCAGGGTTAGTAAGATCAAGCGCGATGTTGACCACGATGTGTTTCGGGCAGTTATGAGGGCGAACCATCAAACCGATCGACACTTTGGTTTTGGTTACCCACTGAATGGTGACGTCACCATCTTCTGGCGGCATGATTTCACCTGGGAAGGTAATGCCACCAACTTCTGTCGTTTTCGACATATCACGCATATCTTTGCGGAAGTAAGTGCGGTTCAGCTCAATGCTTGCAGGCGTTGAGTTAAGAATCCGGTCTGCAATACGGCGAATCGCTTTGATACGCACACGACGGTTAAGCTTGTGCACCGGGCGAACGTATTCGAGGTACTGATAATCGCCACCTTTGGCTTCCAATGTGGTTGCGTCCGACCAGTACACCCCTTCTAAATCGGCGTACCACTGCGGCAATGAGTAACGTGCATCAGCTAGCGTTGCGATGGTGCTCATCTCTAATGCTTTGCCTGCGCTGTCCGTTGGCATGTCTCCCAAACTCAAGACTGAGCCAGTTGCGACACGCATCGGGCTGTCTGCTACCGTGACGCTTCGGTCACACAAGCGGCCAGCCAACACACCTAGGTTATTGCCGTTAAGCTGAGGAACGGGCGTCACGAGGTTTGCAGAAACATCTTTCACCAGGTCAAGCATGGTGGTTTCGTACTCTGCCCACGTTTGGCCTGTATCCGGGTCTGAATCGATACCCGCACAAGCTGCAAGGAAGAACACCCAACGGCCAAGTTTGCTGGTTAGTTCGGTGGCTTTCGACTGCATGTCATCAAACTGAGTTTTTACGGTGACTGGGTCACAAATAGCGATGCCTTCGAACGAGTCTGTCCGGTTCGCCAAATCAACAGCGCCTTGCCAGGTATCATCTGCATCTAAGCCAACAATCGCACCCGTCCAGTTTTGTTTGCCGTTAAGCTGGGCGGCTTTCACGTTCAGACCAAGCGCATCATCGGCGACAACTTCGTCAAGGTTGGTCATGTTATTAATGCGGGTCACTTTGCCTTGCAGTTCTACCTGGTCAGTGCGCCCGATGAAAAGCACGTGACGTTCTATCTCAGGGATACCGCCTTGTGCCAAATTGAGATTGTTAACCTCTACCTTTCCGGTTGCCATTGGTGATTTTCCTTACACAGAGTATTATTTCTTTACGCGAGCCTTCTCGATATTCTTAATGAAGCGCTCTCTTACTTTTTGGGGCTTAGTACCTAACATTTGGCGTTGTGGGGTGTGTACTTTCCACTTTTGCTTACCTTTCTCTTTACCTGTTCTCATCATTCGAATGATCAGGCCAGCTTGCCCCAAGGTAAGTCGCTTCTCTAAGTTGCGAACACTGGGTTTGTTCCAACCTTTTCCGTCTTTACGGCGAATTCGATAGCCAAGCCTACGCAAAGCTATTGCTTGCGCTTTGGTACAGGGTGCGCCGTAATCCGGTTCCCCTCTTCGCTTTGTTTGTTCCTTTATGTGCTCATGAGCCGTAATCGTTTGGGTTAATCCGGCTTGGTGCACCGCAGCTTTTCTAGCCTTTGTTTTTTGCTTCCACGTCAAATCAAGCATGGTGGCATCATGCAGAACGTAAGGTTCCATTCCATTAGCGAATGAAGTAAGCACCGCACCTTCACCTCGTTTACGCTTTTCAAACTTTTGGTTGTCGACATCCTTTTGCCTACGGATACGACTGCGCGTCATACTGCGTTCCCAACGCCCCAAATCTTTGAGCAACCAGAACCGTTTTTTCTTTGTAAACGACAGCGCTTCAAGTGCTTTCTTCGCATTGATGGCGTCCTTACCTACTAAACTAATATCCATTGGTTAACTCGTATTCTTCGGCGGTATCAATTGGCACTGCCTGTACTCGGTACTTGGCCCCACGCCACGTAATCAAACCTTGCTCATCCGGTATCATTTCGATGGGCTCCATCATTTCGATTTCGATGAGGACGTCAGCAGCTTCATGGCTAATCACATCGACACTAATTTCAGGATCATCAAGTTCGTGAATGTCGCGCTCTCTATCAAAGTCAGATAACCAACACGCAACCAAAGCAAACAAATTGCGCGGGTCTAACTGGCGATGCGGAAACTCTTCTATCGAAATAACGGCTTCATAACGCCAATACGCAGCAATGTGTCCACCGTTCCCACGGTCTTCACCATCAACCACGATTGCGGCTCTTTCCTGCCAAGCATCAATTTTGTTATCGAGCACATTGGAATTCAGGTGACTGACGATGTAATCCGTCAGGTGTTCCAGCTTGGTTTTGTTGTAAGTGGTTTCGCTCATATCGAGTCAATCCCATTCGCACTGCGGCCAAGTAGCGCGCGCACATCTTTGTTACTCTGGGCGAGAAAACGTGCCTCTTGTTCCGGTTCATCCGTTGCCACGCTTTCACCTTCTTTTCGGCGGTCTTGGGTCGCAAACTCTTTCAGCAGCTCGGCGTGAGCCCGACCATAAACCGCACGTTTGTAGAGCATGATTTTCGGGTTGCTCAGCACTGGCTTTTCACCATCTACGATCAAGCTTTCTAATCGTTCTTGAATATTCAGCGCGGCGATGGTCACCGCGTAGTTCAAAGAGTCGTTATCAAACGTATGGGGAACACGGCGTAAACTGCGGAATTCAGCCGTGGATAAATCCGGCCATCCTTCATCTGGTATGGCGATATCGACTGCGCTGTTAACATTTCCGCCAAAGCTCATAACGGTTCCTTGCTTAGTTAAATTAGGGCGCCTCTAGCCACTGGGTCGACGGTATCGAGTTAGCCGGTTGGCTTCTCTTACCTCACCAGCCGAGGCGCGGTGGCGTAGGAGTCTTTATAGATTCTTGCCTTCGTTAATGGCGCGAATACGGGCTTCAATCTTCTTAATTTGGGTACCCACCCCCACTTTGCTGTGCTTTTCGTGAGCGTGTTGAAGCAGAGCCAGGGCTTTTTCCAATGTTTCCACATTGCCAACAGCAGTGGCTTGCGGCTGACCTTCTTCATTTCGAATCAGGTATAAACCCGCGAACTTGTACCACTTGGCATGAACCTTCTCGTGTAAGCGCCAGTCTTTCTCTACCTTTTCGAATACCTGGGAGAAATAAGGCTCGATGGAATGACCACGTTCAGATTCTTTCTCCGCCCATGCCAACACTTCGTCAGCACAAAACGTCGGCCAGTCACGACGAAAGTTTTCTGGTGTAGGTAAGTCCAGCTCAATGGCTTTCATGCACCATTCAATTGCGGTATCCAGCTCTTTAATGTCGAATAGCCAAACCACCAAGTTGGTAAAGATTGGGTTTTCGAACGCTTCACCACTTTCTAAGTAGGCTTGAACATACGGCTTGTACTTCGGTACCAGCACTTCACGCTTGTGCTTAATTCGATCAGCGATGGCATTGAGTGAGCGCAAATACTTGCGGTCTTCTTCAAACTCAATCAGCCTGATGTGCAGGCTGTCGGTATCTGCACCGGAACTTACTCCCGGTGCAGACTGGTTAGCTTGCTTTTCAATGAGCTTTCGACGCTGTTTTGCTAATGGGCTAACCATGCATCACTCCTTAAGCTGCAGGCTCAACAACGGTCACCGCTTCAATCGCAGCGAACTTGTTCAGGTTGCCGATTGCATAACCTTCCATACGGATGTGGTTTTGCTTGAAGCGAAGCGTGTCTTCATCGTTCTTTTGCTTGCGCCACTGCGTACCTTCCTGCGTGAGCACTTGCAGGTTCTTGGTGTTGGTTACCCAAACTGTATCGGCAGGGAAGAACGGCGGCGTATAAGCCTGTTTACCCGCAATGGTTTTGGCTAACTGCTGCGCAGCTTTGTGCTCGGTTGGCGTGTTTGCCGCTTCCAGCAGACGGTGCTGTTCGGCAGCGACCAGGTTAGAACCAACTAGTACCACTAGATCAGGGTCTTGGCGGTGTTCTGGTGCAATCGTTGTATTAATCAGGTCTTGAACCAACGAATCTAGGTTTTTGTAGGAATCCGCGGTTGCGCCAGTTGGGTCGAGTTGGGCAGAAGCAAGGACTTGGCTCGCTTTCTTATCTTTAGCGATGGTCAACCAGCCTTTGTTAACATCCTGACCAAGCGGATTGGCAACTGGGTCTGTTACCGCTGCAGCTGATGTACCATTGAAACCTACACGCAGAATATCGAGAGCGAAACGGCGCGAGATGGCATTTTGCATCATCTTCAACCATTCATTTTTTGAGCCTGAGTTCGCCCATTGAGTCATGGTTTCCCAAAGAATGTGCGCGCCCGAGTCAGTTTTAACCAACTCGTAGGTGTTACCGCTTTGGCCAACTTCTACGCTAAATCGCTCATTGTTGCCGCGGCCTGTTGATAGACCATCGTTACCGACATCAACAACCTGGCCTTTGATTTGCTGTACAGGCAGCATCGCGATCATGCCTAAGAAGGCATCTGACTGCATAATTGCCTGACGCAGCTTAGTTTCCATTGGCGGCGTTAGGTTAAACATGTTTTGACCTGCTGACGCGCCTGCACTTGTCAACATTGTTGCAGAGAACTCTTGCAGGTATTGAGTTGAAATTGCGTTCAGCATTAAAACATCTCCTTAGCTGAGAATTTATCGTCAGCGCCAGAACCATCTGGTTCTTGACCTGGTACTTCTTGTGAAAGTTCAGCGAATTTGGTTTCCAGACCGTTCACTTTCTCAGTTAACGGTTTTAGCTTCTCGTCCAGAGTGGCAGAGAACTGCTCAACGGTTGTGCCCTGAGTTTCTGGCTCTGGTGTTTCTGGTTCGTCTTGCAAGTTGAACTCTTCTTTCAGTTCTTGCTTGAACTCACCTTTGAATGCAGAAAACTGTTCTTGCAGTGCTGCTTTTAATTGTTCTTCGGTCACTTCCGTTTCCTCTGGTTCTGGCTGTTCAGTTGGTGTTTCTGGTAGTTCCCCACCAGATTGGAAATAGCTTGCGATGGTCGCAAATGCGTGCGCTAACGGATTGACAGAGTAAAACTCGCTAAGGTCTATTTGCTCTAATGAATCGGTTTCAATCTCTTGAGTTTCACCCACTTTGCGAGAGAACTTGAGGCGAGTCGTGCCCGTTGAGGCTGGGGAGTCAGTCACAGCTAGGCCAATCAGGTAAGCTCGCCCCGTTCCTTGGAAATCTGGATGCAACTCGATAGAGGTATAGAGCTTCTGACCTTTTTTGTTAGCGGATAGTAAGAGTTCATTTGGCGTAATTTTGGCAAGCAAGCGTAATTTACCTGCTCGTTTTTCGGCTTTAACTTCTGGCACTTCACCCCAGTTATTACCTTCGAATACGTTCCAATGAGAGCGAGAATGTTCAGGCCAAATTAATGCGGCATAAAGTTCAGGCGAATAAGACTCAGCCATCTCTTTAATTTGCGCTGCGCTAATCTGACGACCGTCTACCGTGGCGCCTTCTGTTGCAACAATAATCCAATCACTGGTTTTGCTCATGTTTGTCGTTTGCCTAGTTAATTACGTCAAATAAATCCTGGTTACGGCAAACAATACGCCTTTGAATAACGGCTTTCAGCCACTTCATTTCCTGCCAATTCGGATTTAATCAAAACTAGAATTTTCAAGAATTTATCTAGGTCATCTGCAAGTTTTCGGCGCGTATGATGCAGCTATGGCATATTCAGATGAAATAAGAGAAGCTGCGAAAAAGCTCTATTTACGCGGTGTTCCTCCGAAAGAAATTGCGGCGCAACTGAACCTTAATAGTGAGCGCATCCTTTATACCTGGGCGGAGAAATTCGGCTGGGCTTTGTTGCTTAATGAACTTTCTGTTGAGGAAATGATTAACCGCCGTTTGGCGGTGCTGATAGATAAGGATGAGAAAACCGATCAGCAGCTCAAGGAAATGGACAAGCTTATCGATCACCACGTTAAGCTGTTAAAAGCTCACGCTGATGCAAAAGCCAAAGCAGAGCGACACCTTTCGCAAGGCAGCTCACCAAAGAGTGATGGTGACTCATCAAAACAAAGCAGCAGTAATGGCAACCGTAAAAAAAGCCGTAAGAAAAACAGCATTGAGCACCTAACAGAAGATGACTTTAAAGGCTGGCACGAATCGCTGTTCGAATACCAGCACACGATGCGCAACAACATCAAACAGCGTATTCGTAATATTCTCAAGTCCCGCCAGATTGGTGCTACCTACTATTTCAGTGGTGAAGCCTTAGAAGATGCGATTCTGACTGGTGACAACCAAATTTTTCTTTCTGCATCACGCGCACAGGCTGAGGTTTTCCGCAGCTACATCATTGCGATTGGTAAAGAGTTCTTAGACATCGAGTTAACCGGCAACCCTATTATTCTTTCCAATGGTGCCGAACTGCGCTTTTTGTCCACCAACAGCAAAACCGCGCAGAGTTACCACGGCCACGTTTATGTCGATGAATACTTCTGGATACCTAAGTTCGACGAGCTGAACAAACTTGCTTCGGCAATGGCAACGCATAAGAAGTGGCGCAAAACCTACTTTTCTACGCCATCGTCGAAAATGCACCAGGCTTACCCGTTCTGGACTGGTGACCAGTGGCGCAAAGGTAAAGACTCTCGCGCCCACGTCGAATTCCCGACTTTTGATGAATTCCGAGACGGCGGGCGACTCTGCCCCGACAAACAGTGGCGTTATGTTGTCACCATTGAAGATGCGGCAAACGGTGGTTGTGACCTGTTTGACATTGACGAACTGCGCGAAGAATACAGTGATGATGACTTCAAAAACCTGTTTATGTGCGTGTTTGTCGATGGCTCGCTGTCTGTCTTCAAATTCTCTGACCTTGAAAAAGGCATGGTGGATGCCGCCCACTGGCAGGACTTCAAGCCAAATAACAAACGTCCTTTTGCCAATCGTGAAGTTTGGTTGGGTTACGACCCAAGCCGCACCCGAGACAATGCCTGTTTGGTGGTTGTCGCTCCGCCTATCGTCGCGGGTGAACGTTTCCGCGTTTTAGAAAAGCACTATTGGAAAGGGCTGAACTTCCAATATCACGTAGCGGAAATAGACAAAGTCTTTCAGCGCTACAAAGTGACTTACATCGGCGTCGACACCACAGGTATTGGTGGCGGTGTTTGGGACTTAATTTCGAAGAAATACCCACGTGAAGCTCACGCCATCCACTACAGCAATGAAAACAAAAACCGCCTGGTAATGAAGATGATTGATGTAGTAGAAGCCAAACGCCTGCAGTTCGATGCCGAACACAAAGACATTGCCATGGCGTTTATGGCGATTAAGCGCGTACCCACCGCCAGCGGTAACGCTATGACCTTTAAAGCAGAACGCAGTGAAACGACCGGACACGCCGATGCATTCTGGGCGATTTCTCACGCCATCATTAACGAGCCGTTAGATCACTCAACACCAACTAAATCAACCTGGGCCACTGCAGCATGACCGAGCAAATGAACACTTTAGTCAAACAAGAAGAACACGCGCCAGAGTCGGTCTATCACATCGACTCCTCACCAGAGTCCATCGACTCAAACAGTTGGATGACCACCTATTCAGATTTGTTCTACAACGATGCCGATAACTATTGGGAGCCACCGATTTCACGCAGTGGCTTAGCCGATATCGCCCGAGCCAACGCCTATCATGGCTCATTGTTGATTGCTCGGGCAAACTACGTAGCCGGACGTTTCCAAAGTGGAGGCGCTACCCGCCGCCGACACGTCCAAGCTTTTTGCCGTGATTACTTCACCTTTGGTGATGCTGCATTTCTTAAAATCCGCGATGGTTTCAAACGTGTGGTTCGCTTGCACCCATTACCTGGCATGTACCTTCGCCGACGAAAGAACGGCAATTTCGTCATTCTGGAACGCGATAACCAGCAGCGTGAATATAAAAAGGAAGATGTTATTTTCTTGCCTCAGTATGACCCGCAGCAGCAAATCTACGGTTTGGCGGATTACTTAGGCAGCATTCAGAGCAGCTTGCTGAATAAAGACGCGACTTTGTTCCGCCGCCGCTATTACAAGAACGGCGCACACATGGGCTTTATCTTCTACGCCACCGACCCAAACCTTAGTGAAGAAGATGAAGAAATGTTGAAGCAGAAGATCGCCAGCTCTAAAGGCGTTGGCAACTTCCGTAGTATGTTTGTGAATATTCCGAACGGCAAAGAGAAAGGGATTCAGCTGATTCCGGTTGGTGATATCGCCACCAAAGATGAGTTTGAGCGCATCAAAAATATTACCGCGCAGGACATTCTTGTCGGCCACCGCTTCCCGGTGGGTAAAGCTGGCATTATTCCGCAGGGCACGACCAGTTTGGGCGACCCAACGAAGATTGGCAGTGAATACGCCAAGGATGAGATCATTCCAGTGTGTGAGCTGATAATGGATGAGGTGAACTCAGACCCAGAGGTGCCTAAACATTTGCGGCTTAATTTCAATTTAATACATGGAGATACGGCCTAAACCCCTCTCAAAAGCTGTATAAAAAACCAGCCTTTTAACGTATGATTATCAAGTCAGTCAATAAGCTAGGTGTTTTATATGAGAGTGTTGTGCCCGGAGTGTGGTAGCAAAAGCCGAATCCAAAAATCCAACCGCTTAACCAACAGTCATTCAGATTTGTATTGCAGCTGCAGTGACCCAGAATGTGGACACACATTTGTGATGAATTTGTCTTATAGCCATACGTTGAGTCCATCGGCAAAAACGACAAGCCAACTGGCTTTTAACCTGGTGAAAGCGTTGCCGCCAGAACAGCGGCAATCACTCAAGCAACAGCTTGCGATATTATAAAGAAAATACCGGACTATCTACTTCCGCAGCCATTTGGATTATCGACTGAATGGCTTGCCTCTTCTTCTCGTCGATTTCTCCCTGGTAGTTCGCCAGCACCATGTTCATCATCTTTACACCCATCGCTATCATTTCCGGCTTTGCATATGCCACTGCTATTCCATCAATAATGATGTCTAACGCTTGTTGTAATTCATTCTCATTTTTCAACAACATAGCACCCCCTAACCACTGAATTCGGAAATAATACTGTATATCCATACAGGTTTCTACAGTAGTTTTTAGACATAATTCACTCATTAAGAATTTTCCTTTGTTACTTCGAGTTAATAGAAATCACGCTGCTACATCATTTAAACAGGCGGTAAAGCATTTCCTAAATGGGCAAATGCGTTGTTTACCAAACCAAGCTAACTTAGGTTCCAGATCGCGCAAGGTCTTAGAAACGTGATCAAGCTCACAGAAAATACACTTTTAGAATTGTGAATAGTTTTGGTGGGAGTGGACTATAATAGCCATTGACACATGGCGCATATTGATGAATGTTGTCGCATATTGGTTAATTTTTGACAATGTGCACATTGTTTGAAGATTTCAACTGGGGTATAGTTTCGTCTCTTAAAAATTATATTTATATTTACTTTTTAGTTCTTAACTTGGGGCTCAACCTTGACTGAATCTGTTGCAAAATCACGAACCAACGAATTACTCGATGAATTACGCGCAGTTATCTTTAGCGATGAAAAGCTGAACGATATTGAGTTTGCCACGTATAAGAGAGAAGCTTTAAATCTTCCAAGTATTGAAGAATCTTCTTTAATTGAAGTTCTCGTATATTGTGCCGCTGATAGATTGGATGAAGTAAAAGATAAAGCTATGAGTATATCTCGTTCATACGCGCATGAATCTTTTGTATCTTCCAACTTAATCTGGACAATGCTCTATCTCGGTATGCCTACTGTAGCTTACGAAATAGTGAAGCGTATGCCACTAGAATGTGCAGATGAATATGATGTAGAGAACATTGTAAGTACTAACTTTTTGTTCAATGACTTTGGTCTAGATGCCAAATTAGTAGAGTGGCTATCAAGAACTCAACAAAACGAGTTGTTGACGCGAATTCAAAAAGGTACGGGAGTTAGACGCATGATTATGCGTGATATTGAAGCAAGGTTTGACGTTTCATCAAACACAATTACCGACTTATCTTTAATCGCTGCAAGAGTTGCAGAAACTCACAAGGGCGTTGTGCTTAACGGCACTTTATTAGATATACCACCAGAGTCAGGACACGCAACGCTAACGATTTACGTTGAGTGCGAACCTGAACAACTGTTCGATTTGAACTGGGATTTGTCAGGCGAATTAGTTGAGGCTGACCTTGACGATATTAAATGTATAACACACTTCGAACTAGTCGGTGATGATACACCGACTCTTGCAACGAGGTTACGAAATGTCGGTTAACGCTCAAAATTTTAATACTTTAGTCAAACAGTCATTGTCTAGTGCTACAACTGAAATTGAGTTCAGAAACATAATCAGTAGAAGTTACTATGGTATGTATCACGGTGTTTTAGAAATATTGACTTGCGACCCGGTACCTATTCAAGGTGTCGGGTGTCACGAATCACTTAAGCACTACTTAGTATCTTATGATGCAAAGCAAAATGAGCCGTATGATAAGAATGATCTAAGACGGCTAAAAACGTTCTTAGAAATTTATAAAACTTTGCGAAAAAAAGCTGACTACAACTTAGACGAATCATTTTCTAGTACTCAAGCGAAATCAACAGCAGACTCTCTGGATAAGTTTTTAGTTCAGTGCTCAAAAATGCAAGCTTCAGTTACTCCGAATTCTCAATCAAAAAATCCATAAACTACTAGCTTACTGGCTAGTTGATTTAATCTAAACCAACGGCCAGTCGTCCCCATCAGGGAAGAACGACAGGTCTGGTTGTTGATACTCTTGCTTTTCTGGTTGGGCGAATACCTTGTCCCAACCTTCGAAATCCATCCATTTAAGATCATCTGCAGGTGCACGGCTTACTTCGACCAGCTGCGCCGGACGTTTATTGCCGTGTTCGTCTACCTCCGCAGGGCGGATTTGAATACTGGTTGCATCGTCGATGCGAATTGAGCTGCCTTTTAGGAGTGCGGCCAGTGCCGTTTCATCAATATTTGGCGGATTATTCGCCCGACTATTCACCGGGTCTAAAATTCGGGTTAGCTGATCGCTGACCTGTACCTCGCGATGCTCCGTACAGTTATTGACAGAACTCCGAGAGGAGCCAGAGGCTCCAATAGCGGTCGCTGCGCTCCCTTGGGTGATCGCTTCAACTTCCGCTTCTACCTTTGATTTTTTCTGAATCGTCCAGACTTTAGTGCGAGTTTTCACGACTGCTTCTGGTGTTTGGAAACCTTCCACCTTGCGTACGTCTTCACCGTGAGGTGATGCGAAAGGAAGAACTTGATATGAGTTGGTGATCAGCAAATCTTCGCGTTTAACGAATGGCCCACCCTGCCCCATGATGTAACCTTGCCAGTTGCCATGGTCTGCGGCTTTCATCGTGTCTACGATGCAAGCTTCATCAGATTGGATTCGTGCCTGGTAGTTTTTGCCGATCACTTCCACCAACTCTTTGTTGGTTAGCAGGCGATCAGGTTTTACCGGGCCAACCACATGGCGATGCAGCATGTGGTACATATCCAACAGGTCAGCGCGTTCTTGCATGAACACGTATTCCATAAAGGCTTTTTTGTTTTGACTGGCGAAGCGACGTAGCTCTCGGTAAGTCGTCACCGGCGCACCACCAAAAAATTGAAACTGGCGAATCGCCCAGCGGCTTTTCCATGCGCTGACGTTCTTCGCCATGTCTTTGACTGATTTGCCTGTTTCGTCGGACACTTCATCGTCCATAGCAAAACCGTCGATGTTCTTAGAAATGTATTTCGCGATGTAGCCTGTTGCTGTGCCTTTCTCTGGGTCGATGTAACCAAAGTCACAACGTGGGCGGTAATCCATAGGACCAACATAAGTGCACTTACGAAATGGCTTTTGCTTTTCCTTTTCGTATTGCGGGTGCAGTTCTGCGCGGTCTTCTTGGGTAGCGTACGAAATAAAGATGTCACGCACCTGCGCCACTTCTTCTGGTTTTACCCAGATCAGCAAATGCCAGTGTGGTGTGCCATCGTGATGAGGCTCGGCAACACGTACGCCAAACCAGCGGATTTCTTCACGGCCTAACTTAGCGCGGATACGCTGCCAAGCATTGTTTAAGTAAGCTTGCGCCTCTCGTGGGCTTGCACCGTTCCAATGCTCAATGAAACCGCCTTTCTTGTAGGAGTTGTGGTATTTCGACGGCGTGGTCAGAGTCAGGAACAAGCCTTGTAACCCAAGTTCATTGCCGATGTCTTCACAACCACGACAACGCACCATCAATTCGTGACGGCGAATCGCAGGGTTAGACACGCTTTTCAGAACCATTTCGGACAGGTCTGCTTTCTCTTCGGTTTCTTCGTCGAAGAGTTCACACTGCTTGATGTATTCCCAGTTGCGCTTTTGTTGCTCCTGGTGCTCACGAACGCAATCCCAAGACGCATAAGCAGAAGCTTTTGAAGATACTTGCCCCATTGCAATGGCTAGGTGCTCACGCATAATTTTGCGAGCTTTAACCAAACGACCAAGCCACCACTTTTCGCTAATCATGCGAGAGATGTCTTGCAGGGCGGAAAGCTCATTTTGCTTCTTGTATTTACAAGGCGGCTTGATGCCAAACAGAGAAGTGAAAGCCGCTAACTGATGGTAACCTTCAACGACAGGACAGAACGTATCGTCTTTTTCCAGCTCAGCTTCAGTAATGCTTGCCAACTTAGAAGAGATAATTTGGAAACGAGCATTCATGATTTTGCCAATCTTGAACGCCATCTCTTTGAGCTCATCTTGTTCTAATTCTGCCAAGATGCGGCTTTTTACTGGCTTGCGGTTTTTCTCCGCCTTGTCGAAATCAAAGCGAAGTTGAGGTTTTGCTAACTCTGGGTGTGCAGACGTAAAGTCACTTTGGTCAGTGTTATCTAATTCTTCACTGAGCAAAGAAACCTTTTGGGTTGTTGGTAGCTTTTTGTATTTGCGTAAAACCATAACGGCGCGATCAGCAGCTGGCCCCATGCGCTCACGCAAGAAGATGTTTGCTTCTCTACGGCCTTTCTTTTCGAAAACTGAAATGTATCGAGTTACAAAGTACTTGGTTAAGTAGTCTGGCAGGCCATGGATTTTGTCTTTTGCCCACTCAAAATCATCTGGATTCGCTTCGAATAGTTTACGTTCGAGCACACTCAGGTCGTCAGGCTCTTGCGACTCATCAAAACGTCTTGCACCAAAGCAAGCATCCGCTAGTATTTTTGGCGCTTGCGGAAAAACGTGCAAACTTCCCCAACTTTGACAAGCCAGAGAAGCAGCACGTTTGTAGTCATGGTCAAAACCGAACTTATCCAAGTCTAATAGTTCGATTTCTGTTGGTTCACTTAGGTACTTCGACACGGTTATTTTTATCCACCAAAACCTAGAGCCAAACGCCATAGCTCGGGAACTTCAGTTGGCTTCTTGATGCCAACCTGCTCAATTGGTTTGGCTGTTGATTTAGCGCGAAGTTTGCGAACTTGCTCAGCTCGCTTTTGGCTTTTCTGAACCTTGGCTACTGCTTCATCCAGAGTGCAACCTGCTTTCAAATGCTTGTAGATTGTGGTGTGCGTGGTACCAATCGCTTTAGCGATATTGTCGATACCTTTGATGCCCTTCCACTCATGAGTAGCAACGCCGCAATTGTTCTCACGGCCATCAACAAAATGAACCGCTTCACGAATCGTCTTGCCGTTACGTAAGCGAGATTTCAAAGTACCCAGAGGAACGCCAAACGCTTTCGCGATCGCGGATTGACCTTTGTGACCGTCTAGTTCGTAGATGTAATCGGATCTCATACTGTCACCTGTTTACCTAATGCAATTCCCCAGAGTGAATCCGAGTTCACCCGCTTTTGAATGTTTTGCGGTTTTTCCGAACGGAACCTGCCTAACTTCAATTGCGCTACGTAGTTCTCAGGTAGATTCAGTCGGCTACCTATATCCTTATTTGTTAGTTCACCACTTTTAATCAGCTCCTTAGCTCGAAGTACAACTTCATCGGAGTAAACCTTTCTATGAGATGAATTCTTTACCCTTAGAGATATATTCGCTCTTGATGCGTACTGCGCTACACAGTGAAAAGACTTACCAAGTTTCTTTGCTATTTCAGTCCCGCTTAACACGCCCGCGTTAGACTGCAGGAACCGTTTCTCATCTTGAGTCCACATTGGATTTAGTCCTCTTCTATAAACAGCTGCGGTACACTCACAATCCGAAGTTGCACTTGGATCTCTGTGTTTCCTGAGATTAGTGTCCCAAGTGCCACTTCATTTGCTGCGTAGTCACTGGCGACAAGCTCTTCAATAAGTTCCTCTATTCGCTGAGGTGCTAAACCCGCTATTTCTGTAGCTCCACTCATACCGCCTCCAATTCCTGAGTCGTAACCAACATAAAACCGCCTTTTCCGTTTCCTTTGCTCAACACACCTTTGGTTAGGTGAGTACAGCTAAGGGAAACACATGCCTGTTCTATCGCTTGGTCTAGTGAGTCGAAATCGCCAACCATTACATTGGCAACTTCTTGCGTGTCTTCATGGCGAACAACGCCACCATCAGGGCAAAGCATGATTGCTGCATATTCCATTAGCTCTTTACTCCTTAACCAAAACAATGCCATCGTCAGTTTCAATAGCTCCGGTGATGACCGTGCCATCTTCAGTTCTGACTAAACCTAGCTCTTCGGCCTGTTGGATAGCTTCACGTAGTGATTCCACAATGCTCGGTTTCTTCATTGTTTTGGCGTTCGCTAGTGCATTGTTGTATTGAGCTGCATCAACCCAAACGATAAGAGCGGTCTTTTTGCCGTCCGCTAGTTCGGTGGCACCAAGACCATCGGTTTTGAATTTGATTGTGGTGCGCCCTTTGTTGTATTGGGCTGAGTCCATACACTGGTGAAGCGCTTGAACCGTTACGTTCTCGTCACCGATTTCATTAAATAACTGAGTGAGTGATGCCATATCAAATTGCCTCCAGCGTTGGGTAGCCATGCAGAGGTTCACAGTCGCGCCACCACGTTTGCATGGTGGTGTTTTGGCTTGTGCTTTTCGTGCATGCAGAGATAAAGAAAAGAGCGCGGATTGCGCCAATGGCCTGATGATGCGTTGCGTTGTCTGTTGATTGGTTGAATACCACCACCCAGTAAACCCACCATGCGGTGATGAAGTCTTCCAGACACAAACCTTGCTCAGTGCCATTCACGTTCACCAACATGGCGCGAGTAGAATCAAGCTCCAGCATGTTGCCCTGGCTTGATTCCACCGGATTGAATACGCGAATAAACTGCTCGATTTTGCGTGAGGTGAAGCCCTCGCTACGAAGGCCGAACTCTAAGTCTTTGCGATAGATAGTCAGGATGCTCATAGTTCCACCTTCTGTTGCGTTTGCTTTGCAAAAGACTGCCAAATCTCTGAAACGTATTTAGCCTGGAACTTCGCATCATCTAGCGCGGAATGGTGAACACCCTGACGGATAAAGGTTGTTTTCGGGTCGATACCGAGAATTGAACGTCCCATTTCAACGATGGTTCTTACGTCTCGGTCATTCCAATGCGTGAAGTTAGGTTTGATGCGAGTCGCTTTGAATGCGTTCATTAAGATCACATTGTCGAAGCCGCTACCGTTGCCCCACACTTGGATATCTTTTGCATCACCCAAGTCAGCGAACCATTGGTTTAATTCAAGTAGCGCATCTTTTAGTGATGACTTAGGCGTATCTCTCAAGAATATTGAACGGGCTTCTTCGCTTTGCGTTAGCCACCAAGTAACGGTCGATGCGTCGATATCGCTGTAGTAAGCCGAACTGTTCAGGTTAACGACAACTTCAAAGTCCGCACCAAGTGCACCAGTGACCGGAGAGAAAACAACGGCGCCAATAGAGACAATCGCTGCGTTACTGGTGTTGCCCATGGTTTCTAGATCTAACATTACGTGTGTGCTCATGCTTCCACCTCCGTTTTCGCTTCGGCAGCTTCACGGGCTTCAATGATTAGTTCAGTTAGTTTCCCTTCGATAAATAAAAGTTGCTGTAGTGCATCTTTACTTTCCAGACGAACTGACTCATCTAATACCCTGCTGTAATTATTAGATTGGTAATCCGTGTTAGCCGGAACCGCATGGACGTTTAATTTGTTCACATGACCTAAAAAGCTCGTGAAGATGTGCATCACATCCGTATTCTCCATAGCCAGAGCGTTGATTGCGTTAACAATGCCGAACACTTCTTTTTCACTATTCAGACCACTGAACAGCTTTTGTTTTTGTGCCAAGGCTTCGGCTGGCAGTTCTTGGTGACCGATAGAACCAACGTTAGTGTTAGTGGCTAACGCTTCGTCTATGAGATTCCTTGCTTGAGTTAATTTTTCATAAGTATTCATCTTCTTTGCTCCTACGCTTAGACGAAAAAAAGGCCCCCATGGATACAGCGGGGGCAAGGCTGGCTTGGTGATTAATGGGTGTTACTGAATTGGTAATGTTTGAGGCGACGAACATCGCCGAGTGTGTTGTCAAAGCCCACGATCATTTCTTTGAGGTACTGCATGCCTGAGCGGATTTTTTGCAGCTCTAAATCGTTGAACGACTCAAACTCACGTTGGTAATCTTTTGGTGACATACCGCCAGCGATAAGAACCAAACCACGGCTTTTGTCTGGCAGCTCGTTGAACATTTTTCTCAACTTGCCGCGTGTAGCGGAACCATTGAAAAGCGCTTTGCATGCGGCAATGCTCTCGCTGGCGTTGGGTGCTTGTTGTAATGGTTCTTGTTGAATAGCTAACTGACTCATTGGTTCTCCTTAGGCTAAACCGGGAATTGGCGCACCGTTGGCAAAGAAATCCAGCCCCATAGACAACATTGGGGTCACGCCAGTCGTGCGGTTCTCTAAATCGGAAATCATCAAAACAAGGTTGCCGAGCGCGGCATGCGCTTTGGCTAAGGTCTTGTTTTTGGTTGAACGCGGCAGGCGCTCTGCGGTGCACATTTGCATTGCATCGCCAGAAAGCTCGCCGCTTAGCGCGTTGTTAAGTAACGTGCGCTCGATGAAGTTTTTCTGTTCTGATTCCTTTGGCAGCGCCACGGTTACGGTGCCCAAATTGCTATAAAGAACGTTATGGATTGAGTAGTCGCCGGAGTGGTAACACAACCAGGCTAACTCAATGGCGTAGAGCTTGTGCGGCTGCTCTGGGTTGAGCTTGTTGCGCAGCATGGTTTCGCCCATGTCCATCTTTCTGGCTAACCCTGCCATGTTGTGATTGGTTGCAAATGCGCAGCACGCCTCGTCAAACGCGTTTTGTTTGGCCTCACGTAATCTGCACATGGCGATGTTTGCGTCCATGTTTGACAATCCTTATAGCAACGTTGGAATGCAAATGACTGCCCAGGCAAATAAATGAAGCCAAAGCGGGCAGTAAGTTTTGGTTGGAATCAGGGAGGAAAAACGCATGGGTTATCCTAGTTTTGCCAGCGCTTCACGAGCGGCTATCTCATTCATTGCAATGAGGTTTACCAGCGGCTTTTCTTTTGGGGCTCTTTTTTCTTGGATGATGATGCGGCCTTTACGGACGTAGTCTCGAATCGTTTCAAGCTTTAGGCCAGTGATGCGTGAGTATTCTTCAAACGTCACAAATGGCACGGGTAATACTGGGTTGTATGACAACATGGTGGTATCCTATTTAGTTGATTTAATAACATTTCACTGTACTCACGATTATTCGAACTAATCTTGAGACACGAGAATCTTAGATCGTCATACGACTTGTGCAAATAGTTAAATGACTATTTTTGAGATATTGGACAAACTTGGCATATGAAAAAACGAAAAATACTTCCGTTTGACTACTTGAAAGGTAGTGATTTTACGAGGAGATTAAAGCTTTTAACTGATTGCAATGATTTCCAAGAACTAAGCGAGTTACTTGACGTTCCAAAAACAACTTTCAGCACATGGAACACTCACGATCGCACGTCACATGAGTTAATGGTTCGGCTTCATTTAGCTTTGGGTGTGCCTATTGAAGAGCTGGCTTTAAAACCGGAAGACCGAGATAAAGTAAGAAGCAGTGACGCAGCAAAAAAAGCGGCGACTTATCATAGCGCTGAGCGTTTGGAAAACCCGCAGCACAGCTCAGTCATCATAAAAAGCTACTGCTTAACGAATGGAAAGCTGCTAGATACAGGCAAAGTGCCGTATTCAGTTCGTCGCATTAATGGCTTTGGTTTGGAGAATGCCGATCTCATTGAAATTGAAACCAACCAAAGTGTGGTACTGGTCGATAAGAAAGAGAACGACGCAATGAACGGTAATTACCTCATAGGCATCGACGGCCGACACTCAATTAACCAGATTCAACGCCTACCCGGTAAACTCGCCATCGCTTTCGACGGACAAACGATTGAAGTTCAGGACGGTGATATCGAGGTAATCGGTAAGGTAGTGTTAGAAACAAAACTTAAATAATAAAAATTGGCTAGGAAAAAAGTAATGAAACAACTAATCCCAATAGCTTTAGGGTTAGCCCTAGTAACCTCACAAGCCCAAGCTGTTAACGTTGAAGATTTATCAACGATGAGCGACTGCGAAATAGCAGGCCATATGATTCAAGATACGACTCCGTATATTCAAAAGGCCATGTCGCTTTCATCTGCAAAAGACTACAAAGAAGTAGCTCAGTGGCGCGTCAAGGTGTTCAACCCTGCGATGGAAGAAATTGACACGCATTACGGTGTTTACGATGCGGCAGCTCGTTACAAAGACAAACCGATATCTCACGAGGTGAGCACCGAGTTTGTCATCCGTACAAAGCTATTCGTTCAAGAAGTTTATAACCGTGTCCGCAATAACGGCGATAAAGCCGGTATGACCGAGCAATGGAAAATGATGCGAGTGCCAGTTGAGAAGTTTTCTAGCGAATGTGAAGGGTAAAACCTAACAACGGCTGGTACAAAATAAAACGCCGCGTGTCGGTGTGGAAATAAAAATAATAAATATTAATTGGTTGTCTAGGAGCAAAAACATATGGATAAAGGTGCATTAACTGCCCTCATTATTTTCTTTTTACCTTTATTGTTACTCGTCATCAGCTGGATGAGAGGTAAAAAGAACAAGAAGGCTTATGAAGAAAAACTCGCAGACTCTAACAAACAACTCGAGTATGTATATGGCAAAGTAGCTCGCCTTGAAGAAGAGCGAAGAGACTTGAAAACTAAGTATGGCCCGATCATAGATATAGAAGGCCATGCCGCCAAATTACTCGATGAAGCAGAAGAAGATGCAGCATCTAAACGTGATCAGTCTTTAAAGTTGTTAGCTGAAGCCGAAGCAAATGCGGACGAAATTCGCCAGGAAGCTAAGTCCCTTAGGTCAGAAGCGACTCAAAGATTGAAAGATTCGAAAGAAAAAGCCGAATTAATTAAGAGTGAAGCCAGAGTCGAAGCTGAGAAGGTTATCAGCTTTGCAGAGGCTCAAGCTAAGGAAATTGCAGGTGACGCTTACGAAGCCAAAGCGAAAGCAGACTCGTATGATAAAGCTATTCGCGCAATGAGAAACACCATTGAAGGCTACAAAGATGACTACATCATCCCGAACCACTCTGTGTTAGACGATCTAGCTGATGAGTTTGGTCATAAGGAAGCTGGTGAAGAACTCAAAGCGGCAAGAAAGAGAGTTCGTGATATGGTTAAGGATGGTTATGCCGGTGCATGTGATTATGCAGAAGTTCACCGTAAAACCTATGCCATTCATTTTGCTGTCGACGCTTTTAACGGGAAAGTAGATAGCGCACTATCGAAAGTTAAACATGATAATTACGGGAAAATTAAGCAAGAAATCATCGATGCTTTTGCTCTCGTTAATCATAACGGCGCCCCCTTCAGAAATGCACGTATCAACCAAGAGTATCTAGACGCGAGACTCAATGAGCTTAAGTGGGCAGTAGCTACTTTTGAACTCAAAAAAATCGAAAGAGAAGAGCAAGCCGAAATCAAAGCGCAAATTCGAGAAGAAGAGCGAGCTATTCGAGAAATGGAAAAGGCTCGTAAAGAGGCAGAGAAAGAAGAGCGCCTGCTTCAAAAAGCGCTTGAGAAAGCTCGCGCTGAACTTGCAGCCGCGAATGATGAGCAAAGAGCTCAGTATGAATCACAGCTTGCTGAACTCGAAGGCAAACTTAAAGAAGCAGAAGAGAAAGGCCAACGCGCCCTATCTATGGCCCAACAAACTCGCAGAGGCCACGTTTACGTTATTAGTAACATCGGCAGCTTTGGTGAAGAAGTCTTTAAGATTGGTATGACTCGAAGGTTAGAGCCAATGGATCGAGTCAAAGAACTAGGAGACGCTTCCGTTCCGTTCTCATTTGATGTCCATGCAATGATTTACAGTGAAGACGCCCCAGCTCTAGAAAAAGAACTTCATAGAAGGTTTGATTTGGACTCTGTGAACAAGGTTAATCCACGCAAAGAGTTTTTCAGAACATCGGTTGCGGAAATCAAACAAGCTGTAGAACAAAATGGGGTTACGGATGTTCATTGGACTCTTAAAGCAGAAGCAGCTGAGTACCGAGAAAGTCTTGCTATCGCTAAAGAGCAGCTAGCGGAAGCAGTCGCATAGCTCGTAAAGTTATTGGCTAAAGGCGTAACAATTTTAGACCGTCACCAATTAAGAACTGTTGGAAACTGGTGAAGTGCCAGCGGATGTTTAACGGCAAAAATAATGATTAACTGGCTAGTATAGGCATGAAACAAAAATTACAACAATCAGATAGAGAATACGCCAAAAGGTATTTGAAGCCTCGTAGTTCATCTAGGAAAAATAGAAAAGTATTCGATGGGTTAGGTACTACAGAACTATCTAAGTATGAAACAATTAACACGTTGTTTGGAAAACCTATACTCCCCGTTCCCGAGTACTTAGATCTTTCGAGAGATGGATTCTCAGAAGAACTTGTCATATTTATTACTTATCTTGAAAGTTTATTAAGTGAATACAATCACATTTACCTGTCATTCAAAGAGACGAAAAAAGTCAGGCTTCCGATGTTCTTGATGCTCGTTGCAATTCAAGAGAAATATAACGCTAAGATATCTGTCATCTGGGCAAGCAATAAGTTTAATGCTGTAAACAAAGCTATCATCGAAGCAGGAGCTTTTGAGAGCGCAAGTAAGCGCAGAGCTACCCTTGCTGATAGTGAAGACATTAGAATACCCGTTATTAGCGGCAGCAATGAAGAGTTCGTTGACTTCCCCGACATACTTGTTGATGCTATTCGAGACAAGTTCTACGATGGCGATATTCCCACGAAAGTAGAAGATAAAATTGCCCAAGCCGTTACAGAAACTTTAGAAAACGTTGGACGTCATGCCTATCCAGACGAAAAAAGAGATCTCAATAAAAAGTGGTGGTTGATTTGCTCTGTTGGGCACACTGATGCGAACGCAACTGATAGGTATATGTTTTTGGCAATTTATGATGCAGGAAGAGGTATTCCATCATCGTTCTCGGATAGCCCCGTTTTTCAAAATAGGGTTAAAAGGCACTATCCTCAACAATATAAAACGTTGATCCAAGGCGATGATGTTGCTAGAAATAAAAAACATGCTCTTACTGGAATAGCGAGAACATTTGGCTCTTACGTTTTACCGTTTAGGAATATGATTGGAGATTCAGGTTTAATTTATGCGTCAATGATGCAAGACTTAACAAGGTTAGATGACGAAGATCACGGCCAAGGCAGTAAATCAATAAAAGACGTCATTACAAATGACGCAGACAGTTTATTACTGGTGTTTAGTAATAAAGGTTGTTATCAATACAACAAAGGGCACAGTGAAGAACATTCACGAATTGAACATTCACATGAGCTGCCCGGCACAATGCTACAATGGAGTATAAATTTAGATGAGCTCGATTAGAGAAATCAAGTTGGTCGATGAGTTTCACACCCGTCCTAAAGGTAGGTACGCAACAGATGCACCTGGTTGTGAATTTACGGCAGGTGAGGTTTTTAGAAAAAACATACTCATCAAGGCGATGAAAAATGAAGAGTACGAAAAAGTTATTGTAGATTTAACTGGCTACAACCGATACGGTCGTTCATTTTTATCTGAAGCCTTTGCTGGACTTATTTCTAGGGAAGGGCTTACCAAGGCTCAATTGGATGCAAAACTAGTAGTTAAGCACGATACCAATCAAAACTTCATAGATATAGTGAACGAACGAATCGCAGCTGCAGAGTTGAAACGTACTCAAAATGGTTAAAGGCTTTGTATTTGAATGGGTGTTTATTAGCTGGATAATATCGCTCTTCATTCATCACCATAATATCAAACGGGTTGCGATTCTGAATCACAAAGATTCCCTCGTTGATGCACTATCTTCCATTTCCGACCTTTCATGGCAAGACAAGGAAGATAATTCTTTCTATCAAAGCGAAAGGTACAACACAAAAGTTGAAAGCGTTTTTTGGAAAGTCAAACAGCTGAACACTTTAGCGTCTTGTGACTTAGTCCCTGAAGACGAACTGAGAGCCCTATATGATTTTGATATCGATGCTTTTGTTGATGAAGATACCGATAACAAAGAAAAGGGCTCACTAAAGTTTTCACTTCAAGAGACTTGCGACATCATCATTAGTAAAGTTGAAACTCGCCACTTCGAAAAGGTATTAAAGCCAAAGACATACATCCTCTGGTCTGCTCGGTATTCAATTGGTGGTCTTTTATTTGCCTTGGTCGTTGTTTATCTGTTCATTGAAATCATGTCCTTTTTCTTCCGTTAAACCATGACCGTCCGAAATCTTAAAGACGCCAGTAAAAAGCCTTGGCTCTGTGAGTGCTATCCGCAGGGCCGAACTGGTAAGCGCATTCGCAAACGCTTTGCTACTAAAGGTGAAGCGGTTTCCTTTGAGCAGTTCACCATGCGCGAAGTTAACGACAAGCCCTGGCTTGGCGATAAGCCCGATCACCGCCGCTTAACCGATGTGATTGAACTGTGGTACCAACTGCACGGTAAGAACCTGAAATCCGGTGAGCGTTCAAGATACCGCATGATGCTTACGGCCAAAGAACTAAATAACCCGATTGCGTCTTTACTGACTTCTAATGACCTCGCCCATTACCGGGCTGCTCGTGTAAATAAAGGTCGCGGCCGTGAAAACAGGGAAATGGCGATCAGCTCTAACAACGGTGACATTGCGCTGTTGAAATCAATGTTCAATCGCTTGATAGCACTCAATGAGTGGCGAAACCCAAATCCCGTGACAGGCATCGAGCCTGTCAAAAAGGCGCAATCTGAATTGACGTTTTTAAGGGAAGAACAGATTATCCGCCTCTTTGAAACGATTAAGAAAAGCTGGCTACATGACGAACTGCGTTTGATTTATAAAATCTGCTTAGCCACTGGTGCTCGCATCAATGAAGCGGTTTTACTCCGAGGTGAGCATGTATTCGGTAATAAGATAACGTTTGTAAATACCAAGGGTAAGCGAAACAGAACTATCCCAATCTCTGAAGAGTTGTTTGCAGAGCTTAACCCCACATCCAGCGGTCGAATATTTACATGTGGTTATGGTGTCGCGCATAAGTGGATTGATAAAGCGTTACCTGAATTACCTAAGGGACAAGCTACTCACGTTTTGCGCCATACTTTCGCCACGGCTTTCATGCGTAATGGCGGTAACATCCTCGATTTGAAAGCGGCACTAGGCCATGTCAAAATTGAACAAACGATGGTTTACGCCCATTTTTCGCCAGATCACCTTTCGTCGGTAGTCAATTTCAACCCTATCAGCGGCCTTAAAGTATAACGACATAAATGGCGACAAAGTGGCGGCATTGCTCAACAAACTTCACTATTATCCATCAACATACATTTTAGTAGTTTTAAAAAACCCTTTAGCCAAAAGGCATTGCAAGGGATAACAATAGGTTTAAAAGCATATGAAAGTAATCAGCTTTAACATCAATGGACTACGTGCGCGACTGCACCAACTCCAAGCGCTAATCGACAAACACCAACCTGATGTGATTGGTCTTCAGGAAATTAAAGTTCACGATGAAGCATTCCCGATTGAAGCTGTCGAAGCCATGGGCTACAAAGTGTATTTCCATGGTCAAAAAGCACATTACGGCGTAGCAATGCTTTGTAAGCAAGAGCCTCTACACGTACAAAAAGGGTTCCCGACGGATAACGAAGAGCACCAAAAGCGCATGATCATGGCAACGTTTTTAAATGAAAACGGCGAAAAGGTCACGGTGCTAAACGGCTACTTCCCTCAAGGGGATAACATCAGCCACGAAACAAAATTCCCATACAAACGTCAGTTTTATAAAGATCTGATGACCTACCTAAACGATCATCACAATAGTGACGAGCAATTGATTGTTATGGGTGACATCAACATCAGCCCTATTGATGCAGATATCGGTATCGGCGAACCAAACCGTAAGCGTTGGCTAAAAACAGGTAAATGTTCATTCCAACCGGAAGAGCGCGAATGGCTGAAAACCTTGCTAGATTGGGGCTTTGAGGACACCTTCCGCAAGCTATATCCAGAAGTGAACGATCAATTCTCGTGGTTTGATTATCGCTCTCGCGGGTTTGATGATAACCGAGGTCTACGAATTGATGTCATTTTGGCGACCCCTTCTCTCGCGCAAAAATGTATTGAGTCGGGTATCGATTATGAATTGCGCGGTATTGAAAAACCTTCAGACCACGCTCCAATTTGGTCGACGTTCAAGTAATACATAACTGAGCAATAAGCGGGACTCAACGCTAAGCTTAACCCATGAAAAAGGGAGACTCTGTCTCCCTTTTTCATGCAAGTTACTTTCTACTCAGCTAGTTCAGCGGCCAAACCGTTTGACCATCAACACTGACTGGCGTTTGAGCAAATTCGTTCAGACAGTAGCCGGTATTGCTGCTTGCAAAGTAAGTGAGAGGCATCGGCGGTAGATTCAGCGCCACAACCTGCTGTTTCGCTTTTTCTGTGAACGAGAAGCCCCACATATCTAAATAGCTCGTCATGTCTCGCTGAGAGATGTAGCTCAGAGCAATAAGCAACCAGTCGTTGTTTGAGATGCTATTTGCCTCTTCACGAGAGTAGTTGGTGAAACCAATACTCAATCGTCTCTCATTCCAAAGCGCATCATCCGATTTCAAGCGGTTAAACTCACGTTCAATCAGGTGCAATCGCGCCAATAAATGCCAACCATTTTGCAGTACACCTTCATGCTGCGTCGCCATCATCATTTGAATGTAAACGCGAGCTCCCCAACTCCAACCAGTTTGATTTTGCGCTGCCATGTAAGCGTTTGGATCCGCTTGAGTTCGGCTTGCTTGCAATAATTCAAACTGGCCTTTGAAATCTAAGCTTTGGCAAGTTGAAACTTTCCCCGTATTCTGGAAGAAACGAGACTTACTGTAATACGAGTAGTAATTGGTCGTTGAATGCCCTTCCCAGCCTGCAAATCGGAATCGACCTTTTTCCAAGCCATGACCAAGCTCATGTAAATCACCGTGACCGAGTGGGCTGAATGACCAGTAAGCATCGTATGGGTTACCAGAACAGCCGTAACCACACGTCGCTTGGTCAGCGTTCATATGCTTCACCATATCAATATTGGCGATTTCCCAACCTTGATTTTTGGCATACTGGATAATTTCCGGAACCTCATCGATACCCGGCCCTTGGAAACCAGCCAAGACATGTGGGTAGTTATGAACATACTCTTCTGTCGCCAGCGCCATTTCAGCCGGTGTCGACCACATCTCATCGTTGACAGATTCAAGCATTTTGTCACGTTTAGAGTGTACCTCAAATCCAGGCGTGATCAGTTCAGCCCAATCGAACAAATTCGCTTCAAGCTCCTGAATAAACGCATCGTTATCCTTTTCACTTCTCCATACAGGGTGTTGCGCTACATGGCTAAATGTTAGAGCTACTGGTACATCATTATTGTTAAAGTGAACCTGGATAGGCCCGCCATAAGGTGAAGTCAGCGTGATGGTTTCACCCGGCTTCACCTCATAGGCGAAAGAAGTCAGCATTTTTGGTCGCGTGTATCCATCTTTGCTGAACTCATGAGTTGCGCCACTTCTTAAACTGTTGATGACAATTTTAGTCGTCACTTCATTACTGTCATTGCGCGTGACCGTAAAGGTCTCCCCAGGAAGCGCATACACACCAGCAGAGCGGAAGTTACGCTTTGATTCCATATTAATCGTTGCGCTGATTCTCTTTACTTCAGGGCTAAACTCACTACGGCTGAAGTTCCCCATATTTGGTTGTTTTGGGTTCACGCTTCGGCTGTTGTATTGTACGTAATCGGCAAAATACGATTTTAGGAATTCGGTCGTTTGGGTTGATTGTTTGTCCATTGGGAACACAACCGTTTGACGATAGTGATCAGCCAGCAATACCATGAGTTTTTCGTATTGGTAGCCATCTTGATTAAACAAATCTACTTTTTGTTCATCAAGCTTTTTCAACCGATGGCGAATACTGTTTGCCCCTGCATAAAATTGACTTTCCATATTCGCAGTGTCAGGACAAGATTTGTCATCACACTGTGACAAGTCAACATTGAAGTTTTGAGATTCAAAACGAGACAGCAGCGCTTGTTGCATAGTAACAGAGTCTGGCACGAAGTTCATGAGTGATGAAGGCGCCCAATCAACCAAGCCTAACTTACGCCAATAGTTATCTCCCACATAATCAACATGGAATTTTTCCAAAATGTCTCGGCCAAGTTCAGTTAGTCCTCCATCCCAATGCAGGTATAGAACAGGAATTTGGGCTTGCTCAGCGTATGCCAGAGCATCGAGTACTTGTTGGTTGGTGTCGCCAGATTGCAGATGCTGTGACAAGATCAATAAGTTTGGAGTATTGGTTTGCAAGCAGCTAAGTAGCTTCGAACCATCGCATAGGTTGGCCTCGTTAAACGCCAACTCTTGTGAAACATTGTCTTTCAGCCAATTCCGAGTCGCTTGCTCATCAGGGAAGTAATAAGACTGATCCATTTGCGCGATGACAACGTTTGAAGTAGCTCCGCCTGACAACCAAGTGACCAGGTTGCTTAGCCATTGCGTCATCGCTGCATTCGAAGACTCGGGAAAGCGTTGTGCCGTTCTAAATGGGTTACTACCTAATAGCGCATAACGTTGACCATTAGATTTTTCTCCAGCAACGCCAATTGACAACGCCTGATCTTTATAACCGCTAGCCATGGCCTCGTTGGTCATCAAGATGGTGTCGTTGAACCCATACTGAGGTGCCAAGATCGCTGCATCATGGGTTGGATCCCAATAAAGGCCAGAAAGGTTTTTCGCAATTGCAGATTTGATCGTATTCGACTGTTTCTTGTGCCCTTCCACAACTTGCCGACTTTCTCGAATGAAATCGTTCGGGTCAGAAACGAGCAGTGCATTACCAGTTTCCAGAGCTTGTTGAACTGGAACTGGCGTTGGTTTTACTTGAGCATTAGGTTGTGACTCTCCCTCTCCCCCACCACATCCAGTGGCAACGGCGGCAAGGCCCAACGATAGAATTGTTTTTTTCATTTTTACTTACTAAACAATGGGTTTATCAAATATTAATGTAAGTACATGAATAAAAAGAAATAGTCTTTTGTATCGGTAGGAAAAATAGGAATGAAGATAACAAAATCATCAAAAAGCAATGGTACCCATTTCGATACCATTGCTGACATTAATTATTAACTTAAAGGACGTAGGTATGCCAAGAAGCGCTTCTCTGCCACTTTAAAGCACCACAAGATCATAAACGTCAGTGCCATGTAGAACAGCCCCGCCGTTAGGAAAGATTCAAATGGCGCATAGTAACGTGAGTTAACTAAACGCGCAGCGCCAGTTAGATCCATAATGGTAACGATACCCGCGACCGCACTACCGTGCAGCATGAAAATCACTTCGTTTGAATAAGCTGGTAATGCTCGACGCAGTGCACTAGGCAAGATGATACGTCTGTATGTCATAAACTTACTCATCCCATACGCTTTGGCAGCTTCTACTTCACCTTTGGGCAAGCCATTAATCGCACCACGAATAATTTCTGCTGTATAAGCCGACGTATTAAGAATAAAAGCGATTAAAGCACAAAACCAGGCGTTTTCCCACAAGGTATCTTTCACAGGAAAGAACTGATCCATACCGTAGTAAATCAAATACAACTGGACCAACAACGGCGTTCCACGGAAAAAGTAAATGAATCCCCAAGAAGGTAAGCTAAAGGCATAATTCGTACTATTACGTGCCACGGCTAATGGAATCGAGACACACAAACCGATAACCAACGCTAATCCTACCAGCCAAACTGTCGTCCAAAGTCCCTGAAGATAAGTTGGGAAACTTTCAATAATCAAAGAAAAATCCATAACTTACCTCGCATGAATACTGAACTTACGCTCAACAAGCTTGAGTAGCCCGGTCGAAACGCTGGTAAAAAACAGAAAGATGAGCGCGACAGCCATGTAAAAGGTAAACGGCATTTTCGTCGTACCCGCCGCCAACGAGCTCATTCTCACCATGTCATCCAGGCCGATGATGGAAACTAACGCAGTGGTCTTGAGTAACACTAACCAGTTATTACCAAATCCAGGTAATGCATGACGAATCATCTGAGGCAGTAAGATTCTTCTAAACGATAAGGCTGAGCTCATACCATAAGCTTTCGCCGCTTCTAGTTCACCTTTGTCCACCGCCATGATCGCTCCGCGAAAAGTCTCCGCCATGTAGGCACCAAAGATAAAACCAATCGTGAGTACACCTGCAATAAATGGGCTGACATCAATATAGTCGGGTAAGTAAGACGTCCATTCATGGTTTGGATCACTCGAAGCAAACCACTCATTGAGCGTTTCGTTAATGGAGTACAGGCTATTGTTTAAAAGTATTTGTCCACCAAAGAAAATCAGCATCATCAGAACCAAATCAGGAATGCCGCGAATGACGGTGGTGTAAAGAGTGGCAATCGCCCTTGCCCATTTGTAAGGCGCTAACTTAGCTAATGCGCCAAGCATACCTAAGATCACGGCAAGAAGGAGTGAAAGCACTGCAACTTCTATCGTTACTAAAGCCCCTTTTAAAATCGAAGCTTCGTATCCTTGTAAATCTAGCATAGGTGAGTTCCTAATCCCTAAACTCAAAAAATCGACCGTTGACTACTTCTAGGAACAAGCCAACGGTCGCTTAATTACGGTTTATTCACCGTACACATCGTAGTTAAAGTATTTACCAGCAATTTCTTGATAAACACCTTTCTCACGTAGTGAAATTATCGCCGCGTCCAATTTCTTCGTTAGATCTTTATCTTGTTTACGCACGGCAATACCAAAACCTTCACCGAACCACTTAGGATCGGTCAATGACGGACCAACAAACTCGTACGCGTCGCCGCCCGCTTTATTAAGCACACCTTCTTCTAGAGCAGAGGCGTCTCCCAATACAGCGGCAACACGACCATTGGCTAAATCTAGGTAAGCCTCATCAAAAGAACCGTAACGAACAATCTCTACTTTATCGCCATAGTTATCTGTCAGATATTTGTCGTGTGTTGTTGCACGTTGAACGGCGATTTTCTTGCCATCTAGGTTGTCAAAATCCAGATTCGCCCCCTTCTTGGCAATAAATTTGTTTGGAATCAGTGCGTATTTGCCAGTGAAATCGACTTTCTTCTTACGTTCTTCAGTAATAGACATCGCAGCGATGATTGCGTCGTACTTACGCGCTAATAGAGAAGGAATGATGCCATCCCAATCTTGCGCGACAATCTTACATTTCACTTGCATTTCTTCACAAAGCGCGTTGGCCATGTCTACGTCGAAGCCTTTCAGAGAACCATCAGTTTCTGTCCAGCTAAACGGAGGGTAAGCACCCTCAATGCCGAAGCGAACTGTTTTCCATTCTTTCGCTTGAGCGACACCAGATACTGCCGTTGCAGCGATCGTTGCTGCTAATAACCACTTTTTCATTTCCATACTCCTGTGATTGCTATTTTATTTCGTTTTGTTTGTTGTGCTGGCTTAGGAGGCAATAGTCTGCCGCCTAAAAATATTAGTAAATGGATGAGATAAACTGCTGTAATCGTTCTGAATCCGGGTTTGTAAATAGCTTAGCTGGATTTCCCTGTTCTTCCACTAAGCCTTGATGCAAGAACATCACATGGTTTGATACGTCTCGCGCAAACGCCATTTCGTGCGTGACCACCAGCATGGTTCGTCCTTCATCTGCCAAATCTCTCATTACCCCTAATACTTCCCCAACGAGTTCTGGGTCAAGCGCCGAGGTTGGCTCGTCAAACAACATCACTTCAGGGTCAACTGCTAGCGCACGGGCAATAGCGGCACGTTGCTGCTGACCGCCAGATAAGTGTCCAGGATAATAGTCTTTACGCTCATATAGGCCTACTTTCTTAAGCAAGACTTCTGCGTTTTCAATCGCTTGGGCTTTTGGTACGCCTAGAACATGAACAGGGGCTTCAATCACGTTTTCTAGTACTGTCAGGTGTGACCATAAGTTGAAACCTTGGAACACCATCGCTAGACGTGAGCGAATACGTTGCACTTGCTTTTCATTAGCAGGAACGGATTCCCCTGCTCGGTTGTTCTTCATTTGGATTAATTCACCATTCACCCAAATTTCGCCTGCGGTAGGCGTTTCTAGCAAGTTGATACATCTAAGAAAGGTACTCTTACCAGAACCGGAAGAGCCAATGATGGAGATGACATCTCCTTTGTGCGCGGCAAGAGAAATTCCCTTGAGAACTTCATTTTGTCCAAATGTTTTGTGCAGGTCTTTTATATCTAGCGCTGGTACATCATTCATGCGCTCTACTCCCTGTGTTTTTGTCACTGCAATTAAGGGACTCCGCCCTCTCTAATTCGGAACAAATTAGCACCACACCCTGAAACTTGCAACAAATTATTAACCTAAATAATTCGAATAGAAAGATACGATAGCCAAATTAATATGCAATATATAGCAACTTATTCTTCAAAAGCTGAATATTAAATATAAAAAAGCCCCTTTAGAAGGGGCTTAATAAATTTACAAAAGTGTTAATTGAAACTTATTTAGGGTCGTAATGAATTAATTAAAACGACTGACTACCAATGAGTTTGAAGTACGTAATGTCACTTCATTTTCTAGGCCTTCTTTTTCAGAAGTAATGATGCCATCCAAGTCTTCATCTAGCTCAGGCTCTGACGCTTCACCATTAGAAAAGAAGCTCATGAAAACTTTAGAGTCGATATTGCTATCGTCACTCAATACCAAAGCAGTGCGATTAAAATCGTCCGAAGCTGAAACTTTCAAACCGTTAACGGCTGATGTTGGGAAATTGTAGTAATGGAGCTCAGGAACAACAACAGAGTCACTGTCGCTCTTTGTGAAAATACGATGTGTGACTTTATAGTCGCCTGAAGCCGCAAAGTAAGCGACACGAGTAAAGCCTTCTGTAGACGATGTTAAACCCATGTCCAGATCAATCACCGAGTCTGCACTTCCTTGTGTTGATACACTTGGTTTTGTGTTTGGCAGGTTATCAATATTTAAGTAAGAGCTTGGATCAACGTCAATATCCCATCCATCAGAGACCGTTTCGTTAAGTAGAGAGTCCCAACCATTAACTTGATTCTCTGAGAACGCCATGTAGACCCAAGTTTCTTTATTCGTTGCACTAGGGCGATTATATTCAACGGCCGTTTTATCTAGCTTCAGCGCATCATACGCAAAGCCGTTAGTAATAAAACCAATGTGGAGAGTGTCGTAAGTATAATCAGAAGACGAATAAATGTTTGACGTATTATCCGCTCTGACTAAGGCGATCTCACCAGTCCCCCACGAACCAATACCATACTGGTAAAGCGCTTTGTCGCTTGAACCAGATTCATACTGGAACAACGCCGTAGGCTCACCTTTAAGCCCCATAAGCTCATCGGTAGGCAACATATCAGGGTTAGGTGACGTGAAAATATCGGTTTGCGAGACAAAGTTGTAGTCTCCACCACCTGATTCAGCATTTCGGTAATCTAGGTTAGTAAACTTATTGCTTGCTAAGTTACCGCCAGTAAAGCACTTGTTCAAAGAGTCTCGGTTAAGGGCAAACGTGGCATTACGTAGTTTCTTATCTTGTAAGAATTCTTTTGAAAACGTATTTACGCGAGCTTCTCTACCGTTAAATTCTATTGCTTGAAACGTTACAAAGCCGCCGTCAGGAATATCTTCAAGATAAAACTTAAAGTTATCAGTGGTTGGTTTGATGATGTCTCCGGCTCTTTTGCCATCTGCATCAGAGTAGTAACCGATAACATAGTTAGTCACTTGCTCTTTTGACGCTGCGCTATAGGTTAAAACCGTTTTATCACCGTTTAGCTCAGTTTTGTGGTCATACACCGTACAACCTTTCGCAGTAGCTTCACTTTCAGTCATTGTTGCTGGTATAGCAAAATCAAAAGTAAACGCTGTTTTCGGCGCAGCACCACCGCCGCCACCGCCACCGCCGCCACAACCGACCATTAACCCTGAGATGATTGCCACTAGTGGCAGTACTTTAAGCTGTTTCATGTCTTTTTCCTAAACTGAGCGGCAATGATTAGCCAAAAAAATCGTCTTTGCCCTGTAGAAAGCAAGAATAAAGCCAGCTTTATATAATCATCATGAATATTGATATTTACCCCGCATCCCCGAACGATAAGAGCAACAAATTCTAATTTTATGCAACTTGTGTAATGAAATTACACAAGATTTCACCATCTCATTCGCATGCCAGAAACTTTCTGTAGTTTTATTTCACAACCATTCTTAAAGTGATCTAAATCAATCACCCTAAATGGCTATCTTGCTAGACTCCTGCCAAAAGATGAGGATTTTTTTGTGCCTCAACACAATAAGTTATTAGCTATGCTTAGGCACAATGTCGACGTGTAACAAATCTAATAATAGCTAGCATAAGCGTGCCGCAGGATGCGGATTAACACAATTGAATGAAGAATTCATAACTTTTAAATATATGAGGAATCTATGTCAGACGCAGTTAACAAAACGCACTCTGATTCAGATATCGAGACCAAGAGCTACCGTGAGCTTCATCGTCCAGCATCTGAGTTCGCAAGCCGTTCAGACTACCTAGACCACGAACTACAAATTATGAAGCCGCGTCGTTTCGGCTTAAACTTGCCAGGTCGTGACTTCCGTTTTGAACTTGAAGATCTTGTTCCAGCACTTGCCGGTACGATTGGTATTATCGCGATGTACTCTGCGGTAATGATGTCTTGGGCTGAAGGCCTAACTGCCGCATGGGACCATGTTAACCTGGGCAAAGATTTCGCCATCGAAGTTGCCCGTGTAGAGATGCTCATCCCTGCACTTCTTTTCTGTGTACTTGCTTCTGGCTTTATTAACCCTAAAGCCAACCTAGCAGGTAACCACGGCCCAATGATCCCTCTTATTGGTACCATCGCGCTTGCTGGTGCTCACCCTCTTGCATTGGCAATTCTTATTGGTGTGTTTGGTTTAATTCTGAGCCTGTTAAAAGGTGGTTCAAAACTGGTTAACCTCACCTCTGAAGGTACGGCTGGTGGCCTTCTCATCTTCTTGGGTTTAACCGGAACGATGAGCCAAATTAATTCCATTCAAGCTTGGGCTGTTGGTTTGCAATCCGACACAGTTGCCGCAGGTAGCATGGGTTACATCGGTCTAATCGTTCTTGCGGTTACCATTGGCCTGTACGCGTTTCTTGCTAAAGTGAACAAACGCTGGCTAGCAATCCCTGTTTGTGCCTTCACTGGCCTTGCAATCGCACTTGTTCTTGGCGCAGGCTTCGATATTAAATTCGTAACCGAGACGGGTCTTCCAAACCTAAACCCAATCTACTGGTGGGGTTCAACAGAAGAAGGTTGGATGCTTGGTCTTCCTAATATGGAACACTTCATCGCTTCTCTACCATTCGCAATTCTTGCTGTAGCAATGTGGTCTCCTGACTTCTTGGGTCACCGCATCTTCCAAGAAATGAACTACCCACGTAAGAGTGAAAAAGTACTGATGGACGTTGATGACACAATGACAATGTGTTCTGTGCGCCAAATGGTCGGTACCGCTGTCGGTGGTGGTAACATCACATCATCTTGGGGGACTTACATGATCCCTGCAGCAATCGCGAAGCGCCCTATTCCTGGCGGTGCAATCTTACTAGGTTCTCTATGTATTATTGTTGCAATCCTTGGTTTCCCTATGGATGTTGCAGTATGGCCACCAGTTATGCGCGTTGCTCTTCTCGTTGGTGTCTCTCTACCACTACTTGAAGCAGGCATGCAGATGGTGAAAGACTCAAAAGATTCACAAGCAGCAGGCATCTGTATCTTTGGTTCAGCAGTCGTTAACCCTGTTCTAGCTTGGGCACTAACTATGCTTTTAGATAACAACGGCTTAATTGGTGATAAAGAGCGCGCGTCTCGCTTGTCATTTGTAGACAAGATTGTGATCCCAGTAAGCGTACTTATTATCTGTTTAGTTGCTATGCTTGCAGTTGGTATGCTTGAAGGCCAGTATGGCATCCAAGCTTGGCTGTAAAGCTGACAGTTCAGAAAATGTGTGGGTAGCGCTAGTCGCTACCCCATTTTTATCGAGATTTTTGAGGATTTATTGATTTAGTTTAAGGTTTGCAAAAAAATTTTAGTTTAACCTCTAACTGTTGCTTAAAAAGAGAAACGTTAAAACTAGTGACAATATTTATAGTTTTGTAACTCGAACATTTAAATTTAAGACTATAAATATTGTTATTCATAAGAGTGTACTGTTCCCCTCTTTAACTTGGGGATAGCTGGCTCAACGGCGAAGCAGTACGTATTTTTTTCTACTAAAAAGGTAGGTATGTCATGGCAGAGCAATTTGCTAAAGCTTGGGAAGGTTTTGCTGCAGGCGACTGGCAAAACGAAGTAAACGTTCGTGATTTCATTCAGAAGAACTACACTCCGTACGAAGGCGACGAATCTTTCCTAGTTTCTGAAGGTACTGAAGCGACTAACAAGCTTTGGGCTAAGGTAATGGAAGGCATCAAACAAGAGAACGCGACTCACGCTCCTGTTGATTTTGATACTTCAGTTATCTCTACCATCACTGCTCACGATGCAGGCTACATCGAAAAAGACCTAGAAACTATCGTAGGTCTTCAAACTGACGCTCCTCTAAAACGTGCGATCATCCCTAACGGTGGTATCCGTATGGTTGAAGGTTCATGCAAAGCCTACAACCGCGAGCTTGACCCACAAGTTAAGAAAATCTACACAGAATACCGTAAAACTCACAACCAAGGCGTTTTCGACATCTACACTCCACAAATCATGGCGTGTCGTAAGTCTGGCGTATTGACTGGTCTTCCTGATGCATACGGTCGTGGTCGTATCATCGGTGACTACCGTCGTGTTGCTCTATACGGTATTGATTTCCTAATGAAGGATAAATTCGCACAGTTCTCTTCTCTACAAGAGCGTTTCGAGAACGGCGAAGACCTACAAATGACAATGCAGCTTCGTGAAGAGATCGCAGAGCAACACCGTGCTCTAGGTCAAATCAAAGAAATGGCTGCAAAATACGGTTGTGACATTTCTCGTCCTGCTGAAACTGCACAAGAAGCTATCCAGTGGACTTACTTCGGTTACCTAGCTGCTGTTAAATCTCAAAACGGCGCGGCAATGTCTCTAGGCCGTACTTCTACGTTCCTAGACATCTTCATCGAGCGCGATATCGCTGCTGGCCGCATCACAGAAGAACAAGCTCAGGAAATGATCGACCACTTCGTAATGAAACTACGTATGGTTCGTTTCCTACGTACTCCTGAGTACGATGATCTATTCTCTGGCGACCCTATCTGGGCAACTGAGTCTATGGGTGGTATGGGTCTTGATGGTCGTACGCTAGTTACTCGTACAAACTTCCGTTTCCTAAACTCACTATACACAATGGGTCCTTCTCCAGAGCCAAACATCACTGTTCTTTGGTCTGAGCAACTACCTGAAGGCTTCAAGAAGTTCTGTGCGAAAGTGTCTATCGATACTTCTTCAATCCAGTACGAAAACGACGACCTAATGCGTCCAGACATGAACTCTGACGACTACGCAATCGCATGTTGTGTATCTCCAATGGTTGTTGGTAAGCAAATGCAGTTCTTTGGTGCTCGTGCTAACCTTGCGAAAACTATGCTTTACACCATCAACGGTGGTGTGGATGAGAAGCTAAAAATCCAAGTTGGTCCACAAATGCCGAAGATCGAAGGCGATGTACTGAACTACGATGAGTTGTGGGAGAAAATGGACCACTTCATGGATTGGCTAGCGAAGCAATACGTGACTGCACTAAACGCTATCCACTTCATGCACGACAAGTACAGCTACGAAGCGGCACTAATGGCTCTACATGACCGTGACGTTAAACGTACTATGGCTTGTGGTATTGCTGGCCTATCTGTTGCGGCTGACTCTCTGTCTGCAATCAAATACGCAAAAGTTAAGCCAATCCGTGACGAAGACGGTCTAGCAATCGACTTCGAAATCGAAGGTGATTACCCTAAATTTGGTAACAACGACCCACGCGTTGATGATATCGCATGTGAACTTGTTTCTGTATTTATGGGCAAAATCCGTAAGCTTAAGACTTACCGTGATGCAATCCCTACTCAGTCAATTCTTACTATCACTTCAAACGTGGTTTACGGTAAAAAAACTGGTAACACACCTGACGGTCGTCGTGCTGGTGCTCCATTTGCTCCAGGTGCTAACCCAATGCACGGTCGCGATGAGAAAGGTGCCGTAGCATCACTAACTTCAGTTGCAAAACTGCCGTTTGCTGACGCACAAGATGGTATCTCTTACACATTCTCTATCGTACCTAATGCACTAGGTAAAGATGAGGGTTCACAACGCGCTAACCTTGCTGGCCTGATGGATGGTTACTTCCACCACGAAGCGGGGATCGAAGGTGGTCAACACCTAAACGTGAACGTTCTTAACCGCGAAACTCTAGAAGACGCCGTTAAGCACCCAGAGAAATACCCTCAGCTAACAATCCGTGTATCTGGTTACGCTGTTCGCTTTAACTCTCTAACTGCAGAGCAACAAGCTGACGTAATCGCACGTACATTCACAGAGTCTCTATAAGACTTTAATGAAATAACGTTTTAGTGATACAACAAAGGCTGATGCTTCTAAGCATCAGCCTTTTTTTATTTCTTGAATGAAAGTTGTGATATTACGAAAGATTTTGCCCACATTCTTACGTATGATGCGAAAAAAGTTAGTAAATAAAGTATATGAAACTCAGTAAATTAATTGTTCTTACTCTTCTTTCTCCAGTTGCGATGGCATCCACTAAATCTACGGTCTCTTTTACACTCGACAATGATGGTATTTTCGGCGTCGACCAAGACTACACAAATGGTATTTTTCTTTCCTACGCAACAGGCCAACTGAAACAAGAAAGCCAATGGAAATGGCTGAGTCTGGCTGACTCAGAACACGCCAATATCGATAAAATAGAGTTGGTTCTTGGCCACAAAATGTGGACTCCGAGCGACATTGAAGCGGATTATCCACTGCTCAATGATCGCCCATATGCGGGTTATCTACATACTGAGATCAACTATCTTTCTTTGACTGATGATAAGGCCGTCCGCTACAACTTCACCATCGGTGCAACAGGTGAAAGTTCGCTTTCAGAAAAAGCGCAAGAAATCGTTCACGGCATAACAGGCTCGACTGACCCACAAGGTTGGGATTACCAGATCGACGATAAAGTGGCGTTTAGCCTTGGCTACCGCGTATTTAATAAATTGATGCGCAGCGAAGAACAAAAAACGCAATGGGAAATCACCAACATTAACGATATCAATGCGGGTAACTTCCGTAGTGATGTCTCTCAAGGCGTCATGTTTCGTTGGGGTACAAACCTAGCAAGCAGCATCGGAGCCGCCAATATTAGTGTTGAGAGCCCGTTCTCAGCGAGTATGCTCGCACAGGATACTTCAAGCTGGTTCTTATTTACGGGGTTTGAAGGTCGTTACCGTTTCAATGACATGACCATCGAAGGCGATCGCCCTGGTATTCCTGAGCCATCCGCGCCATACGACGTCACACTGCAAAATTGGCAAGCAAGCGCCGTAGCGGGTGCAACTTGGTATAACCAAAATTACGGTGCAAGCCTAACCTTTACGATAAAAACGCCAGATTATGAAGAATCCCAAACTGATGTTTATGGGACAGGTTCCTTCTCTGTGTTCGCCTTTTTCTAAAAGCTGACTTATCCCTGTATCCACACCAATCTAAATACAAGGCAAGTTCTCTCGTTTGGTATTAACCAACCCTGTGATCAAGCATTTATTTAGATTGGTCTATCTATTTTCTTTCTTCACATAACCTTGCCTTTAGTACCGACAAAGCTGTTTTAACCCTGCTTTTTGTAATAAAATAACAGCTAGAATTTACTAGTAATGAGAGCAAAAGATGTCAACAACTGGTCGTATTCACTCATTTGAGTCATGTGGTACCGTAGACGGACCTGGTATTCGTTTTATCGTCTTCTTGCAAGGTTGTTTGATGCGCTGTAAGTATTGCCACAATCGCGATACATGGGATACGCATGATGGTAAAGAAGTTACGGTTGAAGAGATCATTTCCGAAGCGAAAAGTTACCGTCACTTCATGAATGCATCAGGTGGTGGCGTTACTTGTTCTGGCGGCGAAGCGATGCTTCAGCCTGAATTTGTTCGGGACTTTTTCCGCGCAGCTAAAGCAGAAGGTATCCATACGTGCCTAGATACGAACGGTTATGTTCGTAAACACACTGATGTTATCGATGAAGTACTGGATGCAACAGACTTAGTAATGCTTGATATCAAGCACATGAAAGATGAAGTGCACCAAGATCTCATCGGCGTATCGAACCGACGTACATTGGATTTTGCTCGTTACTTGCAAAAAATCGGAAAGAAAACTTGGATTCGCTATGTAGTCGTGCCTGGTTACACGGATGACCCTGAAGCAGCACACATGCTTGGTGAGTTTATTAAAGATATGGATAACATCGAAAAGGTCGAGTTACTTCCTTATCACAAATTGGGTGCCCATAAATGGGAAGCATTGGGCTTAGAATACCCACTCGAAGGGGTAAACCCTCCACCGAAAGAAACGATGGACGAGATTCAATCCATTCTTGCGCAGTACAACGATAACGTAAAATACTAAGTGAACAGCAAGACTAACCTCTTTAAAATACCAGCATATTGCTGGTATTTTTTTAACTATACCTAAGTACCTTCAATGAATCTCTATGAGGTGATTTAGGTATAAAAAGAACAATAGAAATGATTGCGTCACGATCGCATAGGAAGGTAGTAACATGGATTGGTTTAACTTGGGCTCGCTGGTTGTCATACTTTGGATAGTGCTCGCCTACTGTCTACCAGATTGGAAAAAAGTAGTTTGGCCCAAGCTTGAAAAGGAAAAAGCATTTCAGCACCTCGTTTTTGCAACACTCTTTTTTTTCAGTATCTTATGGGCAACTCAAGCTGGCGTAAAAGAAGGACTACAGATTCATTTTCTCGCGCTAACAACGCTGACGATGATGTATGGTTGGCGTATGGCCTTTCTAATCAGTATCCCTGCAATGCTGGTCAACCACCTGCTACATGATGTGTCGTTGTTGCAGTTACCCACGTCTTTAGTATTGTCTGCCCTGCTTCCTATCTTCATTAGTTACCTCGTCTTTCTTTTGAGTTATCACTACTTGCCAAGAAACATTTTTGTATTCATCTTCGTTGCAGGTTTTTTCAACGGCGCGATAACAGGAAGCCTGCATCTGCTGATTAACTCCTTTTACCATTTATCGGTTGGTCATTACGATTGGGAAACCATTCAACATAACTACTTTATTTTTGTACCGTTGCTTGCCTTCCCTGAGGGCCTATTAAATGGTATGTCACTGGCGGTTTTAACCGTATTCAAGCCAGAGTGGCTAAGAGTATTTTCAGACCGAGACTACATATACAATCATTACCATAAATAAGTGTTTTTAAACTGGTCAAAAGTGACAGTTCTTGCCATTTTTTAGTATTAAATATGTGTTGAGATCATGTTTCACTCATGTCTTAAGCGTTAACCTAAGCACATTAAAAATGTATTAGATATCTAGTGAGGTCATCATGGAAATGTCAAACGCTCAACGTTTGATTCTATCAAACCAATACAACCTTATGTCTCAACTTGATCCAAGTAATGCGGCCAAATACAAACGCTTACAAACGATCGTTGAACGTGGCTATGAGCTACAAATGCGTGAGTTGAATAAAGATTTCGGCTGTCTGTCAGAAGCGGAGTGTCGTGAGATCATCGACGTTATGGAGATGTATCACGCGATGCAAGAATCTTACAACATGCTCGATACCGAAGATCGTAACAAAGTGGATCAGCGCCGCTTGCAGTTCCTTGGGTTTGATATTGCTTCGGAGGCCCAACAAGTCCATTACGTACGCTTCCTTATTGATTCTGAAGGTCTGTACCCTCAATTTGATAAAGCAGACCATCACTTTAACAGCCAAATGCCAATGCTGGATAAATACCGTCGTATGCTACAAACTTGGCGCAACTGCCCTCGTCAGTACCATTTATGCGAAAACGAGCTTGCACAAATCTTCAGCGCATAAAATATTCGTCTACGAAAAGGAAAGCACTCGCTTTCCTTTTTTATTTGCCCTGTCACAACCTTACCGCTGCTTTTTCACCTTCTTACGCTTCCCTTGTGCGATGTAGAGCAATGAATCACTGAGACCCTTCTGTCTTTGCCAAATATCTGATTTCTATTGCACCTATTCACGACATAAATTCATCTTCAGTGAAAGAGTGATTCAAATGTCACTTTTGCAATAAATTCATAATTGTTAAGCAAAATTGCAAATCCCCGACTAGGCTTAAGTAGAGAAAGGCTGTGATTGAAAGATTCATACCCACCGCTCACCGTTGTAATGAAAAAACTGTCCATAAAGCAAAGTCTTTGGTGTCGCCAATCTTACATTCTGTACGAACCAAATGTGATAACAGGACGTATATTCAAACAACAAGGAGCATAACAATAGGTGGGAAAGCCTGAATCAACGTTCGTCGGTAGACTGACTATTAAAGGGGAAAGCGACATGAGTATTTTCGACCACTATCAATCAAGATATGAAGCTGCAAAAGATGAAGAGATGTCGTTACAGGAGTTTCTAGCCCTGTGTAAGGATGACAAAAGCGCTTATGCTAATGCAGCAGAACGCCTACTGATGGCGATCGGTGAACCAGAGATAATCGATACGGCAAAAGACCCGAGATTGAGCCGCATCTTCTCGAATCGTGTTATCTCTCGTTATGAAACCTTTAAAGATTTTTATGGTATGGAAGATGCCATAGAGCAAATTGTGTCTTACCTAAAACACGCGGCGCAAGGTTTAGAGGAACGTAAGCAGATCCTTTACCTACTCGGTCCTGTCGGCGGTGGTAAGTCCTCACTTGCTGAAAAGCTTAAGGCTCTGATGGAACAGATGCCTATCTATGTACTTACTGCCAATGGCGAACGTAGCCCAGTGAATGACCATCCATTCTGTCTATTCAAAGCCACGGAAGACGGCGATATTTTGAAAAAAGAATATGGTATCGAGCAACGTTATCTTCGCTCGATTATGTCGCCATGGGCCGCTAAGCGCCTTCATGAATTTGGCGGCGATATCACTAAATTTAAGGTAGTGAAAGTTCGCCCTTCAATTCTCGATCAGATCGGTATTGCTAAAACAGAACCTGGGGATGAAAACAACCAAGATATTTCATCACTGGTTGGTAAAGTCGATATCCGTAAACTCGAACATTATTCGCAAGACGACCCAGATGCCTACAGCTACTCCGGTGCGCTGTGTAAAGCAAACCAAGGTTTAATGGAATTCGTTGAGATGTTCAAAGCGCCGATCAAAGTACTTCACCCACTATTGACGGCAACGCAAGAAGGTAACTTCAACGGTACTGAAGGTCTATCTGCGATTCCATTCGACGGTATGATTCTGGCTCACTCGAACGAATCTGAGTGGCAGACCTTCCGTAACAACAAAAATAACGAAGCCTTCCTCGACCGTGTGTACATTGTAAAAGTACCTTACTGTCTCCGCGTATCCGAAGAAGTGAAAATTTACCAAAAACTGCTTGAAAACAGTGAGCTGTCTCAGGCTCCTTGTTCTCCAAGCACGCTCGAAACTCTAGCGCAATTCAGTATTCTTTCACGCCTGAAAGAGCCTGAAAACTCATCCATTTTCTCAAAAATGCGCGTCTACGATGGTGAAACGCTAAAAGACACCGATCCGAAAGCGAAAAGCTATCAAGAGTATCGTGATTATGCGGGTGTCGATGAAGGCATGAATGGTCTCTCTACACGTTTCGCCTTTAAGATTTTGTCGCGCGTATTTAACTTCGACCAAACCGAGGTGGCAGCCAACCCTGTACACCTGTTCTATGTGATAGAACAACAGGTTGAACGTGAACAGTTCCCTGCTGAAACGGCAGAGAAATATCTCGAGTTCTTGAAAGGCTACCTAGTGCCTCGCTACGTTGAATTTATTGGTAAAGAGATTCAGACCGCTTATCTCGAGTCTTACTCTGAATACGGTCAGAACATCTTCGACCGCTATGTCACCTACGCAGACTTCTGGATTCAAGACCAAGAGTACCGAGATCCAGAAACTGGTCAGCTATTTGATCGATCTTCACTCAACGCTGAGCTAGAGAAGATCGAGAAAACCGCTGGTATTTCTAACCCGAAAGATTTCCGAAACGAAATCGTTAACTTTGTGCTTCGTGCGAAAGCGAATAACAATGGTCAAAACCCGGTTTGGACCAGCTACGAAAAACTGCGCACAGTAATCGAGAAGAAAATGTTCTCCAATACCGAAGAGCTACTTCCGGTTATCTCATTTAATGCGAAAACCTCTTCTGAAGATCAGAAGAAGCATGACGACTTTGTCGCTCGCATGATGGAAAAAGGCTATACCGAGAAACAGGTTCGCCTACTTTCTGAGTGGTACCTACGAGTACGTAAGTCATCCTAACCCAGTATTGAGTTAGGTCGCTTGTGAAACATGAAGAGGGCTATTTCATGGCGCAATTTATAGACCGAAGGCTCAATGGCAAGAACAAGAGCGCTGTTAATCGACAGCGCTTCTTGAAGCGCCACAAAGAGCAAATAAAAGAGTCGGTAGCAGACGCAGTGAATCGACGCTCGATTACGAATACGGAAACGGGCGAAGACGTCTCTATCCCTCACAAAGACATCAATGAGCCGATCTTTCATCAAGGCAAAGGTGGTGTTCGCGAACGAGTTCATCCCGGCAATGACCAGTTCATTACTGGTGATAAAATTGAGCGTCCTAAAGGTGGCGGTCAAGGTAGTGGTTCGGGAGAAGGCAATGCCAGTCCAGATGGAGAAGGCCAAGACGAATTTGTATTCCAAATATCAAAAGATGAGTACCTAGATATTTTGTTCGAAGATCTCGAGCTGCCTAATCTAGAAAAAAACCAAATTGCCAAAATTACTGAATGGAAAACGCACCGCGCAGGCTTTCAAACTGCTGGTATCCCTTCAAACATTGCGGTAGTACGTTCGCTACAACAATCTCTTGCACGACGTACGGCAATGACCGCAGGTAAGAAACGTCTTCTCAAAGAGCTAGAAGATGAACTTGCTCGTATCAAAAACATTGAACCCGCTCAGCAGTTTGAAGAGAACCGCTTGAAGGCTGAAATTGAAGAGCTGCGTAAGAAAATTGAGGGGGTTCCATTTATTGACACCTTCGACTTACGCTTTAAAAACTATGAAAAACGCCCTGTACCATCTAGTCAAGCTGTGATGTTTTGTTTGATGGACGTATCGGGCTCGATGGATCAAGCAACGAAAGACATCGCAAAACGTTTTTACGTTCTGTTATACCTGTTCTTAACTCGTACTTACGAGAATGTAGACGTTGTCTTTATTCGCCACCACACCCAAGCGAAAGAAGTGGACGAGCACGAGTTCTTCTACTCACAAGAGACCGGGGGCACTATTGTATCCAGCGCATTGAAACTGATGGACGAAATCGTAAAAGAGCGCTATCCAATTGGACAATGGAACATTTATGCTGCGCAAGCATCCGATGGCGATAACTGGGCAGATGACTCGCCAAGATGCCGCGATCTATTAGTGAACAAACTACTGCCAAACTGTCAGTACTACTCCTACATAGAAATTACGCGACGCTCGCACCAAACTCTATGGCATGAGTACGAAAAGCTCACCGATGAATTTCCGAACTTCGCAATGAAAAACATTCGCTCTGTGGAGGATATTTTCCCAGTCTTCCGTGAACTATTCCAAAAAGAAACGGCGTAAGGAGGCTAGCGATGAGTACCGCAACGAAAAACCTCTCAGGAGAGGCGCCTAAGAAGCGTAATAGTAAAATGCTGCCAGATGGACCGGATTGGACATTTGAGCTGTTGGAACGCTACCACAAAGAGATTAAGCGTGTCGCACAACACTATCGCCTAGACACTTACCCTAACCAGATAGAAGTGATTACTTCCGAGCAAATGATGGATGCCTACTCAAGTATTGGTATGCCCATCAATTACAACCACTGGTCGTTTGGTAAGAAGTTCATCCAAACGGAGCAGAACTATAAGCATGGTCAAATGGGGTTAGCCTACGAGATTGTCATTAACTCCAATCCGTGTATCGCCTATTTGATGGAAGAAAATACCGTGACAATGCAAGCGCTAGTGATTGCTCACGCTTGTTACGGGCACAACTCTTTCTTCAAAGGTAATTATCTGTTCCAAACTTGGACGGACGCTAGTTCCATCATCGATTATTTGCTGTTTGCCAAAAAGTATTTAGCTGAATGTGAGGAGCGATATGGGGTACAGGAAGTGGAAAAACTGCTCGACTCCTGCCACGCCTTAATGAACTTTGGTGTGGATCGTTACAAGCGACCAGAGAAAATCTCCATTACCGAAGAGAAAGCGCGACAAGAAGAACGCGAGGCATACTTACAGTCTCAAGTGAATGAATTGTGGCGCACAGTACCAAGAGCCAAAACCAAAGAGGAAGATCTTAAAGAGCGGTTCCCAAGCGAGCCTCAGGAAAACTTGCTCTACTTTTTCGAAAAGCATGCCCCGCTACTAGAGCCGTGGCAACGTGAAGTCGTTCGGATTGTACGCAAAATCAGTCAGTATTTTTATCCGCAAAAACAAACGCAGGTCATGAACGAAGGCTGGGCAACATTCTGGCATTACACCATTCTCAACCATCTTTACGATGAGGGTTTGGTATCCGAAAAGTTCATACTAGAGTTCTTACATAGCCATACCAGTGTGGTAGCTCAACCGCCTTATAATAGCCCTTACTTTAATGGTATTAATCCATACGCCTTGGGCTTTGCTATGTTCCGAGATATTAAACGTATCTGTGAAGAACCAACTGATGAGGACAAGGAGTGGTTTCCGGATTTGGCAGGAACAGATTGGTTAGATGCGGTACATTTCGCGATGCATAATTTCAAAGATGAAAGCTTCATTAGCCAATACCTTTCTCCGAAATTAATGCGTGATTTCAAGCTGTTTGCGATCAACGATGATGACCACAAAAACTTTATTGAAGTCGCCGCGATACACGATGAGATGGGTTATAAACGCATTAGAGAAACCTTAGCCGCTCAGTACAACTTATCTAATCTTGAGCCAAACATTCAGGTATTTAATGTCGATGTTCGTGGTGATCGCTCACTCACGTTGCAATACGTACCTCATAACCGAATCCCGCTTGATGACAGTTACGAAGAAGTTCTGAAACACGTATACCGATTGTGGGGATTTGATGTCATTCTGCAAGAAGTAAAAGACACAGGTCACCGAGAAGTCTTAGCGACCTGCCCTAAACGGAATCAATATGACACAAACATCTAACTAATACTTGGGCATAAGCAACAAAAAGGCTCCTAATTCAGGAGCCTTTCTCGTTCTTAATTCAATGTGACCTTTAGTTATGCTTGCTTCGCCACAATAGCGCGCACCGCCTCTAGATCTTCTGGCGTATCAACGCCGGCTGCTGGCGCTTCTTTCGCTACCGCTACATGAATTTTTTCACCGTACCAAAGCACTCGTAGTTGCTCAAGGCACTCGATCTGCTCCAATGCGCTCGGAGCCCAGTTTACATACGTATTAATAAAACCAGCTCGATAAGCATAAATACCAATATGACGCATTAATGGGTTGGCAATGATTTTGTCTTGTTTGGCAAAGTTATCGCGATCCCAAGGGATAGTTGCTCGACTAAAGTACATCGCATAGCCTTGCTCATTAGCCACAACTTTAACTGCATTCGGATTGAACACTTCTTCTTCCGAGTCTATTTCTACGGCTAATGTCGCCATCGGAGCATCACACCCCGATAAGTTATCAGCAACCTGACGAATGATAGACGGTGGAATCAAAGGCTCGTCCCCTTGCACATTAACAATAATGTGGTCTGCAGGAATAGCCATCTTTTCAACAACTTCAGCAAGGCGTTCAGTACCTGATTCGTGGTTAGGAGAGGTCATACAGACTTTTCCACCAAACGACGAGACAGCATCAGCAACACGCTCGTCATCAGTTGCCACGATAACATCTTCCGCACCCGCTTGTAGCGCTTGCTCGTAAACCCACTGAACCATAGGCTTACCGCCAATATCCGCTAACGGTTTACCAGGCAAGCGGCTCGATGCGTAACGCGAAGGAATGACAACCGTAAAAGACATTAGCGTCCCTCATCCATACTCATAGTACGAGCCTCAGGCTCGAGCAGAACGGGAATACCCTCTTTGATCGGGTAAGCGAGGCGATCCAATTTGCAGATCAACTCTTGATTCTCTTTATCGTACGTCAGCTTACCTTTGCAAACAGGGCAAGCTACAATCTCAAGCAGACGGTGATCCATAAGCCGCTTTAACCTCTTTTATTCTATTTAAAATTTGCTCTGCATCGTTTGGTTCAAACTGGGCAGATACAGGCAGATACCACCAATTATCTTGCGCATAATGGCTGCACTTGACAGCATCTTTCTCGGTCATAATCACATTGGCCCCTTGTTGAGCCAATGCTTCTAATTCTTGTTGGTCAAAGTCTTGATGGTCAGCAAAACCTTTTGTGACTTTAACATCTGCGTTCATCGAGTTTAGTGTATGAAAAAATCGTGGTGGATGCCCAATCCCTGCAAATGCCACTAGCTCTTTTAACTCAGAAACGTCCACAAGTTGCTTAGTCTTGAGGTTAATGGCTTTAGATGGCGCTAAAGTCATTGCGATTTCGCCCGTATGTGCTTGACCGCCATTGGTGATGATAAAGTCGACTTCAGCAAGACGCTCGACCCCTTCACGAAGTGGGCCAAGCGGAATGAGGCTTTCATTCCCAAATCGGCGATTCCCATCCACAATCACTAACTCAATATCACGGCCTAACGCATAATGTTGTAACCCATCGTCCGTAATAATGATATCCACACCTGACTCAAGCAGTGCTTTCACTGCATTTGAACGCACCGGGTCTACCGCAACAGGCGCTCCTGTGCGGCGATGAATCAACTTAGGCTCATCACCACAATGTTTCGCAGGCGTATCTTCTTTTAGCACTAACGGATAGGCAGGAGCTTTTGCTCCATAGCCACGAGAAACGACCCCTGGCTTAAGCCCAAGCTGTTGCAGTTGCTCAACAAGCCAAACCACAACTGGTGTTTTGCCATTACCACCAGCTGTGATATTGCCGACAACAATAACAGGGATAGGCGCGTTGTAGGCTTGCTTACGGCCTGTTTGATATTGCTTTCGCTTAGACTTACTTATTGATCCAAATAATACACTCAGTGGCCACAAAAGCGGCCACAAGAGGTATTTTATTGGATGGTTTTCAAACCAGATTTTTTCAACCACCGCGTCTATTCACCAAACTGAATACGGTGCAATTGTGCATACGCACCATTTTTTGCAATAAGATCGGCATGGTTGCCACGCTCAATGATGGCGCCATCATCAACCACAAGAATCTCATCAGCTTTCTCGATAGTTGACAAGCGGTGCGCAATCACGAGTACCGTTTTGTCTTTCTGCAGCTCATCTAATGCAGCTTGGATAGCGCGTTCGGATTCTGTATCCAAAGCAGAGGTCGCCTCATCAAGAATCAATACCGGTGCATCACGCAATAGAGCACGTGCAATAGCGACACGTTGACGTTGACCGCCAGATAGACTCGCGCCATTTTCACCAATCATGGTATCAAGTCCATCATCCATTTTGCTGATGAATTCCATAGCATGCGCGAGTTTTGCCGCTTTCTCGATATCACTGCGCTCGTATTTTCCATCCGTTGCGTAAGCAATATTGTTTGCAATCGTGTCATTAAATAAATGCACATTTTGTGATACTAGCGCAAACTGCTGACGCAAGTTCTTTAACTCGTATTCACGAATATCATGTCCGTCTAATGTGATGGAGCCACTATCAACATCATAGAAACGATTGAACAAGTTCGCGATGGTACTTTTACCGGAACCGGAACGACCAACCAGCGCAACGGTCTTCCCTCTTGGAATATCGAAGCTGACATTTTCCAATGCTGGCTTTTCTGCGCCAGTATAAGTAAAGCTTACGTTTTTAACTGAAACATCGCCATTTGCGCGTTCAACTGTCAACTTACCTTCGTTTTTCTCAGGCTCAAGGTCAATCAACGCAAAGAGCGTTTGGCTCGCGGCCATACCACGTTGGAACTGAGAGGTAACGTTAGTAAGCGCTTTAAGCGGACGCATCAAACCAAACATCGCAGAGAAGACAACGGTAAATGTACCTGGAGTCAGTTGCTCTTTAATCGAGTCAATACTTGCTAAGTAAAGAACGGCAACAATAGCAAGTGACGCAATCATTTGGATGATAGGGTTAGCCGCTGCTTGAGCTGTCACCAACTTCATGCTTTGTTGACGCATTTGGTTGCTGACCTTCTCAAATCGTTGACGCTCGATATCCTGGCCACCGTAGCTCAGCACGACTTTATGGCCTTTCAGCATCTGCTCTGCTGACGCAGTCACGTTGCCCATCATTGTCTGCATATTTTTGGATATTTTTCTAAAACGTTTAGAAACGACACCAATACCCCACGCGACAACGGGAGCAACAGCAAACAGCACTAACGACAACTGCCAGCTGTTGTAAAACATCAGGACTAACAGGCCAATGATACTTGCACCTTCGCGAACGATGCTCACTAACGCCTGGCTGGTTGCCGCAGATACTTGCTCTGAATCGTAGGTAATACGTGACAATAAATTGCCCGTTTTTTCCTTATCGAAGTAAGACACTGGCATATGCATAAAGTGATTGAATACCATGCGGCGGACTTGCATAACCACATTGCCGGATACCCAGCTCAAACAGTATGTGGAGACAAATCCACTTATGCCACGGACAAACATCATGGCAAAAATAATCAATGGAAGCGTGCGTAGAAAATCAGATTCAGCGTTCCCAAAACCTTCATCTAGTAATGGTTTTAATAGGGAAATCATATAGGTATCTGATATAGCATTAATAACTAATGCAATGACTGCAACGACAAGACCTGACTTGTAAAGGCGAATAAATTGCCATAGACGCTTAAACGTCTGCCAAGTCGTTTCATCAGTATTTATCGACATAGAAGTGCTTTATTTTCTTACATTAAGACTCTCATTCTACTCCCTTACGCAGCATCTGCCTATACCAAGGCTCAAATGTATCGCTACGTTTGGTTTCTGAGCGCCAATTATCACGGTGAATAGAGAAGCTTACCTGACCATATTCCCTAGTATCAAGCCAAGTAATGTCAAGCTTGCGATATGCTGCAACAACATGTTCTGCCGGCATTCCCCATTGATTATTTTTTGCCAAAGAAGCAACGGCCACACTCGGGTTTACCGCTTCAATAAAGCGAGGATTCGACGAACTTTTACTACCATGATGAGGGACCAACATCACATCACTTTTTAACTTTTCAGGCCCCCTGAGCAAGATCCACTCGCTAATGGTCTCAATATCACCAGTAAAAAGCATACTGAACGTAGAAATAGGGTCGGTAAGACGTAGCACACAGGAGTGCGGATTATATGCACGTTGAACAACAGCAGGAGGCCAAAGTACTTCTATATTTAATCCTTGCCATTTCCAATGTTCGCCGCGAGTACAAGACTCATATCCGATAAAATTTTGGCTACTGAGTTTGCGCTGTGGCGAAAAGGCATCTTCAATGAACAAGCGTCCTCCTGCATGGTCATTGTCGGAATGGCTGAGGATCATCGTATCGATGCTTTCATAACCTCGTTTATGCAAGACCGGAGTGACTACCTGCTCCGCAATGCTGCCATTTTGCCATGCTTTACCTGTATCATAGAGCAACACTTTATCGTCTTTTTCTACAATCACCGCAAGGCCATGGCCCACATCTAGTACATCAATGCGCCAATGTTGCTGATCATATTCCGATGTGAGCTTAATACTAATTACAATGCCAAGTAACAAACACCACCCGTACTGAAACATGAATCGTTGAAACACCAAGCAAATAATTCCCGCCAGAATCAACCCTGTCATTTCTATACTAATGGGTTGCCAGGAGCCTATCGCGTACTGAATTGACGTGCTCAATGGCTGCAATGACCAGTCCACCAACTGCCACAGAGGCTTTGCTATCATTTCAAGAAATAAAGATGAGAACAGGGCCAGAAACATCAAAGGCACAACGATAAATCCGAACCAAGGAATAAACGCCAAGTTGTATGCAATTGATGACAAACTGAAACCAGAAAAGTAATAGCCACTAATAGGCACGATTAACACACTCAACATCAATTGAGTAAGCAGTAGCACTTTTAACTTCGCCTTCCAGCCCCCGTTTTGATGCCGAATCAAATTGATTGCGAACAACACTGCGCAAACTGACAAATACGATAACCAAAAACTCATGCTATACGATGCAAAAGGTTGAACAAGCAGTTGTAGCGCTACCGCGAGCAAAAGTACCCGCCAGGAAGCCCAGTGCACTAAGGTATATTTGAGAACGACGTAAATAATACATACCGACACCGCGCGGGTAGTAGGTAATGAGAAGTCAGCTAACCAAGCATAGGCAACGGCAAACATCAGCCCACATAAGCTAGGCAATAGCTGGTATTGAGGTAACGCATAACGAATGGCACCGCCCACCACTAGCCCAAAAGTGAACGCCATACCAATATGTAAGCCCGAAATCGAGACCAAGTGCAGTAAACCACTGTCTCTGAGTGCTTGCCAATCCTCCTTAGATAACCAAGAGCGATCGGCAAAAACTAACGCATTTATTAACGAGAAATGATGAAGGGAGGACACATCCTCCGAAACATCAGCGATAATGGCTTGGCGCAAAGATGTAGTAGAGCGAATAATCCAGGTAACATCCTTGTTAACAACACCGCGTGCGATAATGCTTTTACCCATTGCGTGCTTTTCGGCATCAAAACCAGCTTCGTTGCGTAGGCCTGTAATCGGCTTTAACGAGACGGATGTCGTAAACTCACTGTTAACATCGAGTGGAAAAGGCGTAATAAGACGGATTTTAGGTTTAAGAAAAGGTAACAGAGTTTGAGAATTTACCTTTTTTAGAGCCACAATGCCTTCATATCCGTGACTTATTTGCGTAAAAGGGCTGTCAACTTTACCAATTATGGTAATATTCTCCCCTGCTTGAAAAAGGGCTTGTCTCTGAGACTCCAATACATTGCCGTGGACGATGACAACCATAAAGCCCGCAATTGCGCCTATGCTAATTAAGCCACGACGTAATTTGATTATTGAGCCAGTGGTTATTATTCCCAGCAGCAGCCAACGCCAATCTGGTATTGTCGGCCACCAAGCTGACGAAATTACGCTCGCTACAAATAACGCCAAGGTCCAACTTTTTTCTGAGAGAGTCATGCTGTCCTATGCCTAGAAAGCTGATAAAACGCTTCATGCCAGATCATGAATTGATCAAACGCCAAAAAGCATTGAAGGTCTTCGGCAATGTGTTGTACAACCCGAACTTGTGGTGTTTAAATCGTCGCTCGGCGTCTGGGGCTTTTGCTGTCGGGTTATTTATGGCATTTGTTCCGCTACCAAGCCAAATGATCATGGCTGCAGGTTTGGCAATCATGCTTGGCGTCAATTTACCTCTCTCCGTCGCTTTGGTATGGATAAGCAACCCCATCACCATGCCTGTGTTATTTTATTTTGCGTATAAGCTTGGCGCTTTAGTGATGCATGTTCCTCCGCAACCTTTCCACTTTGAACTTTCGTGGGAATTCATCATGCAACAGATGAGCACTATTGGCCCTCCATTCTTATTAGGCTGTGCTATCTGTGGTGTCATATCCGCGATTATTGGCTACTTCGGCATTAGAGGACTTTGGCGCTACTCAGTGGTTCGGAGCTGGCAAAAACGCAAAATAAGATAAGACGTTACTGCATAAAAATCAGCATTTGCGCTATCAGTTGAGGGGCACCTAACAGTTAGAATGAAACACGATGTCGCTCAAGTTGGATAAATACAAAAAAGGACCGAATTCGGTCCTTTTTGCTTTTCTCGTATTGTAAAACGGTTGGTTATTTAGAACTCAGCACCGCTGCCGGATTTAACTTCGCGGCGCGAGAAGCGGGATACCACGTTGCAAGCAAACTCAAAACGATCGCCGTCACCGACACCAATGCTACGTCTGGCCAGTGTAACTGTGATGGTAAGAAGTCGACGAAGTAAATATCACCCGATAAAAACTGATGACCAATTAAGCTCTCTAACCCTTTAATTAACGGAGTCAGGTTTAACGCCACTAAGACACCGATAACACTGCCGACGAGACTGCCAAATACACCAGAGAACACGCCTTGCCAAACAAAGATACGTTTGATTAGGCTATCTTTTGCTCCCATTGTTCGCAAAATTGCAATTTCTGCGGCTCGATCTTTCACTGCCATCATCAGCGTAGACACAATGTTAAAACATGCCACACCAATCACGAGTACCATCACCAAGTACATAATAGTGCGCACGAGTTGTATATCGCGATACAAAAAACCAAACTTTTGCTGCCAGCTTTTCAAATACACGTAAACATCCACCATGCTACCTACCTCACGAACAATAGAAGGCGCATTGAGAACATCATCCGTTTTTAGTGAAATGCCAGTAACCCCTTCCCCTAACCTTGCGTACTGCTGAGCATCCGCTAATGGCACTAACGCTAAAGAGTGGTCTATTTGGCCATTCAACGTTAAGAACCCTGACACCTTCACGCGCACACGCTTAGGAGCCTGCACTTTGTTTGCGCCGCCGGTTTGCGGAATCATCAACGTAATGTAATCCCCCACGGCGACATTTAGCTCGTTTGCTACACCTCGGCCTAAGATCACTTGCTGCTGACCAGCATAAAAGTTTTGCCAAGCTTCTTGGTCAATAAAATTCGATAAGCTCGACACCGCTTGCTCGAAAGTAGGCTCTACGCCACGAACTTCTATCGCTTTTAGCTTACTGCCTTTTTCTGCTAACCCCGTAAAACGAACGTACGGCGCTGCCGCAACAACATCTTCATGGTTTAGGGCTTGATTCATCGTTTTGGTGTAGTTATGAAGCGGACCATTAACGCCTTCCAACTCACCGTGTGGAATAACTGACAACACACGCGATTGCAGCTCGCGCTCAAAGCCATTCATTGCAGAAAGACCGATAATGATCACGGCTACACCAACCGCAATACCAATCGTTGAAGAAAGCGAAATGAAAGACACCATCTTGTTGCGCTTTTTCGCTCGACTGAAGCGACCACCAATCATCAATGCTAAAGATGAAAACAAAATTAGCCCTCCGCAGACGCAGTATCAGTCACAAAACGATCTACGAGCAAACCATCTTGCATGTGCATTTGACGATCCATTTTCGCTGCCAGCTCTTTGTCATGCGTGACAACCAAAAATGCAATGTTTGACTCTTTATTGAGCTCGCGCATCAAATCATAGATAGACAGTGCCGTATTGTGATCTAAGTTCCCCGTAGGTTCATCGGCCAAAACCAGATCAGGTTTATTCACCAATGCACGCGCAATCGCAACACGTTGACGCTCACCGCCCGATAACTCGGAGGGTCTATGTTGCATCCGATGACTCAAACCAACTTTATCTAACAGCGCTTTAGCCGCCTGTTTTGCATCCGCTACTTTAGCACCGCCAATCATCAGTGGCATCGCCACGTTTTCAAGCGCAGTAAAATCAGCTAACAAGTGATGAAACTGGTATACAAAACCAAGGTGCTTGTTGCGTAAAGCCGCCTGTTTATTCGAACTTAAAGCCGATAGGTTTTGCCCTAGAAAATCAACTTCACCATGAGTTGCGTCATCTAACGCCCCTAAAATATGCAATAAGGTACTTTTTCCGGAACCAGAAGAGCCAACAATAGAAACCAGCTCCCCTTTATCGATATCGAAACTTACGCCTTTCAACACTTCCGTATCTAACGAACCCTCTCGGTAGACTTTACGAATATCACGACATTCTAATAGCTTATTCATAGCGAAGTGCCTCAGCAGGTTTAACAGAAGATGCTCGATAAGAAGGATAAAGCGTAGCAGCAAGGCTAAGAGCAATCGCCAACACCACCACTAAAAGAATTTGCAGTGAATCAATCAAGATGGGTAGATGACCACCAAAACTGAATAGCGCCACACCAGCAGATTCAAGAATCGCATTCAGGTTAAGTGACAAGATCACCCCCGCAGCGCCACCGACAATCGCGCCAATTACACCGCTGCTTGCCCCTTGTACCATGAAAATGGTCATCACTTGAGATTGAGTCATGCCTTGAGTTTTCAGTATTGCGACTTCTGATTGTTTCTCCATTACCACCATGATTAAAGCGGAGATAATATTGAATGCAGCAACGCCCACAATTAGACCTAGCATAAGTCCCATCATGTTCTTTTCCATTTTCACCGCTTGGAAAAGCTCACCACGCTGTTCGCGCCAATCACTCCATTGCCACCCATCAGGCATGGGTTGGTCAGCAAAATCCGTCACCATAAATGGGTCAGAGAAAAAGACACGCCAACCAGAAACCGTGTCTTTAGGGAAACGCATCAGCTTAGATGCATCCGTCATGTTCACAATCATTAATTGACCATCAACGTCCGATCCCGTATTGAAAATGCCTGAGACAGTAAAGTTTCGCTGGCTAGGAATACGACCAAGTGGGGTAAACTGCGTCGCGTTGGTCACCATCAAGCGCACTTTATCCCCGATTGAGACCTTTAGTGAACGCGCCAAACTGTGACCCAAAAATACATTGTAGTCACCTGCTTGAAGTGACGATAATCGTCCGGCAATCAAATGGTTGCTAATCGGATCGCCTTTCTTAGGTTCAATACCGATGAGGTAACCAGCCGTCAGCTGTGCAGAACTCTGAATAACAGCCTCTCCTCTAACGATAGGCTCCGGCTGAGATTCACTCGACATCGCTTGAACAAATGGAGGAGCAGACTCGGTCATAGGCGTTTTTCCATCGTGTTGCGAAACAACGGCATGAGGTAGCACACCTAAAATGCGTTCTTTTAACTGCGATTCAAACCCGTTCATCACAGAAAGAACCGTCACCAACGCCATTACACCGATCGTAATACCCGCCGTCGACATATAAGAAACAAATCGGCTGAACCTATCTCCAGAGCGTCCCCGAAGATACCTTAAGCCAATAAACAATGAGATAGGATGATACATATAAGACAAACCAACTGGTTGTTTTGATATAAAGCTTTAGCGGATTATCTTACCTTACTCTTCTCATTAAGAAGACAAGAGAATCGCTAAATTTGTCAACGACATGCAATAAGTCTGTATTTAGGGCAAAAAGTTCAAGGACAAATCAGGTAAACTTGATAACTTCATTCAGTTAGCGATAATCAGTGCCCTACTTCTCTTTGTTTGTTGAGTGAACAGGGAGCGCTCGCTGGCAAAAGGACCGACTATATGACAGAGCAAGAATACTTTACCGTCCATCATAATCTCACTATCAACGTCGAAACGTTGAGTGCGGATTTTGCTTTGCCAGATGAAGAAACCTTTGTCTCCGAAATTCCAGCACCGTTTATTGTTGCCAGCGAATTTAGCCATCTAGATATGTTGGCAGACAATGCACGTCTAGAGCTAAAAAACAAAGATTTAAAGCATGTGATTAACTTGCTTGATACGCAAAACGCGAAACTTAACCTCTTGTTGAGCTTTATGCTTTCACAACAAGATGACGCCTCCATTCGATACCAAACCACGAAGTTTGGTGCCAGCCAACTCAGTTACCGTTCAGATACAGCGCTATCTGCCCAACAACTCGTTCGTGTTAAACTGTTTCTCGATCATCCTGCTGCAGCGATTTACGGTTACGCTCAAGTAGAAGAATGTGATGCTTCAGAGCAAGATTTCATTATCACTCTTAGATATAAGATGCTACGTGAATCTGACCAAGATTTGCTCATAAAAGCGGCACTATATCAACAACAAAAACTTTTACGTCAGCGCTCGATGGAGCGAGATAAAAAATAACTCCTATGACAAAAGCAACGATTCTTTCCGTCACCAATCCTTCTGAGCGTGGCGACAAAAAACAGCTAGGTAATTTACCGGGCGCGGCTCTACCTCTAGCTATTGCTGAGCTAGCCAAGCAGCATTCGAGTCACTCGCTACTCATCGTGCCTGACCCGCAAATCGCTTTAAAGCTTCAGGCAGAGATTGAGCAATTCACCGAACAAACAGTAAGCCTGTTCCCTGATTGGGAAACGCTGCCTTACGATAACTTTTCTCCGCATCAAGAAATTATCTCTGAACGTATCGCGCGCCTATACCAACTGCCAAGCCAACGTAATGGCATTACCATCGTGCCAGTCAGTACGGTGCTGCAGCGACAGTCGCCACGTGATTTTCTATTGCAACATACCTTAATGGTGAAAACCGGCGATCAACTCTCGCTTGAGAAACTACGTGTACAACTTGAAAATTCGGGCTACCGCCACGTAGACCAAGTATTTGGGCCAGGTGAATACGCGAGCCGTGGATCGATTCTGGATCTCTTTCCTATGGGCAGCGATGACCCGTATCGCATCGACTTCTTTGATGATGAGATAGATACCATTCGCACGTTTGATCCAGAGAACCAACGCTCTATCGACGATATTCAGCAAATCCAATTGCTGCCTGCGCATGAGTTCCCAACCACTAAAGAAGCGATTGAGGATTTCCGTACACGTTGGCGCACCCAATTTGAAGCACGCCGAGAGCCAGAGTCGATCTACATGCAAGTGACCAAAGGCACTTGGCCCGCTGGTATTGAGTATTGGCAACCGCTGTTTTTTGACCATACCGAGACTTTATTTGAATATTTGCCAGAAGACTCTCAAGTCATCACATATGGTGATATTGAATCTGCGGTCGATACTTTCTTAACCGATGTCGAATATCGGTACGACCAGAAAAAAGTTGATCCACTACGTCCTCTTTTGACTCCTGAACAACTTTGGCTGAAAAAAGACGAACTCTTCAGCCAACTAAAACAGCTCCCTATGGCTCAATTGAGCCTAGAGAAAGTGGTTAAGCGTGCTGGTCGTCAAAACCTACCAGTACAATCGTTAGCCGAGCTTGGCGTTCAGCAACAAAATAAAGAACCGCTTTCGCGTCTTCGTCAATTCAGTGAGCAATTCAGCGGCAAAATTGTTTTCTCGGTAGAGTCAGAAGGTCGTCGTGAAGCACTAACGGAACTGTTGCAAGGCATCAAAGTTCGCCCAGTCGTATATGGCTCACTTTACCAAGCTCTAGATTCGGGTGATCGCTTCAGTTTGATCTTAGGCGCTGCAGAGCATGGTTTCATTCACGAAGAGCTGAACTTCGCTCTGATCTGTGAAAGTGATCTTCTCGGTGACCGCGTTATCCAGCGACGCCGCAAAGATAAAAAAGCAGTCAACAGTGACACCGTTATTCGCCACCTTGCGGAATTGAAACCCGGTCAACCCGTGGTTCATATTGATCACGGTATTGGCCGCTACATCGGTTTACAAACACTTGAAGCCGGTGGCATGAAAACGGAATACGTCACCCTTGAGTATCAAAACGATGCCAAGCTCTACGTACCAGTTTCATCACTAAACCTTATTAGCCGTTATTCAGGCGGTGCTGAAGAAAGTGCACCACTGCATAAATTGGGTGGCGAGGCTTGGGCAAAAGCACGTCGTAAAGCGGCAGAAAAAGTGCGTGATGTCGCGGCTGAGTTGCTGGATGTTTACGCTAAACGAGAATTAAAACCGGGCTTCAAATTTGAGCTAGATCGTGGGCAATACGCAACGTTTAAAGCAACGTTCCCATTTGAAGAAACGGATGACCAAGCGATGGCCATCAATGCCGTCTTGTCTGACATGTGCCAAGCAAAAGCGATGGATCGCTTAGTGTGTGGTGACGTGGGCTTTGGGAAAACGGAAGTCGCTATGCGCGCAGCATTTGTCGCAACGGATAACAGTAAACAGGTCGCCGTACTCGTACCAACAACCTTACTTGCTCAGCAGCATTTCGAAAACTTCCGTGACCGTTTTGCCAACTTGCCAATCCGAGTTGAAGTACTGTCTCGTTTTAAATCGGCCAAAGAACAAAAAGTCATTTTGCAAGACGTTGCCGATGGTAAAGTCGATATTGTCGTTGGTACACATAAGCTGCTTTCGAGCGACATTAAATTCAAAGATTTAGGTTTGTTGATCGTTGATGAGGAACACCGCTTCGGGGTTCGTCAAAAAGAAAAAGTCAAAGCAATGCGTGCGGATGTGGACATTCTTACCCTCACCGCAACACCAATTCCACGTACCTTGAATATGGCCATGAGTGGCATGCGCGATCTGTCTATCATCGCGACACCTCCAGCGCGTCGTTTAGCCATCAAAACCTTTGTTCGTCAAAGAGAAGAATCTGTGGTCCGTGAGGCGGTACTGCGTGAAATCATGCGTGGTGGTCAGGTTTACTTCCTGCACAATCAGGTAGAGACTATCGAGAAAACCGCGGAAGACTTGCAAAAGCTTATTCCTGAAGCACGAATTACCGTGGCACATGGTCAAATGCGTGAGCGCGAACTGGAGCGCATCATGAATGATTTCTACCACCAGCGCTTTAATGTGTTGGTGTGTACAACTATTATCGAGACCGGTATCGACGTACCAACAGCGAATACCATTATTATGGATCGTGCAGACAACCTTGGTTTAGCGCAACTGCACCAATTGCGTGGCCGTGTTGGACGCTCTCATCATCAAGCCTATGCTTACTTATTAACGCCACATCCAAAAGCCATGACCAAAGATGCTATCAAGCGTCTTGATGCGATTGCTTCACTGGAAGACTTAGGCGCAGGCTTTACTCTAGCAACTCACGACTTAGAAATCCGTGGGGCTGGTGAACTGCTTGGTGACGAGCAAAGTGGGCAAATTCAATCGGTTGGTTTTACACTGTACATGGAAATGCTGGAACAAGCAGTCCAAGCATTGAAAGAAGGTAAAGAACCTTCTTTGGACGAGCTGCTTCGTGAACAAACTGAAGTTGAAATGCGAATCCCAGCGCTCTTGCCAGACGATTACATCCCGGATGTGAATACACGACTGTCGATGTACAAACGTATTGCGAGCGTTACGAGTGGTGAAGAACTCTCAGAGCTCAAAGTGGAACTTATTGATCGATTTGGACTGCTTCCAGACGCGACGAAGAACTTACTTGCTGTCTCAGAATTGAAAATTTCGGCTGGTAGCCTAAAAGCGAAAAAGATAGAAGCCCATGATAAAGGTGGATTTATCGAGTTTTACCCTGATGCTGACATAAATCCAGCGTATTTGGTTAAACTGCTGCAATCACAGCCGCAAAAATTTGCAATGGAAGGTCCAACTAAGTTCAAGTTTAGCGTACCATTGGCGGACCGACGTAAACGCATTCAGTTTGTTCAAGACTTACTGAATGATTTTAAACAGAATTTATTACCAACGAGCTAATAGTCGAATGAGAATACTGATCCCGTTATTGCTTCTATGTGTCTCAATGCCTTCTTGGGCACAGCGTCAATTTGATATTGAAGTGATCATTTTCAAGCGAGCAGTCGACGCTGAAAGCACCACTGAATCTTGGCCGAATCAACTGCCAAAAATCGATATGGAAAATGTCGGCAGCTTAGAGAGTGAATCATACCGTCGCTCTAAAGGCGTAACACTACTGCCACGCTCATCTTTCCGCCTGAATGCGCAAGAAGCGGCATTAAACAACCATGCTGGGTTTAAAGTGCTTAAACACGTAGCATGGCGTCAAGGTGACCGAGGCAAATCTAGCGCCCCAATTTTCCGTATTGTTGGTGGACGAGATTTTTCTGATTCTTATCACGCAGATGGTAGTCCAATCAATGGCAGTACTCAGACATTTTCCACTGACGGTTACAGTGAAGAAACAGTCAACGGTCCTTTGTATGAACTAGACGGTCGATTCCAAATTTACGTGCAGCATTATCTATTCGCTGAAACGACACTAGACCTGCGCGAGCCAAGTGTTAGAGAAGTGCGTTTTGAACCAACTTCAACCGAGCAATTGGCGGATGATTTAGGTGAGGTCGATGGTAATGTTCAAGTGGGTAACTTGGCGGAAATCTCCCCTACAATAACAGAAGAAAAGTTCCTCAAGAGCTATCGAATGGATCAAAAACGCCGTATGCGTAGTAGTGAGACTCATTACCTAGACAACCCATTGATGGGCATGATCATTCAAGTTCGTCGCGTTCGATAAGTACGAGTGATTCAACAAAGCGCAGCATTTGCTGCGCTTTGTTTTTATCTGTTATGTCCTCAGTTATTCCTAACCAACGCAGAGCAAGGAAAATAACTGCGTTACAGTATGAAATAGACAGTTTTCAAATTACTTACACTCAACATGGAAGTCGTATCAGTTCATGAGTCCAGATTTTGAAATCATTGCGCCCCGCTTAGCGCTCAAGCTCATCCCTTCTGAAGAGGCTCACTCACTACAACGTTTGCTTGCAGAGTCCCCTTCCCTACACCAGTGGCTAGATTGGTGTAATCAAAACGTTACGTTGAAAGATGCACAGGACTTCCTGTTGGCAACCCGACTTAACTGGGTAAAAACAGAAGCTTTCGGTTTCGGTATCTATGAACGACAAAGTAACACTTTAGTAGGAATGGCCGCCGTAAACGAGTTATATCACACGTTTAATATGGCAAGTATTGGCTACTGGGTTGCTGACCGCTATCAACGACAGGGCTATGCTCAAGAAGCCGTTAGAGCCTTGGCTGAATTCTGCTTTGCAAAGCTGAGTTTAACTCGACTGGAAATTGTCTGTGACCCCGACAACGAAGCAAGCCAAACCTTAATTGAGTCAGTCGGTGCACAAAAAGAAACCATCGCCAGAAACCGGTTTATTTTTCATGGTAAGCCTAAGGATGGTGTTGTGTACTCACTTTTACCGGCAGATCTAACATAAATAAAAAGCCACCGACTTGCGGTGGCTTTTTATATTTCGAAGATACAGCATCCGCGCAATCCGCGTAGATGTGAATTTAGCGTCTTAGTGAAGCTTAAGGTTTGGACGCAGTACTCGGTTGATACGGCCCACAAGCATCATCAGTCCGGTTTTAAATACGCCGTGCAACGCCATCAGGTGCATTCGATATAACGAGATATAAACGACACGTGCAATACGGCCTTCTACCATCATCGACCCTTTGGTTAGGTTGCCCATCAAACTACCAACGGTAGAGAAACGGCTTAGAGACACCAATGAGCCGTGATCTTTATACACATAATCTTTCAGCTCGCGTCCGTTGATCTTCGCAACGATGTTGCTGAATGCTTGGCTTGCCATTTGGTGCGCAGCTTGCGCACGTGGTGGAACAAACGAACCATCAGCCTGAGTACATTGTGCTAAGTCACCAATAACGAAAATGTCATCATCACGCGTCGTTTGTAGTGTATTTTTCACTACCAGCTGGTTGATACGGTTCGTTTCTAAACCAGCGATATCTTTAATAAAATCTGGTGCTTTAATACCCGCAGCCCAAACCATGATTTGTGCCGGGATCTTCTCACCATCTTTCGTGGTGAGGCCATCTTTTTCAGCTTTAGTCACCATGGTTGCCGTGCGTACATTTACGCCCAACTTCACCAGCTCCTGATGAGCAGCAGAAGAAATACGTGGAGGTAACGCTGGTAAAATACGCTCACCTGCTTCAATCAGATTGACGTTCAACTTGCTAGAGTCAAGATCGCCAAAGCCGTAAGTGCGCAGCTCTTTAACAGCATTATGTAACTCAGCTGATAGTTCAACGCCAGTTGCACCAGCACCAACAATCGCGATATCCACCGTACCGTTACCGTTTTTCGCGTGCAGTTTTAGGAACTCATTGTTCATTTCTGTGCGGAAACGGTGCGCTTGTTCTGGACTGTCTAGGAAAATACAATTCTCACGAACGCCAGGAGTGTTGAAGTCGTTTGATGTTGAACCAATCGCCATGACCAGAATGTCGTATTCTAGCTCGCGGCTTGGCATCAGAAGCTCACCATGCTCATCTTTAAGCTCACTTAAGATGATCACTTTACGTTCGCGGTCGATGTCTTGAAGGCTACCCATTTGGAAGTCGAAGCTGTGGTTTTTTGCATGAGCTCGATAACTCAGAGCATCCACCCCTTCGTCCAAAGAGCCAGTTGCAACTTCATGCAATAATGGCTTCCACAAGTGGCTCGCTTTACGATCTACTAGCGTAATTTGCGCACGGTTCTTGCGACCTAGAGTTCGGCCAAGCTTAGTTGCCAACTCAAGACCACCAGCACCGCCGCCTACAACGATAATGCGTGTCACAATGATTTTCCTCTACAAAAATGAATATATGGGGTTCAGCTCGATGCATGGTTCACAGACATGCTGTGCCATACATCCAACCGATGAATTCTTGGTTCTTAGAGGTGTTTCAATTTATTTGGATTAAAAACTGCTGCCTAATTTTATTCTTTATCTATCAATAACTTGTTAGGAATCAGCATATTTGTCTGGTACGCATACGACGCCAGAGATTTTTGGGCAAGTTTATTACTCGCTCTCAATTTTTTTTGATATTTATCAAATTATTTTAGTCTAGTTCATTATATAGAGACGTACTTTGAAGGCAACCAAAATCCGTGTGACGAGTACGGATTGACTACTTTTCGACTACTCTACAACAAGGTATTCGTGCCACATAGGATGGAAGTAAGAAAACGGTAAGGAGAACACAATATTCTGAGCGCTAAACCAAGAAAATGAGGCCTTTAAAGAGAAAGTGACTCGGCATACTCACAAGAGGGGGTCGCAGCAAAGCAGCCGATAAAAAATGCCGCTTTACTGTTCACACTCAAACACTCTTAAGTATTTTTAAATGCCTTCATCGCTTGTAAATGGTGAGAGATCTTTTTGAACTTGTGGGACTGCGTTTCGTCCCAAATGATTTGATAGTATTTTTCTAACTCAGCTGCAGTTTTCGCATTGTCATGCACTTCATCATCTTTGGATAAAATCACCAAGCAGTGCGCCTGATTTTTCGCTCGAAACTGATCAACACATTTTGTTGCGATATCTTCGTACTCTTCTGGGCGATCGATTCGACCAGCCATCGTTTTTTCTGGGTGCAAGTTCGGGTTAAACATCACTTGCTTGATACCGCATAGAAAACCAATTCGTTCAGACCAATAACCACCTAAACCAACCCCACAGATTAACGGGTTTGGATCATCCGATTGATCGATAACTTTAGACACCTCTTTTAACAAGTGTTGCATGTCGTGCTTTGGGTGAAGGGTGCTGTAATTGATAAAACGAACGTCGTCGTCGATGAATTGCAGTTGAAGAACTTTTTCGTGGTTACCCGGGCTTGTACTGTCAAAGCCGTGTAAGTAAATAATCATGTGTACCTCTCCCTGTGTGTATCTGGTACTTTTATTAAAACTACCACTATTTCCTTACTGTTAAAGGGGAAAATATCACGAGTTCTCAAAACAGTGATCTTCCATACACAATGAGCCTTTCAACTCATGCGCACTGTTTAAGTATTGTTCATCTCCCCACAATTTATAGGCCAGTAGATACCAAAGCATCGCCATTACTAGGGTTCTTGGCTGCCACGCCTGTACACCACTTAACCAAAGAGACGTATCGTCGATACCTCGAATTTGGCAATACTGTTTCACCGCCTCTTCCACAGGCGCACCCGCGACTTGAATAGTCAAGGTCAAATCAAGCCTAGGGTCAGCAATACCAGCATATTCCCAATCAATGACTTTCACCCCACTCTCTCCCCGAACGAGGTTGTAACACCCCAGGTCAAAGTGACAAAGAGCGAGTGGAACCGCCGCTACACTCGGTTCCGTGCGCCACTTCATGTATAGAGCCTCAAATTCCGTATCCGCATACTGACCATCAAGCTCAAGCCAATAATGATCGATGCGAGAAATATAAGAAAATGGAACCAAAGGGAGCGCGCTGATCGGGTGCTGATGAATGGTCGCCACAATGGATAATAAATCTCTTACTGGTAGCCCTACATCCGAAAGTGCTTGCCCTTCGATCCATTCCACCAGTAAACCTTGCTCGTGGATAAACACTGGCTTAGGACCAATTTCTAATGAAGAGATAGCATTCAGAACTTGATATTCATTGTGGCGAGAAATTGAAAAAGCCTTGCAAACATTACTGGTCGGTCGCCAGATGTATACAAGGCCTTGAGAGGATTCCAACCGCCAACAACGGTTGGTTAGCCCCCCGGTAACGGTTTGAACTTTTACCGGAGGCTCAGTAAAGAAGCCATCGAGAGCATTAAGACTCGGATCTAACTGTTTTGCTTGTTGCCAAGAAAACCATGCCATTGATGACTTCTCCATCAGTATCGATTAAAGACCGAATAAGCTCTTCGATTGCGCTTTACGAATTTCCGTTTCATCCGCCCACTCAATCAAGCCTGTTTCTAGGTCCATTAGGCGCATGGTCATCTTGTAGTATACATCTTTATCGCTACCTGCATTTTTGACGATGCTAGATAGGTTACCGTAAAGCATGTATTGCGCACCCACCATTTTACCAAATTGGATCGCTGTGCTTTGGTTAACCAGCTCATCCGTGTTTTGGAAGTTAAGCTGTTCACGCACAGACTCAACACGATCCATATCAACAAAGCGGAACTTACCAGAGTTCAGCATCTTAGTAGAAATAGTGTCGGTAATGGATTCAGTGTCAATGTGTTCACTGGTCTTGTTCTTAATTCGCTCAACAAAAACGATAGGACGTTGATCACGAGTAATTGCTGCTACAGAACCCGACATCATCATGCTATCCACCATTTCAGCCGCGATTTTTTGTAAATCTGTTGAGCCAAAATCGATAGTTGTGGTTTCTGTTGCTTGCGCATCGCCGTAAGAGACTTTGTTAGAACAGCCACCCAAAATGACGGCAAGACCTAAAAGAGCAATAATACTTTTTTTCATGAGAGTTCCTTAGTTTTTCAATACCAGCGCATCGTTAGCGCGGCAGCTTCGGCAAAGCCGTTAAGATTAATTGTCTTGTGCTTCTCTAATTTGAACACGGAATTTGGTGCCATTTGGATTCACAGTAACTTCAGATAACGTGACTTGCTCAAACCCTCGCACAATCATTTTGCGCCATGGGCCAGGCTTGGTATTCACTTCTAAACCATTATTGTCATACCAATAGAAGCGGTAAAGAATGTGCTGGTCACCTTTATAGTTACTGCTTAGTTGCACCACTCCACGTGGACGATCATCAACGTAAGTGGTGGTGATGTTGTCAACTAATAAGCGACTACCCAAAACGTTATCATTAAAAAATACTTTTTGCGTTTGACCATCAATTCGAATACCAGCCGTGTTTTCGGCGCATCCAACTAAACCAATAGCCATTGCTAAACAAATAAGCCATGCTTTCATTACAGTCTCCCTAGCTGTTTATGCCACACGGTTGAGTGCGTTCCCTGACGAGAGACCCATACCAATGTAGTCTGCTGTGCAGGCACTTCAAACTGATAGGTTTGATCACCCAAGTTTAAACTTTGTGTTCCCGGTTTCACGACTTTTGATGCCGTTTTCACTTGCGCTGGTAATGTTTGCCAACTTCTCGTATCCGGCTGCTCGGTCAATGTGTTCCATACATTGAAAAGTATGTTACCCACATCATCGCCTTTTTTCGCCGCCTCTTTTCGGATTCGATCTTTTGCCCAAACGCGAAGAGCTTGACGGATCACCATTGTAGTCAGACGTTCATTAAGATCGTTTTGTGCCATCGCATTAACATCAGTCAGCGTGCTAGAAGGCAATACCTGACCATTTAAAACCACATCGCTAAAACGTTGAGCACCCCGATTCGGATAATAAGGAAGCGCCAACGAATAAATAGCCCCATTATCGCGACTGTCGTAAATCGGTAGATCAATACGCCAACCTTTCAAAGCCTCCACAACGCCTTGTTCATCAATAACGATGACTCGACCTTGAGACTGAGTTAACCCAGAAGGTGCTTTACCATACCGTTTCTCTAGCATGCGTAAGTCTTCACGCATGCCTAGTTTCTTAGCGGCGTACAGCGTGCTTTCAACAACTTGTTTGTTGTCTGGCATCACAGCGAGTGCTCGTCGGTAATCAACATAAGCACTGTTTAAATCTCGTGACGCTTCATATAACAAGCCAGAAAGATAGAACAAATAGCCGTTTTGTACTGCGCTTAGTTTTTTACCAGCATCAGGGTAGCTCGCCAACACACTGCCTAAATTGGCAGACATGCCTTGCTTTTTCAGGTCTTTTTCTGCTGCTTTTAGTTCTTTTTCACGCGCCTTTCTTGCCGCTTCCTGAACTTGATTGGCTCGACGCACTTCAACAAGCGCCCCTTCCAAATCGTTTTTCTGTAAATAGTTTAGCCCGAGATAAAGGTGCAGAAAGCCAAGTTCATAATCGGCGGGATGATAATCTTGGAGATTGTCGTTCACTGCGAGAGAGCCGACGCTCGTTGCCGTTTCTGACACAGAAATAGTCGCGCGATCTTGCTGAACACGAACGGCACGATCACCATTTTCCAGTGCTTTCAAACTTGTCGGGTAATCTTCAGCAAGAAAAGAAATACGGCCCTTTTCAAAGTTGCCAAGTATCTCGCCACCCACTTCGCTCGATTGAAGTTGTTTCGCTTTCGCATATTCCCCTGCTACAACGGCTTGATAAACGTCTTGATTCTGGTTGCTGTAGTGACTAAACAGATTGCCCGCAGACAAATTCGCGCAGCCAGAGGCCATTAAAGCCCAGCTCATCAGCCCTAACAGCTTTACACCTAGTTTCACATTTATCTCCACAAATGTGTCATTCGACAGGAAAAAGAAGTGGGTGAACTGCGCCACCCACTTTTTAAAGCTTAGCTCAATACCATTGGACCTAGAGGACGACCGCCTAATAGGTGCATGTGAATATGGTAAACCTCTTGGCCACCGTGCGGGTTACAATTAACGATCAGGCGATAGCCGTCTTCCGCAATGCCTTCCTCTTTCGCCAGTTTTTTAGCAACAGTGAACAAACGCCCCATCATTGCTTCATCTTCAGCTTCAACATCATTCGTTGTTGGGATCAATTTATTCGGAATAATGAGAATATGGCTCGGTGTGCGCGGGTTAATATCGCGAAACGCAGTCACCAACTCATCTTGATAAAGAATATCGGCAGGGATTTCCTTACGAATAATTTTACTAAAGATCGTTTCTTCCGCCATGAGGACTCCATTTTATAAAGGTAATTAGACCCCAATTAGTATGCGCCAACCAAAAGCGGAGCTCAATAAAAACAGTGTTCACTTAACATTATTAATCAAACGCTAATTAACGAAGCTTTTTTTGTCGTGTGCGTCATAAAATGCGCGTCACAAACTCAATACAATCCAATGAATTTTGTTACTTTTTTAAGACAATTATTATTTTTATACCCAAGTAAGCTCAAAATTCTTGGGTAGCTTGTCTATTTTGGGAGAGGAAGCTCACTTATGCGAGGTTCAGTTATTAAAAGGATGTATGCGGGCTTTGCTCTGATCATCATCCTATTTGCCGTCACAATTGCCATTATGATGGGAGGAATGAGTGATATTCACGGGAAGTTTGGCACCGTGTCTAAATCATCCCTACCACTGGTATCGTTATCTAACCAAACCAGTGTTGAACTGCTTTCTGCCGACAAATCGTTTAAAGATTTTCTGACGACAGAGAATAAACAACGCATGGATGAAATGCGTCAGGAATTTGCTAGATCTCAACAACGTTTCGAATCCACTTTGGGTCAACTGGAAACTGCGAGCCAAATCTATCCTTCTCTTGCCGAACCGTTTTCACAATTAAAAGCGTTAGAGCAGAGCTATTTTACTGAAGCTCTTGAAGCCATGGACAACTACGAAGCGATGTTCGCTGCGCAAGAAAAAGTGCAAAAATCGTCACGTCGCTTCCAAAAGCTGAATACCGAGTTGTCGGTCGGCCTTAAAGAATATGTGGCAGATCAAACTAGCATTTCTGTCAAAGTCATGGCGAAGAGTTACTTCATTAAGCTAAAAGATGCGGAAGTTATAACCTCTGATGCCCTCGCCAGTTCTGATCCTGAGTTTGTTACGCAAGCCGTGACCAAAAACCGCAAAGCAGTGACTCATTTGAACTATGCTTTCCGTGGTTTAGTTACTCAATTACCTGAACTAAAAACAGCGTTTGGTGAGTCGGTAGAACAATTCACACGCGATGTGGGAATGCGTGGAGGTGTCTTAGACCAGCACAATAATTACCTCAATGCTCGTGCAGCGCTATACAACAACATCGCCAACCTAGCGAATAAAGTTGATTCAACCATGGCGATTCTTGAGCAATTTACGTCAACCGCAACGGATAAACTTAATGAATCGTTAGCAGACGCTGGTAACATTTATTCTGCGGGTGTGACGAAAGCCATCATCATTGGCGTTGTCGTCGTGCTACTTGCCACAGCGATTGGCTACCACATCGCGCATAGCGTTCGCGAACCATTGACTCGTATTCTAAAAGTGCTTGAAAGCCTGACTGAAGGTGACATGACACAACGTATCGATATTCGCTATAACAACGAGTTCAGCCGAGTGAGTGGACACATTAACTCACTAGCCGACAGTCTTCACGAGATCTTAGTGAAACTCAACGAAGCGTCAGAGAACCTATCTTCGACCGCAGCAACAAACGAAAGCACGTCTTCGCAAGCGCAAAGCAAATTAAGCTCACAACGTGAGCAAACAGCAAACGTTGCGACCGCAATGACGGAAATGTCTCACTCAGTGCAAGAAGTCGCTCAAAGTGCACAAGGTTCACTAGAAATGGTGCAGCGTGTCGAATCTGCCTCTGAAGAAGGCAGAAATGTCATGAGCAGCAATATCTCGACCATAAATCAACTGGAAACGCGTTTGAACGAATCCGTTTCCGCTGTCTCTGAACTTCAAAAAATGAGTGGTCAAATTGGTTCTATCCTCGATGTGATTCGCAACATTGCTGAACAAACTAACCTACTGGCATTGAATGCAGCAATTGAAGCGGCTCGCGCTGGCGAGCAAGGTCGCGGCTTTGCGGTAGTGGCCGATGAGGTGCGTGTGCTTGCATCCAGAACCACTCAGTCCACCACTGAAATTGAATCGATGATCAGTAATCTGCAATCCAGCTCTCAGTCAGCAAATCAAGTAATACAAAGCTGTATGAGCGATATGGAGATGTCTGTTGAGCAAGCATCAAAAGCGAACAGCTCAATGGAAGAGATTCAAGCGCTAATCATCGAAATCAGCCAAATGAGTACGCATATTTCGCAAGCGGCAGCAGAGCAAAGTGAAACCTCAGCAGACATCGCACGCAGTATTGAAGATATCAATAGTATCGCCGATGAAAGCTTCCAAGCTATGTCGAGCATCGCACAGACCAGTGAATCCCTGACTCACTTGGCTCATCAACAGAATGAATTGGTTCACCGCTTTAAGTTATAAATAATTTATAAATTTAAGCATTAATTAGTGCAATCAACTGTATAAGGGCGACTTTTTGTTAAGTCGCCCTTGTTTTTTATCGGCCATGTCTACATATGATTAATATGGCCAGCTCATCCCCTTGCACATCTCTTTTCGAGCGGCCTCATAAAAAGGAAAATCTATGGCTGTTCATGTTGGTATTATCGACCAAGACCCAGTGAGATTGGTCACTCCTCTATTAGATAATCGTACGCTAAGCACACATATCGTCTTCATCGGAGACAAGAGCCAGTTAGATATATTTGACCGACTGAGTGCCGTTTTAGAGCAACGAGACATTACTTCCGAATTTTTTGAAATCCCATCCGCCGTCAATACTTCGCTGATCAAACAAGCGATTCAAAAACTGGCAAAAGATCTCCATGAGCGCGGCGAAGATGTGAAATTGAACGCCAGTTGCGGTCTTCGTCATCGCTTATTGTCTGTGTACGAGGTTTTCCGTACCTATCGCTGGCCAATTTTTGTGGTTGAGCCAAGTAGCGATAAGCTTTGCTGGTTATACCCAGATGGCAAAGAAGATACTCAGGTCGAAGACCACATTACGATTGCTGACTACCTCACTATCTTCGGCGCACGCGGCGAGTTCCACCACGTTGATTTACCTCCTCTTCTTGATAAAAAACTGTATGAACTTGGTGAACGCTGGGCCTCAAATGCGCTTGAACTTGGTCCAGGCTTAGCGACTCTTAACTACCTTGCAACCACATGCCGCAAAGAGCAAAAACTTGATGTGGAGCTTTCTGAAAAGCAACAAGGCTACCGTGAGCTCAACATGCTGCTTTCGGACTTAGTGGAAGCGCAAATCGCCACTTATGAGAATGGCGTTCTAACGTTTGCAGATGAAGATGCACGCCGCTTTTCAAACGGTGAATGGTTAGAGACTCTGGTACACAGCACGGTCAAGCAAATTCAAGATACAATGCCGACGATTCAAGATCGCTCTTTGAATGTTCAGGTTTATCGCAAACTTGGTGAAAGCGAAGTACGCAATGAGTTGGATGTTGCAACGGTGGTAAACAACAAGCTCCACATCATTGAGTGTAAAACCAAAGGCATGCGAGATGACGGCGATGACACCTTGTACAAGCTAGAATCCCTCAGAGATCTGCTAGGTGGTTTACAAGCACGTGCAATGCTGGTGAGCTTCCGACCGCTTCGTCACAATGACATTACTCGTGCAGAAGATTTGGGGCTAGCTCTGATTGGCCCTGATGAGCTTAAAGACTTAAGAACGCACCTAACGGCTTGGTTTAAAGACGCAGGTGGCTCGGACGAGATCTAACATCAGCGATAAAAGCTAGAATTCAAAATGATCAAAAGCAGCGTTACAGGCTGCTTTTTTTATACCTAATTTTTAAGTGTGGGTTTAGATAGGTAGAAAAAAACCAGAGGCGTGCCTCTGGTTTTTCCGTTTGTTTAAAATGCCAATTATCGCGGCTTACAGCATTTTACGCGCTGCTTCTACTACCACCTTAATTGAACGAGCTTCCGTCTCTTTCAGAGTTGAATGATCTGGAATCTCTTTTTGTGTACGGTTGATGATTACACCCGCTACACAACCTGCTTTTAGACCAGAGCTCGCACACATTGTTAGCAATGTTGCAGACTCCATCTCAAAGTTAAGTACGCCCATGTCTTGCCATTCTTGCATAGAACCTTGGAAACGCTTAACAACGCGACCAGAGAACGTGTCGTAGCGCTCTTGACCTGGGTAGAAAGTATCACTTGAAGCCGTCACACCCATGTGAACCGCAGCGCCAGACTCTTCTACTGCCGCTTTCATTGCAGTTGCTACTTCAAAGTCAGCAACTGCTGGGAATTCCATTGGCGCAAAGTGCAGGCTCGCACCGTCAAGGCGAACTGACCCCGTCGTTACGATCATGTCACCTACGTTTACATGCGGTTGAATTGCGCCAGTTGTACCAACACGTAGGAAAGTACGAACACCAAGCTGCGCGAGTTCCTCAACTGCGATAGAGGTAGAAGGGCCACCAATACCTGTAGAACAAACCACAACAGGTTTACCGTCTAATTCGGCACGGTATAGCGTGTATTCACGGTGACTTGCTAGAAATACTGGGTTTTCCATTTGTTCTGCGATTTTTTGAACGCGCGCTGGATCACCAGGAATGATGGCTAGAGTCGCACCATTAAGATCAGCTTCAGTAACACCTAAATGAAATACAGCTTGAGACATAAGTCGCTCCTTATTGTGGCTTATTTTATGAACAATAAGCTCATTAATCAGTTGTTGGGTACAAATGCACTGTAGCGAACCTTTCACCAACATAGAGTGATCACAATCACAATGAGAAAATGTAATGAAACTACAATTTCACCCAAAACAAGCAATGATCACACTTTTGGGGAGTTTGGCTCATTTTGTTGCATAGCGATGCGTGATTTCAAAAACAAACTAAAACATATTATTAGATTTCGTCGATACGGTTAAAAAAGCCCGAGACACGAATGCCTCGGGCTTTTTATTAGCTAGTTAGGTAGGTCACTTGGCCTGCTTGGACTCAAAACGGAGCAATCTCAACGCATTTAACGTAACCAGTGCAGTTGCGCCGCTGTCGGCTAATACCGCCACCCATAGACCCGTAATGCCCAATAAACTTGTAACCAAGAAAACGCCTTTCAAACCAAGCGCTAACGCAACATTCTGACGAATATTGCTTAACGTCGCACGCGATAGTTCTATCATGGCAGGTAACTCAATCAGACGATTGTGCGTTAATGCCGCGTCGGCCGTTTCCAGAGCAACATCCGTACCGCCTCCCATCGCAATACCGATACTCGAAGCTTTCATCGCTGGCGCATCATTAATACCGTCTCCCACCATTGCAACGGTGTGTTGCTGTGATAGTTTCTCGACGTAATGCACTTTATCTGCTGGTAATAAGCTTGCTTTATAATCCAAGCCTATTCTGGTCGCCATTGCTTCAGCACTTCTCGGGTTGTCACCGGTTAGCATCACCGACGTTATCCCAAGCTCCTTCAACGTAGCGATAGCTTCTTGGGCATCTGGGCGCAATGTATCTTGCCATGCGATCACGCCAATGACCTCGTAATCGTAACGCACAATAACAACCGTTTTACCTTGTTGTTCCAACGTCACCACTCGCTCTTCGGTTTCTTGAGAAAGTGGGAAATCGGCCTTAGAAGGCGTGACTACTTGGACTATTTTCCCATCGACGTAACCTGTGACACCAGAGCCCACTTGCGCGGTTTTATCTAGCGCTTCAGGAATAGTAAGCCCCTGCTGTTGCACTTTATTAACTAAAGAAACCGCGAGAGGATGGCTTGAGCCAACTTCGATTGAGGCTGTCAGGCTAAGTAACTTGTCTTCATCTACATCAAAAGCAAAGACGTCGGTCACCTGCGGCTTACCTTGCGTCAATGTACCGGTTTTATCAAATGCGACGGACTCCACCTTACCAAGCAACTCAAGCGCCGCACCACCTTTGATTAATGCCCCCCGCTTCGCCGCAGCCGCCAAGCCAGAAGTAATCGCTGCAGGCGTTGAAATAACCAACGCACACGGACAGGCGATCAGTAACAGGGCAAGTCCTCGATAAATCCACGTTTCCCATGGTTGAGCAAACAACAGTGGTGGCGTGACGATAACCATCAAGGACACCAACATCATCAGCGGCGTATACCAACGGCTGAATTTATCCAGAAAACGTTCTAATGGTGCCTTACGAGATTCTGCTTCTTCAATCAAATGGAGAATTCGGTCAATCGCATTCTCGCCTTGACGAGAAGTCACCTGTAAACGAACGACTTTATCGACAACCACAGCCCCGGCCATCACTTTGCCACCCGTTTGGTGCTCAACGGGAACGGATTCTCCCGTTAACGCGCTTTCGTCAAAACTTGCAAGCGCATCTTGCAACACACCATCCGCTGGCAAACGACCACCGGGGGCAACTTCTATAATATCCCCCGGCTTAAGCTGAGCTGCAGGCACCTCTTTACGCTCACCATCAACAATTAAAATTGAATTTTCTGGGACTAAGTCCATTAGCGCTTGGACACCACTTCGAGCGCGGGATGATGCATATGCTTCTAACTTTTCACCAATAAGGAAAAGCAATAACACCATTGCCGCTTCAGCGGTTTCACCTAAATATAAAGCGCCGAGCGCTGCCACACTCATTAACGTTTCAATCGCAAAAGGCGTACCGCTACGCGCCAACTTGAACGCTTTAATCGCAATTGGGTATAAACCCAGTAAACAGGTCAACGTGAATAACCAAGTACTTATTTGAGGGTCGATCTTAGAAATTATTGCCGCGACAACCATCGCACTAGCAATAGAGAGAATTTGAATGTTGTCTTTTACTACCCCACGCCAGCCCTTCGTTGCAGTATTTGGTTTTGGAGCATCGAGTGAAGAAAGCGGAAAACCTGTTTGTTGGGCTGTATGCTCTATCGTAGAGGTCAGCTCGCGATCGTCAAAATCGACAACCAGTTTTTCTGTTGCAAATAAGACTTTTGCTTGGTTAACACCTTCCAAAGACGTAATAGCCTTCTCAAGCTTTTGCGCACATGAAGGGCAATCCATACCTGACACAAGCCACGAGTTTCGAATTGAGGAATCACTCTCCCTTGAGGGCTCTTCTTCCTCACCTGGGTCGGCGCTACAACTCCCTCCGCTGCAACATGAACTTTCGGACACTTCTACGCCAGCTTGAGAAATGTTGAGTGAAGATTTTACTGGTGCGCAGCACGACTCGCTCGCGCCAAGCGGCACCGCAGTTTTGATTTTGCTAGATTGGCAACCTTGATGTTTCGTACACATAATTTATTTTCCTTATTGGTGTAGGCTCTTTGCCTATGACTAAGGATAAACCTTAGAGCTAGCTCCAAGGTCAAGGTAATTTTTTAAAAACTCGTCGATTGAAAATAAAAAAAGACGCCGAAGCGTCTTTCCAAATGACTTATTTAAAATCAAGCACCTATGAAATTTGATCAAAAAGGTTAAACTGGATGCTTAAAACACTCATTTAAAGTCATCCCGATGGCGCGCAGCACATCTCGCCTAGTGATAACGCCAACCAATTTACCTTTGCCGTCAACCACTGGATACATTTTTGGCTTACCAATCTTCATCATGTCAGCCAACTCAATCACTGACATGTCTGGAGAAACAGATAAAACATCGTCATGCATACACTCTTGAACGGTATGCGTATCTTGGCAGTGATAACTCGCTTTCACCAATTTATCTAACAAGTCTTGCTCTGATAAGAATCCAACTACCTTTTCATTCTCATCAATGACGGGTCCACCTAATGTGACGCTTTGCATGACTTTATTCAAAGCAGCCGAAAGTGACATATCTTTAGTGAAGGTCACCGCTTGCAACGTCATGTAATCTTTTACTTTTAATGAATGCATTCTTATCTCCTTAAGGGCATTTTATTGCGGCCTTTAGATAAGTGTCGCCTAATTTCCTGAATTTACTAAATGGAAATGAGTAATTTTATTTATAGGTGCAGCCTATTGATCTGAATCAAAATTAAGTCATCATCGGCATTCACTGTTGTTTAATTGAGTACAACTTGCAAATAGGCTGATTTTTAACAGGTGGTAAATACAACAAAGCCAGTCAAATTGACTGGCTTCATTATTGGCGCATAGTTACATTAACAATGATGTCGACGCATGTTGTCTAAAATAATACCGGTTGCCATTGCGACATTCAGCGACTCAGCACCACCAAATGCCGGAATCGTGATCTTATTTGTCACGAGCTTCGCAGCTTCTTCACGTACGCCGTGGGACTCGCTGCCCATCAACAAAATACCTTCAGCAGCGAATTCCGTTTTATGAACGCTCTCCCCTTCCAGAAACGCGCCATAAACTGGCAAATTGGCTTCTTCTAAGTAACTTGGCAAATCCACCAGACTCACTTGTACGCGGCCAAAACTGCCCATGGTCGCGCTGATCGTCTTAGGGTTATACGGATCAGCACAATCTGTACTAGCAATAATGTGCTTGATGCCATACCAGTCTGCGACACGAATAATCGTTCCTAGATTACCTGGGTCAGATACGCCATCTAGCGCAATCATCAAGCCTTTTGCTTGAGGCACTTTTACACTCGGGATTTCAACCACGGCAATGGCCGCGTTATTGCTCACGAGAGTGCTCGCTTTGGTCAGGTCGTCAAGCGATGCTTCAATGCAATCAAAACTACTTAGCGTACTAGCGTTTTGTTCGAGAAATGCCTCGGTTGCGAAGACATGCTTCACCTTTAATGAACTACTTGCCAGCTCTAAAACGTTCTTTTCACCCTGAACTAGGAATAAGCCATGCGCTTTACGCTGTTTCTTTTGACCTAAAGCACGAAGCAGTTTTAATTGGTTTTTTGAAATCATTAAAGTATCCCAGGTGAAAATGGTTATTCGGCGAATGTACTCGAAACAATCTTCACGACAGTTCGGTATCAAGCGCGTGAGATTATAAATTATACCTAAATAACCTCAAGAAACTTGATTCATCAGAAGACTTTGAAGAGCAAACGCAGTAAAAGAGGGTTCAAAAACGAAAAAAGCCCTGCGATATACGCAGGGCTTTTAAAGGGTGGGACCCCAGCCACATCCCGGCACACAAGTCACCCGCTGCGGCTGCTTCCTTCCGGACCTGACCGAGTTCACGAGCTATTGTTGCGAGAGGACCAGAGCCCCATAATTCTTTTCGAGAGGACTTGCCTCAATCGATGGGGCGATTATTCAGTATCAGCCCTCATAATGCAAGAGCAAAAACCTTGAATTTCGTCATTTCATTACCGTTTGGACAAAACTCGATCAATTCATTCCTCTACGATTGAGCCACGTAACGATGAGAAGAAGAATAGCGGCGTGTTGACTGCTTACTTGAATACATATCTTCATCAGCTAAATGCATGGCTTGCTCTAAGCTCATGTGCTGTTCTCTTTTTTCAGAGACACCGATAGAGATACCCACAGACTCTAACTCACTACACAGTTTGCCTTTTACATCAATTCTGCTGAGCTCTTTCATTGCCCTATTTAATTCTGCTTGAGTCGGGTAGCCCAACAAGATGAACTCATCTCCCCCTATCCGGTAACTTTTCCCTGACCATACATAATGAATTTTTAGCGCCAATAATTGCAACACCTCATCACCAGCACGGTGACCGTACGTATCATTGATTCGTTTGAAGTGGTTAATATCTAAGTAAAGTATGGATAGCTCTTTGTTTACGCCTTTTCGATGTTTTACTTGCAACGCGCGGCGATTTCTTAACCCCGTTAAATTGTCGGTATTCGATTGACGATAAAGATAAAGCGAAACGCAAATCGCAAACAACAATACAAAGACAAACACAGCCTGCGTTTGCGTTGCCAGCCGAACCTCATATTCAAGCGCGGTACGCCAATCTGGGCGCAGGTCGTACTGGGCAATGATCTTATCAACTTCCAACATCGCTATCGCTCGACTGAAAAAAGGAGCAAGCATGGCACCTTTCTCGTTCGCCACCAATCCAACAGAAAGTTGTGACTGGTAAAACTCGCCAATCGCCGTGTCCTGCTCTATCGGAACCAACTCGCTCAGACGTAAAAAGTGGTTGAGCATCGCGGTATCCATCGGAATGTAATCGACCTCTTCATTCAATAAACCCTGAATGAGTTCTTGTTGGGTACGATAACGTTTCAGCTCTTTTAGCGGTAAAAGTTGCGTCATCATTTGGTCGAAAAAGTCGTCCTCAACCACACCAATCCGCTCAGAGATCAACTGTGACACATGGGAGTAAGTGTTCGGCTTGTAACCTAAACGCTTGACCATAACGGATGCTGGTGAGTAATGGGGCTTGGGAAAGTAACTAAATTCATGCCGCTCGCGACTGACCGTTAAGGGCGCTAAAATTTCAAAATTCCCCTGCATAAACTCATGATACATGGAACCCCAACTTTCATTTGGCTCACTAATGATCACGCAGTTTAATGCCAAGATCTCACAGCTTCTCAGGACGACATCTGCCGTCATCCCTTCGATACTGCCGTCTTCGTTGTAAACAACATATGGAAAGATAGATTCGAGCTTGATCCGTATAGGCTCACTAAAATCGAGAGGTAATAAGCGAATAGATTCTCGCAATGCCGCTCGCCTTAATTCAAATTGATACTGGGAGATCTCTTCACGAAGTTGCTTTTGCACTCCTTCCCCATGAATAAACGTAGCGAACGTATCCAACTCTTCGAGGTGATGATCTTTTTTACTGATGATCGATACTGGCTTTATCGAAATCTGATCATTCAACATCTTAGCGTCAAAGCCCTCCAGCAGCATCGGCTTAAGCTGATTGATGGCATCGACTACGCCTTCAACAACGCCTGATCTCAGTAACGTTACCGCTTGCTCATGACCTTGATAAGAGACCTGTTTTAGCTCCGGGTAGTATTGTTTAAGTAATTCGGCATAAACCGTATCTTTAGGGACGCCAACTCGTGAAATGTCACTCAACGTCGAGTCTTTTAATCCAAAAAGGTAGGTATATTCGATATTAGTTGGACGGGAGTAACTAAAGCGTTGAGCACGCTCTTCTGTGTAAGTGATATTCGCAGCAAAGTCCGCTTCCCCATTCGCGACGGAATTTAGAATGGCATCAAAGCTGGAATAGTTCACATATTGAACGGTAAAGCCGAACTCTTTCGATGCAGCATTAAAAAGAACACGGGTGACGACATCATCCGCTTCTGTCGCAACGTTATAATGAGCAATTAAAGGTGATTCAGCTTTTACATTCAAACTCAGTAGGGAACAAGTAAAAAGCAACAGTGTTCGAGCAAAGGTAGTCATGACAAACTTATCTTAAATCAACCACTTATAATGTGGTTATTATTATTGGAAGTTTAGTAAATATGAAATGAAGAACATATACTAATCTTCATTTTGTTCCACAACCAATTCGATAGTCTGCCGCACGTGTCACTTTTTACCTGACGAAATACTCATAATTCTGCCTGTTCATCGCTGCTACGTAAGATATAGTCCGTCATCCAAGCCGTTCCTAACAAACAGATCCAAACAACAAAAACAGGGTTTGGTACATCTGTAGTCGGACTCACCACTAAGGCAGCAAAGCCAACGGTCGGTAACGTCCAGCACAATAGTTTACTCCAACGAATGGAGTGTTTAAGCTTCGCGAGGGTTTCCATTGAAGCCAGCATTCCTGTCACGCTCAATGCCACAAGAACGGCATATGGCAAGCCAGCAATCCATAATGGGAACAACAACAGCATCGGCCACCAGCTGTGCTTATTGGAAGGGGTCCAATGTACAGCAGACCACCACATCGCCATGACCGCGACAGTTTGAACCACTGTAACCCAAGCGGATCCATCCAGCTTCCCACCTTGTTGCGTGACCATAATACCGACTTGTAGCGTAAGTACGATTAGGCCTGCGGTGAGTAGGACGCCCAACGAACTTCTACGAGAGAACACTACCATTAAAAGTGGGAAAAGGATCAAAATACCAATCGATAGCGCGATTGGCTGCATTGAGAGCGTAGCGCCAAAAGCCATCATTGCGCCCAGCAACACCAAGCCAGCAAACCCGCCTTGTGGCAAGATCCACAACGCCGGGATCATGAGTGCAAGAACAGGAATATCTCCCTCGCTCAAACTCATCGCTCGAACGCACACCACTGCGAGTAAAGTCGTAATGAAAAATTGAAGTGTCGATAAAATCATAGCGCCTCCTGGCTTCCCCACCTACTTGGTAACTCAACGGCAAAAACTGGGATTAAAAGTCGTTGAGAGGGTCTAGATTCAAGCTTAGCTTGTGTTTGTTTTATGCTTTTTACCGCTCATTAACATACGGCACGACTGAAGATAAAATGTGATCAACAAAAGTCAATCGCGGGCAATATAAACGTTAAGAACCGTTAGCAATATACAAGTCCGATGGTTTACCATTCCTTAGTAATCCACAATAGACACTTTTGAGTATGGACCAATTTTTAGCGCAAATCTTTGCTGTAATTCACCAAATTCCAAAAGGAAAAGTCTCCACCTACGGGGAAATCGCAAAAATGGCAGGTTACCCGGGCTACGCAAGACATGTTGGTAAGGCGCTTGGTAATTTGCCAGAGGACAGCAAACTCCCGTGGTTTAGAGTGATAAATAGTCAAGGAAAAATATCCTTAAAAGGCAGTAATTTAGAACGACAAACAAAGAAATTAGAAGCCGAAGGAATTGAAGTATCTGAGATTGGAAAAATTTCGCTAAGAAAATACAAATGGCAGCCTTAGGCTGCCATTTTTTGTTCGCTGAGTTTGATATTAACGCGTACCAACTAGACGAATATCCAACTGGTGAGTTTGTGCTTCATCTGTAATTACACCGTTATGCGTATCGCTGATAAAACGCAATTTACCATCCACTTCAATACGCGCACGGACGCTGTAACGATGGTTTGGTTTGATTTCATTGTTATCGTAGTTCAGCTCAAAAGAAAGAGGAACTTGTTTACCTTCCGTTTCGAATGTCTGTTTTGCTAGTACTTTTGCTGGCGCGTCAGCCAAAGACACATCTTCTAACGCGACGGTAACCACTGCGTTTGGCGGCAGAGCAATACGCTCGCGGTAAGCCACTGTACCTGTAATCGTCTTCATTGACGCCTCTGCAGATTCCATTTCTGTATTTTGAGAAGTTTGGCAACCCACTAACGCAGCCCCAAAGAGTAAAGAAGTAACAAGCAGTAGTGTTTTTTTCATATCTTCCTCGAAAAGAGTATTAAACCGGAGCAATTATAGGTGTGGAATATAAAACTGTCTGCTTCCTGCCAGTTTATTTGACAATAGTTTGACTGAGTTAGAATTTATCAAACAATTGATTTTGTTTCATAATCGGAACAATACTATTTCTAAGTTACTCAATAGTTCTTAACTATGGCACTTCACAAGAGTGAGACTGTTGAGGTAAGTTGGAGTGAAAGACAACGGTGAGGAGACACAATGAGTAAACCATTACGAGAATTGCTCAGCCTACTACAACTCGAAAAATTAGAAGAAGGCTTGTTTCGTGGCCAAAGTGAAAACCTAGGTTTGCCTCAAGTGTATGGCGGCCAAGTGATTGGGCAAGCGCTTTCTGCTGCGCGCTACACCGTTGAAGAAACACGCGCGGTGCACTCCTTCCATAGCTATTTTTTGTACCCTGGCGATCCAGAAAAGCCCATCATTTATGATGTAGAAAACCTAAGGGATGGCCGTAGCTTCAGCACCAGACGCGTTAAGGCGATTCAAAATGGACGCCCTATTTTCTACCTAACGGCGTCTTACCATGGCGATCAACCTGGGTTTGATCATCAAAAGGAAATGCCAGACATTCCTGGCCCAGAAAACTTCGCCTCTGAGAGTGAGCTTGCTAGCCATATAGCCGAATTCCTGCCAGAGCGACTACGCAAAACATTTTGTGGTGAAAAGCCAATTGAAACCCGTCCTGTTACGGTCATCAACCCTCTAAAACCCAAAAAAGCAGAGCCTAAACAGTATCTTTGGATTCGTGCCAATGGTGAAATGCCAGAGAACCTGCTTATACATCAGTACCTGTTGGCCTATGCATCAGATTGGGGATTCCTCGTGACAGCAATGCACCCACATGAAGTGTCATTAATGACGCCAAACTTCCAAGTTGCAACCATTGACCATTCAATCTGGTTCCACCGTCCGTTCAAAATGGATGAATGGCTGTTGTACGCAATAGAAAGCCCAACAGCGAGTAATACTCGTGGGTTAGTGCGTGGCGAAATCTATAACCAGCAAGGTCATTTAGTGGCAACCGCAGTGCAAGAAGGTGTAATGCGCTATACCAAGTAACCGCTAAACCTTAAACGACAAAAGGAGTGCTCAGCACTCCTTTTTTGTGGGTATCAAACGATAATTAATTTGGTTGATACTTCATAGTAATGACCGACCATTCGTAAAGTGATTTCGGGTAACCGTATTCGCCTTTCCCGTAAACGACATTTGGGTCAGCATAGAATCCACCTTTATCCGTTGCTAAAAATTCACGCACCCCACGACGGTAAGTAATGATCGGTGCAGCCAACTCATACTCTATGTCTTCCAAATTAGAATCATCAATCACTAAGAACCGAGTCATACGGATAGTGCTACCGCTGGTGCAATACCCTGGATCATCATAACCAATTGCATTAAATGGCTTAAGGTCATCAGCAAATAGCTCTGATGTACATCCATCGAATCGAGCAACATGCACCCACGCTGCCTTTTCTTGTCTTCGGTCATCGCTACCAACTGGCTTAAACATAAATAGCACAACCTTACCTTTACCGTGTTTTTGCAGCTCGTCATCCGTCGGTTCACGTACCGAACGCGAACCCAAGATACCAAATTCACTCTCTTCTAAATTGGCAAACTGTGGGGCACTAAGCGTGCTCACAATGACGGTTTGTTCGCTATTAAGTTGTGTGTATTTATCTGCAACACCCGACTCTGCCAAATCGACACTAACCGTGACTTTTGTTCTTGGTAACGCTTTGTAATCTCGCGATTCACTCTCAGAGATGTCTAGCGCAATAGAATGGTATTGAGAGTAATTGGTTAGCGTCAACTCTGCATTCGCATTGTCTAACGTGGCAAGATCTTTGCTCACAGTATCGCCAAATGAGTAAGTGCGAGTACCGACCGTTCTACCGAAATCTAAGTCAATTGCCTTGAAAGGCGTAAACTCAACGGTTTGAAGTTTCGTGGTAAGACCGGGATGATCCGCTTTATTAATGGTGCCGTTAACCAATACGGTTTTAGTTGTATAGTTACGTGCAGTTAGCGTCACTTCTAATTGGTACTCGCCTGCGTGCAAAATCTTCAAACGCCCCGTTTCAGAAGAGACTAACTCAACCACAGGATCTTTTTGGTTAATAAGACGATAGCTGGCTTTCGCCTCTCCTCCACTCATCACTGGTGAGATAATAGTACCCGCTGAAAAGTCTACCGTTGGATAAGCAATCGATACAGGGTTTGTGCCCTGTTTGATCGTGACAGAGAAACTGCTTTCACCCGGAGTAAATTTATCGTCCCCTGCATCCGATACAACAACTCTTGTGCTGCCAGCATTGAGGATGCGCATCTCGCCCGTTTTGCTGTCTAGGGAAACCACATCCGTTGCTGCATTTTCTGCAAATCGATACGAAACTTCGCCAACCGTACCAGAGATGGTCGGTTTTTGAACATAAGGCTGGCTGGTTTTCCAAGTCTCTTCCACATCGGATTGCACATCAATCCGACTCGGCGCACTCAGAATATTAACGTACACTTTCTGATCTGGACCCGCAGTATAATTCACGCTCTCCTGTCTGCGAACTGTTAACGTCGCTTTACCCGCTTTGTAAACATAGGCACGTCCATCCGCAGTAACCTCTATAACATCTGTAGCAGTGTTATCAACGAGTTCTACATGATCGTTACTTGTACTTAAACCAAAGTCACGACGAAGATCAAAGCTATAGTCTTTGCTATACACCATTTCATAACCTTGTGTCACCATGGCTTGTCCCGCAGCCTTCGCTACTTTGATGACTACATTAAACTGAATTGGTTGATATAAATCCCCACCATCATCTTCAAACTTAAGACGATATTCTCCAGCCGTCTCTACTTCTAACTTGCCATCGGTCATTCTTAAGCCGTCCGGTAAACTACCGACTAGGCTTACGTTGCCTTTTTGTCCTGAAAATGCCAAAGGAATTGAGAGGCTAGGCTGATAAATAAGCGACATTTCAATGTCGTTCATCACTGGATGAGGCGCGCGATTAACTTCAACATTGAAGCGAGCTTTACTTGCAGGATAATTACGCATTTCATGCTCGTAGATTTCAACTTCAGCCGTACCTACACCTTTGATCAGCAGTGCTTCACTGCTCATAGACTTAGCGATAACATCTGTGCCGCTAATAATTCGCAGTGAATAGTCGCCGCGAGCATTCGTCACCTTAGGGAAAATTCGGCCACCTTCCTCATAAGTTTTCACAACATCCGCTACGCTGATTGCTTCGCGTTGACCTTGTTTTACATCCACAACAAATTGCGCCGTTTGCTGCTTATCTAAAAAGGCATCGCTGTAAGTTGCTGTCGCTTCAACGGTTAACTGCCCAACATTATGAACAAGGAGCACACCTGACTCAGGGTTGAGTAACTCGGCAACTTTGTTGTCTGGTTCGCTGCGAATGATTTTGTATGTGATGCTTTGCGTTTGAGCTTTATCTAAACGTGCAGGTTCTAACGTCAGCCCTTTTCTATATTCGTCTTCCAGCAAGGCGAATTGAAGTTGCCCGGATGCTACTCCATGAAGCTTCACCGTCGCGCGAACTTGCTTCGGCAGATAAAGCTCGTTACCTGAGTCAGTAATCAGTACCGACGCCTGACCAATTGAGCCTAATGAATATACCGAACCGTTCTGATCAACCCGAATCAAGTTATGACCACTTTCTACTTCATAACTCAATTCACCTTTTTGGCCACGAACGGTCAGCGCTTTCCCTTCAGATTCGATTGCATTGAAGTTTAGATCACTAACCGAAAGGTCTGTGTTAATACCTCGTTCCACAGTGATAGAAAATCGTGCTTCAGAGGATTCATAAGCAGAACTGCTATCCGTAGCCAGAATTGTTGCCGTTCCTGGACGCAAAATTTGTAGCATTCCAGAGTCATTAATTTTCACAACATTTAGCGGATTAGAGTCAATGACCTGATAAGACACCGAACCATGTACATTGCTCAATTTTGCCTCTGTAACGGTTCCCACGCCCTCAAACTTCAATACCGTGTCTTCAGCTTTTAACTGTGGACGGCTCTGCTTTGTTATCGTAGTTGGTGTCTTTGTATTGTTCGTTTTAGAGTCACCTCCACCACCACAACCAGCGAGTAAAGCCGCGAGAAAAAGCAAATAATATTTTCTGTTCATTTTTAGAAACACTTTGTCACAAATAAGTGCTAGCGATAATAATACGATGTTTTATTAATCACTATATCCATTTTTGAGTACTTTATTACTTAAGTATTTGCTACTGTATTACGCATAAAAATAAATGTTCAGAAGTGGTGACTAAAATACACAAAACAACACAAAGCAAACGTTTAAATTAAACCAATTAATTAATTTAGTAAGAATGAATATTCAACAAAAATAAAACACGAAAAAATAAAGAGAAAAAATTGCGTTATTTTTTCATGCGTTTTGCTGTATGGGCGCTTAATAAAGGATAAAAAACAAACAGTTAATGCGGAAATAGAAGAGAGAATAAATATCGTTTATATTTATTCCAACCCAGTAAAAAGTAACCTAGTTAGAATAACCCTGCTACCTGTTAACACTTAAAATGCTAACAGGTAGAGTAACCATTAAATAAAATTCGTATAAAGCTATTTAGTTGAGAAGTGGTAACTCAGTCGTATATTTAATGGATTCCATAGCAAATGTTGAAGTCACATTAGACAATCCCTTTACACTATTAACTAAGCGCTTATAAAACTCGTCAAAACACTTCATATCTTTCACCAGCACTTTCATCATGTAGTCGTACTCGCCGGCCATACGATAAAACTCCATCACCTCAGGGAAATCACTCACTGTTGTGACAAAGTGGTGATACCAATCTTCGGAGTGATCGATGGTTTTTAGCTGAACAAAAGCGATAAAAGACAGGTCGAGTTTTTCTGCACTCAGTAACGCCACGCGCTTTTCGATGTAGCCTTCTTCTTCCAACCTTTTCAAACGCTTCCAACATGGCGTCGTTGTCAGATTTACCTGCTCTGCTAACTCATTTAATGACAAGGTGCTGTCGGTTTGTAACAACGCAAGCAGCTGTTTATCGACTCGATCCAAACTCATCCTATAAAACCCACTAAGTGTAGAAAACTTTTCTACCATAACATCTATTACCAGCAACTATAGCAAAGTTTTTCTCTCATATTATAGGTAAATTATTCCCATCCAATGCTTATCTATCGATTTCCAAGGAGAGACGCCATGTGTACTGACCACAACTGGATCAACAATGCAGTGCGTAAAATTGAAGCAGACTTTCAACGTTCTGCTGATACTCATTTATTTAAACTCGAACTGCCTTCTCTTGATGGTATCGATATCTACCTAAAAGATGAGAGCACGCACCCAACAGGCTCTCTGAAACACCGATTGGCACGCTCGTTGTTTCTTTATGCGATTTGTAACGGATGGATTGGTCCTGAAACCACAGTGATTGAAGCGTCCTCAGGCAGCACTGCCGTTTCAGAAGCGTATTTTGCTCGCTTGCTTGGCTTACCGTTCATTGCTGTTATGCCGAAAACCACCGCACGTAAAAAGATTGAACAAATTGAGTTTTACGGTGGTAAAGCGCATCTTGTAGAGCGCTCAGATCAGATTTATGACGAGTCTCGACGCTTGGCTCAAGAGTTAAATGGTCACTACATGGATCAGTTTACTTATGCTGAACGTGCGACTGACTGGCGCGGCAACAACAACATTGCGAACTCTATCTTTAGCCAAATGGAACTAGAAGATCACCCAATTCCTAATTGGGTAGTAATGAGCCCAGGAACTGGTGGTACATCCGCAACCATTGGCCGTTTTATTCGTTACCAAAAATACGACACCAAACTTTGTGTCGTAGACCCTGAAAACTCGGTGTTTTACGACGCTTTCCAGTCAGGTAATCACTCATTAAAAGGTGAGGCCGGCAGCAAAATTGAAGGCATCGGTCGACCACGTGTCGAGCCAAGCTTTATTGCAGGTGTTATTGACGAGATGCGCAAAATTCCAGACGCTGCCAGTGTGGCAACTGCACATTGGGTTTCTCAACTGATTGGGCGTAAAGTAGGCGCATCAACGGGGACGAACCTCTACGGTGTGCTTCAACTGGCCTGCGAAATGAAACAACGCGGTGAAACAGGCTCTATCGTGACACTTTTATGTGACTCTGGTGAGCGTTACTTAGATACGTATTACGACTTAGCATGGATAAAAGAGAACATCGGTGATATTCAACCTTACCTCGCGCAACTTGAAGTCATTCAAGCGAAAGGCTGTGTTGAGCCGGCATGTTGCGGTCCAATTACCGCTTAAGATGCAAATTCGAATGTAAAAAACAGCCCGCTTATTTGCGGGCTGTTTTTTTAGTGATTAGTATTACTTCTTCTGACGCGCTTCAAACGCAGCCAATTGTTCTGGCGTCGCCGCTGGTTGATGATTTTGTTTCCACTCATCGTAAGTCATGCCATAAACACGCTCGCGAGCGTCATCAATATCTAAATCCAAACCTAAATTTTCAGCTTCTGCTTTGTACCACTTGCTAAAGCAGTTGCGGCAAAAGCCCGCAAGGATCATAAGGTCAATATTCTGCACGTCTTTATTTGCGTCTAAATGCGCCAGTAAACGACGAAATGTCGCCGCGTCTAACTTATCTTGTTCTTCTTGAGTCAGATTTTTATATTTGAATTCAGCCACTTTCCTTCTCTCTTATTTGATTGACGTTAGTCACCATACCGAATAGTAAGTTCTCCAGCCTAGGAAGTCTGCTTTAGCGCAACAATTCCCAGTCTAAATGACTACCTTTGCGTAAAAGCTGATATGATAAACGCCATCTATCTTATTGATTAAATTAATATTAACACAACTCATTACAACGGTCTTTTACAAAGGTTATCGTCAAGTTATGAAAAACGCCATTCTATTATTGTCTGCCTTGACCATCAGTGTGCCGACTTTTGCTGCTCAAGAACAAACTCATCAATCTTATTTTTATCTGGGTACTGGTAACGTCGGTTTTGATACACCCTATTTTGGCTCAGACAGAGACAATGAGTGGTCCACACCACATATCACTGTTGGTTGGGGCTATCATGTTAATCAATACCTTGCGTTTGAAGGTGTGCTTCGCTATTCCCAAAACGAACTTAAAAACGACACACTGAAAACAGATTTGGATTTGCACTATTACCAAGCGGGTATGTCAGCAGTATTGACCAGTGATAACCTTGGCGATACACCACTTTCTTTGTTCGGCCGCGTGACCGCGTTAGGGACTCAGGCAGAAATGTACGTTCCAAACCAACAAAAAGTCACAGATGATTCAGGAGCACTATTCAATATCGGTGCTGGTGTCCATTGGGATATGAGCAAAGACATCTGGTTGCGCGCAGAGTACATCTATAATGTCGCAGATATGGGCTTTGAAGATTTTTACGACAGCTACGAAGGTGTGCAAGTTAGCTTAGGGAAACGCTTCTAACATTAGATAGCACCAAGTTACCAGAATTGAAATACAAACAAGCCGAGGTTTTTACCTCGGCTTGTTTTACAATCTACGGTGTGTCATCAGTTACTGAGCGGAGAACTTTTCTGTTGTCTCTTGATTCACATGGCTACTTGGTTGCCCGGCATCGAGAGAGTGTAAAATGCCATCTTGACGATCTTTTAGTGCATTCGTTAACGTCGGAAGTGCAGTGGTCGCTAACAACGCCATAACACCCGCAACTAAAACCATTTCTACCATGTAACTACCACGTACTTTTTTCAAGAGAACACCTCAAATAATAGGTATATGCTGCTTTCCCGGCATGACACCTAACAAGACCCGACATTCAGTCAATACGATGAGCGAGTCCTGTGCTCCTCGAAGAAGTGGCGAAATAATAAACAAAAATAATCATTAGATCTATAAGTAATCACTCTCAATATAAAAAAACACCGAACAAAAGTTGTTCGGTGTTTTCAATCAAAGCTTTACGTACAGCGGCTAAGGATGAGCAATACGGCCTTTTGTATCGTGGCTGAGTGCTTTGTTCAATTCTGCTTCTACATGACCTGGCGCCTGTGTTTTCGCCGAAATCAATCGATACATAGCCGGGATGACAAATAAGGTCACCAATGTTGCAAATCCCATCCCGAAAAAGATCACGGTACCCACAGCAATACGACTCTCATAACCTGCCCCTGTCGAAACGATCAGCGGGATGGCACCAGCAAGCGTGGTAAATGCTGTCATCAAGATCGGGCGTAGACGTCGCGCAGCTGCATCAATAACCGCTTTTTCGAATTCAACACCACGGTCTCGCAACTGGTTGGCAAACTCAACAATCAAAATGCCGTTTTTCGTCACCATGCCGATCAACATGATCATGCCGATCTGGCTGTAAATGTTCATGCCTTGCCCCATCACAACCAAGCCAAGGAAGCCACCAAATACGCCCATCGGCACCGTAAACATCACCACTAACGGGTTCACGAAGCTTTCAAACTGAGCCGCCAACACGAGATACGCCACAAGCAATGCCAACGCAAATACGACAGCAACACTCGCTTGGTTCTCTTTAAAGTCTTTTGACTCGCCAGAATAACTCACCGAGATGTCACCTGGTAAGTTGTCTATCGCTTGTTGATCAAGGTAATTCAGCGCGTCTCCTAATGTGTAGCCTTCTGACAGATTAGCCGTAATAGTGATGGATTTCTGTTTGTTGTAGTGAGATAGACGAATAGAAGCTGCCACTTCTTCAATTTTAGTGACCGCGTCTAACGTCACTAACTGCCCACTATTAGTTCGCAGATAAATCTGGCTTAAATCCGCTGCATTATTAAAGCTGTTTTCATCACCACGAAGATACACATCATACTCTTCGCCACGCTCAACATAAGTCGTTTCACTTTTACCACCAAGCATGATTTCTAGCGTATCAGAAATGTCTTTGACACTGACCCCTAGTTCTGCGGCACGCTGTCTGTCGACCGTAACCAATAGCTCTGGCGTTTTCTCTGAGTAATCGATCTCAGCGCCTTCCATCATTGGCGATTCTTCTGCTTTGTTTTTCAACATTTCAGCCCAGACGAGAAGTTCATCGTAATCAGAGCCACCTAACACAAACTGAACAGGCTCACTCGAACCACCTTGGAAACCAGGCATGAATGGGAACACTCGAACATCAGGTATGCCAGCCAGTGCACCACGCACTTTGTTAAGCGCTTCCTGAGCTGTTACATCTCGCTCGTTCCAGTCTTCTAGAATCATGATAACAAAGCCGGTTTGATCGCCTGCCTGTCCACCAAATGCAGGCGTTTGAATACTAAACGACTTCAGATACCCTTGCCCAAGTAATGGCATCAATCGGTCTTCAACAATGTCCATATTGGCTGACATACGATTGTATGACGTAGCATCAGCCCCGCGTACAAACGCAAACATCACGCCGCGATCTTCTTGAGGGGTCAACTGGGCTGGCACTTGGTTCATCAAGAAGTAACTGCCGCCCAAACACGCCAAAATCACCAGCGGTGCAGCCCAACGCATTTTCAATGCGCCTTTCAATAATGAGCGGTAACCACTCTCCAGTTTACTAAATAGGCGATCGACCACTTGATTAAATCGATTTGGTTTTACATTCGCCTTCAAAATCTGACTACCCAATACAGGAGTTAATGTTAGGGCGATCAAAGACGAGAAAATTACTGACATCGCCAACAAGACAGAAAACTCAGTAAATAGCAGACCTACCATGCCATCCATAAAAGAAATCGGCAGGAATACCATCACCAGCACTAGCGTTGTCGCGATAACGGCAAAGCCTACTTCCCGCGTACCTTTATAGGCCGCAAGCAAAGGCGATTCACCACGTTCGATATGGTGGAAGATGTTTTCAACAACCACAATCGCGTCATCCACTACCAAGCCGATAGACAGGATCAACGCCATCAAGGTGATTAAGTTGATAGAAAAGCCAAAGTAATAAGCGGCAATGAACGAAGAAATCAGCGATACCGGAACCGTAACAGCTGGGATCAAGGTTGCACGAGCTTGACCAATGAAGATGTACAACACCAAAATGACCAAACCGCCCGTAATAAATAGCGTGCTATACACCTCTTCTATCGAGCGCTCGATAAACACCGTCGCATCGTAGTCGATAGCAAGCCGCGTTCCTTCCGGCAAGAACTTCTGGATGTTATCAACTTCAGCTCGAACTAATTTTGCTACTTCTAACGGGTTCGCATCAGACTGAGGAACAACCCCCAAACTAACATTGACGACGCCATCGCTTTTAAAGGTCGAGTTTTCGTTCTCTGCACCGATAAAAACATCAGCGACATCTTTCAAATAGATAGGCGTGTTGTCGCTCGCTCTTTTAATTACGAGGTACTCAAAATCTTCCGGCGTGTTATAGCTACGCGCTGTCCGTACCGACATGACTGTCGAGTCATTGCGAACTTCACCACCCGGACTTTCTAAGTTTTCACTTCGCAGTGCCGATGTAATGTCCGAAGCCGTGACTGAGCGCCCCGCCATCAGCTCTGGCTTAAGCTTCACGTACATCACCTTGTACAAACCACCAGAGAGATCAATGGAGCTCACCCCAGAGATCAAGCTAAAGCGATCCATCAGTACACGTTCTGCATAATCCGTCAATTGAGTGCGGTCCATCTCTGCAGAGCTGAGGTTAATATAGAGGGAGGCCTGACCTGAACCGTTATTCTTGTAGACAATTGGATCGTCCGCTTCATCAGGTAGCGAACGTTGAGCGCGAGCCACCGCGTCGCGAACATCACTAACACCCGTATTGAGATCGTAACCTAGCTCAAAAGTGATCGTGATACGCGAACTGCTGTTTCGCGTCGTCGAACTGATCTCATCGATTCCGCTGATACCTGAAAGCTGATCTTCTAATACAGAAGTAATTTGACTCTCGATGATCGTCGCGGAAGCGCCCTCGTAACGCGTACTGATGGAAACGACCGGACTTTCAATGTCCGGCATTTCTCGCACCGCTAGTTTCGTAAAGGATACAAAACCAAATACACACAGCAGCATACTCAATACCAACGCTGCGACTGGGCGTTTTACAGAAACGTCAGAAAGTAACATTAGTTTGCTTCCTTAGCCGCTTCGTCTTGCGTGCTTTGAACACCTTGATTACCAGTTGCGTTAGCTGTTTCTGACTTTCCTGGTGCGACAATTTCCTTAACTTCAACACCATCTCGCATATTAACGATGCCCTGTACAACAATTTTGTCGCCAACTTCAACGCCTGATTCAATAACGACTTCGTTATCGACACGAGCACCGAGAATGACTTCTTGTCGAGTCGCTTTATTGTTGTCATCGATGACGTATACGTAACGCTTGGTGCCAGAGTATTCTAGTGCTTGAACCGGGATAATTGGCGCTTCAATCGCAGGGAAGGCCAATGATGCATTCATTAACATGCCCGGCTTTAAGCGGTTTTCAGGGTTCTCAAACTCAATACGCACACGCAGGTTCAGCGTTTCTGAGCTAATCCGCGTATCAATGCCTGTGACTTGACCAGTAAACGTCTGTTCACCCCATGCACTGGTTTTGGCAATGACTTCCATACCAATAGAAAGCATCGATAAATAGCGCTCCGGTACTTGTAAATCCAGCTCCATGACGGAAAGGTCATCCAAGGTCAACAGCTCTGTACCCGCGCTAACCATTTTACCGCGACTAAAGTCAATGAAACCAACAGTGCCAGAGAATGGAGCCGTAATATGAAGATCGGCCAAATTTGCTTGAGCGGCGTCCAGCCTTGCTTGTGCGATTTCAACGCTTGCTTTTTGTGCGTCGATCTCAGTTTGGGTGATAGCATTTCGCTTAACCAAACGTTGAAACTCTTTTAGCTTACGTTGTTCATCTTTAAGGTACGCCTTTGCCTCAATCAAAGCGGCTTGAGCCTTATCATCATCCAACTTGATTAACAGCTGACCTTGTTGGACATTTTGATTCGCTTTAACAGCGATTTGATTCACTTTGCCGGCGACTTCCGATGCAACAACCACAGACTCCGCCGCTTCTAATTTACCGATAAGCGATAAGGATTGATTGATCTCGTGCGTTTCTACTTGCTCAGTTACGACGGTAACTGCTGAGCCTCGCATAGCTGCGAAAGCTGATGGAGAACTCATTAATATAGAAAGCGTTAAAACAGATAACGATAACGTGGCTTTCATGCTCATGATATTGACTTCTAAACGAATAAACTTATGTCATTAAACTGCTTACATTTTATCAGTAGATACGTGGTTTAACGTCAAGTAGTGTAAATTCAAGTAAAAAGAGCGTTTCTCTTCTGTTCAAAGGACACACAAAACGCTGACTTTCTACCATCTTTGCCCAAAAAGACAGCATTCAACGTAAAAACGCAAGAAAAACGCTTTACAGCCTGAGCGAGTTTGCTATGATGCGCTCCGCACTTGGGAGATGAGTTGGGAAAACATCTTGCTAAGTATAAAAATCCTCTGGAGGGGTTCCCGAGTGGCCAAAGGGAGCAGACTGTAAATCTGCCGGCACTGCCTTCGATGGTTCGAATCCGTCCCCCTCCACCATATTCTTTCTTGTGTTTTTCCTTTAAACATAAGAACAACTTGGAAGCTAGGTTGGGAAACTATCTTTTAAGTATAAAACACCCTGGAGGGGTTCCCGAGTGGCCAAAGGGAGCAGACTGTAAATCTGCCGGCACTGCCTTCGATGGTTCGAATCCGTCCCCCTCCACCATATTCTTTCTTGTGTTTTTCCTTTAAACATAAGAACAACTTGGAAGCTAGGTTGGGAAACTATCTTTTAAGTATAAAACACCCTGGAGGGGTTCCCGAGTGGCCAAAGGGAGCAGACTGTAAATCTGCCGGCACTGCCTTCGATGGTTCGAATCCGTCCCCCTCCACCATATTGAAAAAGCCAGCTTATTGAGCTGGCTTTTTTCGTTTCGGACTCTTGATAAAGTAAAGTAACAAGCCCTTCCTTATTTAACCCAACTTCTTCGCTATTCTACCTCTGTTTGGATCCTACTTTAACAACTGGGCCGAAGCGAATCTCCGATGGCCAAAGTTCGGATCTGGTCGTTGTAATACAAACAATGAACTAGCACTTTGTCCTTGTTTTATCGCAATGACCATAATGTGAATGCTAAAAACATTCAGTAAAACACTTGAGGACTGACTAGCAAAAAGATATTCGGCAGAGTTAAGCGCGAGCCATGATGAAGTCTCCATCTGGCAGGTTTTATAAAAACACCTTTCGTAAATACAAACGACAGATACAAAAAATCCCGCAGGGGGTGCGGGATTTTTATTAGTGACTAAATTGGTTTAAAGGTGACTAGCCTTGAATACCAACGATTAACCATGGTGCATTAGGCACAGTCAGGTCACGCTCTAGGTGCCAGATATCTTCGATTTCTTCTTCAACACCTTCTACTGTGTCACGGTAACGACCGCTAAACTGCAGGCTAAGCTGTGCTTTATTTGCATCGTAATCGGCACGGACGATCTCTGCATCAACGTACATTACATCAGTATGCTGCTCACCGTCGAGCTTCGCGCGCTCTGCTTTCAGATCTTCAAACAAGCTTGGAGAAACATATTCTTCAATGGTTTCCAGTTGATTGTGATTCCACGCTCCTTGCAGGATTCGGTAGTGTTCACGAGAGCCGTTAATGAACGCTGCTTGGTCAAAGCCCGGTGGGTAGTTATGTGGTACGTCCGTTTGAGCGCCGAAACCACCAAAGCCACCATTATTTGTGTTTGGCTGTTGCTCAAAGTTTTGCATGTTTGGTTGCTCAAACTTAGATGCGTTACCACCAAATGCAGGTTGCTGGCGATGCTGGTTCATACTGCCCTGCTTCGCACCTAGCATACCGCGCATTAATTTAAAGATGACAAAGGCAATCAAACCAATAATTAAGATATCCATAAACTGGATACCTTCAAAAGCACCGCCAAAGAATGCAGCAAGTAGACCACCAGCAAGAAGTCCGCCTAGCAGACCACCCATTAAGCCTTTTTTACTTGAAGACTTCGCCGTCTGATCTTTGCCGACCGTATTGGTGTTTTGTTGCTGTTGTTTTGGTGCTGGCGCTGTTTTGTAGCTCTTACCGAAAGACTTACTGCCACCAAACTTCTTCGCTTCCGCGATAGGCGTTACAGCAACGGTAAACATCAACAGAGCAACAATAGAAAATAAACGTTTCATCGTTATCCTTAAAGTTAGCTATCTAAGATTGTGCTCTATCAGACGAAACAACGATTGTTTCAAACAGTAGCACGCCAAAGATGATTGTTACGTCATCATACTCTGTATGCCTGTTGATGAAAACAGCTTACAGAAGCTGACATGTATCAGAATATTGCCAAAGATACAGACTGCTCTCGGTTAACTTCGAGATACTTGGTTCGTTTAGAAATGCTTGGAATGAACTCGCTACTACTCGGGGATGTTTTACTTGAATTAGAATCAGTGACACAGCTCAGAATCCTACACCTTGACGTCACTTGAGTATATTGCCTTGTTGACGGTTAATAGGTAGCTGACTATCATATTGAACGATGTTCAATAAAGCAGTTTGAGAGTATGGCGCGCAGAAACGATCACACCAGAGAAGAGTTAGTAAATTTGACGTTAACAACAGTCAAAAACTTTTTAGATGAGAATTCTTACCACGAACTCAGTCTTCGTAAAATCGCTAACATGATTGGTTACGTGCCAAGCACATTAGTCAACATTTTTGGCAACTATAACCTGTTACTTTTACACGTAGTCGCGCAAACTTTAGACGAACTCTCCCAAGAAGCACTGAAGGCGACCAATAGCAGTAAAGACGCTCATCAAGCTCTATTTGAACTGGCTTATTGCTACCACGATTTCGCTCAAAAGCACCCTTACCGTTGGCAGTTAGTCTTCGAGCACAACATGAATGGTGCAGAGCTTCCAGAATGGCATGCCAAACGTATCGACGGGATGACAGGAATGCTGGAGTCACTATTGGCTCAAATCGCACCACATCGTACCGAGTCCGAAGTGATTCAAGCGAGTCGAGTGCTTTGGTCTGGCGTACACGGCATTACTTTACTCAGTGTTGATGATAAATTTTTCTCTAGTGAACCCATTGATGGTAAAGAATTAATCAGTAACCTGCTTTCTAACTACCTCACAAACTGGTAACAAAGGATTATCCATGTCGTCCGACAGACAGCCGTCCTTACTTACGCAAAGAAAGTTCCTACCCTATTTCATCACTCAGTTTTTTGGCGCTTTCAACGACAATATTTTTAAAAACGTTTTGCTGCTGTTTGTCGCCTTCGCGGGATCCAGCGCACTACCTATTTCGAGCAACTTGTTCATCAATTTAGCGGCTGGCTTGTTCATTCTACCGTTCTTTCTATTCTCCGCTTCAGCTGGCGTATTAGCCGATAAATATGAAAAATCATGGTTTATTCGCAAGGTAAAGCTGTTTGAAATCGCCATCATGCTTTTGGGCGCCATTGGTTTTATAACCGAAAGTTATGGTGTGCTTTTGCTGCTACTGTTCTTAATGGGCACACAGTCAGCATTCTTTGGACCGGTTAAATATGCCCTTTTGCCCCAAAAATTAAACGCGAAAGAGTTAGTGCCAGGCAACGCCCTTGTTGAAGCTGGTACCTTTATCGCCATCCTTATTGGTACCCTAGGTGCTGGAATTATCGCCTCAGCAGACAACGCAAAATACCTTGCCGCATTTTGTGTCGTACTCTTTGCATTGTTGGGATATTTGTCGAGCCGATCAATACCCTTTGCAGCCGCCAGCGCACCTAATCTTTCTTTTCGTTGGCAACCGTACAAACAAACTAAACACACGCTATCCATCGCAAAATCAGATCGTGTTGTTTTTCAATGTATTATGGCGATAAGCTGGTTCTGGTTTTTAGGCGCCGCCTATCTAACCCAGTTCCCGAATTTCACCAAGATTTACTTAAATGGCACCGAGAGTGCGGTGTCTTTCTTGCTTGCTCTGTTTTCCATTGGTATCGCGCTAGGGTCGCTACTTTGCAATTGGATCTCGAATCATCGTATCGAAGTCGGTATTGTGCCTATTGGCGCACTTGGAATTACGGTATTTGGGTACTTGATGGCAACCTCCATTCCAAGTGACCTACCTATCTTCCATAACTTTGTAGACTTCTTTAGATATGAGCCTTTTTGGCCATTATTTTTCTACCTATTGATGATTGGTGCTTCGGGTGGGTTATTTATCGTACCGCTTTACGCATTAATGCAACATAGAGCAAAGGAAGCCGAGCGCGCGCAAGTCATCGCAGGGCTCAATATCTTTAACTCTCTGTTTATGGTCGGCAGTGCTGTCTTAGGTATTGTGTGCCTAAGTGTAATCAAGATGACAATTCCTCAATTGTTTGCATTGTTAGCCATTTTGAATTTCTTGGTCGCCGCTTACATTTTTTTGCAAATACCGATATTCGTTGTCCGTTTTGTGGTTTGGATGCTAACTCATACTATTTATCGAGTGAAACATAAAAACCTACATAACTTGCCAGAACAAGGCGGTGCGTTGATCGTATGTAATCACGTGAGCTATATGGACGCCTTGCTACTTAGCGCAGTATGCCCAAGGTTGATTCGTTTTGTGATGGAGGAAGATTACGCCAACCTACCGCCACTAAGACGCTTTTTACGCAGAACTGGGGTAATTCCGATTTCAGCGAGTAACAGAAACTCCATCAGGCGTGCATTTAATGATGTAGAAACCGCATTAAGCGAAGGACATATCGTCTGTATTTTCCCAGAAGGGAAATTAACCTCAGACGGTGAAATGAATGAATTCATGCGTGGCATTGATATTATTCTGCGTCGCAGCCCAGTACCTGTCATACCCGTGGCACTCAAAGGCTTATGGGGAAGCTATTTCAGCCGCGCGAAAGGCCGCGCATGTTGTGGCTTACCGACTCGATTTTGGTCAAAGCTAGAAATTGAAGCCGGACAGCCGGTTCCACCAAATGAAGCAACGGCAAAAACGATGTTCGATAGAGTGCATCAACTTAGAGGCGACTGGCGATAAAAATACATTTGAACACATGTTTAGAATAACTGAACATGTGTTCAAATCATTAAGACAAACTGACCACACTCAGTGCGATATACTCGCGCTTTCATTCACAACAGCGAATAAAAACCTTGAATAGAAACTACCTCTTGTTTGGATTGGCGTTACTCGTTTGCTTAACCCCTTTTGTCTCCTCTCCTATTGCCCTAGTTATTGGTTTTCTACTCGCAAGTTTTGGTTTTGTGCCTTCAGAACTGCCCATTGCTTCTTTTACTAAAAAGCTGCTGTCCTACTCGATTATTGGTTTAGGCTTTGGCATCAACTTTGAGCAAGCACTCTCTGTCACGTCGGATGGTATCGGTCTGATTATCGCCACGATTGCGGGCACACTGATCATAGGCACTATCATTGCCAGAATAATTAAGTTGGAGCGAGTAACCGCATACTTAATCTCGTCAGGTACAGCAATTTGTGGTGGTAGTGCAATTGCCGCTGTAGCACCAGCGATTAAAGCAAAAGACGAACAGATTGGATTAGCACTGGCAACGGTATTTGTCCTAAACTCCATCGCACTATTCGTGTTTCCTGTGGTTGGGCATGCTTTAGGGCTAGATCAACACACATTTGGTACATGGGCCGCGATTGCTATTCATGACACGTCTTCTGTTGTTGGGGCTGCCTCAGCCTACGGTGAAGAAGCGCTAACTACAGCAACAACGTTAAAACTCGCACGAGCTTTGTGGATCATCCCTGTCGCACTGATCAGTGCCGTGATCTTTTCGAGAGACCAGAAAGAGAATGGAACGAAAAAGTTAGTTATTCCTTATTTCATTTTTTGGTACTGCGCAGCCATCGCGTTTAGCGACTTTTTCCCTCAATTTGAAATGGTCTATCACGGTATTTTCGTTGGAGCGAAACAAGCTTTGGTGGTGTGTCTGTTCCTGATTGGTTGCAGCATTTCAATTTCGAAGCTGAGGTCTGCTGGAGCTAAGCCACTGTTGTTTGGTGTAACTCTGTGGGTGTTAATTTCAACCACTTCTCTAAGTTGGTTATTGTTTAGATATTAGTGGTCTTCTCATCGTGTTGAGACGACGACGGCTCAAGTTTGCTGTTTTTGTATGTAACAACCAATGCGATAGCGATCAAAAAGGCCGTCAGCTCTGCAAGAGAGCGGGCGAGCCCTTCACTGCTTATTGCAATACCAATTTGTAGTGCTACCGCCGCAATTAATACTAGCTTTACCATCCTGAACCTTATGCCTTTTCTCTCTTCGAAGAAGCATAATTATGATTCAGAGTTATAAGAATACGAAATTCCCTTTCTGACTAATACATAGCAAAATTGACTAATGCTGAATTGATGGCAATAGCCACTCCTTCACTGCCTTCCGAGAAACTTTGATCCCACTTTCTAGTAGCACTTGTGGCATTAAATGGTATTCCACTGGCCATTTAAACTTCTCTAATTTGGATTGCAAATGCAGGTCATATTCCGCTTTGCTGCGCAAATCATTGGTCTGAATCACAGCAACAGGGCGATGACCAAATTCCGCATCTTCGACTGGAACCACTATGCTCTGCACCACGCCATCAATTTGGTTCAATGCTGCCTCAATCTCTTCACAATGAATGTTCTCACCACCAGAGATAAATTGATTGTCGGCACGGCCGATGATCTTTAACTCGTCACCTTGCCACTCACCGAGATCCTTGCTATCGAACCAACCTTTCTCATCCAGAAACGGAGTAACATGACCTTGATGAAAATACCCTGCCGCTAATGTTTTACCACCGACAAAAATGCGTTGGTCAACCAACTTTATCTTACGATGATTCAATACGTGTCCAGCATTACTGGTACTGTCAATTCTCTTTGCGGTAACGGTAGAGGCTGCTTCCGTCATCCCATAACCTAACCACGCCTCAATCCCTCGTCCTGTTGCTCGCAACGCCAACTCGTGAGCAACGTGGCTGCCGCCCAATAGCACATGCGTCAATGACAAGTGAGCATCATCATCCAATAGCCGTTTGAGCTGCGTTGCAACCAAAGAGGCGTGTGACACGCCCTGAATATCTTCGACAAGTTTTCCTGTACCGATTTTCAATGTCGCTCCGACATATAGCCAACGATATACAATCGCCAATCCAGAGACGTGATAAAGCGGAAGCGACAATAGCCAAGAATCTTGCTGAGTGAAAATGAACTCTTGCAACAAGCCTTCTGCGGATGCAAGGTGTTGTCGATGTGTATGAACCACAGCTTTAGGCTCCCCTGTCGAGCCAGACGTAAATACCACTGAAGCGAGCCTGTCATGGTGATAGGCATCTTCAATCACCGCATCACGCTCTTGTTGTGAAACTAAGGGCGGTGAAAGCAATGTTGCCTTGAGTTTTTGTATATCATGTTCAGAAAAGGTCGAAGCGCACTCCTGAGCAAACCAGATAAACCGAGTTTGTTCAGGTTTATAAAGGGTCGCAAGTTTACTCTGTAGCGTATCGAGTGGTTGTACCATGGTCAGCGCGGCAAGTGCGCCTAACTGCTTGGAAGCAAGATAAAACAGCAGAGTTTCGACTTGGTTTTTACCTACCAAAGTCAGCACATCTCCCCGCGTTACGCCCAAGTCATTCAAATAGTGAGCGTATTGGTCAATACGTACTGAGAATTGTTGCCAGTTTAATGTTTCTGTTGGTGTCTTGAGTGCAATAGAAAAAGGGCTCGTTTGAGCCCAATATTTCCACGGTGCCTTCGCAACATTGTCTATGCAGAATGCCACACAATCTCCTGATCTTTCAGAGGAAGAACGGGAAGTTCACACTTAGGCCAGCCTTGCTCTAACTGAGCTTTGAATAGGCCAATCGTATCCAAACCTGGAACTTCATCAGGCAGCTGCCATTGGGCAAAGCGCGCTAATTGCGTTAAACCGAGACTGGATTCAATGCTCGAGCTAATAACCGCTTTCATCCCCAGTGACTTCGCCTTCTCTATCAGTGTAATACAAAAATCCACCGAACCAATGAGTGTGGGTTTGATGATGATCGTTTTCACACCAGTTAGATCTTCAAGACGGAAATCCTCTCGACGAACCGCATCTTGCAACGTTTCATCCCAAGCAATCGCAATACCAGTATTGATAGCAAAAGAGAGACTATCGCCAGGAGAGCGGCACGGCTCTTCCAAAAAGGTAATGCGCTGACGCAGAGACGGAGTAATGTATTTAGCAAACTGCTGCGCTTTTTCTGGTGTCCAAGCGCGGTTTGCATCAAGTCGAAGCGTTAATTGAGGGATAGATTCAAGAAAAAGATTCACAAGCATGCCATCGCGAATTGGCTCATAAAGCCCGACTTTTACTTTCGCGACTTTCTCGCCTTCCATTTCGTTCAGCTTTGGAATGAGCTCGTCTGGGTCACCAGTACACAGCGGCGCTGTTTGATACTTACCTTGTTGGGGTAAGCCACCAGCTAACTCTAACTGTGCCATCGATAAACCAAACGCGACCGATGGATACATGTTGGCGTAATCCACATCCAATCCAGCAACCCAACGCTCCGCTTGTTCCTGTAGCTGAATACCAGCATCTTCGGTGCTCTCTAAACTAAAACCAGGAAGAGGAGAGACTTCTCCAAGCCCTATTTGGTCACCTTCAGAAAGCACAACAACATAACCAACACGGTCAGTTAGCTTATTGTCTCGCAGGATGACACCACTATCCATGGGCAAGATATAACGATAAATTTTCGCTTCACGCATAATTCGAGTCCTATGTAATGCCGTATATTTGAGCGTTCTGGCGAGCAATCTCACCAGCCTCCCAGAGGGCGAGGCGCTCAGGAAAAATGGAACAGAGGAGCTAAAACACTCCTCTTTTTATACGGATTATGGGTTACGAGGGAATTTGTCGAAGTCTGGGCGACGTTTCTCGTTGAATGCGTTACGACCTTCTTGGCCTTCATCGGTCATGTAGAACATCATCGTTGCGTTACCCGCAAGCTCTTGAAGGCCTGCTTGACCATCACAGTCCGCATTCAAGGCAGCTTTCAGGCAGCGTAGCGCCATTGGACTATGCTGAAGAACTTCACGACACCAACGCACGGTTTCTTTCTCTAGCTCTTCTAGCGGCACAACCGTGTTGACCAAGCCAATGTCTAACGCTTCTTGCGCGTTATAGAAACGACATAGGAACCAGATTTCGCGTGCTTTCTTCTGGCCTACGATACGAGCCATGTAAGACGCGCCCCAACCACCATCAAATGAACCCACTTTAGGGCCCGTTTGACCAAACTGCGCGTTGTCCGCTGCAATTGTTAGGTCACACATCATGTGCAGTACATGACCGCCGCCAACAGCCCAGCCGGCAACTGATGCGATCACAGGTTTTGGACAAGTTCGAATATCGCGTTGGAAGTCCAATACGTTTAGGTGGTGTGTACCTTGCTCGTCTTTATAGCCGCCGTAGTCGCCACGGATCTTCTGGTCGCCGCCAGAACAGAATGCGTCTTCACCTAGACCTGTCAGAATGATCACGCCAACACCAGAGTCGTAACGCGCATCTGCTAACGCATCAATCATCTCTTTTACTGTTTGAGGGCGGAATGCATTACGCACTTGTGGGCGTGCAATGGTAATTTTCGCGATACCATCTTCAGATTTATGGTAGTGAATATCCTCGTATTTCTCGCCGCAATCTTTCCATTGAACCGGAGCGTAAAGTTCTTCTTCAGAAATGCCTACTGTTTTAGCCATGGTGATTCCCATTGTTCTCGTTACTCTCACCAAAGTGAGATTGAATTATTTGCTTAATATGCATCGCAAATTGTTGGGGCTGCTCTTGATGAACGTTATGTCCTGCGCCTTCAACTTGTCGATACGCCAACCCGCTACGTTGTGCCAGTTGGCTAAATTTTTGGTCTTTCGCACCACACAAGTAATACATCGGTATATTCTGCTTTTTCAGTGTGGGCAACAAATACGCCTGCTTGGCTAACGATGTTGCCATCAGCATGCTCGAGACCGCCGAGCCAAGATTATCACTTCGCTTCGCAATTAATGTTTGTCTTTGCTCATGGTTTAGTGAAGAAAACACCGCTTGCTGATACCAATCGTTCAAAACACGTTCAAGTGGTTCAGTTTTGAAACGCTTTGCCCAGCGAGCATCATTCTCCAATCTCACCTGTTTCTCTGACTCAGTTTGAAGCCCGAAGTTTCCCCCTTCAACAATTGCGCCCACAATATTGAGATCTGAGAAGCATTGATTGGCAATACCATGCATCGCAATACGGCCGCCCATCGAGTAACCAATCAAAATAAGTGGTTGTTGCGGAGGAAATAATAAAGATAGTGTGGAATTAAGAAGTTTGCAGCAATCATCGAGATCGTTGCACTTTGTAAACTGGCTACGACCATGACCAGGAAGGTCTATAACAATTCGTTCAAACCGAGTCAGCTCATCCAAACAAGCTTGCCAATCAGCACCACTTCCTAAAAAGCCATGCAAAAACACCAGAGTGGGAAGATCACCACTTTGGTGTTTTTCAGTTGAAGAGAGACGCTCAGAGTGAAGCATGCAGGCTCTTATTAAATGCCTTTATCAACTCTGCGGCTTGACTTGGTGGGGTTTGAACTTCCACCAGCAGTGTGCCTTGACCGCTCGACAGGTGCTCGGCAACCATTGCTTGATACATTTCTAACGTAGTTGGCTTCTCATACTTTAAACCAAACTGTTTGGCTGCATGTTCAAACTGATAACCGTGGGGCATTTGGTAGTACGCAGTGCGATGCTCCTGAGGCACCGGTAACATATCGAAAATTGCGCCACCATCATTGTTTGTGACCACAAGTACCGTCGGCAATTTATTGTGAGAAAACAGCGCTAGTGAATTGAGATCATACAGTGCTGATGTGTCACCAATATACATCAGTAACAGATTACCTCTTGCTCGCTGCACACCTGATGCGGTAGCAAACAAACCATCAATTCCTGACGCGCCTCGGTTAGTGAACACTTCTACATCATCAAGTTTGCCGTACATATCGACAAGTCGAACAAACAAACTGTTACCCAAAAAGACATCAGCGTTTTTAGTGCGCTCGTTGATGTCTGCTGCCAACGCAATTTCGTCAATGGCAGACGCTGAATCAGATAGGAAAGCTTCTTCGATACGTTGATGAACTCGCTTAACTCCATTCGCTAACCTATCAGCCCACCCAGCAAATATTGGCTTCTCAAAGCTAATGCGAGAAACCCAAGTTTGAGGAAGCTCAACCCAGTGCATTTGCGCCAGATGATTTTGGTTATTACGGTCCATACGCGGCGAGATATACCAGTATTGAACGTCTTTACTTTGTTGATTTTGCGAAACTTGTTTATCAATCCACTGGTTCAAACGTTTGGAGATGATTCGGCTACCAAATTGGATAATAAGTTCACAAGATTCAAGCTCGTTTGCGAGCTCGGGAAGTTGAAGCCATACATCGTAATGCGCCCAATCCGAACTGAGACCACTTTGCGGGTCTGCAAGTACCGGCCATCCCATCTTTTGTGCAAATGCCTGCGCCGACTTCGCTTGTTCAAGCGGTAAGCTGCCAATCACAACCAAGCCTTTTTTATCCGCACAAGACGGGATTTTCGCCTGTGACAAGTGGCTAAAACGCTGGGTATAACTACCACTTCCTTTTCGCCATCCGGCTACCGAGTCTAAGTAGGTTTGATAATCCGCTTTTGCACCGTTGGAATACAAAGGTTCTGGAAATGCACAGTTAATATGAACAGCACTGCCTTGCAGCTGCTGAGTAAACATCACTTCGTCAACAGAGGTCAGCAACCAATTAAGCGATGTTGTTAAAGTTGGGCTTGGTAAATTCAAGCTGGCCGAGACATGATGTGAAAAAATACCCAACTGGTTAATCGCTTGGTTTGCGCCACAGCCAACGAGCTCCATCGGACGATCCGCAGTGAGCAGCACCAGCTTTTCACCAGTAAGCCTAGCCTCCGCAACGGCTGGTAATAAGTTCGCCACTGCCGTACCAGAGGTAACGATGATTGCCACTGGCTCTTGAGTAGCTTTCGCTAAGCCAAGAGCCATAAAGCCGAGACCACGCTCATCAAAGTGAGTATGAATAGAAAAATTGGACTGTTCTGCCGCCTCTAAAGTTAAAGGAGTAGAACGAGAGCCAGGAGCGATACAAACATGCTTAACGCCAAATCGCTGAAGCTCAATCAATATGGTTTCTGACCAAATTCGATTGAGCACCGCTTGGTCATGATTCATGATGCGACTCCCAACGGGGGGTGATCAGAAATCAGCGTAAGCAACGTCGACATTTTCTTATCAAGTTCCGCCCACTCATGCTCTGCCACAGAGCCTGGCACAATACCTGCGCCCGCAAACAGTTGTACTTGGTCACCGAGCACAAGCGCGCTTCTGATCGCGACACAAAACTCTGCTCGTTCATGGCTTATGTAACCCATTGACCCCGCGTACCAGCCGCGTGCAAAGGGCTCATTATCAAGAATAAACTGCATGGATTCTTGTCGAGGTAAGCCAGCAACCGCCGCCGTCGGCTGAAGCGCCGATAACAACTGAACACCGTTTATTCCCGTCTTTAGGCTCGCGTGAATATTTCGCTTGAGGTGTTGCACTTTTCGTAGCCTAACCAAACTTGCCTCGGCCTCCACTTCAACCGCTTCGGAATGCGGTGATAGGCGATCAATAATGTCATCAACTACATATTGGTTTTCATTGAGGTTCTTTTCATCTTGGGATAACCAATTCGCCAACTCCATATCGTGAGTGGCATTGTCCCCTCTACCAATCGTGCCTGCTAACGCTTCGGTATGAAGTTCGTGCCCTACGCGAGAATACAAACGTTCTGGCGTAGAGCCCATAAAGCTGTGTTTGCTGTCTAAGCTCAGCATGAAATGGAAACTATGATGGTTGTTTAAGTAACTCGCTTTCAGCAATTGTGCAGCGCTTAATGTGTTATCAAGCTGCACGGTAGAGCGACGCGCCAATACCACTTTCTTAAAATCATCATTCTTTATACCAGTCAAAACTTTATGAACTAACTCATTCCATTGAGGCTGACTTGGCGTATGAACAATAGAGCGGATGTGAGAAGAAATCGGAGCTAAGGTCGCGACCTCACAAACCAGTTTATTCAGTCCTGCTAGGGTTCGCGCTTTGTCTTCTGAAATATTAACTGCGAGAGACCATTGTTGGTCAAAACGAATTAACTCAATTTGAGGCAAAAAGAAGAAAGAAGGCATACAGCGACGATTCTTCTCATGCTGGCCGTCAAAAGAGCGTCCGCCCCAGACTCGTTGCCCTTCACCTAGAATGGTATAAGCAGGGCCTGGCTCAACAAAGGCGTGTAATTGCCCTAATGCAACGACCTCTTCACGAGTATCGCGGGACTGCCAGTAGAATTTAGGGAAAAGTGGTTGTGCATCAAGCCAATCAATAAATGAGAAATTAGGTTTCTCGCTCAGGGGCTCGACCAGACGTGTTTGATTGCCTTCCGCTTGCTGAACTCGCTCGATAATTCTCTTTACGGCTTGATGGAACTGTGACAAATCAACCTCGTAGTATGTGAGGATAAATGGTAACTGACGGCTACTCTAAGTTTAGACCCAAAGCAAATCAAGGTCGTATGCGATCTTTTGCAAAATCCTGTGATAGCAAACGAGCAAAACTTAACCAGCAAACAGATAATTTACAGATATATATTCTAATAAAAAACAAATTATTGTATTTTAATAAAGAAATTAACGAATTTTTAGGAATTATACAATGCAAAATATCGGGATGTCGTCAAAACTCGATAATGTCTGCTACGACATTAGGGGTCCTGTACTCAAACATGCTAAGCGCATGGAGGAAGAAGGGCATAAAATCCTAAAGCTAAACATTGGTAACCCTGCCCCATTTGGTTTTGACGCCCCTGATGAAATTTTAGTCGACGTGATTCGTAATCTGCCGACTTCTCAAGGCTATTGTGATTCCAAAGGCATTTACTCTGCTCGTAAAGCCGTGGTCCAACACTATCAACGTAAAGGTATCCGCTCGCTAGATGTCGAAGATGTGTATGTGGGTAACGGCGTGTCTGAGCTGATCGTGATGGCAATGCAAGCGCTGTTAAATAATGGCGACGAAATGCTGATTCCAGCACCTGATTACCCGTTGTGGACAGCTTCAGTTGCACTATCAGGCGGTAAGCCGGTTCATTACCTATGTGATGAAGGTGCAGACTGGTACCCAGACCTTGAAGACATCAAAAAGAAAATCACACCAAAGACACGTGGCATTGTTCTGATCAACCCGAACAATCCGACAGGTGCGGTATATAGCCGTGATTTCCTACTTGAAGTGATTGAAATCGCGCGCCAGCACAAACTGATCATTTTCGCAGATGAGATCTACGACAAAGTGTTGTACGACGGTGCAACACATACCTCAGTCGCAACACTCACTGAAGACGTGCTAGTCATGACATTCAATGGCCTTTCAAAAGCCTACCGTGTTTGCGGTTTCCGTGGTGGCTGGATGTTCCTAACGGGGCCTAAACATCTAGCTCAAGGGTACGTGAATGGCTTGGAGTTGCTTTCATCGATGCGTTTATGTGCAAACGTACCAATGCAACATGCGATTCAAACTGCGCTAGGTGGATACCAGAGTATCAATGAACTGATTTTACCTGGCGGACGCTTATTAGAGCAGCGCAATAGAGCGTATGAACTGATCAATCAGATTCCTGGTGTTTCTTGTGTCAAACCTAAGGGTGCGATGTACCTCTTCCCGAAAATCGACACAAAAATGTACAACATCAAGAACGATCAGCAGATGGTTTTAGATTTCTTAAAACAAGAGAAGGTCTTACTGGTGCAAGGTTCCGGCTTCAACTGGCCGAAACCAGACCATTTCCGCATCGTGACACTGCCGCACGTTGAAGATCTAGAAATCGCCATTGGACGTTTTGAGCGATTCCTATCAACCTACAGCCAGTAATGAATCACTGGTAGTAATTAGTGCTGATCTCTCATATGCTTAGAGGAACTCCTAGTGAGTTCCTTTTTTACACCAGAAACGGAGAAAGCCATGAAAGAAAGCCATTTTTTCGCTCACCTGGCTCGAATGAAGCTGATCCAACGCTGGCCTTTAATGCGGTCCGTCTCACCAGAAAACGTTTCAGAGCATAGCTTACAAGTTGCTTTTGTCGCTCATGCCCTTGCCCTAATTAAAAACAAAAAGTTCGGCGGCAACCTTAATCCAGAACGCATCGCGATTCTTGCTATGTACCATGACTCTAGCGAAGTATTAACGGGAGACCTTCCAACCCCAGTGAAGTATTACAACCCTGAAATTGCCAAAGAATATAAGAAGATAGAATCGGCAGCGGAACAAAAATTGCTTTCAATGTTACCGGAAGAGTTCCAAGATGATTTTGCCCCCTACCTTCTTTCCCACTCTGCACACGGAGAGGACGCAAAAATCGTCAAGCAAGCCGACTCCATCTGTGCCTATTTAAAATGTCTCGAAGAACTAAGCGCAGGCAATCATGAGTTCGCTCTGGCAAAAAAACGCTTAGACATCACTTTGCAAGAACGTAGAACGCCTGAAATGGATTACTTCCTCAATACCTTTGCCCCAAGTTTCGAATTATCGTTAGATGAAATCAGTTAGCTTACGGAGATAATCGTGTCGTTTGAATTACACCCGCAATGGCAAGAGCGCCATGATGATGAGCATAAAATACGTCGTGACGACCATCGAAGCCCGTACCAAAGAGACCGAGCGCGCATTCTTCACTCGGCTGCATTTCGACGCTTACAAGCAAAAACCCAAGTACACGGCAATAGCTTGGAAGACTTTCACCGCAGCCGGTTAACACACTCCTTAGAAGCGTCGCAACTCGGGACCGGTATCGTCGCCCAGTTGAAGAAAAAACAACCAGAGTTCCGTGATCTATTGCCATCAGACAGCTTAATTGATTCATTATGTTTGGCGCACGACATCGGGCATCCTCCATACGGTCATGGGGGAGAAGTCGCTCTAAACTACGTAATGCGCGAACATGGCGGTTTCGAGGGAAACGCCCAAACCTTTCGTATCGTCACTAAGTTAGAGCCTTATACTGAGCATTTCGGAATGAATTTATCACGCCGCACACTGCTTGGTTTGATCAAGTACCCTGCCCTTATTAGTCAAACACGCTCCGTCAAGTTGCCTCAACCAGCCGAGCATCAACGCAAACTAAAAGCCAAAGATTGGAGCCCAGCGAAGGGCATTTATGATTGTGACAAAGACTTATTTGATTGGGTAATTGCGCCGCTTTCTGACAACGACAAGGCATTGCTTAGCCTAATGCGCTCAAAACCAGAATCGGAGTTTGAGCACAGTAAAACGCGCTTTAAATCACTCGATTGCTCAATCATGGAGCTAGCGGATGATATCGCCTACGGCGTTCATGATTTAGAAGATGCAATCGTACTTGGTATGGTGACACGCCAGCAATGGCAAGAAGGCGCAGCAAGTCAATTAGCGGACTGTGGCGACCCGTGGTTTGAAGCTCATATCGATTCCATCGGACAGATGCTATTTAGCGGTAAGCATCATGAGCGGAAAGATGCCATCGGTGGTATGGTTAACGCCCTGCTGACCAGCATTTCAATTAAGGCGGTGGATGAGTCTTTCAGTAATCCATTACTGTCTTGGAATGCGTGTTTAGAGCCACAAATGGCACGTGCACTTGACGTACTCAAGCACTTTGTCAGCACCTTCGTTATCCAAGTCCCGCAGGTCCAGATCGTTGAGTATAAGGGTCAGCAAATTATTATGGATATTTTTGAAGCGTTAACAGCGGACCCAGAGCGCTTGCTGCCTGTTCATACAAAAGAACTGTGGTGCCAAGCGAAAAGCGAGAGCAATAAGATGAGAGTCATCGCCGATTACATTTCTGCTATGACCGATGGACACGCGCAAAAGCTTCACCGTCAGCTATTCTCTTCCATCGTTCTTTAGTAACGCTCAACCTTTCAAGTAATTCTTTTCAAATACGCCCGGCGGCATCTGGGCGATTTGGAATTCGATCATCTTTTCAAAGGCATGCATAAGCGGTGTAAAGTCTCTCTCGGGTTCAAGCAAGCGAAGCGAATGATAACCTGCCTCGACTGTCGATAAGCTATTCTCAGAGGGCGCTTTACGAATGGTGTAATGCCCTTGTAATTGCTTCGGTAATTGCACGGTTGGGAGTGGATGTAAATTGCTAGAAAGCTGCCACATTTTGTACGCTTTTTTCCACGTCCCATCGAGCAAAATCAAACGTATTTTCTTAGATACACTACGGCTCGCTTGATTAATTTCAGAGATGCATCGTGACTGTTCCGATGGGTAAAGAACAAAATGTTGATATGATTCATCCGCCAACAAGTGATTTAAGACATCATCACCAGAAAAGTCCTCTCCTATCAGACAAATACAGTTATCTAAACTCAAATTGAGAATCCGTGCCGTACCAAGCGGACGATGTTCTTCACTCGTGTGCTGAAGAATGATAAGTTCTACCTCGCTTGCCAACGGTACAATCCATTGGCAAATACACGCTTTTTGCGATTTTCCACAACGAGAACAATAACGAGACATAGAGTGAACCTTTATACCTTGCTGAGTATTATCAGCGTGATCTGTTTGATACTTCAATTCGAGCCAATGGCAAGCCTAACCGAGTGGCACAGCTACAATATACGCCATGGCGAATGGTGGCGAATCGTAACAGGAAATCTCACACATACCAACTTTGCGCACTTAGGGATGAACCTGGCAGGATTGTGGATCATTACTTTTATTTTTCGTCCAAGCACTCGCAACTTCCTTATCGTTTTCTCACTCTTGTGTGCATTTGTTGGCGCAATGAATTTGTTTACCAATATGTCGGTGTACGTGGGATTATCTGGCGTACTACACGGTCTATTTGGATTCTGGGCACTCAGAGAAGTCTTTGAAGGCAGAAGAAGCAGCCTGTTGTTGGTCGGAGGGCTTATTGCCAAAGTAGCATGGGAGCAGATCTATGGTCCATCCAGCAGCACTGCTGCGCTTATCGGCGCAAACGTTGCTATTGATGCTCATTTATTTGGTGCGTTCGGTGGGTTAACAATGGCTCTAATGGAAAAAGGTTTTCGCCGTCGTTTATTCGGATAAAAAATCCCGAACCACGAAAGAGGGGTTGGTTCGGGAAAGCAGTAATAGGGAAACAGATATTGTTCTGAATTCAGACTCAATATCTGAAATACATCAAGCTACAGTAAAATGCGGTCTTCGTTTTTCTTAACTGTCGCTTCACCAATGCCTTTTACGCTCTTCAAATCTGCTGCCGTTTTAAAAGGGCCATGCTCCTCGCGGTAGTCCACGATACTCTGCGCTTTCTTCTCACCAATACCTTTCAACATGGTCGCTATTTCTTCAGCAGAGGCCGTGTTGATATTTACGGTAATTTCAATTCCTTCATATTTGTCAGTGGCTGAATCCGCAGCCATGCTAAAAGGCGCAAAAACAAATAAGCACAATGTCAAAATCCATTTCATATTGAACATACAATCTCCAAAATAGTAGGCTAAAACCAGTCACCAGTAGCAAGTCACTATCCAGTTAACAAACCTAGATGACCCGATATTCGCAATGACTGGTATCACTTAAACGCGCACTAATTTAAGTAATGCTTATTGATGATTGAAGTTAATAAAGACAAAAATAAAACGGACCGCTTATGCGGTCCGTTTTAGTTAACATGCAAATTACACTAATTGTGCTTAGTTGCTCACAATAAAGTACTCAATGTCAGTGTTTGCGCGCAGTACTGCTAACACAGATGATAGGTCTTGCTGAGAAGATGCACGCTGCATTTGCATCGCAACTTGCTCTTCTAACTCACTATCTAGCTCAGCATTTACAGCATCAAGCTCGATGATAACAATGTTACCTTCAAGATCTTTAGACTGACCATATACTGGCTTACCATCGACTGGTTTTGCCATCGCGAATACCGTTGTTGCCAACGGAGAACGGCGATCTACTGTCTCTTGTTCACCAAATGCAAGGTTGTTTTCAGTAAGCACATCTGTCTTACCTTCTTTCAATGCAGCAACAACCTGTGTACCAAGTTCCATCGCATCTTGCTCACCCTTAACGCGAGAAAGCTCTGCAATAACCTGATCTTTCACTTCTTCTAGTGGAAGAACCGTCTCATCACGTGCATCTTCAACACGAACAACAATAATATGCTCAGGTGCAACTTCGATAGCTTCAGAGTTTAAGCCATCTTCTTTTACTTCTGGGCTAAGGATAGCTTGCATTACCGCAGGGTTACGAAGCACTTCAGGTGCGTCAACTTGAGAAATAAAGTCCGTTGTCTTCACTTCTTGGTTAACCGCTTGAGAAGCGTCATACAATGAGTCTGGGTATTCAAACGCTACGCGCTCAAGCTCACTTTGTAGCTCGTAGAATTGATCAACCGCTTGTTGGTCAACCATTTCTTGCTTGATTTCAGCGGCTACTTCTTCAAATGGCTTCGCCACAGAGTCTTTTAGCTCTTCAAGCTTGATAATATGGTAACCAAAGTCCGACTTTACTAGACCCGACGTATCGCCTGGATTCTTCAACGCGAATGCCGCTTCTTCAAAAGCAGGGTCCATCACATCACGCTCTATCCAACCTAAGTCACCACCGTTTTCAGCGCTGCCAAAATCGTCAGATTTCTCTTGAGCAAGCGTCGCAAAATCTGCACCCGCATTTAGCTCATCTAGGATAGCCTGCGCTTTTGCTTCATCGTCCCCTTCTACAAGAATATGAGCGACACGACGCTGCTCTTCTGAAGAGTATTTGTTTAAGTGCTCTTCGTAGTACTTTTTCACCTCAGCATCAGAAACATTAACTTGTTCCTTTAGCGCTTCAGCAGACAGTTCGATATACGCGACTTTAACCTGCTCTGGGCGAGTAAAGTTGTCAGGGTTTGCTTTGTAGTACTGTTGAATTTCTTCGTCAGTCAATTCAATATTTTTCGCAAACTCTGCTAAGTCGATTTTAATCGTGCGAATATCACGAGTTTGAGTGAACAGCTTACCTTCTGCCTGTACTTCACCTGGCAGAATAAATTCACTGTTTTGTAGTGCATTCAGCAGTTGTTCACGAACCAATTCACGACGCATGTACTCAGCAAAAGAGTCTGGCGAAAAGCCTGCACGACGCAGAGAAGCTTGATAGATCTCTTGATCGAACTGACCATTAGATTGGAATTGAGGCATGTCTAGAATCATGCTGCGAACTTGGGTGTCGCTGATTCGCAGACCTAAAGCTTCTGCTTGTTGGTCAAGCAACACGTCATTGATCATTCGATCTAAAACGGATTTGCGGAAAGATTCAACATATGCAGGGTCAGCCAGCATTTGAGAGAAGTAGTCACCCAACTGAGCTTGCATACGGTTACGCTCATTTTGGTATGCCATCTCGAACTCACCACGAGGAATCTCAGTGTTACCGACTTTCGCTGCAGAGTTGTTGTTACCACTAACGATGTAGCTACCCACACCTGCAAATACGAAAGACAGGATGATAAGCCCAAGGATAATTTTGACCGCGATGCTATTCACGCCTTCGCGTAGTCGATCCATCATAATTTAACTGCTCTCCACAATTGAAGCCTACTGCTTCTATCTAATAGAAATAATGGCGCAATAATATCAGAAAAAGAAATGCGCATCAGTATGATGCGCATAATTTAAGAAAGTTCGGCTCGAAGTTTGTAAATTTTTGTTCGAAACTTATTGTTTGAGCAAAAGTTAAGCAAATAGCCGGTTACAGAATTAACGCTGTGATTAGTTACAAGCGTCTTTCAGTGCTTTACCAGCTTTAAAAGCTGGTACTTTTGCTTCTGCGATTTGGATTTCTTCACCAGTTTTTGGGTTACGACCAGTACGTGCAGCACGAGTACGAACGCTGAATGTACCAAAGCCAACTAGAGCAACTTGATCACCAGACTGAAGAGTGCCGCTTACTGCTTCGATGAATGCATCTAGAGCACGACCCGCTGACGCTTTAGAAATGTCTGCATTTTCTGCGATTTGTTCTACTAACTGAGTTTTATTCACTGTAATTTCCCCTTTGTGTCATCTGTGATTATTTTTGTGATGACTTTCGTTCCATTGTTAAGAAAATATGCTCCATCCCTTATTCGTCAAGGGCTGGCAGCTATCGAAACTAACTTAGCGCCCAAAAAAAACGCTGACAAGCCTTTTTAGACTTATCAGCGTAAACTTTTACTTATTTTTGCTGCACATCACTATTTTTGAGACTCAAACTCAACGCCCGTCGGGTCTCGCTCTAGTGCGACTTTCAGTACTTCATCAATCCACTGTACAGGGATGACTTCCAGATCAGCGATAACATTATCAGGAATCTCTTCCAAATCACGCTCGTTGTCTTTTGGAATTAGCACAGTCTTAATGCCGCCACGGTGTGCCGCAAGTAACTTCTCTTTTAGGCCACCGATAGGTAGGACTTCACCACGCAGAGTTATTTCACCCGTCATCGCTACCTCTGCTTTCACAGGGTTACCTGTCAGAGCAGAAACCAAGGCAGTACACATTGCAGTACCCGCACTTGGGCCATCTTTTGGCGTCGCGCCTTCCGGTACGTGCACGTGAATATCTTTCTTCTCGTAGAAGTCAGTATTGATACCCAGTTTTTCTGCACGAGAGCGAACTACTGTCATTGCGGCTTGAATAGACTCTTGCATCACGTCACCAAGAGAGCCCGTTTGCGTCAGCTTACCTTTACCTGGCATGGATTGAGTTTCAATCGTTAGCAGATCACCACCCACTTCTGTCCAAGCTAGACCTGTCACTTGACCAATTCGGTTACTTTCATCCGCTTTACCGTAATCGAAACGTTGAACACCCAAGTACTCTTTTAGGTTGTCCATCGTTACCGTTACTGACTTGATGTCTTTATCCAACAAGATGTTCTTCACGGCTTTACGGCAGATCTTAGAAATCTCACGCTCTAAGTTACGAACACCCGCTTCACGAGTGTAGTAACGGATGATGCCAATAATCGCAGAGTCTTCAATGATGATTTCATCCGGTTTTAGACCATTGCGCTTCACTTGCTTATCAACAAGGTGACGTTTTGCAATGTTCAGCTTCTCGTCTTCGGTGTAACCAGATAAACGAATAACTTCCATACGGTCTAACAATGGACCTGGAATGTTCATCGAGTTCGAGGTTGCAACGAACATAACGTCAGAAAGGTCGTAATCCACTTCTAAGTAGTGATCGTTGAACGAGTTATTCTGTTCAGGATCAAGTACTTCTAGTAGCGCTGATGCCGGATCGCCGCGCATATCTGAAGACATTTTGTCGATTTCGTCCAATAAGAACAATGGGTTCTTCACGCCAACTTTCGACATCTTCTGGATTAATTTACCTGGCAATGAGCCAATGTAAGTACGACGGTGACCGCGGATTTCTGCTTCATCACGTACACCACCCAGCGCCATACGAACGTACTTACGACCTGTAGCAGAAGCAATTGAACGACCAAGAGACGTTTTACCCACACCTGGAGGACCAACAAGACAAAGGATTGGACCTTTTAACTTATTGATTCGGTTTTGAACCGCCAAGTATTCAAGAATACGCTCTTTTACGCGCTCTAGACCGTAGTGGTCTTCATTAAGAATCTCTTCTGCTTTCGCTAAATTTTTCTTAACTTTTGAGCGTTTAGCCCAAGGCACGCTGACCATCCAATCGATGTAGCTACGAACCACTGTTGCTTCGGCAGACATCGGAGACATCATCTTAAGCTTTTGAAGCTCTTGCTCAGTCTTTTCACGTGCCTCTTGAGGCATTTTTGATTCGTCAATCTTCTTCTGCAGCGTTTCGAACTCGTCTGGTGCGTCTTCCATCTCACCAAGTTCTTTCTGAATCGCTTTCATTTGCTCATTCAGATAGTACTCACGCTGAGATTTTTCCATTTGCTTTTTAACGCGACCACGAATGCGTTTTTCAACTTGCAGCAAATCGATCTCTGATTCCATCTGGCCCATTAGGAATTCCAGACGCTCAGTGACATCAACAATTTCAAGTACTTGCTGCTTATCCACCAGCTTCAACGGCATATGAGCTGCAATGGTATCCGCTAAGCGTGCTGCTTCGTCGATACCGTTGAGTGAGGTTAAAACTTCTGGTGGAATCTTCTTGTTTAGCTTAATGAAGCCTTCAAACTGATTAATCGCACTGCGAACAATCACTTCTTGCTCACGCTCATCCAATTCTGGCGTAACAACAAATTCCGCTTCCGCTAGGAAGAAGTCACTCTCTTTAAAGTGATTAATTTTCGCACGTTGCTGGCCTTCAACCAGTACTTTTACTGTGCCATCCGGAAGCTTCAGTAGCTGGAGAATGGTGGCTACCGTACCTACTTCAAATAGGTCGTCAACCGTAGGCTCGTCAGTATCAGCTTGCTTTTGTGCCACAAGAAGAACTTGTTTGTTGGTTTCCATCGCCGTTTCTAAACAGCTAATCGATTTCTCACGACCAACAAACAATGGAATAACCATGTGCGGGTAGACCACTACGTCACGTAGAGGTAGTACCGGGATCTCGATACGCTCGGAACGTTCCAAGTTCATATAATTCTCTCTTCCGCTTTCACGTTTACGTATTACTTATCGATTTATATGGGGGCTAATTGTTTGGATTCAATAAGAGAAATAAAAAAAGGAGGTAATTACTTACCTCCTTTTTCATTACGGCTGAATTTATTCTGCTCCAGCGGCCTGATTGTCTGAGTTGCTATAAATAAGCAATGGCTCTGACTCACCATTGATGACGGACTCATCAATCACGACCTTACTTACGTCTGTCGCAGATGGCAGTTCGTACATGGTTTCCAGTAATACGCCTTCAAGGATCGAGCGTAAACCACGAGCACCTGTTTTACGCTCCATTGCTTTCTTAGCGATAGCGCGCAGCGCATCTTCTCGGAACTCAAGTTCGGCGTTTTCAAGCTCAAACAATGCTGCGTATTGCTTGGTTAATGCGTTCTTCGGTTCACATAGGATCTGAATCAACGCTTCTTCATCAAGCTCAGTCAATGTTGTTGTCACAGGAAGACGACCAATGAATTCTGGAATGAGTCCGTACTTCACTAAATCCTCAGGCTCAACCTGAGTAAATAGCTCACCCACGGTCTTCGATTCGTTTTTAGAACGAACTTCAGCACCGAAGCCAATACCTGTACCTGTTGCAACACGCTGCTCAATCACCTTATCTAGGCCAGCAAATGCACCACCACAGATGAACAGGATCTTCGACGTGTCCACTTGTAGGAATTCTTGCTGAGGGTGCTTACGACCACCTTGAGGTGGAACCGATGCAACCGTACCTTCGATAAGTTTTAGTAGCGCCTGCTGAACACCTTCACCAGATACGTCACGCGTAATAGATGGGTTTTCAGCTTTGCGTGAAATTTTATCAATTTCATCAATGTAAACGATGCCGCGTTCAGCTTTAGCTACATCGTAATCACATTTTTGCAGAAGCTTTTGGATGATGTTTTCAACGTCTTCACCCACATAACCAGCCTCGGTTAGTGTGGTTGCGTCTGCCATTGTAAATGGCACATCCAAGAATCGAGCTAATGTCTCAGCAAGTAGTGTTTTACCGCTACCTGTTGGGCCAATTAGAAGGATGTTACTTTTACCAAGCTCCACACCTTCACTCGTTGTATCACCATTGCGTAAACGCTTGTAGTGGTTATATACCGCAACTGCGAGCACTTTTTTCGCGTAATCTTGCCCGATCACATAGTCATCAAGGTGTTCACGGATCTGTTTTGGCGTTGGTAACGCTTCAGATTCTTTCTTAGGGAGAACATCCTTGATTTCTTCGCGAATAATATCGTTACATAAGTCGACACACTCGTCGCAAATGTACACTGACGGACCTGCGATTAGCTTGCGAACTTCGTGCTGACTTTTGCCGCAGAAAGAACAGTACAGCAATTTACCGCTGCCACTTTCTTTGCTTTTATCTGTCATTCGCTAACCTCTTAGCCTTTACTCTTCATGAATGAGTGTATATCAATTTTTGCCAAAATGCGCTGGCTAATTACTCGCCGCGGTGGCTTAACACTGCATCCACGATACCGTATTCCACAGCCTGCTCTGATGACATGAAGTTATCACGATCAGTATCGCGCTCAATGACTTCAAGAGGTTGGCCAGTATGTTCTGCTAACAACTTGTTTAGCTTCTGCTTAATGGTCAGGATTTCCTGAGCATGGATTTGGATATCAGAAGCTTGACCCTGGAAACCACCCAATGGTTGGTGGATCATTACACGAGAGTTAGGCAGTACGTAACGCTTACCTGGCGCACCACCCGCTAACAGGAAGGCACCCATTGAACATGCTTGACCCATACATACAGTGCTCACATTTGGCTTAATAAACTGCATGGTATCGTAGATAGACATACCAGCTGTTACACTGCCACCTGGCGAGTTGATGTATAGGAAAATATCTTTATCTGGATTTTCAGATTCTAGGAAAAGTAGCTGAGCCACGACAAGGTTTGCCATGTGGTCTTCCACTTGACCCGTTAAAAAAATCACGCGCTCTTTCAGCAGACGTGAGTAGATGTCGTAAGAGCGTTCGCCGCGGGAAGTTTGTTCAACCACCATTGGTACTAGCGCGTCCATAATTGGCGACATTGCATTTTTTTCTTGGTAGCTCATATTCTTATGTCCCTAAAATAAATGGCCCGGATGATGACTATCATACGGACCATTGTTAGCAGAATAGTTAACGTTAAGTCAACCTTCTACGCAAGATATTGCTTATTAAGCAGCAGGTTGTTGTTGGTTAAGTAGCTCGTTGAAGCCTACTTCTTTCTCAGAAACCTGTGCTTTAGCGATGATCGCGTCGATTGCTTGCTCTTCTAGAGCTACATTGCGCATGTTGTTCATCATTTCTTCGTTTTGCTCGTAGTAAGCAATAACTTCTGATGGATCTTCGTATGCAGTAGCCATTTCTTCAATTAGAGCTTTAACTTTCTCGTCGTCCGCTTTTAGCTCTTCAGACTTGATTACTTCACCTAGTAGAAGACCAACTACTACGCGACGTTTAGCTTGCTCTTCGAACAGCTCACGTGGAAGCTGAGCAGCAGCTTCTGGGTTACCACCGAAGCGTTGTGCAGCTTGTTGACGTAGAACTTGGATTTCTTGCTCGATAAGCGCTGATGGTACGTTGATGTCGTTTTGCTCAACTAGACCGTCAATCGCTTGCTCTTTGATGCGGTTCTTAACAGCTTGCTTAAGCTCGCGTTCCATGTTTTTACGAACTTCAGCTTTAAGTGCTTCAACACCGCCTTCAACAACACCGAACTTAGCAACGAACTCGTCGTTTAGTTCTGGTAGTTCACGAGCTTCAACTTTGTTCACTTTGATTGCGAACTTAGCTGCTTTACCTTTTAGGTTTTCAGCGTGGTAATCTTCTGGGAAAGTCACATCGATGTCGAATTCCATACCTGCAGTTTTACCTGCGATACCGTCTTCGAAACCAGGAATCATGCGACCAGCGCCCATTTCTAGTGGGAAGTTCTCAGCTTTACCGCCCTCGAATTCTTCACCGTCGATAGAACCAACGAAGTCAATGCTTACGCGTTTGCCATCTTCTGCTGCTTCTTCAACTTCAACCCAAGTAGCTTGTTGCTTACGTAGAGTATCGATCATCTCTTCTACGTCTGCGTCTTTAACTTCAGTTAGCGGTTTTTCAACAGTGATGTTTTCTAGGCCTTTAAGCTCAACTTCTGGGTAAACTTCAAAAGTTGCAGTGAAAACTAGGTCTGAACCTTCTTTGTTTTCTACAGGAGCGAAAGTTGGAGCGCCAGCTGGGTTGATTTTCTCTTTAACGATAGCTTCGATGAAGTGGCGTTGCATTACTTCACCAAGAACGTCTTGACGTACTGCTTTGCCGTACATCTTAGCAACCATTTTTAGAGGCACTTTACCCTTACGGAAACCATCGAAACGACGGTTTTTAGCGATGTTGCGTAGTTCAGCTGTTACAGCGTCTTCGATGTTTGCAGCTGGAACAATAATGTTTAGACGGCGCTCTAGGCCCTCTAGCGTTTCAACAGTAACTTGCATTATATATAAACCTCTAAAGTGGCTCGGTTTTCCGAGCGTATGAGCGAAACTCAGCGGAGCTTACGCTTCATCCTTGTGTAGTGTTCTGTCCGAACACCTAATTTAAATCGAGTATCGATACTGTTTGTCAGTACCGGACTAATCAGTGATATCTTCGATAAAATTACCAAAGGTATCTCCTATTAGCCTCAGGACAGAATTTTTAGACGCGACATTCTAGCGATCTGTCGCAACCCTGTCGAGCCAATAGCCACTATGTGGACATTGTCTGCGCTAAATTCTCGAATGCTGACCCATTTTTTCTTCAAAAATGCGATTCAAACAGCGTCTAAGTATCGTCAGCATATCTAGAATGGGGACAATAGCGACTTTTTCAAGAGAATCGACCGGTTTTTTTATCGAAAAGCCTAAAAAGAGATCTTGCTCTTGTTTTACTCCACAGAGTTGAAAACTAAATCCCTAATCCTCCCTACAAACTATTAACATTTTCTTACGTGACCAAAGGAAAGGTTTAAGGAGTGCAAGGATGTCGCAAAAAAACCGGATTCTGCTGACTTTTTTTGCCTTCTATTTCCTTTGCGCAATCATAGGTGGTCATTGGGTTTGGCAGACTAGTTATCAATCATTGCTTGATAAACACCAGTCCCAACTTGAGCAATTTTCTAGTCATATTAAAAACAAACTCGATAAATACGCCCATATCCCTAACCTTCTGGCCAAAGATGACCCTCTCCATCAAGCGTTACTGCATCCAAATAACAGTGCCCAACTGGAACTCACCAATCGGTATTTAGAATCCGTTAATGACGTGATTGAAGCGGCAGATACCTATTTAATCGATCAATGGGGTACGACGGTCGCGGCCAGCAACTGGCGTAAAGAGCGATCTTTTATTGGACGAAATTTTGCGTTCCGCCCTTATTTCAAACAAGCAATCGTTGGGGAACGAAGCCAATACTACGCGCTTGGTTCGACTTCGGGTAAGCGTGGCTACTACTATTCTTATCCGATCATATACGCGGGCGGCGTCCTTGGTGTGGTCGTGGTTAAGATGGACTTGAGTAAGATAGAAGACAACTGGCAGCAGCCAAATAGTGTGTTCGTCGCGAGCGATCCGCACGGGATTGTTTTCATGAGCAGCCGAAGTGATTGGCTACTCAAAAGCTTACAACCACTGACTGAGAATGAAAGAAAACAAGTTTGGGCAAGCCGACAATACCTTGATGAGCCAATTGAAACTCTAGGATTGGTGGGCAATGTGGAGGAAACGCATTCTGAGCTAAAACAAGGTTACCCATATAACAAAGGGACCTTGGTGGTCTCTTCGTTGCCCCTACCAGAGCTCAAGCTGACCATCCGTGTACTATCTCCTAAGCAGTCTATCGTCTGGCTCACAATGGGTTACATTTTTGTACTTACTCTTGCATTCACCGTGTTGTTTTTAATTGGCCAGCTCATCTATCACCGTCAACAACGCCACTTACAACTTGAGAGAATTCAACAAGAGGCCAATCAAAAACTTGAATATCAAGTCATGGCTCGCACCGCAGAATTGCAAGCAGAAATCGCCCAGAGAATAGAAACCGAACAAACACTTCGCCTAACGCAAGACGAACTCGTTCAAGCTGCGAAACTAGCAGTATTAGGGCAAATGTCAGCCAGTATCAGTCATGAACTGAATAATCCACTTGCGGCCATTCGCAGCTTTGCTGAAAACGGCAAGCTGTTCCTCCAAAAAGAAAAATATGAGCGAGTGGAAGATAATCTAACTCGCATCTCAGCCCTCACTGATCGTATGGCAAACATCAGTCAGCAGCTTCGTTCTTTCGCTAAAAAAACCAGTGGAAACGAGCTAGCTCAATCTCGTTTGTTTCCAGTAATTGCCTCAGTCAAAGAGCTGATGAAACCCGCACTTAAATCTGCACGTGTCACGCTAGAAACGCAGGTACCAGAGCACGATGTTGAAGTTCAGATCAATATCATTCAACTTGAACAAGTGTTGGTTAATTTGCTGACCAATGCGATAGAGGCTCTCAAAGAGCAACAAGACAAACAAGTACAGTTATCCGTAGAGCAAGACGAACATGCCGGTTTGGTTTGGATTCATGTAGATGACAATGGTCCAGGGCTTGGAGGTTTCTCACTTTCGGACTTATGTGAGCCTTTCCTAACTACCAAACAAAATGGGTTAGGTTTAGGGCTCTCCATCTCTCAACAAATCTTAGCCAGTATGAACGGAAGATTATGTGCCCAAAATCGAGAACAAGGCGGAGCTCGATTTTCATTGTGTTTACCTATCGCTCCTAACAACACAGAACAATCAAAAGGATGAGATCATGTGTCAGGTGTTTTTTATTGATGATGAAGCCGATCTTAGACTGGCAATAGAACAAACGTTTGAATTGGCAGATATCGATGCCACATTCTTTCCAGACGCTGAATCTGCCTTACTCGCCATTAAGCAGGGAGCCGAGCCAGGAGTGGTGATTACCGATATTTGCTTACCCGGTATTTCAGGGATGGATTTACTGAATACCCTTGTGCGAAAAGACACCCATCTTCCCGTGATTATGATTACTGGTCATGGCGATATCTCAATGGCGGTTAATGCGTTACACCAAGGAGCGTATGATTTTATCGAAAAGCCATTCCCACCTGAGCACCTAGTTGAAACCGTCAAGCGCGCCATTGAGAAGCGCCAATTAACGGTTGAAAACGAGAAGTTACGCCTGTCTCTCAAGGCAAGTAAAACGCTCGGACCTCGTGTTATCGGAGAAACGTCTAGCATTCAAATGTTACGCGAAACCATTGCTCACATCGCCGATACTGATGCAGATATCTTATTGTTTGGCGAAACTGGTACAGGTAAAGAGTTAATCGCCCGTTCTTTGCATGAGCAAAGCTCTCGACGGAACCAAAACTTTGTCGCAGTAAATTGTGGTGCAGTACCAGAGAATTTGATTGAGAGCGAACTCTACGGGCATGAAAAAGGCGCATTTACTGGCGCAGAAAGCCGCCGTATCGGTAAGTTTGAATTTGCTCAAGGCGGTACACTTTTCTTGGATGAAATCGAGTCAATGCCAATCCAAGCCCAAATCCGTTTACTGAGAGTACTGCAAGAGCGTGTGATTGAGCGTGTCGGCTCGAATGAACTCTTGCCCTTAGATATTCGAGTGATTGCCGCCACCAAAGTCGATTTGAAACGTGCTGCTGAAGAGGGAACCTTTCGCCAAGATCTTTACTATCGACTGAATGTGGTTACCTTAGATCTCCCGCCACTGCGTGAACGGAAAGAAGACATCCCTGCCCTCTTCCATCATTTCCTATTGGTAGCGGCTTCACGTTACGGTAAAAGCTCTCCTAGCTTGTCATCCCACGACCTCGCCCAACTGATGAACCATGACTGGCCAGGCAATGTTCGCGAACTAAGAAATGCAGCTGAACGTTTCGTGCTATTGGGTAAATTAATTCAGTTAGGAGAATCGACTCCGGTTGCCAAGCCTTCTTCAAGTCTTGCAGAACAAGTTGCAGAGTTCGAGAGAGCAGCCATTGAAGGTGCATTACTAGAAAATAACGGCAGCATTAAACAGACAATGGCGCAATTGAATGTGCCTCGAAAAACTCTGTATGACAAAATGCAACGCTATCAAATAGATAAAGAGCTCTATAAATAAAACGATTCCCAAGGATTGGTATTATATCCAACTTGAATCATAATTTTTAATAACTGATTCATCATGGTTGTTACGGATATGAACGAGAAAGTGAGAATACCGATCATTACAGATACCGTGATGGTAGACGGGCAATATCAAGAAGAGAGACGTTCAGGCGAGGAGCGGCGCAAGAATAAAAAGAAGTGGCGAAGCTACGAGCGGCGAGTCCAACCAGACCCTCGTAGGCCTAGCTACAAACCCATAGACGAAGAGGTGTGAATCATCACACCTCTTTTGTTTTTCTTCAAATATCTGGTGCCATTATTTAGTGATGATTTCTGGCCCCATCAAGGTGGTTGGTAACCAAGTCGACACCCATGGCACGTACGTTACAATAATGAGGAATAGGAACATCACCGCCACCCATGGCAGTGCGGCTTTTACTACATTCATCATCGACATTTTGGCGACACCTGCAGTAACAAACAAGTTAAGCCCAACAGGTGGTGTTATCATACCTATCTCCATATTTACCACCATCATAATACCTAAGTGAATTGGATCGATCCCAAGTGCTATCGCAATTGGGAACACCAGTGGTGCAACAATGATCAATAAGCCTGATGGCTCCATAAATTGACCACCAATCAACAGCAATACGTTCACCACAATCAAGAAGGTGATTGGTCCTAAACCAGCTGACATCATTGACTCTGTGATCATTTGCGGGATGCGCTCTTCCGTGAGAACGTGCTTCAAAATTAACGCATTGGCAATAATGAAAAGCAGCATGATGGTGAGTTTACCCGCTTCATACAGCGTGTGTTTGGTGTCTTTATGAACGAAGGTGTGAAAAATTTTGACTAATGCAGGCTTAGTATTTTGCTTATCAGCAAATGGCCCCATGTCTTTGTATACAAAGTTGGCAATAAAGAACGAGTACACAGCAGCAACTGCAGCGGCTTCTGTTGGGGTGAAAATACCGCCATAAATACCACCGAGAATGATCACCACCAGCAACAAGCCCCAGCTTGCATCCTTAGCTGCATCAAACGTCTCTTTCCAACCGACAAATGGTTGTTTTGGCAGGTTCTTAATACGGGCAGCAATATAGATCGCTATCATCAACATGACACCCGCTAGCAAACCGGGAATCACACCACCGAGGAACATACGTCCAACTGATACATCGGTCGCGGCAGCGTAAACCACCATAACGATAGACGGCGGAATCAAAATCCCTAGCGTACCTGCGTTACAAATTACGCCGGCCGCAAACTCTTTTGAGTAACCGTTTTTGATCATACCTGCGATAACGATACTACCTATGGCAACAACCGTTGCTGGAGATGAACCTGACAGCGCGGCAAACATCATACACGCGACAACCGAAGCCATCGCTAAACCACCACGGAACCAGCCTACAATCGCAATCGCGAAACGAATGATCCGTTTCGCTACACCACCTGTCGACATAAAGCTTGAAGCTAAAATGAAGAATGGAATTGCTAATAGAGTGTAGTGTCCAGCAAATGCATTAAACAACGTTTGAGCAACAGACGCCAAAGACGCATCCGAATGAATCAAAAGGAAAAGAATACTGGAAAGACCCAGAGAAACTGCGATTGGCACGCCGACGAGCATGAAGCCAATTACCATCAAAAATAGAAATAAGATATCCATGGCTTATTGCTCCTTGCTCTTAGAATTGTCTGAGGCCTTTGGAGCCATAAGATCACCGGCATCACTCATCTCTTCTTGAAGCGCCTCTAGCTCTTCTTCCGCTTCATGCCCTGCAATCAGTCGGTCGAGCTTTCCGGTAGCAATTTGCCATGTTGCCTGAGCAAATCTCAGCGTTAGCAACGCCATACCAAGTGGCAAAGCGAAATAAGGAATAAAACGTGGCAGCTTTTCGTAACGCTCTCCCTCGTTTAACCAATCCGCCATAAACTGAAGCATTTCCGGCATTGGAATATCATCCGTTTCATACCACGCTCGGTCTGTGGCGAACGGATACCAGTAGTTCCAAGAGCCAATTAAAAGCAAAATAGAGAAGGCTAAACAGCATATTGCAGCGAATAACGCCAAGGCTTTTCGTTTGCCCTCTGGCACTATGTTGATAATCACATCAACACCAATATGAAAGTGTTTTTTCACACCGTAAGAAGCGCCGACCAACACCATCCATGCGAACATAAAGACGGTGAGCTCAAGCGCCCAAAGAATATTGTCGTTAAAGACATAACGAAAGATGACATTGGCAAAGGTTAACAAGGTCATGGCACCTAGGAAGAAAGCAATCAAAGTCTCTTCAATGGCATCGGTGATTCGTCCAGCCTTGGCAAAAAAAGTCTGTTCCATAATTACATCACGTCGTCTGTAGGGGAAAAGAGCCCCCTCTAATCGAGAGGGCTAAGCGTGCTAGGCGTTATTATTTTTGGTTAGAAGCCAAAGCGGCTTCGATTAGGTCAGAACCAATGTCTTTTTCAAACTTCTTCCATACTGGCTGAAGTGCAGTGACCCATTCTTGGCGCTGTTCTGGCGTTAACGTGCGAACCACACCACCAGCTTCGATGATGTTGTTTTTGTTCGCAAGGTTCACTTTGGTCGACTCAGCATTACGCTGCGCTGTCACCTCTTGGATGATTGTGTTTAGCTGCTCGCGCTGATCGTCTGGTAAGTTTTTCCAGAAGTCGTTTGACGTCACTACTAGGTAATCCAGAATCCCGTGGTTCGTTTCCGTAATGCCATCTTGAACTTCGAAGAACTTTTTGCCGTAGATGTTTGACCAAGTATTTTCTTGACCATCAATAACCTTAGTTTGCAGGCCACCGTACACTTCTTTGAATGACATTTTTTGCGGGTTTGCGCCTAGCTGTTCAAACTGAGCAACGAGAACGTCAGAAGCTTGAACACGGAACTTAAGCCCTTCAGCATCGGCTGGAGAAATGAGCGGCTTGTTGGCTGACATTTGCTTCATGCCATTATGCCAAAACGCAATACCTTGTAGGCCACGTCGTTTCATTGAGTTTTTCAGCTTTTCACCGGCTTCAGAGTTTTGGAAGCGGTCAACAGCGTCGACATCGTCGAATAAGAAAGGCAGATCGAAAAGGCGGTACTTTTTGGTGAATTTCTCAAACTTAGAAAGAGAAGGTGCAGCGAGTTGAACATCACCATTTAGTAGTGCTTCCAACACCTTATCATCATCGTAAAGCGTTGAGTTCGGAAACACCTGCATACAGACTTTACCGTTCATCTCTTCGTTAACGCGTTTTTCAAGTAACGAAGCCGCAATACCTTTTGGGTGTTTGTCCGCGTTCGTTACATGGCTGAACTTGATGACCGTTTCACCTGGGTCACAATTCGCGGCAGCGTTAAAGCTCGTTACAGCAAGCGCAGAGACAGATAGTAGAGTTAGAGGCTTAAACATTATTATTCTCCTTGTTGAATCACATCCCATCCCGTCCATGAATAACTAGGTATTAGGCGATGGGTACGGATGTTCAACAAAGAGCAATTAATGGACCATGTTAAAATTCATATGCATTTCAATAAATTAACAAAGCCCATTAACATGAACACAGAGTATAACGAGTGAATTCCACCCAAGAAAAAGATTCAAATGGGTGGGAAATGACCCATTTATGAAGAACAGCTTATCTCCATTTTCTTCCCCCATTCTGGTGGCAATTTCGCGTAATCATCAAACTCGGGCTGCTCATCAAATGGGCGCTTTAACAGTTCGGCCAATCGGTGTAATTCGCTAAAGTCCCCTTCTTCCGCTTTATCAATCGCCAACTGAGCCAAGTAGTTACGCAAGATGTATTTGGGATTGGCTTGACGCATCTGTTCGCAACGTTGTTCGGCTGAAATCAGATCCCCTAGTTCATCAACCTCTAGTTCACATCGAGCTAAGTACAGATCAAGCCAAGCTCGCGCAGCTTCTCGGTCAAGAAACAAGTCGATTACGGCTTGAGAAGAATCAGTATCAAGATTTGAAAGCGTTCTAAAGAAGCGAGTGTAATCCGTGTTATTTTGGTGAAGGAGCTCAAACATTGCTTCAAATAAACGTCCATCTTCCGCGATCTTGGTTTTTAAACCCAACTTCTCACGCATTAGGCGGCTGAACTGCTGACTCAACCGGACTTCAAATTGACTCAACGACGCTTCTAAATCTTCTCGATCAACGAGTGGCGATAGCGCATGCGCGAGTGCTGATAGGTTCCAAAGCGCAATTCTTGGCTGTTGGTCAAATGCATAACGACCTTGGTAGTCGGAATGATTACAAATATATCCCGGCTCATAATCATCAAGAAAACCAAACGGGCCGTAATCAAACGTTTGACCAAGGATCGACATGTTGTCGGTGTTCATTACCCCATGAGCAAACCCATACGCTTGCCAATAAGCAATCATGTCCGCTGTTTTCTGAACAATTTCACCAAACATTGCAGCGTATGGCTTCTCGGCCGACGCACAATCAGCAAAGTGCCACTCGATCACTTTGTCCGCCAGCAACTTCTGCTCTGCCAATTGATTGGTATAGAAAAAATGCTCGAAATGGCCAAAACGCACATGGGTCTCCGCCATACGAATCAACATTGCGCCGAATTCTGTTTTCTCGCGATAAACCGGCGTGTCACTGACCATCATGCCAAGAGCACGAGTCGTCGGGATCCCAAGCCCTGCCATGGCTTCACTACATAGATACTCACGAATGGTTGAGCGCAACACCGCCCTGCCGTCCCCCATTCGCGAGTAGGGGGTTAGCCCCGCGCCTTTAAGGTGAATATCAAACCAAGTGCCATCTTGATGCTCAATTTCCGCCAACAGCAATCCACGTCCATCGCCCAAGTCTGGGTTGTAAACGCCAAACTGATGTCCTGCGTATTTCATCGCCAAAGGACGAAACGGTTCGAATTCGCTTTGCCCAGAAAAAACAGCCAATAGCTCATCGTTTTGCTCTGCTGGTAAACCAAACTGCTGCGCAAACTCACCATTCCAAGCGACCCAACGAGTATTATCCAAGGGTTGCGGCCCGACCAAAGTATAGAAAGCTGACGGTAATTGACTAAAGCGATGGGTGAAACTGACCCGTTGCCAAATGGACATGTGGAGTTCCTTAATAAAAAGAAGTACTGCTGTCAGTATACGTGTGAACGTCACTGTCATTCAGCCATGAAATGGGCATGGGTATTTTGCGTGAATAACGCGAAGGTGGTAGGAAGGTATTAACCCGCTGCATACCACCTCACAAACGGAAGTGGTATGTAAAAGCGATCAAATGATTAAGCGGAAAACTCTTCACCCGTTTTTGGTGGCTCTGATGGTGTATCAAAACGAGCGCGTTCAATATCCACGACCGTTTTATAGCTCAACGATAACAAAGCCAACTGGTACGCACCGAAAATACCATAGGCAACACCCACAAGACTCAGCATGAAGAGGTTAGTAAAGTGACTAAAGATAAGCTGACTGAGCAATCCCGCGCCCAATGGAATTAAGCCCATCAAAATGAATACTTGTTTGTTGTATGGTCTGCTTTGGTTCCACGAACGACGCAAGCTGCGCGGCTGATGATCCATTGCGGTCGCTGGCAACACGAACGACCAGCGCGCCATCACCCAATAGCCCGGAATACTTGCAACCGTTGTGATAAACGCCATGGCAACAAAATCGGGTTCACCACTTTCTGCAATATAGAGAAACGACAACACAAAGATTGGGATACCAATGACGAGCATCATCATCAACCCAAATAATATCCACCAGCCAATGAAACGGAATTCTCTGGCTGACAAGCGAAATACATCCAATGCTGAGTGCATGTAATCGCCAACCAAATAAATTCGGTGTACACGCACAGCCGCCATCGCGGCAACAAGTGGGTATGAAATGATTGTGACGAAATAAAATCCCGCGATGTTTCCTTCTTGAGCGTTCGCTTGATCTTGCCCCGTCATTTCAGGATACATAAACACAAAAATTGAGTGCACGATGATCAATGGAATACAAGCAATGACAATTGCGAGTAGGTTCCTTCTGACCATAACTGCTGCTTCTCGGCATATTGCCGAAACAGAAAAGTCCTCGGTTGACATACAACATCCTTAATTTATAAAAATCTGCCCATAGGGTACCCGCTGAATAGAAAAATCGCTTTAAAAATAATGAGAAACACATCTCATAAGATAATGAGAGGTACTAGGAAGCAAAACGGGTACAAAAATAAGCCACTCAATGTGAGTGGCTTATACGGTAATTCGATATCGTTTTAGACGCGGCGTCGCCAGCCCAATGCAACAAGTAACATCAGAGCCCAATAAGAAACACTGCCACTACCTTCAGAGTTCTTGAATGTCGTTGTTTTCAAAGAAGCGACAACCGTCACGGTCACTTCACCTATTGCGGTAGCACCGTTGCCATCTGAAACCGTATATTGCAGCTTGATGTTATCAACCGCACTATCCGGAGCTTGAAAACGAATTTTGCCATTTTCTACACTCGCACTTCCCACGCCCGTTAGGTTCTGTACGCTTTCTACAACCAGTTTATCGCCATTCACATCCGAATCATTGCCAGCAGCATCAATCACAATGCTTTCACCAACGGCAACGGTCGCCGTATCTGCTAACGTGACTGGCGCTGCGTTTTGCATGGTTAAATTGACGGTAGCACTGGAGGTTTCATTACTTGGATCAGTAACGGTTAGACGGAATGTCAGAACCTCACCCGCTTTTATACCTTGAGGCACTGTAAAGCTTGCCGTAGCACTGGTCGAATTTCCGATAGAAACTGAAGTACCAGCCAATTGCTCCCATCGGTAGTTCAACACATCGCCATCCGCATCTGTGCTGTTTGCCGCCGACAATGTTACTTTCTGTCCAGCAGTAATCTTTTGGCTATCCACATCGATGAGCGCTTTTGGTGCTTCATTACTACCAAGTACTTCGACCTGCACGCTCACAACCGAAGACGAATACACGCCGTCCGTAGACAGCAAACGATATTGGAAGCTGTCCAAACCAACGAAGTTAGCTTCAGGTTGGTATTGGTTGCCAGAAATGGTGCCGTGCTCAGGCTTCTGCACAATGTCCACATTGAACTGATATCCTATGGCCATGAAATCATTGTCCATCAAGTTCAGATCGATTGGCGTATTCTTATCGGTTTGCAGTGAGTCAGCTTTCGCTTCAACAATGTTATTCGCCTCCACATTCAAGAGTGCTGCAAACGGAACATAAGAGAACCCGGCTTGCTCTAAACCAAACGTACCTATCTCATTGTAATTACCAGTCCACATTACAGGCAGGGATGATTTTTCAGTTTTTAGTAAGCGGCCAAAGTCAAAGTTCGATTCAAATTCACCGCCTTCTAATTCCACTACTAACAGGTGCTGACCTGCACTTAATTGGCTAGGTTGAGGGAATAAAATTCGGGATGGCTTTTGGAAGCTACCTTGCTGTAAAAGTTCAGCATTGTTCTGATCCAATATTAATCGGTAGCCCACGTTACCTGAGAATGGGAATCGCCATACTCGATAAGTCATGTCACTTTGAGCGCTATTGCTTTGCGCGTAAAGTTGAAGACCATCAAGCTTTGTCTCAGCATTCAAATCCAATGATACCGCCAGGGTGTTACTGCCACTTGCGTACACATAACCTTGGTGAAGAGAGTTCAACCATGCCGATTTATTTGGCTCGTTTATATGCTCAAGAGAAAAACTGCCGCCGTTGGTATTGCTGGCAATGTTGGAAATACGAACCCCAGTATCAAACCCGGCGATCGCTCTCAGACCCGGGGTCGATGTATCTGAAATGACATTGCCACCATTAGGATACAAATCGCCGGCATCACTGCTTCCATCACGTTCTAACTCATTCAGACCATCGGCCTGCATGATTTGAACCTGCATCGCGCCAACATCGTTAAAGCGATTCTGGACATTAACCGACGTCGCTAGTATGCCTTCTGCCGCCAATGATCGGTCGTAACCGCTAAAGGTACGGTTTTCCAAATAAACGCGTGGGCCAAACTCTTTCAAGTACGGGTCGAGATACACCAGTTTGACATCGTCGTTATTCACGGAAATAGGCATCGGGCTTTCATGAGTGATCGTTGGTACAACGAAACCAGCGGCGTGTTTACTCCAGGCGCTCATGTTCACTGGCGTGTCTCCTGCGTATGAGTCTCCCGGTTTCTGTGCCCATGAACCACCACCCATCACGCCCCAAGAACCGATCGAGGCATCACTGTTCCTTGCGTACAAATCCGGCAAGCCAAGCATTAAATGGCCAAGCTCATGTACGATCACGCCTAACGTCGCTTGATGATCAACTTGGTAGTCAGCAAACACACAGTAATCGGCAATTTTTTTGCCATCTAGTGTCACATCGTCGTGAGAGAATTTATGAGGCCAAATAGAAGGACGATCAAGGAATCCGGTTGAACGGTCGCCACCCGCAAAAATAAACATAACTGAGAGTTCTGACGGTTCTACGGTACCATTTTGATTGCTGTCGTAAGCCGAAAGATTAAAGTACGGATCCAGTTTTTGATATGCTTCGGTGAAGACCGTATTCAACTTGGCAGTGCAAGTCTTGTCTGTTGAGCTAGAGTGGCAATTTGGGTGGCTTTGCGCCACGGTCACATTGATCACACCATCATTCGCGGTACCATAACTCTCAATCGCAGGGACAACTTTGAATTTCCCTTGAGAGTTTTTATCAAAATAATCGACAACGCTTTGACCATCGGTATTAAACACACGTTGTTCGAAGTCATGCACCATTGCTTGGTCATCAAAGGAGACTTGCACAACCAACAGTGGTTGTTGCTTCACCGATGAGCTACTCATCGCCTGATAACCTTGCGCCGAACGCAACAGATTTTGGCGCGCCATCGGTTCAATGGTTTTTAGAGAAGATAACTGCGGCTTAACTTGTAGATCCGGGCGAAACTTCGCCGATTCAGGCGCATCACTCGATTGAGTTTTAGCAACACCCGTCGAGCGCAACGTTGGGATGTCTGACTCGCGCTGAATCTGTGCAAAAAACCAAATGCCATCTTCATGAACCAAGGCATTACCTTGTTTATCTTCAAACCAGTGGAAATCGGCAGTGCCGCGTAAAATTGCCTCACTAGAGGTACCATCGCTCAACGCAATAGTATGCCAAACTGGTGATGGCGGAGTAGTTGCCATGCTCTTACCTGCAAGAAGCGCAGTTAGCATAGTCAAGGCGAGTGTGTTGAATTTCAAAGTACGGCTCCATCTTTTCGATTCGTTTAATACCAAGCACAGTCAGTACACAATAGCCCATAAACATAGAATGAGGTTGAGTGGCTAACGACTAAGGCTGGTATCAATTCGCTCAGATAACACAATATTATTTAGCATCACGTTACAAAAGCGTCGGATGCCCAAATACTTTTGTAAGTGTGGCTTCCGAGGGTATAAATTGAGTGAATGAATAGTATCGAAACAAAAGGAAGAAGAAATAAACTTCTGCGACTTTGTAGATAAAATTGGGCAACGTCCCACATATTTTATAAATGTACGAGCACTGCTATTAATCAGTGCTCGTTATGGTCGGTGGGGTGCAGATAAACGCTACTTTAACCTGTAAGAACGGCGTCTTCAGGGTACTTGATTAAGGTAGGTTCAGGGCGGGCTAACATGTAGGCAAGCGTGAGTGGCCCGATACGACCAATGATCATCACCACGATCATAATGTACTTGCCAGGCTCAGAAAGCTCTGCCGTCAAACCAGCGGTAAGTCCTACCGTCGCAAATGCGGAAATGGTTTCAAACATGACCTTATCAAAGCTTGCCTTCTCTGTGAGCATCAATAAAAACATCGCGCTTGTCAGAATGGCGCCGCTCACAACGATAATGGCAAGTGACTTAGTCACGGTTTGCCAGTTTACGGTTCGTTTAAACATAACCACATGTTTCTTTTGGCGCAAAAAGGTCCACGTAGCCATGAACGCAACGGCAAATGTGGAAACCTTAATGCCGCCCCCCGTTGAGGTGGACCCAGCACCAATCAACATCAGAACAATCATGATCAATAAAGCTGGCTGGGTAAACTGCGCCAAGTCGACACTGTTGAACCCGGCCGTCCGAGCACTAGCGGATTGGAAGAATGCCGCCAACCATTGACCAGCCAAAGGTAACGATTCCATTGTATTTGGATTACTCCGCTCGAGTAACCAAAACATCACCGTCCCAACAAAGAGCAATATCGGAGTCGCGATAAGCATGATTTTGGTATGAAGATGCAAAAAGTGGAAACCTTTACGCCAGTTCAGCCAGATGTCTCCGACAACAGTAAAACCAAGCCCACCAAAAATGAATAACCCGGCTAGGGTAAAGATGACCAGCGGGTCATTCACAAAGCTCATCATACTGTCTGAAAACAGAGCAAACCCTGCGTTGTTAAACGCAGAAATCGCATGAAATAACGCGTAAAACATGCCAGTTTGCCAGCCCACTTCAGGAACCCAACGAACGGAAAGGAAAATAAACCCAATAGATTCCGCGACAAGCGCAAAAATCACAATCCGCTTCACCAGTCGGTTTAAATTGACCTGTCGGTCTTGCCCTAGCGCTTCTTTCGCTAACGCCTGCTGGCGTAAGCTTAAACGCACACCAAACATATAGAGTAAAACCGCCGACAACGTCATCTGTCCCAACCCACCGATTTGCATTAAAAACATCAGCAAGATTTTTCCGGCTAACGTAAAGTGCTGCCCGGTATCGACAACACCAAGCCCTGTCACACTTATGGCGGATGTTGCGGTAAACAAAGCGTCCGTTATCGAAAGGCCTGTAACAGAAAAAACTGGCAAGGTTAACAGCACGGCAGAAGGCAGCAACACACCGAGAAAACTCAGCAATATAATCCGCGGCTCGTTACCCTTTGCTTTTTCTCGTTTACCATCTGGCGCGTAAAAAACGCCTTTTTGATGAAACTGCGTCATAGTGATTTTAATTTATTTGCTAGCGCATCTTGCGGGCCAACCACAATAATGAGATCGCCAATTTCCAGCTTGGTATTAAGGTCTGGCGCCTTGGTAATTTCTGGGCCCCGTTTAAACCCGAGTACTTGCACACCGTCGACTTTGCACAGTGCGAGGTCACTTAATGTCTTACCCATCCAACGAGATCCAATCACAAACTCCGTCATGGCTAAGCCACTACCTAAAAGGTGGAACTCAAGAACCCGTTTATCGAGCATTTTACGCGCGACACGTATCCCCATGTCACGTTCAGGCATGATAATGTGGTCCGCACCAATCTTTTGCAGGACACGCGCTTGAAATCGATCGTTGGCTTTAACCCATACTGACTTCACTCCCGCTTCTTTGGCGATCAGTGTGGCGAGAATACTAGCGTTAACGTCCGCTCCGATAGCAATCATCACCATGTCGTAATCATCAAGCTTAAGCTCAGCAACCGTCTCTTCGTGAGTACAATTAGCCACAATTGCCTGACTAACAAAACTGGCAGCTTCTTTAACTCTGTCTTCGTTGATATCAACCGCTAAAACTTGAGCTCCTGAATCTTGTAGCTCTTTACACACTGCCAAACCAAATCGGCCAAGACCAATAACGGCGAATTGCTTATCACCTGTTTTCATTTATGCCTCATCTTATGCATTCACTAGCAAGCAAAAAAGTCTGCGCCCATTCCTAACCTTGTGCAAACCTGAGGACAGAGAATTGACAAAAGCTTTACGAAAGCTGACTCACTTTGAGTGTTAAGCGTATGACATAAATTAACTTTTTTACTCATTACGGCATAAAAGCCAACACTGTCAACCCATGAGTGAATCTCCCTAAAACGCAAAAAGCCGCATTGTTGCGGCTTTTGGATCGTAGAGATAAAACAGGCTATTTTGATTCGCGCTTATCGTGCGGTTTACGCTTGTTCTTAGGTACGTAATTTAAAATAGAAATCGGCACTGGCTTTCTTGGTGCAAAGCCGTCAATTTCCACTCGCTCTAGCAAGTGCCCTAAACGGCTCTCGATCATACAAAGGTTTTTAAAGTCATCTTTTGAGACTAATGAGATCGCTTCACCTTGTGCGCCAGCACGACCAGTACGACCAATACGGTGTACATATTCATCTGCTGGATACGGTAAGTCGTAGTTAATAACAACGGGCAAGTTATCGATATCAATACCGCGCGCTGCAACACCAGTTGCGACTAGGTACTGGATTTCACCGGCTTTGAACTTTTCTATTAATTCTTGGCGAACACGCTGATTACGGCCACTGTGAAACGCTTCAGCCACAATGCCGCGCTTTTCAAGTTGGCTAACAAGCTTGGCAGCACCATGCTTGGTTTCAATAAATACCAGTACTTGTGACCAGTCGTTTTCTTTGAGCATGTGACTTAACAGCGACGACTTCATGTCCTTATCGACGGTGGTGATCCACTGCTTGATGTTCGACTTAGATGCACTGTGTTTTGCAATCGTGATCTCTTCAGGATCAATAATCGCGTTTTTCGCCAAATCACGAACAGGATTAGATAGCGTTGCCGAGAACAGCAGACTTTGAACATGTTCTGGCATGCAATCAACGATCTTATCGATCGCATCGATGAATCCCATGTCCAACATTTTGTCCGCTTCATCAAGCACTAGCATTTCCACTTCATCAAAGTGAATAGCGCGTTGACCATACAGGTCAATCAAACGTCCCGGCGTACTTACCACAATATCGACACCCTCGATCAAAGCTTGTTTTTGTGGCGCATAATCCACACCACCAAACATCGCCATTGAGCGCAGCGGTAAGTTTTTACCATAAGCTTCAATGCTTTGATGAACCTGAAGCGCAAGTTCGCGTGTGGGCGTAAGAATAATAGCGCGAGCACGTTTTTTACGTTGCGTTTCGCCTTGACTAAGCTTTTCTAAGATTGGTAGAACAAAACTGGCCGTTTTACCTGTCCCCGTTTGTGCTGCGGCAATTAAGTTGCTACCACGCAGTACGATTGGAATGGCTTTTTGCTGGATAGAGGTCGGTTTTTCATAACCTAGCGCTTTTACTGCATCAGTAATCGATGCGCTTAAACCAAGCTTAGAAAATGGCATAGAAACGTCTCAACAGAGGAAATGGGCGCGTAGTGTATCAGAATCCCAGTGAAGTAACAGAAGGATTCATGCGCGTAGAGCCCGATAATAGAGCGCTGCATGATTTACTCGCAACATCACATTTCTTGCGCGTGAATCTAGTTATGCTGCTAACGTGTACATTACTGGGAAACGTTATGGACGTATTACTGCTGGTTGGATTAATCGCACTCAATGGCGCGTTTGCTATGTCAGAGATCGCTCTAGTCGCAGCCAAAAGCGGAAGGCTAAAATTAATTGCAGAACACAACACCTCTGCCGCTTTAGCGCTCGAACTTAAAAACAATCCGACTCAGTTTCTTTCCACGATCCAAATAGGCATTACCGTCATCGGGCTATTAAGTGGTATTTTTGGTGAAGCAACGCTTTCAGTACCATTCGAAAATTGGTTAGTAACCCAAGGGCTAGAAAGAGAGATAGCAACGGTACTTTCAACGACGAGCGTCGTGCTCATGATCACCTACTTCGCGATTGTGGTGGGAGAACTCGTTCCCAAGCGCTTTGCACAAAACAACGCAGAAACCATCGCTATTATCGTAGCTTATCCGATCCACTGGCTCGCCAAGCTCACCACTCCTTTTGTCTTCTTATTGACGTTTTCAACCGATACTTTTCTCCGATTATTGCGCCAAAACGACAGCAACGGTGAGATTGTTACCGAGGAGGATATTTTTGCTATTGTTAGCGAAGGCTCTGAGTCCGGTGCGATTGAGCCACAAGAGCAATTGATGATTCGCAACTTACTCCACCTTAACGATCGTTTAGCATTATCGTTAATGACACCACGGTGCGATATCCATTACCTAGATGCCAACCAACCTATTGATGTCATCCTTACTGACCTTCGCCAAACCCAACACTCCGTATGGCCAGTCTGTAAGGGTAGTTTGGACAATATTATTGGCACCATTTCATCCAAAGTCCTGCTCGATGAATATGACGAATTGTCTATCAGTAAACTGGCTAAACAGCTCAAGCGTCCGCGTTTTGTACCCGAGTCCATGAAAGGGTTACCTCTCCTTAACTACATGCAACAAACCAGTGCGGAAATGGTCTTTATTGTCGATGAGTATGGTGATGTACAAGGCCTAGTAACCCTTTACGACTTGTTAAAGTCAATTGCTGGAGAACTGGGCATGGCGCCACAGCAAGTGTGGGCCAAACAACAAAAAGATGGCAGTTGGTTGATGGACGCGTTGATCCCGCTCAATGAGCTCAAGAACAAACTCGAACTGAGCAGCATAGAAGGCGAAGAGCGAGAAGGCTTTCAAACATTAAATGGGCTTTTGACATGGCTTTATGGTCGAGTCCCAAATGTTGGGGAGCACATTCACTACCAAGGTTGGCGATTTGACATACTCCTCGTTAAAAAACATCGCATTATGCAAGTCAGAGTCACCAAAGACATCGATACACCAACTAACAATAGCGAAGTGGAATAAAGCGCGGCCCTATCCCATCAAATTGGGCTGTAAACCTTTCTCTAGTTTTTTCCGTACTTTATAGGAAACATCATTAAGCGTGATTTTTCCTGTATTGTGACGATCGATACCCGCATTTTGTCGGTATGCAATCGAGCCTTGCTTGAACAAAACGAAAGAAGACGGTTTGCCAATCGCAGCAGGATAGAGAATTGCCATATACGCATCTTCCAAGCTATTGATTTTATGGCGATATGGCCAGTAATAGGCTTTTACATAGTCAAGTTGCTCAACCGCGCTCATCCTCGCAAGAGTTTTCGTACTCACTCCTAATGACTCAGCGGTAGAGGGCATAAATTGAATTAACCCTGTCGCCCCACTTCCTGAACCATTTTTGATGCTTGGACTGAAGGTTTCAGCGGTTTCAAATGCCATGCAGGCCATCAGATGATTAGGGTTGATCTCCAGCTCTTCACTAATACGGATGACTTTGCATTTGAACTCTGGAGAAACTTTGCCTCCCCACGCCACCGCGTTCTCGGGATCAACAACCGAAGAGACCGTTGGCGCGTCGTGTTCTTTGACAATTCGAGAAAGTAAAGGAAGTGTTTGGCGCAGTCGATTGTTCGAACTCACCAAGCGAATTGATTTGGCAAGAAACTTATTTTTTTTTTGGTGCAGTTTTTGGAACTTTACTAATTTATACAGTTGCTTATAAACCGTTTTCACAACGAAGCCGGATTTAGGGAACACTCCCAAAATGTAATCCATTTCCTACACGTTTAATATAAATATCAGCAACAATGAGTATGTATGTGATCATAATCACTATAAATTTTCTCAAATTCGATACACCTCGAAACAAGTGGTCAAGATGTCTCCAGTAAGCTCGAAGTACAAATAAAAAGGTGTTGCCGAGATTAAAAAAGGTCTTACCAATTTCTCGGTAAGACCTAGGTTTACGCATTCTCAGCTAAGAGAATTTATACTCTTACAGTTCCGCTTCTCGAACCAGCTCAGCGAGCGTCGACAAACGTTGTTCGCTTTGCTTTACGTAAGGGTTGTTTGTATCCCAAGCGTATCCAGCCAAAATCGCGCTAATCATCTGCTTAATACGTGGATTCGGGTTTTGATAGAAGATCACATCTTGCAATGTGCCGCTGTACCACCCCTCCACATAAGTGCGGAATGTGTTTACCCCCACCATCAAGCGTTCCGAATACTCTTCTTGCCAGTCAACCACTTCACCATTTAATTGACGAGCTACGCAATCGGCCGCAAATTCCGCTGACTTCATAGCAATAGTAACGCCAGATGAAAATACAGGATCAAGAAACTCGCCGGCATTACCAAGCAGTGCGTAGTTTTCAGTCGCTAAGCGTTTGACGTTTGCTGAATAGCCACCCAACTCGCCTGCTGGATTTGGGTAATTCGCATTTCGCAACAAAGAAGCCAACCCCGGTTCTTCATTCGCCAACTGCTGCAAAGCTACAAGCTTATCTTCTGGGTATTGCTCGAAAAACTCAGGCTCACCCACCACACCAAACGAACATGTACCATTCGAGAATGGAATTAGCCAGTACCACACATCGTGATTTTCAGGATGCACGGAAATCAGAATTTTATTACGATCGTACTCTGGCTCTTGTGGAGAGATACGATCTTCAATGTGAGTAAATATCGCTTTTCTTGGAGGAAGACAAGAAGGCTCTTCAAGATCCAACAAGCGTGGCAAAACACGGCCAAAACCACTCGCATCCAAAACAAAATCAGCTTCGATTTGATAGGTCTGTTTATCCGGCCCAACAACTTCTAAGCGAGATTTTTTGCCTTCAAACGCCAAGCTAACTAGCTCATGTTGATAACGAATATCGACGCCCTGCTCTGCGGCACTGTCGGCGAGCACTTTATCAAAACTGGCACGTTGCACCTGAAACGTCGTACCCGGCCCTGGGGTATATTTGTCCGTAAAATCGAACTGGGTGTAAACACCATTGCGACGAAATGCAGCGCCATCTTTATATTGGAAGCCAAACTGCTTTACCGCATTTGTCATTCCGGCTTGCTCGACAACTTCCATACATGCAGGAAGCAGGCTTTCTCCGATAGAGAAACGTGGAAAGGTGGCTTTTTCTATGACAACGACATCTATGCCACGCGATTTTAATAACGCAGAAACGGTGGAGCCAGATGGGCCCGCTCCTACGACGACAACTTGCTTGAGCTCTGTTTTCATTCTGAATTTAGTTTGCTTGTAGTTTTAATAAGGTGTGACCAAGGCCAATGTTGTCGGTTCTTTCGACGACAGATAAACCTGCCGCTTCGACAATTTCTAAGAAATCATCACTGCGATAAAAACGACTATTGCCGTTGGCTAAACAGGTAAAGTAGAGAGAGGTTGCATTAAGGCTATAAGAAGCACCCGCGTATTTTTGGGCATCCCAAAATAGCTCCAATACGTAAATAGTATCTCCCTTCGTTAACTGGGCTTTGACTTTTTTAAGGATATTTAGGATCTCAATTGGTGAAAAGCAATCCAAGAACTGGCTCATCCACCATACGTCAGCATGCTCAGGCAATGTTTGTGCTTTATCAAGCATGTTGGCAGGGTATGGACGTACACGCTCGGCGAACTGGTTTTCAGAGACATTTGACATCGCCACTTCTAATTGCTGCGGCAAATCGACAATGGTAACTTCAACATCAGGATCATGCTTACAACACTGAATAGCCCATTTCCCGGTATTTCCGCCAATATCCACGAGGTGCTTTGGCTTGCTTGCAAACACGTCTTTAAGCAGTAATGGAAACGAGCGATCCGAATAGAAGTGATCGAACTTAAACCAACTCTGTTTGGCTTGGTCTGGCAGCGTCGACAGACCTTGATAAATCGTCTCCCAATTGCCCAACTCTTTCAAACCAGAAGGCTTACCTTCTTGAATCGCTTCCGTCAGATGCATCATCGCGGCGTAACAGACATCAGCCGTAAAGTCCATGTTTGCGTTCGTCATACCATCGTGAAGAAGGTAAAAACCAAGGTTCGCAAGCGAATAGTTAGGTCTTTCCCATAAAACAATATGTGCGCTAATCGCCATATCCAACAATACTTTGACACCATATTCTGACACGCCCGTTTTCTCGGCAATGTCCGTGGCACTCATGCCTTGTGAACCGGCGCTGTCTAGCGCGGCTAAAATACCTAAATCTCGGAGCGTTCTGGCGGTCTGGAACACGATTGGTGCAAAAGATAACTTCTGAGCTTCTGTTTTTGCTTCAAAAGCATTAAAAGGGTCATTATTTTGATTTAACACGGAAAAACCTAACTGCAATTAATATTTTTATTGTTTAGACTGAGAGCCTAACAATGCAATAGCTCGTTGAATATCAACATTCAAGTTGTTTATCCAACGATTGTAATTGCGATGGATTTTGCCATCACTGGCTTTTAGATTTACTGAGTTGAGATAAATAATTGAGTAATATTTGTTGTTATATGGAATTTTTACTTCTGCAAAGTGTTTACGAACGTGAATTTTTGCAATAAGAACACCTGGGCTTACTTCTTCAATCGTCCAACCTCGGTTGGTTGCCGATTGCACAATGGCCATTTTTACTTGTTTATTTTGAAGATCATAAGCAACTGGAGTATCCTCCACATTCATTACAGGTTGTACTCGTCCACAACCGACAAGAAGCAAAGTTAATAATAACGAGACATACAGCTTAAAACGCGACATGATAATTTCCTTTTTTATTATGACTTTGGGTAAAGCCCAGTTTGTATCGAGCTGTAAAATAAACAATTTAACCCAATATGCCAAACTCGAAGATCAACATTTCGTTCAATATTGATGCGTGGACAGCGAATTCATTCGGTTTATCCGAATCCAATGAATGGAAACAATGGGCAACAGAGATAACATGGCCAGAAGATGGCAAAATCAATGTTGCAGATATTCCTGCGATGATGCGCAGAAGAATGAGTCCACTTAGCAAACTGGCAGTGCAAACGGCAATCGAACTGCTTAATCAACATCAGGTTGATTACCTCGTATTTTCGAGTCGTCATGGCGAATTGCATCGCAGTGTTGCGTTAGTTAAAGATATTATTAACGGTGAAGAAGCGTCTCCGATGGCTTTTTCTCAGTCAGTGCATAATACCGCCGCAGGGCTTGCCACTATTGCAACCAAACAGCCCATCCCTCTCACTTCTATCGCTGCGGCAGAAAACACATTCCAAAGTGCAATATTAGAAGCATGGCTGTTTTTGTCCGACAATCCTGACAAAAAAGTCCTGCTTGTTGATTTTGATGAGCCTATGCCTGACTCTTATTTAGAGTATGAAAACCAACAATACCAAGGGTTTGGACTTGGCTTGATACTTTCTCATGGAGATGGCTTCACGGTGCAAAGCGGCATCAGTACAAAATGCTCAAACCATCCGTTGCCACAAGGCCTAGCATTTTTGCAACACTACTTGTTAGATGAAAATCAGTGGACTATTCACGCTCCGCAACAAATTTGGGAATGGCACAAGCAATGAGTCGCTTAAATCAGTATTGGCGTGTGCTAGCAACCGGCTTTTGTTTTTCAGTATTTGGGTTAGGTGGTTTAACACTGAGCTTCATTGTTATTCCGACCATTCGTATTTTCGTTTCGGATCAAACGGAACGTGAATATAAAGTTCAAGGTGCCATTCGATATTCATTCAACACCTTTTGTAAATTGATGAAGTTAAGTGGAGCAATCGATTACGAAATTATTGGTGCCGATATTCTTCAACAAGATCGTAATTGTTTAATTGTTGCCAACCATCCTAGTTTGATCGATTACGTTCTCATTGCTTCACAATTAAATCGCTGCGACTGTTTAGTAAAATCGGCAATATGGTCGAATCCTTTTATGAAGCACATCGTAAAAGCAGCCGGATATATTCCCAATGAAGCGCCGGATGATTTATTAGCACTTTGTGATAAACGATTTAACAAAGGCAACGTGTTGCTTATATTTCCTGAAGGGACAAGAACAACACCAGGTGTAGAACCCAAATTACAACGCGGCGCTGCACAAATTGCGGTAAGAACAGAACGAGATTTAAGGGTTGTCCATATTACGGTAACGCCAAGTTTCCTCACAAAAGAGAAAAAATGGTATCAAGTACCGGCAACAAAGCCTTTTTTCAGGGTTGAAGTTAAGGATAAAGTTGAGATTGACCCTTTTATAAAGCAAACTACGTCGCCGACAATAGCGGCGCGACGCTTACAACAGCACCTAGCTGAAAACATTTTTCCAGAAAACTTTTATTAATAAGCAGGTCCCAGTGGAACAGTTACACAACGACATTAAGCAACTTATTATTGATGCTTTAAACCTTGAAGATTTAACCGTAGATGATATTGAAACGGATGCACCACTTTTTGGTGATGGACTTGGCTTAGATTCTATCGATGCACTTGAGCTTGGACTCGCAATTAAAAAACAATACAACATCGTTATTGATGCCGACGACTCAAACACGCGCGAACACTTTGCTTCTGTAGCAAACCTAGCGAAATACGTTTCTTCTCAAACTAATGAATAAGTTGTAGGTATATTCATGACTGATGTAAATAAAGATCAAGTATTTGAACAAGTTAAAGATGCGCTTGTTGAGCTGTTCGAAATTGACGCAGCCGACATTCAGTCAGATGCGCACTTATACCAAGATCTCGACCTTGATAGCATTGACGCCGTTGATTTGGTCGTACACCTACAGAATGTCACTGGCAAAAAAATCAAGCCAGCAGAGTTTAGTGCTGTAAGAACCGTTGACGATGTGGTTAACGCCGTCACTGAGTTATTGAAGGAAAGTTAATGCGCCAATTGCTGACTGGTCTGTCTGCAATTGTACTGTTTGCCTACCCCTTCGCCGTCTATTTCGGTATAGATAAATTTGGCTTGAACTTAGTCGGGGGCTTGTTAATTGCTGCGTTACTTTTGCGTGTTTTCATCGCAAATAAGACCCCACTAAAAGAGTTTAAATTCTTGGCGCTCGCTACGGGCGCTGTTGGCATTGTTCTAATTACACTTGGCATGGTGTTTAAACAACACGGGTGGCTTCACTTTTACCCTGTGGTTGTCAATGTATGTATGCTGTGTGTCTTTGGACTGAGCTTAAAACAGCCGCAATCAATCATTGAAAGGCTTGCTCGCTTGCAAGAGCCTGACCTTCCGGCTAGTGGCGTGGCTTACACACGCAAAGTCACGATGGTTTGGTGCGTTTTTTTTGTACTGAATGCCGCTTTTGCGCTCTATACCTGTTTCCTACCAGTAAAAATATGGACGCTTTATAACGGCCTCATCAGCTACTTACTTGCTGGTGGCTTGTTCGCTGGAGAATGGATCGTGCGTCAATTTGTTCGAAAGGAACACTAATCGTATGAATACAACGTATTCGAGCTTTACCTCCCTAGCGACCTTGTTCGTCGCAGAGAGGTCTGAGCAATCCCCTGTCTCTTACGATCGCGACACAGTTATCACTTGGGGTGATTTCCAGCAGCACGTCGCAACACTTGCTCAGCAGTTAGAAACCCAACCAACGCAAAACATTGCGTTGTGTTTTGGCAACAGCTACCTGTTTGCCGTTGGCTTTTTTGCTTGTTGTCACGCAGGAAAATCCATTGTATTGCCTGGTAATTACCAACCAGAAGCACTCAAAGAACTCAGTGAGCACTACGATTTATTGCTGCATGATGCCGATGTCTCTGTTCCAGAACAGGTGAGTTCACTCCTAGTAAAAGCTCAATCATTGGTAGACACCACCTTGATTCACGAGCAACAGGTAGACCAACCTTATGTTTGGCGTGAATTGAATCTGGCACAAATACCAGTGACGCTATTCACTTCTGGTTCAAGCGGCAAACCAAAAGCCATTGCAAAAACGCTGAAACAGCTCGATATCGAATTGTCTATTCTAGACAACCTATGGGGCGACACGGTTGCCAACACACGCGTTGAAAGCACCGTCTCTCATCAACACATTTACGGCTTGCTGTTCCGCGTATTGTGGCCTTTGTGCTCTGCACGTCCATTTTCAGCACACAACCTTGAGTTCCCAGAGCAAATTGTCCATCACGCCGATGCTGACACCACGCTAGTAAGCAGCCCTGCGTTACTAAAACGACTCAGTGAAGAGCATAATCCGGTTGCAATTCGGTGCGTATTCTCTTCTGGAGGCCCCTTGCCAAACCAAGCCGCGCAACACAGCCAGCTGTTGTTTGGGTCACTTCCTATTGAAGTTTTTGGCAGCACAGAAACTGGCGGCATCGCTTACCGTCAGCAGCACGAAGCCAGTACTCCCTGGACGTTATTCCCTGGTGTTGAAGCCGAGCTTAACCATGAAAATTGTTTAAAGCTCCGCTCGCCACACATTGATGAAAACACTTGGTACCAAACTGCGGATGAATGCTATTTCCATGATAGTATTTCTTTTGAATTGCGTGGACGCACTGACCGAATCGTCAAAGTCGAAGAAAAGCGTATTTCTCTTGTCGAAGTGGAAAAACGTTTAGAGCAACTGCCGTGGGTTCAAGAAAGCGTGGTGATCCCAATGGAAGAATCTGGTCGCCTCACGTTAGTCTCGATCATCGTACTTAACGATAAAGGCGGTGATGTGCTTAATGAACTCGGTAAAGGCAAGTTTTGGCTTGAGCTTCGCAAGGCTCTGCGCAATTGGCTAGAGCCGATCGCTATCCCGAGAAAATTCCGAGTGGTCGACGAAATTCCATTGAACAGCCAAGGCAAACGCCAAGTTGCTGAAATTGAAAAACTATTCCAATAAAGCTAGTAACATGGAAAAAAGAAAACCAACTATTCAGAATATTGAAGTGAGCGACCACACCGCGGAGCTATCGCTGCGTGTGGATGCTGACATCTTAGATTTCCAAGGTCATTTCAGTCACTTCCCTCTTTTACCCGGCGTCACTCAAATTGATTGGGCGCTGTTCTACGCCGTTCAATATTTGAATACTCCCAAGGTATTTAAAGGAATGGAAGTCATCAAATTTCAAGAGCCGATTCTGCCAAACGCCGACGTTTGCCTCTCACTCTCTTGGGACAATGAGCGTGAGAAATTGACCTTTAAGTACACATCGAAAAACGGTGAAACCTTGGTGACTCACTCGTCAGGAAAAATGAAACTGGGTGAGTCACGTGAGTGATTACCGTCCCTGCTTTTTAATTCCTTGCTACAACCACGGCAGCACAATTGCAGACGTGGTTGCGTCGTTATCCTCTTTCGATTTGCCAGTGCTGGTCGTGGACGACGGCAGCAATGAATACACCAAACAAGCGCTTTCAGCTTTGAGTGAGCAAGGACTGATAAAACTGATTAGTTTGAGCGAAAACCAAGGTAAAGGTGGCGCGGTAATGGCAGGCCTACATCAAGCTCACCAGCTTGGTTTTACGCACGCCATTCAAATCGACGCAGACGGTCAACACGACCTAGAAGCATTGCCGAAGTTGCTCAGCGCCAGCAAAACAAAACCAGATAACCTGATTTCGGGCCAACCGATATACGACGAGAGCGTACCTAAATCCCGTTTGTATGGTCGCTACGCTACGCACGTTTGGGTGTGGATAGAAACCTTGTCACTGTCTATCAAAGACAGCATGTGCGGTTTTCGCGCCTACCCAGTGGCGAAAACGGTCGCCGTGTTGAACAAGTACAACATCGGCAAACGCATGGATTTTGATATCGAAATTCTGGTGCGAATGTACTGGGAAGGCGTCGATATTGCTTTTGTTCCAACGCGCGTGATCTACCCTGAAGGTGGCATTTCCCACTTCGACGCATTGTGGGATAACGTCAAGATAAGCTGGATGCACACTCGACTATTTTTTGGCATGTTGCCGCGCATCCCTTCGCTACTCGCAAGAAAGTGCCGTCACACAGACGACAGTAATGCCCACTGGTCGAAACGAAAAGAACAAGGCACGATTTTAGGCATCAAAACCTTACTCGCGGTTTACCGCTTATTCGGCAGAAAAGCGTTCGACCTGATTTTGAAGTTAGTCATGCGCTACTACCACTTCACGGGTAAATCTGCCCGTGAAGCGTCTGAGATTTACCTGCAAAACTTGCAGCGCTACGCAGCGCAGCAGAACATCGCACTGCCAAAACAGTTGGACAGCTATCATCATCTGCTTTCTTTTGGGCAAACCATGCTCGACAAACTGGCAGCATGGCAAGGTGACTTTAATGTCGACAACCTAACCATTCACGGCCAACATCATTTCGAAGAGATGGCGCAGAAAAAACAAGGCGTGGTCATTTTGGGCTCGCACCTTGGCAACATCGAACTCTGCCGCGCGCTTGGTCGTCGACATTCTCATGTCAAAATCAATGCCTTGGTATTTACCCAACACGCTGAACAATTTAATGCGGTAATGAAGGCGGTAAACCCAAACTCGGAACTGAATTTGATTCAAGTCAGCTCAATGGGACCAGACACCGCGATTCTGCTTCAACAAAAAATCGAGCAAGGCGAATGGGTGGTGATCGTTGGTGATCGCACGTCTACCAGCAAAGAAAATCGTGTCGTTTGGGCAGATTTTCTTGGTAAACCTGCACCATTCCCGCAAGGCCCATTCATGCTGGCCTCAGTATTAAAAGCGCCGGTTTATCTACTCTTCGGCCTACGCGACGATGAAGCAAACACTCCGCATTTTAATGTGTACTTTGAACACTTTAGTGACCAAATCACGCTACCGCGCAAGGAGCGTCAGCAGGCACTAGAACGCGTGGTTCAACAGTACGCACACAGATTAGAACACCACACACTGCAAGCGCCGTTACAGTGGTACAACTTTTTTAACTTCTGGACTTTAAGTAATCAGCCACATGACAAACAACAATAATCACAACATCACTTTTGGTGCCCAATCTTTAACCATCGAAGATGTCGTTGCCATTGCTCAAGGTGCAAAGGCAAAGATGAACACCTCGCCAGAATTTACCGCGAAAATCGATCGTGGCGTGGCGTTTCTGGAACGATTACTGAAAGAAGAAGGCGTTATTTACGGCGTGACTACGGGTTACGGCGATTCATGTACTGTGGCGATTCCACCCGCTCTTGTGGATGAACTTCCGTTGCACCTTACGCGCTTCCATGGCTGTGGCTTAGGTCAAATCCTTTCTCATGAGCAAGCTCGCGCGGTGCTGGCAACCCGTTTATGTTCATTGTCGCAAGGCGTATCTGGCGTGTCTCACGATCTGTTGAACCAAATCGTTACGCTTATCAATCACGATATTGCGCCGCGTATTCCACAAGAAGGCTCGGTGGGCGCAAGCGGCGATTTAACGCCTCTGTCTTACCTAGCGGCGACCTTAATTGGCGAGCGTGAAGTGCTTTACAAAGGTGATGTGCGACCAACACAAGAAGTGTTTGCAGAGCTGGGCATTGAGCCAATTCGCCTAAAACCAAAAGAAGGTTTGGCGTTAATGAACGGTACATCCGTGATGACGGCCCTCGCCTGTCTTGCCTACAAACGCGCAGAATACCTAGCGCAGCTTTGCACCAAGATTACCGCGATGGTCTCTGTGGGTATGCAAGGTAATGACTTCCACTTTGATGAAGCGTTGTTTGCGGTAAAACCTCACCCTGGTCAACAGCAAGTTGCGGCTTGGCTGCGTGATGATCTCAATGCTGAACGTCCGCCACGCAATAGCGACCGACTGCAAGATCGCTACTCGCTGCGTTGTGCACCACACGTGATTGGCATGGTGCAAGACTCACTGCCTTGGCTACGTCAATTGATTGAGAATGAACTAAATAGTGCCAACGACAATCCAATCATCGATGGCGACAACGAGCGCGTTCTGCACGGCGGTCACTTCTACGGTGGTCATATCGCAATGGCGATGGATACGTTGAAAGTGAACATTGCCAACTTAGCTGATTTGCTGGACCGTCAGATGGCGCAACTGATGGATTACAAGTTCAATAACGGCTTGCCGTTTAACTTAACCGGTGCAGAAGGCGAGCGTAAACCGATCAACCACGGCTTTAAAGCGGTTCAGATTGGTATCTCAGCTTGGACGGCAGAAGCGTTGAAAAACACCATGCCAGCAAGCGTTTTTTCTCGCTCAACCGAATGTCACAACCAAGACAAAGTGAGCATGGGCACCATTGCGGCTCGTGATTGCCTACGCGTACTTGAGTTAACAGAGCAAGTTGCTGCGGCTTCACTCCTAGCAAGCGTTCAAGCGGTTGAGATTCGTCGCCGTCATAACGAATTGGACGAACACCACATGAGTCAGAGTTTGCGAGTAATTCGTGACGCCGTACTGAGCGAGTTTGAATTTGTGATTGAAGATCGCCCATTAGAACAAGATTTGCGTCATTTCATTGAACGCATTCAGCAACGTCATTGGCCACTCTACGCGGAGGTATAATGCAAGAGCAGGTTCTCTACCCATTAGAAGCGGAGGTGACTATGGTCACCTCATTCCAAGATGCTGACCCGATGGGCGTGATTTATCACGGTAACTTCTTTCGGTATTTTGAAGAAGCGCGTCGTGTGCTGATGGAGAAGATTCAATACAGCTATCGCGATATGCAAGACTCTGGGTATATGTGGCCGATCATCGACACGCGCGTTAAATACGTCAAGGCGATTCCGTTTAATCACACCATTCGTATTACCGCGCAACTCACTGAGTGGGAAAACCGCTTGCGTGTGGATTACGTGATTTACGACGCCGAAACGAATCAACGTATGTGCAAAGCGCATACAACGCAAGTCGCCGTATCCATTGAAAAGCAAGAGATGTGCTTTGTTTCTCCAGCAGTTTTTTTAGATAAAGTAGAGCAATGGCACAACCATGGGAGTCTGAACTAATGCAAAAGTGGTTACTCTCTTTTTTGTTGATATTTTCTGTTCCAGCACTGGCCACACCGACAGCAAACGTAACGGATTTGGCATCGCTTCAACAGCAGTTGTCTCAGCATGAAATCGTACGCGGAGATTTTACGCAGCAGCGTCATCTGGAAATGTTTAGTCAACCTTTAACCTCTAAAGGTCAGTTCACACTGAGCAAAACACATGGCTTGTTGTGGCAACAAACAGAACCTTTCGCAGTCAATTTGGTATTGACGGAAAACAAACTTCGTCAGACTTTTGCAGACCAAGCTCCAAAAACGATCTCTGCTGAAGAAAACCCAATGGCGTTCTACTTTAGCCATGTGTTTTTATCCGTGTTCCACGGGGATACTTCTGCACTGCAAGAACAATTCACACTCGATTTTTCAGTTGAGAACAATCAGTGGCAGCTCGTTTTAGTGCCCAAACAGTCGCCATTAAATGCGGTGTTTCAATCCATCACTCTTTCCGGTAAAACGCACATTGATCGCCTAACCCTACAAGAGCTGCGCGGCGATAAAACCGAAATCACGTTTACGAACCAGACCTCTCTACCTCAGGAACTCACGGATGCCGAAGACGCTCAATTCCGTTTCTAAACTCAGTCTCGGCACTCACACCTTTGCTATTGTTTGGCTCAATCTCGTTGTTTTAGCGGGCGCGTTGCTACTCAAACAATGGGTTTGGAGTGCAGAATCTCCGATTGAGACCAACATTTTAAAACTGCTGCCGAAGAACCAACAAAACCCGATGGCTGAGCAAGCCTTTGAGTCGGTCTCGGCAAGTATGAGCGACAAAGTCATTTTCGTGATCACAGCGCCGGACAAAAATGCCCTTTTTGCAGCGGCCGCTGAATTTGATAAGGGGTTACGCCAAAGTAATCATTTTCGCGATGTGGTAGGGAAAATCTCACCTCAAGAACAGCAAGCTTGGGCGAGTTACTACTTTAAGCACCGCTTCCAATTGCTGACGCCTGAACAACGAGAACGTTTAAGCCAAAATCCAGAACAGCAAGTGCAGCGTGTGATTCAGTCGCTGTACAACCCGTTTTCTGGAGTGACCGGGCAAGAGTTACAAAGTGACCCTTTCTTGCTATTTCGTGATTATTTAAGCCAAGTTACCCAGCAATCGTCCTCTTTCCGATTGGATAACGGCTATCTGTCCGTCGAAAAAGACGGTGCTCAATACTTGCTTATTACTGCTGAGCTAAAAGACTCGCCTTATAGCCTAACGGGGCAGCTTGCAGTCCCTGATATTCAATCGCTAGAACAAAGCGTCGCGCAGAAATATGGTGCTGAAGTCTCACATACTGGCGTTCTATTTTACGCCGACTTTGGTACGCAAAGTGCCAAATCGGAGATCAGTACCATCGGTGTGTTCTCTCTGCTCGGTATCATTGCATTGCTCGTGTTGGTCTTTCGTAGTGTGATGCCACTGTCTCTGGCACTGCTTTCCATCACCATTGGTTTGCTCGTTGCTTTGTCCGTTACGACGTGGATTTTTGGAAAAGTCCATCTGTTCAGCTTAGTGTTTGGCGCAAGTTTAATCGGCGTGTCTATCGACTACGCATTCCACTACCTAACCGAGCGCCTTGCGGCGGGAAATGAATGGGATAGCGAGCAAGGGTTAAGGCATATTTTCATAGCTATCACACTTGGCTTAATCACCAGTTTGATCGGCTATTTGGGCATGTTAGTGGCGCCGTTTCCTGGTTTGCAGCAGCTTGCGCTGTTTTCATCCATTGGTCTGATTGCTGCTTACATCACAGTGGTGGCTTGGTATCCGATACTGGCTCGTAACCCATCGCGCACCATTTCGAATTTACCGGGACAATCACTGTTGGCGAAATGGTTAACACTTTGGAATCAACCTCGAATTAAAGTCGGATTACCGATGTTATGTGTGGTTGCGAGTGGTTTTTTCTTGCTGCAATTGAACTACGATGACGACATTCGTCTGCTGCAAACGATGCCGAAAGATCTCAAGCAGCAAGAAACCTTGATTACGACGCTCAGTGGCATGCAATCTTCGCAGCAAATGTTGGTCGTTACCGCCGACGATGACGAAAACCTAATGAAAAAACTGGAGTCTTTGACGCCAACATTAGAAGCGTGGAAAGCGGACAGCACCATCGAAAGCTACCAGAGTCTGAGCCGCTACTTGAGCTCAGTGGAACGTCAGCAACAAGACTATCAATTGATTCGCGATCTTTACGCAACACAATCCAGCCCACTTGCATCCGGACTGGGCTTAAATAAAAAGCCGAAAATGGACGCCGACTTTATCCCTGTCACGGTTGATCAGTACTTGCAAAACCCAGTATCAGCGCCTGTGCGTTTTCTTCATTTGGGTAAGATCAAAGGAAAATCGGCAACGGTAGTGGTGTTAAACCAATTGCAAGACTCCGCCGTTGTTAAGTCATTTGCCAAATCGCAGCCTGACGTTGCCTACCTAAATAAAGCAGAAGAAATATCCACCCTATTTGGTGAATACCGAATCAAAATCATGGAGCTATTGGTAGCCGCCAGTGCTGTGATCTTTCTGGTATTAATCAAGCGGTACGGTCTGCAACACAGTTGGCGAGTTTTACTACCATCATTGATTGCTTGCGCCTGCGGTCTGGCAACTGCTGTCGCGATGGGAACAACATTAAACCTGTTCAACTTGCTTGGCTTGGTGCTCATTCTTGGTATCGGGATCGATTACACTCTGTTCTTTGCCGAGAAAGCCCGCAGTGTGAGCACACTATTGGCGATCACCCTTTCGGCAATCACCACTGTGTTGTCATTTGGGTTGCTGTCACTCAGCCAAACTCACGCAATTCACAGTTTTGGCATTACGGTGTTAAGTGGTATTTTTGTCGCTTGGCTGCTCTCTCCGGTTGCAATTAAAACAGAGGAAACGACGTCATGATTTTCAATCACGCCTTTCGCTGCGCGACGTTATTCGCACTGAGCCTGTTTTTAAGTGCATGCAGCTTGGTCCCTCACCAATCGACGCCTCAGGTCGACATTGACGAGCACACCCAAGTTAGCTTACCCACTCCCGCAAGCTTGGGCTATCAGTTGTCTGCCAGTCAGTTAATTACGGCTTCTTGGGCAATAGATGGTAAAACCACATCTGAGCAACTTCCGGTACAACTGCAAGTGACCAACAACGAAGTGGTGCTGGCAGGCTTCTCATCCTGGGGGACAAGAGTACTGTCATTGTCTTACGATGGAGAACAAATTCAAACCGAAGTGCTCAACGGTTTACAAGGTTCGCTACCGCAGCCAGAACAGGTATTATTTAACCTGATGATCACGCTCTGGCCGAGTTCCGCTTGGGAAGGATCGTTAAATGAGGTAAGGTGGCGAATTATTGATAAAAATAATTCTCGCGCCATCTTTGATAGCGACGGTGAAAAGATCATTGAGATTCAATACAGCTCTTCGAACAAGTTAGAGGGTGAGATTGATTTTCATCACCTCAAACATCAGTTTTCAATTTCTATTCAAACACTGCAACATCAGATTAATTAAGAACAATTTAGAATAACAATATGCCTATTCGCTCTTCTCAACCTTTGTATATTCAGGCCTGTGGCTTTCACTCTGCCATGGGACAAGATGACGCCATCATCCACCAGTGTTTATCAGGAGCGAAACCATCCAACATGGTGGTTGACCAAGATATTTTAAATTCAGGCCGCCAAACAGTAATCGGTCGAATTGCACAGACGTTACCGCAATTACCGACCGCACTCAGCCAGTTTGATACGAGAAACAACCGCCTCGCACTTTCGGCTTTGCAGCAAATCGAAAGCGACGTGCGTGAAGCCATTGCTAAATATGGTCGTGACCGTATCGCAGTCGTGATCGGCACCAGCACGTCTGGCATTTCAGATGGCGAAATCGCATTTGGCGAAAAGCTGGCAAGCGGTGAGTTTCCTGCCGACTACCATTACACCAAACAAGAGCTTGGCAACTGCAGCGATTTTATTGCCGCCTACTTTGATTTGAGCGGCCCACATTACTCAGTTTCAACCGCTTGCTCTTCTAGTGGTCGTGTCTTTTTAACCGCGCAACGCCTGATTCGCTCTGGCATTGTTGATGCGGTCATTGTGGGTGGCGTGGATACCATTTGTCGCCTCACACTAAACGGCTTTAACGGTTTAGAAGCTCTATCCGATACCCTTTGTAAGCCGTTTGACCAACATCGCAACGGCATCAATATCGGCGAAGCCGCAGCATTAATGTTGCTAAGCAAAACACCTGCGCCCGTTGCTCTTCTCGGAGCTGGCGATAGCTCAGACGCGCACCACATTTCCGCACCACACCCAGAAGGGTTAGGCGCAGAAGAAGCGATGAAAAAAGCGTTGGCCAATGCAGGACTTACAGCGCAAGACATTGGTTACATCAACGCGCATGGCACAGCAACGCCGTTAAACGATGTGATGGAAAGCAAAGCCATTCACCGCTGCTTTGGTAACTCCGTCCCTGTGAGTTCAACAAAGCCACTTACCGGACACACATTAGGCGCTGCAAGTGCAACGGAAGCCGCGATCGCTTGGCATATTCTCAAGTACAACCTTGACTTGCCAATGCAACACTGCGAAACCAAAGCAGACGATATCCATATATCGTTAGTTGAGACGCCAACCAAACTGGGTAACAAAGCGATTCTCAGCAACTCTTTTGCTTTTGGTGGCAACAATATTAGTCTTATTTTTGGTTACGCTCATGACTAAACTTCCTCCCATCGAACAACTTTTGCCACACGACAAACCAATGATCTTGGTCGATCGTGCGATGGATGTTCAACAAGATACGATTCACTGCCAGGTTGATATCGCAGAACACAACCCGTTCTTCGACTTGGCCTCTCAAACTGTGCCAGCTTACGTTGGCATTGAGTTTATGGCGCAATCTGTCGCGGCGTGGTCTGGTTACCACGCATTAATGAAAGAACAAGCGCCACCGATTGGCTTTTTGCTTGGTAGCCGTCGATACACGTCTGAATGCGATACGTTTTCTCGCGGACAGGTGCTCGATGTGTATGCTGAAAAAGTCATGGAAGATAACGGTATGGCGGTTTTTTCAGCCCGTATTGAGCTACAAGGAACTGTTGTAGCGACTTGCCAATTGAACGTTTACGTTCCATCAGAAGAAAAATTACAAGAAATGAAAATCAGGAGTCAACAATGACCCGACAAGTCCTCGTTACAGGTGCCAGCAAAGGCATCGGTAAAGCCATTGCCGTTCAATTAGCCAAAGATGATTTCCAAGTCATTGTCCATTACATGGGCGATCAACAAGGCGCGCAAGACACCCTAGACACCATCGAACAGCATGGTGGTAGCGGTCGTCTTATCCAATTCGACATCAGTGACCGTGCAGATTGTCGTGAGAAGCTAGAAGCCGATATCGCCGAACACGGCGCTTACTATGGCGTCGTGAACAACGCAGGCATCACAAAAGATACCGCTTTCCCTGCGATGACCGAAGAAGAATGGGATGGTGTGATTCATACCAACCTAGATAGCTTCTACAACGTTCTTCACCCTTGTGTTATGCCTATGGTGCAAAAGCGCAAAGGCGGCCGAATTGTTACCCTTGCATCAGTCTCTGGCCTGATGGGTAACCGTGGTCAAACCAACTACAGCGCAGCAAAAGCGGGCGTAATTGGTGCAACAAAATCACTCGCACTTGAACTGGCAAAACGCAAAATCACCGTTAACTGCGTTGCACCGGGACTTATCGACACAGGCATGGTAGACGAACACGTAAAAGAACACGCGATGCCGCAAATTCCTTTGCGCCGCATGGGAGAACCAGAAGAAGTCGCTGGTTTAGTCAGTTACCTTATGTCTGACATCGCAGGCTATGTAACTCGCCAAGTCATTTCGGTAAACGGAGGCCTAGTATGAGCCGTCGAGTTGTTGTAACCGGAATGTCGGGTGTGACTGCGTTTGGTAACGATTGGCAATCTGTCGAGCCAAAACTGCGTGACTGCCAGAACGCGACGCAATACATGCCTTCTTACGAACAGTATGATGGTTTGAACACCAAGCTCGCGGCACCCATTTTAGATTTTGAACTGCCAAAGCACTACAAGCGCAAGCAAGTACGCGGCATGGGGCGTGTTTCCAAATTGGCGACCGTCGCAACAGAAAACGCACTAAGCCAAGCAGGTTTGATTGGTAACGACGTACTCACCAATGGCCAAACGGGTATCGCATACGGCTCATCAACAGGCAGTACTGACGCAATCGGCGCATTTGGTGTCATGCTGAATGAGAAAACCACTAAAGCGATCACCGCAACGACTTACGTGCAGATGATGCCACATACCACGGCGGTGAACGTTGGTCTATTTTTCGGTTTGAAAGGCCGAGTGATCCCAACCAGCAGTGCATGTACCTCTGGCAGCCAAGCAATCGGCTACGCCTACGAAGCGATCAAACACGGCTACCAAACGGTCATGGTTGCGGGTGGCGCTGAAGAATTGTGCCCAACGGAATCCGCTGTCTTCGATACCCTTTTTGCCACCAGTCTGAAGAATGAAGACCCGAAAAGCACACCAAGACCTTATGACTCCGATCGCGATGGTTTGGTGATTGGTGAAGGTGCGGGAACGCTAGTTCTGGAAGAGTACGAACACGCCGTCGCTCGTGGCGCGAAAATCTATGCAGAAATCATCGGTTTTGCCAGCAACTGTGATGCCGCACACGTCACTCAACCACAGATGGAAACCATGCAAATCTGTATGGAAATGGCTTTGCAAAACGCGGGCATTCCTGCTGAGAAGATCGACTATGTATCTGCTCACGGCACTGCCACCGACCGCGGCGATATTGCGGAAAGCAACGCAACAGCGAATGCTCTGGGCAAAGTGCCAATAAGTTCACTCAAGAGCTACTTTGGCCACACACTAGGCGCCTGTGGCGCGATTGAAGCGTGGCTAGGTTTAGAAATGATGCACACAGGCTGGTTCAACCCAACGCTCAACCTAAAAAACCTCGACGAGCAATGTGGTGATTTAGACTACATCGCCGGACAAGGCCGAGAGCTGGACGTGAAATATTTGATGAGTAACAACTTCGCCTTTGGCGGCATCAACACCTCCATCATCTTTAAAAAGATGTAATGCCCTTAATAAATGCAAAAGCGCTGGTTAACCAGCGCTTTTTTGTTAGTTGAAGGCAACTGAACGGTGCTTGCAACGATAGATATCAGCAGAAACAGATGTTGGAGTTTGTCCTTCAGACTCAATAATATTAGTCACATGATATCGATTACCACCCGCCATGTAGACTTGGTTAGACAACTCATCAAAAAGAGAGCCTTTCTGGCTTTCTGATACAACTTTGTTTCCAATCACTTTGCACTCATTGTTTTCGACTTCTGCAAACGAGATGGGTTGAACTTCATTTGCACCAGGTAGTAATTTAACTTTCTCAGCTTCTAAACTGATTTTGGCAACCTGGCAGTCATAAAGCTCCGCAACAACACTAGATGGGCGTCCACGGCTAGTATCTAGAACAGTTGCGATATGGTACCGGTTTCCACCAGATGCGTAAGTTTGATTCTTAAGTATACGATCTACATTGTTTGGATGAACATCCTCGATCGTGTAAGAGTCAACCATTCTGCAATTAAGGTTTTTAATTGCAATATCAGTAATTGGGGTAATATTTATAGCTTGGGGTAAAACACGAACTTTGCGTGTGACACACCCACTTAAAAGAGTAACAATCAATGCAGTAAAAATTATTTTTTTCATGAGTTTAAGCATCAAAATAAAGCTCATGTAACAGAGCTAAGTTAATACATTTGAGACAAGATCGACAAAGCCCCGACAACTCAAAGAGTTATCGGGGCTTTTAAATAAATGGCACGCCCTATTGGATTCGAACCAATGACCACATCCTTAGAAGGGACGTGCTCTATCCAGCTGAGCTAAGGGCGCGCTACAGGGAAAGGATTATACGAGTTCAAACGGGTAAATCAACGGGTTTTCATAACATTCTGATCTGAATGCCTAAAAAAAGTCCATCAAAACGCTTAATGTTCAAAAACACCACAAAGCAAACGTTTGCGTATGGATGTTAATAAGAAATTCTGCGACAATGCGCCGCAGATAATTTGCCTTCTTAATTTATAAGGAAAGTCATGACTGCTCAAAATATAGACGGAACTCTCATTTCCCAAACTGTTCGATCCGAAGTGGCAGCACGTGTTAAAGCGCGCGTTGAAGCTGGGCTACGTGCTCCTGGTTTAGCAGTGGTTCTAGTTGGTGAAGATCCTGCTTCTCAGGTTTATGTCGGTAGCAAACGCCGCGCATGTGAAGAAGTTGGGTTTGTTTCTAAGTCTTTTGACCTTCCTGCGTCTAGCTCAGAAGAAGAGTTACTAGCGCTGATTGATGAATTAAACAACGATGATGAAATTGACGGCATTCTAGTGCAATTACCCCTTCCTGCGGGCATCGACACAACACATGTTTTAGAGCGCATTCACCCAGAGAAAGACGTGGATGGCTTCCACCCTTATAACGTTGGTCGTCTTGCGCAACGTATTCCAAAGCTTCGCTCTTGCACGCCAAAGGGCATCATTACCCTACTAGACCGTTACAACATAGAGCTTCGTGGCAAACATGCTGTTGTGGTCGGTGCATCAAACATTGTTGGTCGTCCTATGACACTTGAGCTGCTGCTTGCGGGCTGCACGACAACAACATGTCACCGTTTTACCAAAGACCTAGAGAGTCATGTGCGTCAAGCTGACGTTGTCGTGGTTGCGGTTGGTAAGCCAAACTTCATCCCTGGAGAGTGGATTAAGAAAGGTGCAGTGGTTATCGATGTCGGCATTAACCGTCTTGATTCAGGCAAGCTAGTTGGCGACGTGGAATACGATAAAGCACGTGAAAGTGCGAGCTTTATTACTCCTGTCCCTGGTGGTGTTGGCCCAATGACCGTTGCAAGTTTAATCGAGAACACTATGCTCGCTTGCGAACAGTTCCACACAGACAAATAACGTAAAACTTCAGATACGAAAAAGGCTCCGCAAGGAGCCTTTTTGCTAATTTTAGATATCTATTTCAATTACAGACTTAAAATCACGCCCGCAATCGAAGCGCTCATTAAGTTCGCCATCACACCAGCGATAATCGCACGGAAACCATGCTTAGAAACAAATGCACGCTTTTCTGGTACCAATGAGCCCAACCCACCAATCAGCATCGCCATGCTTGAGATGTTAGCAAAACCACACAAAGCAAACGTCACGATTGCTTGTGAGTGTTCACTGAGTTGAGACTTCACTTCAGCAAGCTGGATGAAGGCAACGAACTCATTCACCACAATCTTATTACCAATCAGCGAGCCAGCTGTGGTTGCTTCTTGCCATGGTACACCTAATAACCAAGCGACAGGTGCGAATACATACCCTAGGATCAACTCGAAGCTTAGTGGCGTCCCAACAAGGTCACCAATCCAACCTAGCATGCCGTTTAACATTGCAATGACACTGATGAACGCCAATAGCGTACCACCTACCGATACAGCAATGCGTACACCCGCCATTGCACCATCGGCTAATGCTTCTACTACGTTGGTTGCACGTGGAATTTCAACTTGGCTAATGTCGATATCTGCTGCTTTATCCGTATCTTCTGGCATTAAGATTTTTGCCATTAACAAGCCCGCAGGTGCCGACATAAATGCGGCAGCGATCAGGTAGTTAAGGTCAACGCCCAGTGACGCGTAACCGACCAACGTTCCACCAGCAACAGAAGCCAAACCACCTGTCATCACCGCAAAGAACTGCGAGTCGGTCATGTGCTTTAGGTATGGCTTTACCATCAATGGCGCTTCAATGGTGCCAACAAAGATATTCGCCGTAGCAGACAAAGACTCTGCACGACCGATACCCAGCAGCTTTTGAATACCACCGCCGATAAAGTTAATGATTTTTGGCATCACACCAATGTGATAAAGACCTGAGATAAGAGAGGAGAAGAAAACGATGATACCCAGAACATTGATCGCAAAGGTGAAGCCCCCTGTCGCCAAATTACCGAATAAAAACGCAATGCCCTCTTGACCATAGTTGATCAAATTCGACACTACGCTGCTCACTGAATTCAGCGCATCTCGTCCTGCTGGTACATATAAAACCAACAACGCAAACAGTACCTGCAAAGCAAACGCAAACGACACTGTTCTCAGCTTTATATTTTTTCTATTTGTAGAAAGTAGCCATGCTACGAATAGTATGGCTACGATACCAATAATTGAGTTCATAAAATGAATCCGACAGAAGGGGGATATGGAAGGCACCGGATTGTATAGCGGACTCAAAATGCTGCAAGTTGAGGATGTTAACAGTGTGAAAAGTTTAAGCGCCCAATAATTGACCTTAATTATAAGGCATTGAATTATAAGAATATAAACGTTTGCTTATTTTTATTATTTCTATATAGAAAAGATGTTTCTAGTTCTGGAAAAATTTTTGTGAAGTGAATCACCTTATGTGCCGTTCAATAACGTCATTGATCCTGTTACTTAGGAATAGATATGTAAGGCGCTAGACGTTGATCCCAATGACACGGGTTACCGATCTTCTGTTTGATGAAGTTAATCACTGCGGATATTTTTTTGGGCATATGTTGGCGGCTTGGATACACCGCATAAAACGGCATCGACTGGCTTGCTTTCCAGTCCGGTAACAACTGTATTAACTTACCCGTTCTAAACTCATCACCCAGTAAGTAAGTGGCAAGGTAGGCAATGCCCCAACCTGCAATAGCGGCATCCCGAACGGCTTCTGCCAGATCCACTGAATAGTTGCCCGAAACTTTTACGTTCAACTCCTGCTGATCTTTAGTAAACGCCCACCCCGTATAGTCACGCTCCCAGCTTCTGTATATAAGACAGTTGTGAGAAGACAAGTCATCCGGCTCTGTTGGCGTATCATGTTTCAATAAGTAATCTGGTGATGCCGCCACAACAAACTGGCAATCCGTCAAACGCTGCGCAATGTAGCCTTCAGGCAAATGCTCGTTGTTGGTTACCCATAAATCGAGCCCTTCGGCTAACATATCGACCTTATAGTCAAACAGATGTACTTCCACTTGAAGTTGAGGATACAGTTCGCGTAACTCTTGAATCGCTGGGATAATGTGTAAGGTACCAAATGATTGCGACAATCCAAGACGTACCAAACCTGCCACTTCATCCCGCTGGGTTTCCATCTCTAATGTGGCGCTGCTCACCGCTTGTACCACTTGCTCACAGTGATGAAAAAAGGTTTTTCCTGCCTCAGTCGGCGTAAAGCTTCGCGTAGTGCGTTGAACAAGCTTGATACCAAGATACGCTTCTAGCTGACTCAACTGCTTACTCACATGAGACACCGACACGCCTAAGCTCTTTGCAGCAGCCGTGAAACTTTTATGTTTAAGAAGAGCGGAGAAGATCACCATTTGTGCAGCACGTTCAGATAACACGCTTTACCTCGATTTGATTATAGGAAAAACAAAGGACTCCGAAGAGCCCTCATACTGGATGCCAAGTGATTATTTGATAACAGCTCAGTATTTAATTCGGTCAGCCAAGTGACTCACGGCGAGTGCGAAGTAGTAAGAGCGGTTCCACTTCATCAGTACGTTGTAGTTATTGTAAACCAGATACGTACGACCATTTTCGTCGTCCGGCATGATCAACCAGGCTTTGATGTCTTCATCCAGTTTTGGCAACGGACTACCATCGTATTTTGTGATGCCAAGTTTGCTCCACTCCTGAAGGTATTTACCTTTTTCAGCCGTGCGCCCTTCTAAGCTACGATCAATGCCTTTAGGGACTTTCACTTGGCGACCCCAAGTGTATTTGTCATCCCAGCCGGACTTGCTCAAATAGTTAGCAGTTGATGCAAATACGTCGGCTTCAGATTGCCAAATGTCTTTTTTACCATCCCCGTTGCCGTCAGCGGCAAAACGAAGAAAAGAGCTTGGCATAAACTGACATTGCCCCATCGCACCAGCCCATGACCCCTTGAAGTTTTCTAGTTCAATATGGCCTTGATCAAGGATCTGCAATGCCGACATGGTCTCTTTACGGAAAAACTCTTCACGACGACCTTCAAATGCCATTGTCGATAGCGCGTCAATCACTTTGAAGTTACCCGTAAATTTACCAAAGTTACTTTCTACACCCCACAACGCTACGATAAAGCGAGGCTGCACACCGTACTCATCGCCTATACGCTTTAGCTCGGTGTAATGCTCTTTATAGAGTTGTTTGGCTTGCTTGACCTTCCATTCAGGCACCGCGCGAGGAATGTATTCATCCAACGTCAGTTTCTTCTCTGGTTGGTTTCGGTCCGCTTTTACTGCTCGAGGCTTGTACTCAACATTCGCAAAAGCAGCACTAATGACCTGCTCTGAGATACCTTTATCACGCGCTTCAGCACGCAGCTTATTCAAGTATTCATCGAAACCCTCGCTACTTGCAAAAGCCGAGGTACACACACCAACGCTAAGCATGGTAGCCAGTATTTTTTTCATATTGCCCTCCTTGAGCAAGGCAGAAATCCCAGATGAAAAACGATGACGTTATTCGCCTTTCTGCTGGGCTTTTTGTTCTTTGTACTTTTCTAGTAGGTTCTCCGGCGGAGGCGGAACCTGCAAAAAGAAGCCATCATTTTGCAATGAAGCCTTCACTTTTTCGATATCAACTTGTGCCAATTTACGGCCATCAAGTTTAATCGTCATAACAGCGATAGGCTTACCGAACATCTGCATTAAGGTGTCAGGAACCTGTGAAAAATCATCCTTTTTCGGAATATAGAGATAAGTACCTTCTTTTTTCGAGCTTTTATAAATAGAACAAAGCATGACACGCCTTTTATGCTGATTTAGCCGCGTTGAGTGCGGATTAGGTTGAAAACGTCAAATTCTCGCAAACTTAATAGCAAATTTGAGATTAATTCACCTATTTGCCCACGAGAGAACTTGCTGCGTCAAAGGATGAAATATAACATGACAGACCTAGTTTAAGGCAACGCTCTTTCAATAAAGGCAAGAAGTCCACGATGACCCATTCACCAGACCTTAAAGGTAGCAGTTTTACATTGTCAGTTTTACACCTTTCTGACAATGAGATCGCAAAGACTGTCGAATTTTTGCAAGAAAAAGTTTCTCAAGCACCTTCTTTTTTTGCATCCGCGCCTTTGGTAATCAATATAGCAAAAGTACAAGGCGACATTGATTTCCCTAAGCTTAAACAAGGCATCTCAGATGCTGGTTTTATTCCGGTCGGTGTAACGGGCTGTAAAGACAAGCGTGTACAAAATCTTGCTTCCGAAGCTGGCTTCGCCATTATGTCGGCAAGCAAATCACCAAGCCAGGCGCCAGCCAAAATGGCACCAACGAAAGTAGTTCGCACGCCTGTTCGATCAGGACAACAGATCTACGCGAAAGATGGTGATTTGGTGGTGTTAGCGCACGTAAGTGCTGGTGCTGAAGTCATCGCTGACGGCTCTATTCATATCCATGGCACACTTCGAGGCCGTGCGATTGCAGGCGCAAGTGGTCAGCAGGAAGCGCGTATTATTTGCCACGATTTACAAGCAGAACTGGTATCCATTGCGGGTGACTACTGGTTAAGCGATCAAATTGAAAGCGAGTACTGGCAAAAGAAAGTAATGATCAGTAAAGCCGATGAATCATTACATTTAGAAGTTCTCGCGATTTAATCTAAAAAGGAAAAAAAATGGCACGCATTATTGTAGTAACGTCTGGTAAAGGTGGCGTTGGTAAAACCACTTCAAGCGCAGCCATCGCCTCTGGTCTAGCTCTGAAGGGAAAAAAGACCGCGGTGATCGATTTTGATATCGGTTTGCGTAACCTCGACCTAATCATGGGCTGTGAGCGCCGTGTCGTGTATGACTTTGTAAACGTCATTAACGGCGAAGCGACATTAAACCAAGCGCTGATCAAAGATAAGCGCACGGACAACCTATTCATTCTTCCTGCTTCTCAAACTCGTGATAAAGACGCACTGACAAAAGATGGTGTTCAGCGCGTATTCGGCGAACTTGATGAAATGGGCTTTGATTTCATTATTTGTGATTCACCAGCAGGTATCGAACAAGGCGCATTGATGGCCTTGTACTACGCCGATGAAGCCATTGTCACAACGAATCCAGAAGTCTCTTCTGTGCGTGACTCTGACCGCATTCTCGGTATTTTAGATTCTAAGTCCCTGCGCGCAGAACAAGGGCTAGAGCCAGTAAAACAGCACCTGCTACTGACTCGCTACAACCCATCTCGCGTCACTCAAGGCGAAATGCTAAGCGTTGAAGACGTAGAGGAGATCTTACATATTCCACTACTAGGCGTGATTCCAGAAAGCCAAGCCGTGCTTAACGCGTCAAACAAAGGTGTACCGGTTACTTTTGACGATAACACCGATGCGGGCATGGCTTATTCTGACACCGTTGATCGCTTATTAGGCAATCAGGTTGAATTTCGTTTCCTTACTGAGGAGAAGAAAGGACTCTTTAAACGACTCTTTGGAGGCTAGACATGTCATTATTAGAATTTTTCCGCCCACAGAAGAAAACTTCTGCGAATCTAGCTAAAGAGCGTTTGCAAATCATTGTTGCTGAGCGCCGCAGCCAAAATGATCCTGCGCCTTCTTACTTGCCTCAATTGAAAGAAGACATCCTGAAAGTGATCAGTAAGTACGTGGCAATTGATCCAAATATGGTTGACTTAACATTTGAGCACAAAGACGACGATATCTCAGTTCTTGAGCTCAATGTGAAGCTACCAGACGACGAGAAGTAAACCACTTTTCCTCGCGAGATCGAATGCTCAGATTTGAATGAAAAAGGTTGGCACCGAGGCCAACCTTTTAATCTTTTATTACTTTAATGCTTTGTTCATCTTGTCGCCGAGCAGGTCCAAGCGCCAGCCCTGCATCAAGTCAGGCAACACTTCTGGATCGCGATCTTTTTTCCACACCCAACTGATCAGCTGATTAATCTGCTTTTTAGAAGCAAGGAACTCCGTCGCTAAGCCAGACTTCTGCGACGCCGATTTCACTATGTCTTTCATATTTTTGAAGACTTGTTTGTAACCTGGATAATCCATTAAGCGTTCAATTTTCGCTGGATACTCTTCAGAAGGTGTTTGCTTCGCTTGTTTAACAATAGCGGCAATCTTCGCGCCATGGCGGTTAATCGCTCGGATATCAATATCTTCCGCTTCCATCTTCTTAAAGTTAGTTAAGCCAAGACGAGCGACTGTTAATAGGTCACCTTCTTTGAAGATAAAGTTCAGCGCTAAATCTCGTTTGATTGCTTCACGGTAACGCCACGTCGCTAGAGGCTTTAAAATAGCCAGTTCAGAAGGTTTTAATTGCCAAGCGCCCTTAATATCAAGGTAGGCATTCTCTTCATTGGTTACACGAATACGTTTCGAAACGAGTAAATCACTTTCTTGTTGTACGGCTTCCCACCAACCTGCTTGCGTCACCTTATCGAAAAGCTTTTCGTATAACGGTAATAAGTAATGCACGTCTGCAGCAGCATAATCTAATTGCTTTTGCGTCAACGGTCGAGCCATCCAGTCAGTACGTGATTCACTTTTGTCGAGCTCTACGCCTAAATATTCTTCCACCAGCGATGCGAAGCCTGTTGATAGACCGTGGCCAAGAAAGGCCGCCATCAACTGAGTATCTACCATAGGGAACGGCGTACAACCAAATGCATTTTGGAAAACTTCTAAATCTTCACCGCAGGCATGCAGCACTTTTAACACGGAAGTATCTTTTAATAGCGCTACGAACGGCGTCATATCCGTTAATTCGGTCGGATCAATCAGCGAGAGGCGATTACCATCGAAAAGCTGAATCAGACCTAACTGCGGGTAGAAAGTGCGAATACGGACGAATTCGGTATCCAGCATCACTACATCTGCCTCTCGGGCGTGAATGCAAACTTCTTCTAGGTCTTTGTTTTTGGTAATAATTTGATAATTCACATACTTCTCGCTATAAAAAATGCCAGCAAAACGCTGGCATTCTATCATTTTTTAAATCTCTCGACTCGACGAAATCGGCTTATGCGCTTTTCTTCGCGAGTTCAGCGTCGTTCTCTTCACGCAGAACACGACGCAAGATCTTACCGACATTGGTTTTAGGGAGGTCTTCACGGAACTCAACCAACTTAGGTACTTTGTAGCCAGTTAAGTGCTGACGACAATGCGTAATCACTTCATCTTTGGTCAAGCTCGGGTCGCGCTTCACGACGTAGATCTTCACTAATTCACCAGAGACTTCGTGCGGTTGACCAATAGCAGCCACTTCAAGGACTTTGCCGTGTAGCGCTACAACGTCTTCGATTTCGTTCGGGTAAACATTAAAGCCTGATACTAAGATCATGTCTTTCTTACGGTCAACGATGTGCAAGAAGCCTTCGTCATCGAACTTAACAATGTCGCCCGTTGATAGCCAACCGTCTTCGTTGATCGTATCTTTCGTTGCTTCAGGTCGTTGCCAGTAGCCTTGCATAACCTGAGGACCACGAACTTGAAGTTCACCAGTTTCAGTATTCGCAAGAGCGTTGCCTTCTTCGTCCACAATGCGAACTTCCGTTGATGGCACAGGCAGACCAATCGATCCATTGTATTCAACAAGGTCATGCGGGTATGCCGCAACCAATGGAGAACACTCGGTTAGGCCGTAACCTTCTAGTAGGTAACAACCCGTGGTCTTTTGCCATCTTTCTGCTACTGAGCGCTGCACTGCCATGCCGCCGCCAACGGCTAAACGTAGGTTACTGAAATCCAACTCGTGGAAGTCTTCGTTGTTGATCAAAGCATTAAATAAGGTATTCACGCCCGTGATCGCAGTAAACGGATGCTTTTGTAGCTCTTTCACGAATCCTGGAATATCTCGAGGGTTGGTAATAAGTAGGTTACGGCCACCCATTTCGACAAACAGCAGACAGTTTACGGTAAGAGCAAATACGTGATACAGCGGTAGCGCTGTCACGACCAATTCACGGCCTGGAGATAAAACCGGCCCGTACGCACCTTTCGCCTGTAAAACGTTCGCAATCATGTTACGGTGAGTCAGAATCGCGCCTTTCGCGACGCCTGTCGTACCGCCCGTGTATTGCAGGAACGCAATGTCATCCCCTGACATAAACGGTTTAACGTATTGTAGACGACGACCTTTACGCAATGCCTGACGCATTGAGATCGCACCAGGTAAATCGTACTTAGGCACCATGCCCTTAACGTACTTCACGACAAAATCGACAATCGTACCTTTCGCTCGTGGCAGCATTTGACCAAGGCTGGTTAACACAACGTGTTTAACTGGTGTTTTATCGACGATTTGTTCTAACGTATTCGCAAAGTTAGACACAATAACAATCGTCGTCGCACCTGAGTCATTCAATTGGTGTTCAAGTTCACGAGGAGTGTAAAGTGGGTTAACGTTTACGGCGATACAACCTGCACGCAAAATACCAAACAACGCCACTGGGTATTGCAGTAGGTTTGGCATCATCAGAGCAACACGGTCACCCTTTTGCAGTTTTAACTCGTTTTGCAGATACGCTGCGAATGCGCGACTACGCTCTTCCAATTTACGGAAGGTCATAACCGAGCCCATGTTCATGAATGCTGGTTGGTCTGCATATTTTTGTACAGACTGCTCAAACATTTCTACCAAAGACTCATATTGCTCTGGATTAATGGTTTCAGGTACGTCACTTGGATAACGTGAAAGCCATGGTTTATCCACGATGTTACTCCTCGTTTATAACTGGCTAAAAAATAGCGTCCTTTTTATTTTGAAAGCTATTACAGCACAGCGAACGTGCTTGAGCACGCAACTCTCAAACACTTGTTTAAATTTTGTTAACTACACCAAGAATTCGCGTTGCGACCTCGAGTATTTGCTCTAAATGACAGTGATGACCACCCTTGACAGAAACCACTTGCGGCGGGTTCTCTCCCCAATCAGCTTGGTTAGATGGTAAATTCTGAAATCCTTGATCGCCTAATACGATCAAATGAGGACAACGTATTTGGCTGGTAATCGAGTTAGCATGCGCTTGCGCCATTCGGTAAAGCGACGCACATTTTAACTTGGTGTCATGCCGCCAATACCATTTATCTCCTCGCTGCTCCGTTCCTCGCTCGACTATCGGCAGAAGCTGCTCAGCGGTTAATTGGTTGGCTTGCACGCGTAATTTTAACGCCAGATCGAAGGAGGCAATGGCTCGCTCTGGCTTGTTTTGCTGTCTTACTCGACTTAAAACGCCATCGCGAAGACGAGGCAAACTGTTAGTAGGATCTTCAGTAAGAGGTCCTGCTCCCTCAATTTGCACAAGAGCTTCGACCTGCTCTGGAAACGCAGCACTATAGCAACTTGCGATTAAAGCACCAAGTGAATGCCCTACTAATATCAGTCTGTTTGGCGATAATTCGTCCAACAACTGATATAAATCGGCAATATAGTCGTGAAAGGGGTAATAGTTATCGTGAGATTTATGACTCGATAAACCGTGACCAAAATGATCGATGGCGAGGAGGTGTAAGTGAGGATTAAGTTGGTTCAACTGCTCCATGAGCGCTTTAAAGCTGCCCGCATTATCTAACCACCCATGAAGAAAAACGACTGACAAGTCAGCCGTTTTCTCGTTCCCTATCTCAAGGGCTGCCATTTTGCCGGCAGGAAGCTCGAATTGACGCTCATGCATCGCAGATTATTTGACCTGTTTTATCACTTTACCGTCTTGTGGGAAATCATTACGCCACATGCGGCAGTTAATCGAGTAACATGGGTAAAAGTAGGTTGGCGAGTCATACATGCGTACACGTTCTTCAATTTTCCACAAACGGTAGCCTTGCCCCTTAATGATCGGGAATACGTATTCGTGCTCACCAATCTTTCCTTCTTCTTCTCCGGCGCCTTTACCTACAACCGTCAACAAGCGGCCTTCACTAAAGGCGACAGGCTCTAAATAGCCATCAAAATAGGCGACAAAACGTCCCGTAGGCTCTTCATCAATATCCGGTTTACCAGACTTACTGATTGGAAGATTTACAATCTCTAGACGCGTTTTATCTTTAAAGTTATCCACTTTAGCGATGATTCCACCAAGGCGAACATCTTCACTCACTTGCCCCTGAGACTCAGCAAAAGCTTTATAGTCTGTAACGACTTGTTCTGTGCTTGCATTTAGCTCCTCTGGCAACGAGCTACACGCAGACAAACCAACCGTAGCAAATAATGCGAGAAAAAACCGTCCAAAAACCTTCATAAACCACCTTTCAATATTAGTAACCCCAAGCAGGGGAGATCTCACACGTAAATATCGACACCAAGTAATTGAGCCAGTTCCTCTTTTTTAGCTCGATTCATGACATCCATGTACTGCTCCATTGCTTTACGTGCGCTCCCTTCAGGAAGGTCATATTGCACTTGAGCTCGGTGAATTTGGGACTCATCCACGTGTTTTATGGAGTGCGCCACAGCGTTAGCAACCTTTGAAGGCTGACCTACAGGCTGCTTTGTTTGTGATTTATCTACCTGCTTCTTTTTGCTGACTTTATTAGTGCGATTTGCACCGGGAATCAAAGAAGGAGGCAAGCCATTAATCGACGCCATAGCACTCCATAAAAATACAGGGCAAACGCCCTGCTTTTTGTCAGGTTAATGAAAAACGGACTATTCGCGACCAGGAAGTTTTTTCCATGTCACATTATCGCGTAGATAAACTGGGCTAGAATCTTCTACCGGCACAGTATTACCCTTTTTAAATTCTTGTTCAGCAAGAATCACGATGTCTTGTGAATCAGGGTACAGAATCTCACCATGCGTCAAGTTAAACGGTAAATCTGCTAACGCTTCTTGGTAGGCATCCCAACCCGTGCCTGCTGTCGTCCACGTTTTGTCGTCTGCTTGTGCTTCTTCAGTTAGACGTGCTGGTGGAATAACACACTCTTCATCAATACCAACCCATTCACCATTGTCTTGACGAGAATAGCGCGCCCAATAAACTTCACTCATACGTGCATCAATGGCAACAGCGACATTGGTCACACCATGTAAACGATGGCTACCTTGAGCCATCGCAGCCAGCGTTGAAACGCCGATCATAGGTAAGTCAGCACCGAACGCCAAACCTTGTGCGATACCAATACCGATACGAACGCCAGTAAAGCTACCTGGACCACGTCCAAACGCTAACGCATCTAGCTCTTGTAGAGTCAGGTCAGCTTCTTTGAGTACTTCATCAACCATTGGCAGTACTTTTTTGGTGTGATCGCGTGGTGCAACCGCGCTACGTGAAATCACTTGATCATTAGCCAACAACGCAACTGAACAGTTTTCAGTCGCTGTATCGATAGCAAGAATTTTTGCGCTCATTTAACTCTCTACAACTCTCATTTATTGGGTTATGCCTCAGCACTTGCGTCTGTGACAGATTGTTCTGCTTTCAGGAATGCTTTGATTCCATCTAAGTCTCGCGTTCTTGGGATAGGTGGTAGACTTCCAAGGAAAATACCACCGTAGTCTCGCGTGACAAGGCGATTATCACAAATGATCAACGCACCGTGATCCTTCTGATCTCGAATTAATCGCCCTACTCCCTGCTTTAACGTAATCACTGCATCCGGGATTTGTACTTCAGCAAATGGTTCACCGCCACGTAATCGACAATCCTCGATACGGGCTTTGAGTAGCGGATCGTCAGGGGCGGTAAACGGTAATTTGTCGATAATAACACAGCTCAGCGCATCACCTCTAACATCAATCCCTTCCCAGAAAGCGCCTGTCGCCACGAGTAAAGCGTTACCCAGCTCCATAAACTCTGCCAAGGTTTTCTGCTTACTCATCTCCCCTTGCATTAACACAGGCAGCTCAAGTACTTCTCGGAACTTCTCGCCTAGTTCACGCATCATGCTGTGCGAGGTACATAAAAAGAAACAGCGGCCATCGTTTTCTTCAATCACCGGAGCAAGCATTCGGACTAACTTATCCGCTAAGCCGTTACTGTTTGGCTCTGGCAAATACCTTGGCACACAAAGGCGCGCTTGTTTTTGATAATCAAAGGGGGACGGCAGAGAAAATTGCTTTGTAGGCTTGAGGCCAAGGCGCTCAGTAAAGTGCTTGAAGTCGCCCGATACGGCTAGGGTTGCTGACGTGAAAATCCACGCGCCTTGTTTAATCTCTATTTGCTCATGGAACTTGTCCGCGACAGAAAGAGGCGTAATGTGCAGAGCGAAATGACGAGGCGAGGTATCGTACCAGTATGAGTAGCCGGTAATATCGACATCACATACCCGGTCGATGCGGCCTTTGATCAAATTGGCTCGTTCAAAGGCGGTATCCAGTAATTGACTGCGCCCTAAGGCTATTTTGAGTACATCAATCGCCAATTCGAGGCTATCAGTTAAGCGCAATAATTCTCGCTTAATAGAGCCTGATTGCAACGCCTCACGCCAGTTGCCACGAAAGCCAGGCTCACCCAGTACAATCCGCATGTCCATTGCGCTTTGCATTAGTTTGTCACCCACTTTTTGCAATTGGCGCATATCTTTTGCTTCGGTGCGATAGGCTATTTCAATGTCTTTGGCAAGATCGTGAATTTGGCGACTTGATACTGACTGGCCGAAATATTCGCTCGCAATATCTGGCAACTGATGAGCTTCATCAAAAATAAACACATCGGCTTCTGGAATCAGTTCACCAAATCCTGTTTCTTTGATCGCTAAATCAGCAAGAAACAAGTGATGGTTCACTACAACAATGTCGGAATCCATGGCTCGCTTACGCGCTTTCAATACAAAGCAATCGGTGTAGCTCGGACACTCTTTACCTAAACAGTTATCATTGGTTGAGGTGATGGTCGGAATGATCATGCTGTCTTCTGGCAGATCATCACAATCCCCAAGGTCACCTGTTTTGGTTTCTGATGACCAAGCACGCACTTTAACCAGTTGAGTTAATAACGTCGGGTCAGATTCATTAGTGTGGCTTTCGACCATTTGGCGGCTCAAACGATCCAAACACAGATAATTAGAACGCCCTTTTAATAACGCCACTTGGCCATAAAAACCAAGCGCATTGACCATAAGCGGTAAGTCCCGATGGTACAACTGCTCTTGCAAGTTTTTCGAGCCTGTACTGATGATCACTTTTTTACCACTCAACAGTGCAGGGACTAGGTATGCGAAGGTCTTACCGGTTCCAGTTCCTGCCTCTACCACTAACTGGGTTTGATCTTTGATCGCACTGCTGACGGCTTCCGCCATATCGATTTGTGGCTGACGAGCTTGAAAGCCCGGAATGGCCTTACCTAACGCGCCATCAGAGGAAAAAGTTTTTGCGATCATGCTTGGTATTGAGTTTGAAAAATTATCGAGAGTATATCAGAGGAATAGGAGTGACATCAGCCCACAATCTGGCCAGCTTGCGGCGACGCACGGATATTTTGTTGAAACCAACGTAAGAATAGATTATTTATGGTGAAACATGGCAGTACAGTTACACCCGCCTGGGAATAATAACAAATTCGTACGCTAAAATATTAATGCATGGAAGTACCTGATTTATGGAAAAGAAAACACTGTTGACCCACTGTTCTGACGCCCCGGGTCTCATCTCGAAAATCACTAACATCTGTTACAAGCACCAACTCAACATCGTTCACAATAACGAATTTGTTGATAATACCAGTGGCCACTTTTTCATGAGAACGGAGCTGGAGGGATACTTCAACGATCAAACGTTTCTTGCCGACTTGGACCAAGCCCTCCCACAAGGTGCTAAGCGTAAATTGGTTGGCTCTCGCCGTAAGCGCATCGTCATTCTCGTCACAAAAGAAGCGCATTGTTTAGGCGATATTCTGATGAAAACCTACGATGGAAGCCTAGATGTTGAGATCGCCGCTGTGGTGGGGAATTACGACAAACTTCAAACTCTCACCGAGCGCTTCGACATTCCTTACCACCACGTGACCCATGAAAACCTTAGCCGTGAAGAACACGAGCAGAAGATGCTAGAAGTGATCGACCAATACGATGCTGATTTTTTGGTGTTAGCTAAATACATGCGCGTATTGACGCCTACATTTGTTGAGAAATACCACCACAAAATCATTAATATTCATCACAGCTTCTTACCTGCTTTTATTGGCGCGAAGCCATATCAACAAGCTTACGATCGCGGTGTGAAAATCATCGGTGCAACGGCACACTTCGTGACCAATGATTTAGATGAAGGGCCGATCATCAAGCAAGACGTAATTCCTGTCGACCATACATTCAATGCCCAAGATATGGCACAAGCGGGACGCGATGTAGAAAAGAATGTGTTGAGCAAAGCGTTGAATAAAGTCATTAACGACCACGTCTTTGTTTATGGAAATAAAACAGTGATCCTGTAATCCCTCCGCACTAGTTACAACGAGAATGAAACCCGTCCAACTTGGCGGGTTTCATCTTTTCAGGGATATCCCCCCGACTCTAACCATCAAAATTAAACCGATATATTATAATTTTTCATTTCACTACAACTATTTACTGAGAGAATGATTCCGTTTATCATTTGGTCCCCTTATAATAAACCACGTTAATATTACGGAATTAAAATGAAAAAAACGTTAGTGGCTTTTCTGATTGGGCTGACTTTGCCAGCAACCACAATCGCAGATACTCTTAAGCCTGTTCAGAATGATGTATCCACTCGCATTATTGGCGGTGAGCCAGCTAATACTTCCGACTGGAAGTTTATTGCTTCACTGGTACGTAAAGGACAGCCAGCATCTATTGGTCACTTATGTGGCGGTAGTTTCCTTGGTGGAAAATACGTATTAACTGCTGCGCACTGCGTAGAAGACTTCAATGCGGACGATCTGGATATCGTTCTTGGTCTTTATGACAAAAACAGAGAGTCTCAAGCACAGCGCATCGCCATTAAAAATATCTATTCACATGATGCATATAACAACATAACAACGAACAATGACATTGCTCTTATTGAGTTGGAACGCAGTGTCGACAGCGCGACTATTGCTCTTGCAACGCCAGAAGTTCTAGCTAACGTACGCGCAGGAGATAAAGTACATGTCGCAGGATGGGGAAACACCTCTACGACAGGAAGGGAATTTCCGGCTGTTTTACAACAAGTTGATTTAGAGTATGTGGATCGAGAGACCTGCCAAAACCTAAAAGGAGATTACGCCAAGGTATCAGATGATGGCATCTGTGCGGGATACTATTGGGGAGGAAAAGATAGCTGCCAAGGAGATAGCGGCGGTCCACTCATCGTTGATGATAACGGTATCAACAAATTGCTAGGCGTGGTCAGCTGGGGGGATGGATGTGCTCAACCAAACGCTTATGGTGTTTACGCCAACGTCGCTCATTTTCAACACAATGGATGGATAGATAGCCATCGCAATACTATCAGCTTCACTAAGTACCGAGATCTTCGTTTCGTTGAGCGAAAAGCGCAGCAAGAGACCTTTACTATTCGTAATGACGATACTATCCCATTCAACATCTACCAAAGCACAATATCATACGGAAGTACCATCGAGAAAAGCACTTGTACTGGTACCTTAAAGCCTTCGCAAAGCTGTCAAATTACCGTCGGCTACCAACCTAGCTATTCGGGATCAGAAACAACGATAGAGCTCTTTACCGATCATCCGAAACTGTCCAGACTCACAACAACTTTCGAGTATTCAGGTGTAGATAAAGCAAGCAGATCAGTGCGTAATGCCATTCCGCTAGCAGACGCAAATGTTTATACCGGTCAAAACGCTTGGACGGCTGAAAATGGTGAACTGCAATCAGCGGATATGGGAGCTTATCCTGGTGTATCTGAGCTGGTTTTGACCGATCTTCCGAAGGGCAAACTTACCATGGATCTCAAAGTAATGTCCGATGGTTTTGATTACTTGTTCATCTTAGTTAATGGTGAAATTTACGATAGCACCAACCAACTCCTCGATTATAAAGAGATCCAGATCGATCTTTACAAAGCATCTAATACGATAACGTTTGAATACGTCCAACACCCGTTTTCAAGTGGCATTTACAGCGCGCAAGCATTTGTTCGCAACATAAATATGTCAGTCAGCACAGATAATACGGGCGATGCTGGTAACGACGTTAATAAAAAGTCTAGTTCAGGCGGCAGTTTATCTATTGGCCTACTGGTGTTAATGGCTGCAGGTTCATTCGTACGACGCAAAAAAAGGTAACGAGATGAAACATAGACTCAAGATATTCCTACTTGGTTTGGGCACTATCAGTTTAACTGCATGTTCAGCAAACGCAGGACTGCAAACAAACCAGACGTCTGAGCACCAAGCAATGATGGTAGAGACTTATAGGACAAGTGAGAGTCAAATTTCATTTATCACAGAGTCTAACGGCTGCAGTGAAAACGAGGACTTTAGCCTAAAAATAGAGCAAAGCTCACAGACAGAAGCTCTTATTACTATCGTTAGAGACAAGGCGGATCATTGTAAACGAATGCCGTTTGCCAAAACTTTTACACTGCCTTTAGATGAAGAGTTGCAAGGCAAAAAGCTTTTCATTACAAACCCAAAAAGCAAGTCACTAACTAAATAATAGTTAGCTTGCAAAAGGGAGCCTCGGCTCCCTTTTTACTTCCAACAACTAAGCAACTCTCACTCTAGCGTTTACGACTGCTCAGACTCAACAATACGCTTGAGTGAGTGCGGGTGCAGCTTGATACAAATGCCTTGATACTTAAACGCCACCGTTGGGTTATTCAAGCGTTCGCCTTCCCCTTTCGGGCTCGATAGTTTGATCTTCACACCCAGCTCTTCTAACTCATTAAAGCGTGCGCCAAACGCTGGATAAGTGTGTCTCAAATCAGCAAGAAACTCATCTGCGGTTTCGGCATGAGACGGAATCACAAACTCCACATGTTCCCAGCTTTCAGTTGGGTAGATTTTGCCTTCCGCAGGGTATGGCAGCTCCAGACACTCAATCTTCCAGCCACGGCTTTCCAACGCTTTATCGAACTCAATAACAATAATTGGGCGACCGTTGATTTTCGCTTGTGAAATCACCTTTCCGTATTGACTCCAAGCCTCATGCGCGGCTTTTGCGGTATCAGTATCGTTAATACGCAACGCAATATGGTCAGCTTGAGCAAAGCTCAGATCCAGTTTTAACAGGGATGCAAACTCTTCAATCTTCGCCATAAATACATCCAAATCTTGGATCATCAATTCAGGCGCTAGGCGTTTTTCAACTAGTTGAGTCGTCATTGTGGCTCTCTTTTGGGGCTATTTATCTCATTACTCTGAGCGCAATAGTAAACGCAAACCAAGCCTCATTTCCATTCAATCGAAAAAGTATAAATTTCGCCTATTCATCTCTGTATGAAAAGCAATAAAGTTGTTATGATTAGCCCCATTTTTGTGAACTCTAACAGAGCTCGGCGTACATTTTGCCGAGTTCTTTGTCCTTGAATTGAAGGAAACGCGTGTGAATATCCAAGCACTTATTAATGACAAAGTATCTCAGGCTCTAGAAGCCGCTGGCGCACCTGCAGGCAGTCCTGCGGCGGTACGCCAATCAGCAAAGCCACAATTTGGTGACTACCAAGCAAACGGCGTAATGGGCGTTGCTAAAAAACTGGGTACTAACCCTCGAGAATTTGCACAGAAAGTACTGGATGTTCTGGACCTAGATGGTATTGCGAGCAAAACAGAAATCGCTGGCCCTGGTTTCATCAACATTTTCCTAAGCGAAGAGTTCCTTGCGAAACAAGCCGACGCGGCGCTAGCAGACGAACGCCTTGGCGTAGCTAAAGAAGAAGCGCAAACCATCGTTGCCGACTACTCTGCACCAAACGTAGCAAAAGAAATGCACGTAGGTCACCTGCGTTCAACCATCATCGGTGATGCAGTGGTACGTACGCTTGAGTTCTTAGGTCACAAAGTGATCCGCGCGAACCACATCGGCGACTGGGGTACTCAGTTCGGTATGCTTATCGCAAACCTTGAGCGCGTACAACAAGAGTCTGGCGAAGTTTCTATGGAACTTGCGGACCTTGAAGGCTTCTACCGCGAATCGAAAAAGCTGTACGATGAAGATGAAGAGTTCGCAGTAAAGGCGCGAAACTACGTGGTAAGACTGCAAAGCGGTGACGAGTACTGTGCAGAAATGTGGAAAAAACTCGTTGATGTAACCATGATCCAAAACCAGCGCAACTACGACCGTCTAAACGTGTCACTGACTCGTGACGACGTAATGGGCGAAAGCATGTACAACGACATGCTTCCTAAGATCGTTGCAGACCTAAAAGAACAAGGTCTTGCCGTTGAAGATGATGGCGCGCAAGTTGTATTCCTAGATGAATACAAGAACAAAGATGGCGAACCAATGGGCGTTATCGTTCAAAAACGCGATGGCGGTTTCCTATACACAACAACAGATATCGCATGTGCAAAATATCGTTATGAAGAGCTAAGCGCAGACCGTGTGCTTTACTTCATCGACTCACGTCAACACCAGCACCTAATGCAAGCTTGGACGATTGTTCGTAAAGCGGGCTATGTGCCTGAGTCTGTATCTCTTGAGCACCACGCGTTCGGCATGATGCTGGGTAAAGACGGAAAGCCATTCAAGACTCGTGCGGGTGGTACCGTTCGTTTGGCAGATCTTCTGGATGAAGCAGAAGTTCGCGCAGCACAGCTGATCGAATCTAAAAACCCTGAACTAGATGCGGAAGAAAAAGAGAAGATCTCTAAAACAGTTGCAATGGCAGCGGTTAAATACTCTGACTTATCTAAACACCGTACGACTGACTACGTGTTCGATTGGGACAACATGTTAGCGTTTGAAGGCAACACAGCACCATACATGCAATATGCATACACTCGTGTAGCTTCAATTTTCGCTAAAGCTGGTGTTGCTATGGATGCTCTCCAAGGTGACATCAAAATCACTGATGAGAAAGAGAAAGCACTTATTGCTAAACTTATGCAGTTCGAAGAAGCGGTGCAATCTGTTGCTCGCGAAGGCCAACCACACATCATGTGTAGCTACCTATTCGAACTAGCAGGTCAGTTCTCTAGCTTCTACGAAGCGTGCCCTATCCTAGTTGCTGAAGACGAAGCAGTGAAACAAAGCCGTCTGAAACTAGCTGCGCTAACAGCGAAGACCATCAAGCAAGGTCTGTCTCTACTGGGTATCGATACTCTAGAGCGTATGTAATCCGCTTTTACGTAGTTAGCTTAAGTAGCACAAGCTAAATGATGACGAAGGTTGACGTGAAAGCGTCAACCTTTTGTTTTATCTGTCGTATACTACTTCAAACTAAAAATTAATCGGACAGCAATAATGAGTTTTGAACTTCATCCTCAATTGGCAAAAGACACTTCGGTGATTGGTCACTTCCCACTTTGCGTCGCGCTTCTTCATAAAGATAATGCTGTGCCATGGGTTATCTTGGTGCCTAAACGCGAAAATTTGAAAGAGCTACACCACTTGCCAATGCAAGAGCAACAACAGTTTTTGCTCGAATCTCAAGCGGTAAGCCAAGCACTCGAAGCGACATTCCGCCCAGACAAGTTAAACCTTGGTGCCCTAGGTAACATGGTGCCACAGCTGCACATTCACCATATTGCGCGCTTTAAAGACGATATGGCATGGCCAGGACCAGTTTGGGGGAATACAAAAGGAGAGTTTCGTACTGACGAAGAACAAGAAGAGATTCTTAACCGAATTCGCAATGTGTTGTCGTTAAGCTCTATCTTCCGTAAAGCGTAACCGTTATATAACTTTTAATTCAGGCAGAAAGTAAAAAGCCGCATCATTGCTGATGCGGCTTTGTTGTTTTTGCGCGATGGTTCATTGCTCTTACTACATGGTTACGGTAAGTGACAAACCATCGTACTTTGTGACTGCATAGCGTATTCGCGTTATATGATGAGCTTTATTTGTATCTACCAAGCGAGAAATGCGACCTTTGTTAATCCATACACTTAACATGGCGTCTGCACCGTCTTCACTCATTCCGAACTGTTTTGCTAGCTCAGATTGGGAAACCGTTCCTTTTTCGGCAATATATTGATAAAGCTCTTTTAAAATCATACGACTTGCGCCTCAAACTCGCCTTGATGTTTCTTGCCTACGCGCTTGAAAACACGGTACGTGCCAAAGAAAATCGCAATAATTGCGGCAATCCAAACGCCGCTGGTGATAGGGCTATCAGCGAAATGCATAAGCTGATGATAGAAAGTCGCACTCAAGTACGCGAGCCCCATTGTCCATACCGCTATAAAGCGCGCAAAGTTATTGCCGAATTCTCGAACATAGGCACCCATCGCAGCCACACAAGGAGTGTAAAGTAAGATAAAAATTAGGTACGCAAAAGCAGCATGACCAGAAACAAATTTCTCTTTTATGTTACCAAAGATCGATTCATCAATTTCTTGCTCCTCTGCGACTGCATGAGAATCTGCTAAATCACCGACGTCAATCCCCAGAGGATCAGAATAGCTCAGCCCTGCTAGGTTTTCAGGAATGCTCATCACCGCTTCTTCTAGGCTACCCATAAGATCAAATTCTGCATCCTCTCCATCGGTTGGCGTAGTGTATAAGCTGTTCAATGTGCCCACGACTGCCTCTTTCGCGAAGATACCAGTAATAATACCAACCGTTGCTGGCCAGTTATCCTCTTGAATACCAATTGGTGCAAACACTGGCGTCACAACCTGAGCGGCTTTTGATAGAACCGATTTATCACTGTCTTCATTACCGAATGTACCGTCAGTTCCTAGCGAGTTGAGGAAGCTCAAGATAGCAACAACCACAACGATGGTTTTACCTGCACCCAGTACAAACCGCTTAAGTTTTTGCCAAGTTTTGATCACGACGTTCTGCAACGTCGGAAGCTCATAGTCAGGCATTTCCATCACCAAACTATCACTGCTGCCAGGATACAGCGTATGCTTGAGGAACAAACCGGTAAACACCGCGGCGACAATACCAAGTAGGTAAAGTGCAAACACAATGTTTTGACCAGAGCCTGGGAAAAAAGCGGCAGCAAATAAAGCGTACACAGGTAAGCGAGCACCACATGACATAAACGGTGCCATCGACGCAGCCAACTTGCGCTCACGCTCTTGGTCTAGCGTGCGCGTTGCCATGATTGACGGAACGTTACAGCCAAAACCAAGAACCAAAGGGACAAACGCTTTACCCGGCAAGCCGATTTTCTGCATCACTTTATCAAGCACAAACGCAGCGCGTGCCATGTAACCCGAACTCTCAAGCACAGCAAGGAATAAGTACAAACACGCAATGACCGGGATAAAGGTCGCAACTGTTTGAATACCGCCGCCTAAACCATCAGCAATCACCGTAACTAGCCATACGGGGAGGTGACCATCTAATAAGTGGTGTCCACCATCAACCAGCAATGCGCCTACACCAATGTCAAAAAAGTCGATAAATGCACTACCGATGTTAATCGAGAACATAAACATCAAGTACATAACCACAAAGAAGAATGGGATCCCAATCCACTTGTTCAAAATAAATTGGTCGAGTTTTTCAGTCACGCTACGACTTAGCTTGCCTTCGCTTCGGCGAACTTTTTTACACTGTTCATGCAGGTATGTGTACTTGGTATCCGCGACATGCAAATCGATATCCAAGTCTAAAGTCGCAATGACTTCCAATACTTTGCTTCTATCAATATCGGAAAGGCTATTGAGAACCATCGTGTCTTTTTCAAGCGCACGAATCGCTAATGCACGATGGGCGACGGTTTGATCGTTAAAAAGTGCGGAAACAGTTTGAATCGCCGACTCCATCTTTTCACCGTAATGCAAAGATAGCTCTTTAAGCGCGACCCCTTGAACAATGGATTTATGAAGTTTTTCTTTAAACTCTGCAACTTGAGTTTTATTGGTTGCAGATAAACTTACTACAGGACAACCTAATGTTTTCTCAAGCTCTGAAACGTTAATCATTTGACGTTCACGTTTTAGTGCATCCATTTTGTTGAGAACAACAATCATAGGACGGCCAAGTTCGCGAAGTTGCAACGTCATATATAAGCTGCGCTCTAAGCTCGTGGCATCAACCACGTTGATAATGAGATCGGCAGGATGAGTTAGAACCGCACGCGATGCAATGGATTCGTCAATACTATTGCTATCATTACCACTGTCTAACGAGTAAATACCAGGAAGGTCAGTGAGCAAAAACTCGTCACCCGCATGTTTGAATTGTCCCGTTTTCTTTTCAACGGTGACGCCTGCCCAGTTACCAACTTGCTGTTTTGCGCCAGTCAAACCATTAAATAGCGTCGTTTTACCACTATTAGGATTACCTACGGTAAGCACTTGATATTGCATTACACTCGCTCCACTTCAATTTTCTGAGCAATGGTTTCTCGCAATGCGACAGACACACCACGGACTTCGACTTGTAAAGGATCGCCCATTGGAGCACGTCGAATCACTTTGACTTCTGTATTGGGAAGCAGCCCCATTACCATGAGTTTCTTTCTGATATCTGATGAAAGACCATCTAACAACCGAATCGTCACCGTATCGCCAGGATTAATCTCTGATAACTTCATAGTGGCCCTTAAGAGTATTGCTAATGAGAAATATTATTATTTAATAAGTTTAGGCTGCCAATATTACTCTCCTATAACCCTTCAATCCTTGTGTGAAATCAAAGATTTCATAAATGTTTTCATGCTTTCAAACGTCAACTCCGTAAATTTCCTCTCGTTATTTACGTCAAAATTAACAATTAAAAATCACGACCAATGAAATAAAAATGTCACAAACAAATGGTAAAGATAAAAATCCCCACACAAAACAACAGGTTAGATGAAATTTAAAACTTTGTCGTTTTTCTCATATCAACATGGCGTTATTTTTATAAGAAAAATAAGTGACCTCTCGTATAGTTACTCCATCGAGAGGGCTACCTCTCAAATGAATTCCAGAGGTGGCATGGCAACATGTCACTCCGGCAGCAAGCGAAGGTGTCATTGACACCCGTGGTATAGTCCCCCCGGCTATACCACGATATTTTTTTTCATCTCTCTCTAAACTCTTTATCTTATCCACCTTTCAGCACAGTTCTGTTTTCACGAATTTCGCATACCCCCACTACTCAAATGAACCAACGCACTCTAGATACAAAAATACAACCATTCATATATTTGTCGCCGTAGGTAAATCCGTCCTCTTAAGCCATGTATGGTTATAGCTAAGAACAGCGCTACTAACAGATAGAGCGTGACCGTGCTTACGTATTGAGAATGGATTTGTAGGCTAGATGTGATGAAGAAGCAATGAGAATCACTGCATTGGTAGCTCTAGCAATAGTAGAGCACTATAAGCAGCTCCCCAGTCTTTTGAATATTCACTAGGGAGTGTGTAATGAGGTTTTTTAGTTGGTTTCTTGGCTTTCTTGAGTCAAAGCAAACTTGGAAGGAGGCAAACCAAAATGCAATTTAAACTTTTGGCTAAAGTAAGAAGGATCATTAAAGCCGCAGTTAAACGCTACTTCGCTGATTTTCTCGCCCGCTAATAACTGCTCACACGCCGTTTCTAAACGAACTTCGGTTACATAATCTTTTAACGTTCTTGACGAGGCTGATTTAAAGCGCCTCTGTAAAGAGCGTTCTGACATGAACAGCATTTTAGCCGCTAAAGCAGTACCAAACTCAGGGTCATGGTAATGCTCAGCCACCAGCTGATAGACTTTTTGCAACCATTCTTTCTCTGGGGTCACTTTATCTTCGACGATAGGTTCAGACTCAAATTCTTGCAAAGATTCATCCACATAACTCATTTCCTTCGCAGTTGGCCATGTAATTTCGATTTTATTTTGAGCGTCGGAAGTAAATACCGCCAAGTATCCTCCACTCGTTGTCACTAACTGGGCAAGATGATCAATACTCAATTCAGAGTGGTTCATATTAGATGGACGCCCGGTCGTGACTTTATTAGGCAGTTGCGTCCCATAATCAAGAAAACTCAATGAAACAATATCATTGCCCTCTTCTAGCATGATTCTCACCGTTTGGCCTCGGAAAGAACGCTTGATGATATTGGCAAAAATGCTGTTGAAGATAACATCAAGGTTAAAGCTTTCCAGAGCAATTCGACTTGTTTTTCTCTCATCTTCAAGCTCCACCATAATCCCAGCCTTCGCAAAATCATCTTGCCATACATCAACCACCGATTGAGTTATCTGACTCAAATTGTAATTGTGACTACCGCCGCTAGCTTCGCCAGGAACACTTTTTAACTCATTTAATTGCCATGTCGTTTTCGCCAGATGATCTTCCGTAGCTGCATCCAAAGGTATGGGTAATTTTGACGCTATAAAATCCACACTGGACTTAATAGATTGCGCCACGTGATCAACCAACAGGTTTCTGACTTGAATCTGTTTACGTAGCTGTTGGTTACTCGTCAACAACACTCGGCTTTGATGCCTCAACTGGTTAGTTTTGAGTGTCACTTGCGCAGCTAAATCACGGTTAGCCTGTACAACATAGCGAGAACGCCAGTACATAAGTAGTGCAACCATGGCAATACTCGCGACCACAAAACCTAAAATTGCGAGTTGCGATAAATACCAAGGATTAAGCACAATAAAATACGACTCGAGCCCAACCAATCCAGCAGCGACTTGAGACTCATTACTTACCTGTAGGTGGTATTCACCGGAATTGAGATGCTCTAGAGTCAGTTGGCCTCCCTCTAGCGCTTGCCAAGGATCATCGCTATTCAATCGATAATACAAATTTTGGCTGTCTGGTTTTGGCATCACGCCAAATAAGAAACTTAGAGAAGAGCCATACGGTAATTTTATTCCATTCAAATCGGCGCTACCAACTTGTAGAACCTCGTTTTCAAGCACAACTTGGCTCACGATAAACTTCGACTCTGGAGGGTTGGACACAAGCAGCTTGGATGCTTCAGCTTTTACCAACCCGTATTTCGACCCTAGGACGAGCTCTCGCTCACCATCTTCTGTGTACTGTATAACACTGCAAATTCCTGGTAGAAACTCGTTGTTCATTAAGCCAGACGCCGATGAATAATGTTTCACTAATTCACCCGAAAGGTGGTAATAGCTTAATCCGACAGAAGAGGCTAACCACACACCTTGCCTGTCTCTGATCAAGCAAGCAGGTCGCGCGTTGGGCACACTCATTTCAACAACACGTTTCTCGTCACTTCCTTTAATCGTTTTAAAAACGCCGTAAGATGACGCAAACCACTGACTGCCATCAACCGCCGTGACCATGTCTAATGATTCACCAAACTTTTCGGAATAGCGGATGAACTGGATGTTTTCATTGCTGTATTGATAAACCCCATGATCGGTCCCTATCAATAGAGAATCTTCAGTGTCGTATAAACGCGTAACCTTAGCTGGTAAGTACTGACTTACTAGCCACTCACTTCCAAAGTTTCTTACGCTTTGCTTGGTTATATCAACATTATAAAGATGGTATCCACTTGATACCCAGAGACGATCATTACCATCTACAGTCACGTGCTCCACTGCGTGTCCAGCCATAACCTGTAAATAAGGAAATGTCACTTTGTTAAGACCATTCAACTCGAATATTTCGAGCCCTTTAGAGGTCGCAAGCCAAAGCATCCCACCTTGAAATGCAAATTCATTGATCTGCGAATCAAGCTCCAAGACTTTGATATTGCCACTCTCACCTGTCCGATAAAGCTTTCGGTCATCCGCGAACCAAAGCGCATCATCAGGTCCTGTGGAGCTTTGTCGAATTCGCCCTGATAAGGTTTGCGAGTCATAACTACTGAAGGTTACTCGTTCAAACTTTTTACTAAACAAGGAGTAATAACGAATGCCTTGGTTAGTCGCGATCCACATCCCTCCCATGTTGTCACTCAGTAGCGAATAGATCTTTGTATTATCCAGCTCCAGCTCAAGAAAGCTTGCAGGCTCGACTTCTGTCACTTCGCCTGACAAGAATGAGTATAAATACAGACCATGCTCAGTCCCCACCCAGTACTCTTGATTTGTCTCAGCGAAAGTCAATACATGAGAACCGCCAATCTTAATCACCTCTTTATCAGGTTGATAAATATTGAAAATTAATGCCCCACGCAACGTTCCTACCAGAATTTCTCTGCGCGTGTGTGAGTAGTAGATCTTTTCAATGTAGTTCTGACCTGAAGCGACTACATGGTCAAACTTATCTCCTTCTGAAAGATAAAAGCCAGAAGTTGTAGCAAGTGCCCACTTCTCTTCGAGCAGAACTGCATCGTTAATATAAACATAGCTATTGTTGCTATGTTGATAGAGCTGCAACAAAGAAAAGGACTTTAACTCGCTAGTATCGATGTTGTAAGTATAGAAATGTGCGCCATCACTAACCCAAATATAATCTTCAGAAGAACCGATTTTTCTTATTTGCGACCCGGGGTTTAAGCTAAAGACTAAACGTCTTTCTTGATTTGGATAAGTTTGGTACACCTCATTCTCAACAAAGGTCCAGAACGAGCCTTCATGATAAGCCAGTTGCTTGGCAGACGTTTGTAAAAAACTGCCTGATTTAGGTAGGATATTTTGGCCATCATAAAACAACACCCGCCCATGCACGTCGTGAATCCACAAGCCTCCTTGCTCACCCAAGAACAATTTTTTAGCCGCAATAAAAGTACCCTTAACCTGAGTCGGCAAAGGGTAAAAGATGGCATTCGCATTATGAAGAGCAAATGCTTGGAAAGATAGGAAAAAGCCCAACAAGACAAGGGCTAATTGGCGTAGCAAGACGAAAACCTTTTATATCAACTGTGCTCGGCGCTCACCGTCCATATCTTCTACAGCATGGACTTATACGGTTATTTTGAGCTGCTAATTATTGATAATGATATCTCAATTACTGTTTGAGAAAAGGCTCGCCTTGCCAAAGGTTGTAATTCTTACTACTGGATCACGTTAAAAGGACTATTCCTACACAACAACACTACTTAATCCGTCTTTTGGCTCAAGCACTGCTCAAAATTATTCGCCATATTGTTGAGAAAAGTAAAGTAACTGCCCGGTTTTGCTTCAATTGTGCTCCCTAATGGGTCAAGTTCTCCTTTGGCAACTTTACTACCTCGCATCACACTCTGAACGACAGCTGGAGTAAACTGAGGTTCAGAAAACACGCAAGCTACATCTCCTGAACTTAACTTTTGACGAATTTGGATTAAGGTTTTTGCTCCCGGCTTACGATCCGGGCTCACGGTGAAGTGCCCCATTTGATTTAACTCATAACGCTCTTCGAAATAACCATAAGCATCGTGAAACACAAAGTAACCTTTGTCTTTCACTGGCGATAATTTCTTCTTGATCTCTAGGTCCGTCTGGCTGAGCTCAGTTTCAAATTTTTTAAGGTTTTCTTGGTACTGTACTGCATTTTCCGGATCAAGTGATCCCAGTTGATTCACGACAGCCTTGGCAACTTGTTGTGCTTGACTTACACCTAACCAAAAGTGCGGATCATGTGAACCATGATCGTGGCCATCATGGTCATGGTTGTGCTCACTATCAAACTCACGCAAATCTAGATCTGGAATTTGACTAATAGTCAGAGTATTCGATCTGTCTGACACGACTTTTTCCAGAAACGGTTCGAGATCATGTCCGTACCAAATAACTAAATCAGCAGAAGCGATTTTCTTAACATCCGATGGGCGTAAAGCGTAATCATGGGGCGAAGTGTTAGACTGCAGTAATACATCTGGCGAAGTCACCCCTTGAGTAAGCTCTGTCACTAATAACTGAATAGGTTTGATACTCGTTAGTACCGTTACTGCGTGTGCTGGCAACGTTAGCATCGCTGACGCAGCAAGAATTAATGCTCTTTTCATAGTTTTACTTGGGATATGGTGTAGAAAGTGTGATAATGTTACATTATAACATTATTGATTTGCAAATGAGTTTCATTCATGTCTTCCTTAGTCCATCTTGAGCACTTATGCGTCGAGTTCGATGGCCGCAGAGTTCTCGATAACATTAGTATGGAATTACAAAAGGGCAAAATAACAACCCTAATTGGTCCCAATGGAGCGGGAAAATCAACGTTAGTCAAAGTCATTTTAGGCCTTCAAAAACCGACTAGCGGCAAATTAAACCGACAAAGAAAACTAAAAATCGGTTATGTTCCTCAAAAATTGAAACTCAATGACTCTCTTCCATTGAATGTCACCCGTTTTCTAAATTTAGCAGGAAAATACAGTAAACAAGAATGTATTGATGCATTAAGGCTTGTTGGCGCTGAGCATTTAATTAGTAGTAACATGCATCGCTTATCAGGTGGTGAAAACCAACGCGTATTACTTGCGCGTGCTTTGCTTCAACGCCCAGAGCTGTTAGTGCTAGATGAACCTGCGCAGGGTGTGGATATTCAAGGTCAAATCGATCTCTACGATCTAATTGAAAGCATTCGTCACCGATTCGATTGCGGTGTATTTATGGTGTCACACGACTTACATTTAGTAATGGCCAAAACAGATGATGTCATTTGTCTGCATCACCATGTTTGCTGTTCTGGTTCACCTGCCACGATTACTCAGCACCCTTCTTACATCGCGCTATTTGGAAATGCAGCGAGAGAATCGCTCGCGTTTTATCATCACGACCACGAGCATCATCATCACGATTTATCCGGAACGCCAGTAACTGGCGATGCGACATCATGCTCCAACCATAAACACGGACATCATCACCATGATTGAGTTTCTTCTACCTTCTATTCTTGCTGGTATTGGCATCGCGATCATTGCAGGTCCTCTTGGGTCATTTGTCGTTTGGCGCAAAATGGCTTACTTCGGTGATACCCTGGCACATGCTTCATTGATGGGTTTGGCATTAGGCTTTCTGCTCAACGTGAACCTTTATCTTGCCCTACTCGTTTGCTGTTTAGCACTCGCGGTATTGCTCGTGACACTACAGAAACAACAACTGGTCGCAACCGATACGCTTCTGGGTATACTCGCCCATAGTGCATTATCTGTTGGTCTAGTTTCTGTTAGTTTCTTGGATAATGTCCGTGTTGATCTGATGAGTTACTTGTTCGGTGACTTACTCGCAGTATCTCCGCAAGATCTGATGTTCATTTACGCAGGTGTCGTTGCTGTTAGTGTGTGTCTTTACGTTTTTTGGCGACCTTTATTGTCGAGCACAGTTAGTGAAGAGCTTGCTGCCGTCGAGGGCGTCAATACAGACTTAGTTAGATTGGTGTTAATGCTTATGGTAGGTGTTGTGATTGCCGTAGGAATGAAGTTTGTTGGGGCACTTATCATGACTTCTTTGCTGATCATCCCAGCAGCAACAGCACGTAAGGTCTCTTCATCACCAGAGCAAATGGCACTGTTCGCATCTATTATTGGCTCTGTGGCAGTACTAATGGGGCTTAGCCTATCATGGCACTTCGATACGCCGGCTGGCCCATCAGTAGTAATCAGCGCAACATCTCTGTTTATGCTTAGCCAATTTATTCGCCAAAAATCGTAAAAAGTACCTTGATACAAAAAAGCCTAGCAATAATTGCTAGGCTTTTTTAGCTTTAAGCTTCGAGTTGGAAATTACCAGCCCGTTACTTCACGTAGACCTTGGCCGATCTCTGCTAGAGATTTCACAGTCTTAACGCCCGCCGCTTCTAGTGCAGCAAATTTGTCTTCAGCAGTACCTTTACCGCCAGAGATAATCGCACCAGCGTGGCCCATACGTTTACCAGGAGGAGCAGTTACACCAGCAATGTAGGAAACCACTGGCTTCGTTACGTTTTCTTTAATGTATGCTGCTGCTTCTTCTTCTGCAGTACCACCGATTTCACCGATCATAACAATCGCTTCTGTTTCAGGGTCTTCTTGGAACAGTTTTAGAATATCAATGAAGTTTGAACCTGGGATTGGGTCACCACCAATACCAACACAAGTAGACTGGCCGAAACCTTCGTCAGTTGTTTGCTTAACTGCTTCGTAAGTTAGAGTACCGCTGCGAGATACGATACCTACTTTACCTTTCTTGTGGATGTGACCAGGCATGATACCGATCTTACACTCGTCAGGAGTGATAACACCCGGACAGTTAGGACCGATCATACGAACGCCAGTTTCTTCTAGCTTCACTTTCACGTCGATCATATCTGTTGTAGGGATGCCTTCCGTGATTGTTACGATTAGCTCGATGCCCGCATCAATCGCTTCTAGAATTGCATCTTTACAGAAAGGTGCTGGAACGTAGATTACTGTCGCTGTTGCGCCAGTTGCTTCTACTGCTTCGCGAACTGTGTTGAATACAGGTAGACCTAGGTGAGTTTGGCCACCTTTACCTGGAGACACACCACCAACCATCTGAGTGCCGTATGCGATAGCTTGCTCTGAGTGGAAAGTACCTTGACCACCAGTGAAACCCTGACAGATTACTTTAGTGTCTTTGTTAATTAATACAGACATTATTTAGCCTCCGCAGCAGCAACAACTTTCTGAGCAGCATCCGTTAGCGACTCAGCAGCAATGATATCAACATCAGAATTAGCAAGAACTTCGCGACCTAGGTCAGCGTTAGTACCTTCTAGACGAACAACAACAGGTACGCTTACACCTACTTCTTTAACCGCACCGATAATACCTTCTGCGATCATGTCACAACGTACGATACCACCGAAGATGTTAACAAGTACCGCTTTCACGTTGTCATCTGATAGGATGATCTTGAATGCTTCAGCAACACGCTCTTTCGTCGCGCCGCCACCTACGTCTAGGAAGTTAGCTGGTTTGCCGCCGTGTAGGTTTACGATATCCATCGTACCCATTGCTAGGCCTGCACCGTTAACCATACAGCCAACGTTACCGTCTAGTGCTACGTAGTTCAGTTCCCACTGAGCTGCGTGTGCTTCACGCTCATCTTCTTGTGATGGATCGTGCATTTCACGAAGCTTAGGCTGACGGTAAAGAGCGTTTGAATCGATGTTGATCTTACCATCAAGACATAGCAGGTTGCCTTCACCAGTAACCACAAGCGGGTTGATCTCAAGTAGAGCAAGATCGTACTGGGCGAACATCGTGCCAAGACCCATGAAGATCTTAACGAATTGTTTGATTTGGTCGCCTTCAAGACCAAGTTTGAACGCAAGCTCGCGACCTTGGTAAGCTTGTGGGCCTACTAGTGGATCGATTGCAGCTTTGTGGATAAGCTCCGGCGTTTCTTCCGCAACTTTTTCGATTTCAACACCACCTTCTGTTGAAGCCATGAAAACGATCTTACGGCTTGCACGGTCAACAACCGCACCTAGGTATAATTCGTTTGCAATGTTTGAAGCTTCTTCAACAAGGATTTTTGTAACTGGCTGACCGTTAGCGTCAGTTTGGTAAGTCACTAGGTTTTTACCTAACCACTTTTGTGCAAACTCTTTAACGCCTTCTTTTGTATCGTGCAGCTCTACACCGCCCGCTTTACCACGGCCACCAGCGTGAACCTGACATTTAACTACTTTCTTTTCTGTACTGATACGGCCTGCGGCTTCAAAAGCTTCTTGTGGTGTATCACACGCGTAGCCTTCTGGCACAGGCAAACCGAATTCTGCAAACAGCTGTTTGGCTTGGTATTCATGCAAATTCATTTCGATATTCCGTTTGTTTTTCCCTTAAGGGATTTATTATTTCCATAACGCTGCAGTCTTGGCTGCTTGTACGTCTGTAGGGTCTTCTCAAATCAATCCCTCATCACGAGTCCTCATGGTGTGGGATTCAAATGAAGGCCAGACGTTGAGCCAGTCTAGCCATTGAAATTTTTAACGTCTAGCTACCTACGATAACTAGACGTTTTAGCGATATTAAACGTCTAATAGGAGACGTGCTGGATCTTCTAGCAACTCTTTAATCGTCACTAGGAAGCCAACAGACTCGCGACCATCAATTAGGCGGTGATCGTAAGACAGCGCTAGGTACATCATCGGCAAGATTTCAACTTTGCCATCCACTGCCATCGGACGCTCTTGGATCTTATGCATACCAAGAATCGCTGATTGAGGTGGGTTGATGATTGGTGTAGACATTAGTGAACCGAACACACCACCGTTTGTGATAGTGAAGTTACCGCCCATTAGCTCGTCTACCGTTAGCTTGCCATCACGACCTTTGATAGCCAGTTCTTTGATGCCTTTTTCAACATCAGCGAAACCAAGCTTGTCACAGTCTTTTAGGACAGGTGTAACTAGACCACGTGGCGTTGATACCGCCATGCTAATGTCGAAGTAGTTGTGGTAAACAATGTCATCACCATCAATCGAAGCATTTACTTCTGGGTAACGCTTAAGCGCTTCTGTTACAGCTTTCACGTAGAAAGACATGAAGCCTAAACGAATACCGTGACGCTCTTCGAACTGATCTTTGTACTGCTTACGAAGGTCCATGATTGGTTTCATGTTCACTTCGTTAAACGTCGTTAGCATTGCCGTGTTGTTCTTCGCCTCTAGCAGACGGTTAGCGACTGTCTTACGCAGGCGAGTCATTGGAACACGTTTTTGGCTACGAGCCGCTGCCGGCACGTCAACCACTGCTGGTGCTTCTTCTTTTGGCGCAGTTTTAGCGTTCGCAAGATGCGCTTCAATATCTTCGCGCGTAATACGACCACCAACGCCAGTGCCTTTCACTTGGCTTGCTTCTAAGCCATGCTCAGCCAATAAACGACGTACTGCTGGGCTTAGTGCATCATTGCTTTCTTCGCTAAGCGCAGCTTTATGACGTTTATCAGGAGATGCTTCCGTACCTTCTGTTTTGTCTGCGGTAGGCTCACCTGCAACTGCACCTGGCTTCAATTTAGCAATGATTTGTTTAGAAAGTACTGTCGCACCTTCTTCTTCAACGATAGCTTCCAAAACGCCTGCTTCCGGAGCTGGCACTTCTAGCACGACTTTGTCTGTCTCGATGTCAACCAAAACCTCGTCACGCTCTACTGCGTCGCCTGGTTGTTTGTGCCATGTCGCTACGGTTGCATCAGCAACTGATTCAGGTAAATCTGGAACCAGAATTTCAATTGTCATATCTGTTTCTTCCTTTAACTTCTAGTTCTTAATTCGAAGTTTTTGAGTTCACGTTCAGAGCGTCTTCAACCAACGCTTTTTGTTGTTTCAAGTGCACCGACATGTAGCCAACTGCTGGCGAAGCAGAAGCTGGGCGACCTGCGTATTTAAGATCTGCACCTGCAGGAATAGCGGCACGGAAGTTGTGTTGGCTACAGTACCAAGCACCTTGGTTCTGAGGCTCTTCCTGACACCACACGAAGTCTTCAACGTTAGTGTATTGAGCAATCGCTGCTTGTACTTCTTCCATCGGGAATGGATAAAGCTGCTCGATACGCACGATAGCGACATCGTCTTGCTCGTTGTTACGGCGCTGCTCCAGTAGGTCAAAATAAACCTTACCTGAACAGAACACGACGCGTTTTACTTTGCTTGGGTCTAAATCATCTACTTCTGGAATTGCAGATTGGAATGTACCGTCCGCTAAGTCTTCAATTGTCGAAGTACATAGAGGATGGCGCAGCAAAGATTTTGGCGACATAACAATCAGAGGTCGACGCATTGGGCGTACAACTTGACGACGAATCATGTGGTATACCTGAGCCGGTGTTGAAGGAACTACAACCTGCATATTTTGCTCAGCACACAACTGAAGGTAACGCTCTAGACGTGCAGAGGAGTGCTCAGGGCCTTGACCTTCGTAACCGTGAGGTAGAAGCATTGTGAGACCACACAAGCGTGCCCATTTCTGCTCACCTGACGAGATGAATTGGTCAATCACAACCTGCGCGCCGTTGGCAAAGTCACCAAACTGCGCTTCCCAGATAGTCAAACCACCTGGCTCTGCTGTTGCGTAACCGTATTCAAATGCCAATACCGCTTCTTCTGACAGTACTGAGTCAAACACTTGGAATGGCCCCTGATTGTCATGAATATTCGCTAATGGAATGTACGTACTTGCATCTGTTTGGTTATGAAGAACCGAGTGACGGTGGAAGAAAGTACCACGACCCGAATCCTGACCAGAAAGGCGAATACGCTTACCATCATCAACTAATGTTGCATACGCCAATGTTTCGGCCATACCCCAGTCGATTGCTTTTTCACCGGTCATCATTGCTAGGCGATCGTTGTAAAGCTTATTAACACGGCTTTGCAGTTTATGGCTTTCTGGATACTGACAAAGACGATTACCCAACTCGATAAGACGCGTCTTGTCATATTTTGAATCCCACTCCATATCCCATTCATGCCCTAAGTAAGGGGACCAGTCTACAGAGTGCAACGCCATTGGACGCCATTCTTTAACCACCACTTCACCGCGGTCTAATGCGTCGCGGTACTCATTGACTAACTGAGTCGCTGTCTCGATATCTGATTCGTTTTTATCGATCAGAATATCCGCATACAATTTGCGTGGTGTAGGGTGTTTTTTGATTTTTTGGTACATCAAAGGCTGAGTCGCGTTTGGCTCATCGGCCTCGTTGTGACCGTGGCGACGGTAACACACCAAATCAATCACGACATCGCGCTTGAACTCGTTGCGGTAATCCAAAGCAATACGAGTAACAAAAGCAACCGCTTCTGGGTCATCGGCATTCACATGGAAGATTGGCGCCTGAACCATCTTCGCGATATCTGTACAGTACATCGTTGAACGCGTGTCACGAGGGTTAGACGTCGTAAAGCCAACTTGGTTGTTAATAACGATACGCACCGTACCACCGACTTGGAAACCACGAGCCAGTGACATGTTGAACGTTTCGGCAACCACACCCTGACCAGCGATTGCAGAGTCACCGTGAATAGTGATAGGAAGCACTTTGCTACCTTGATTATCACCCAAGCGATCTTGACGTGCTCGCACCGACCCCATGACTACTGGGTTGACGATTTCTAGATGCGATGGGTTAAATGCAAGAGCTAAGTGAACATCACCACCTGGGGTAGCAAAGTCGGCAGAGAAACCTTGGTGATATTTCACATCACCGGTGCCCCAAGTTTCGTCGTGTTTACCGGCAAACTCATCGAACAGATCTTGAGGCTTCTTACCAAGCACGTTCACCAGCATGTTCAAACGACCACGGTGAGCCATACCGATAACCACTTCACGCATCCCACTTGTTCCCGCGTGACGGATCAACTCTTTCGTCATCGGAATCAGTGCGTCACCACCTTCTAGAGAGAAACGTTTTGCACCTGGGAATTTCGCCCCGAGGTAACGCTCCAAACCTTCAGCGGCTGTTAGCTCTTCTAGGAATGTGCGCTTCTCATCTTTGTTGAATGATGGCTGGCCTACGACAGACTCAAGACGTTGTTGGATCCAACGTTTTTGCTCTGTGTCAGTCATGTGCATGTATTCAGCACCGATGGAACCGCAGTAAGTTTTGTTGAGGGCTTCATAGATGTCTTTCAACTTCATGGTTTCTTGCCCAACAGCAAAAGAACCTACGTTGAAAGTTTCTTCGAAGTCATCTTCGGTAAGATTATGAAAAGCAGGGTCTAACTCCGCCACGGTTGGGCGTTGCCATAGACCTAGTGGGTCTAATTCTGCAGCTTCATGTCCGCGGAAACGGTATGCGTTGATTAGCTGTAGAACTTTTACTTGTTTTGCATCGACATCTGGGTCACTAACTTGGACATTGTAATGCTTTGTTTCTCTAGCGAGTCGACGGAAGTAGTCACGGACACGTGAATGTGGTTGTTCTGCCACTTCTTCTGACGGCTTAGGTAAGCCTTCAAAAACACGTTTCCACTCCTCACTTACCAGATCGGGATCACTTAGATACAGTTCGTAGAGGTCCTCTACATACGTTGCATTGGCGCCAGCCAAGTGTGAAGACTCGAGCCATGCCTTCATCACGCCGTTGTGCATATTTTCCCTTAACCAGTAGTTTTCACGTTTGCTTCGGTCTTTGCCGAGCTATAAGAGCCGACCAGAACTAGTCGGCAATTTTTGTATTCTTTACTCGAAATATTCTTGAAGCAGTGAAGCGGTCATATCGGGTGATCCGCAACACTGCGACATTCCTAAGAGCGAGTAAATTAAACCGAGCGATTAACCAGCATCGACTTAATATGGCCGATGGCTTTCGTCGGATTTAATCCCTTAGGACAAACACTTACACAATTCATGATGCCATGGCAACGAAAAACGCTAAATGCATCATCAAGATCAGACAAACGTTCATCTGTTGCCGTATCGCGACTATCAATTAGCCAACGGTACGCCGCAAGAAGACCAGCTGGACCGATGAATTTGTCAGGGTTCCACCAGAATGATGGGCAAGACGTTGTACAACATGCACACATGATACATTCGTACAATCCATCTAAATGAGCACGATCATCAGGTGATTGTAGGTTCTCGCGTGATGGTGGTAATGCACCATCATCAATCAAGAATGGTTTAACTTTCGCATAGTTATCATAGAATTGTGTCATGTCAACGATAAGATCGCGCACGACAGGTAACCCTGGCAGTGGACGAATAACTATCTTATCGCCTTGTAGAGCAGATAACGGTGTGATACACGCTAGACCATTTTTACCATTCATGTTCAAACCATCAGAACCACATACCCCTTCACGGCATGAGCGACGGAACGCGATGCTTGGATCTTGCTCTTTTAGCAGAATCAATGCATCAAGCACCATCATGTCTGAGCCTTCGTCTACATCAAGGGTATACTCTTTCATGTAAGGCTTGGTATCCACATCCGGATTGTAACGGTATAAAGAGAAGTTCAATTTCATAGTCGTATCCTCCCTTTAGTATGTACGTACTTTCGGCGGGAAAGCTTCACGATGCGTTGGCGTCATGTTCACATCACGCTTAGTCATCGCTTCTGTTTCCGGGTTGTAGATAGAGTGGCATAGCCAGTTCTCATCATCACGCTCAGGGAAATCGAAACGAGCATGTGCGCCACGGCTTTCAGTACGGTAGTTAGCCGCTACGGCTGTAGAGAATGCTGTTTCCATCAAGTTGTCTAGCTCTAGACACTCAATACGTTGCGTGTTGAATTCAGAAGACTTGTCCGCTAGATGTGCATCTTTCAGACGTTCGCGAATCACTTTCAACTCTTCTAGACCCGTTGCCATTGCATCGCCTTCACGGAATACCGAGAAGCTGTTTTGCATGCAAGCTTGTAGGTCTTTACGGATTTGAACTGGATCTTCACCGCCAGTACTATTTTCCCAACGCATGGTACGCGCTAGAGATGCTTCAATATCAGATTCAGTTGCAGGGCGTGCCTCAGCTTGCGCTGCGAGCGTTTCGCCAAGGTGCAAGCCAGTCGCGCGACCAAACACGACCAAGTCTAGTAATGAGTTGCCGCCTAGACGGTTTGCTCCGTGTACTGATACAGAAGCAATCTCACCACATGCATATAGACCTTGTACTTCCATCTCGCTGCCGTCAGCCTTTTGCTTGATTGCTTGGCCAGACACTTGAGTCGGTACACCACCCATCATGTAGTGACAGGTTGGAATTACTGGAATTGGCTCTTTCACTGGATCAACGTGCGCGAAAGTACGAGACAGCTCACAGATACCAGGCAGACGTGACTCAAGCACTTCTTTACCAAGGTGATCCAACTTCAGCTTAATGTGTGGACCCCAAGGACCATCACAACCACGGCCTTCACGAATTTCGATCATCATTGAACGTGCAACTACGTCACGACCTGCAAGGTCTTTCGCGTTAGGAGCATAGCGCTCCATGAAGCGTTCGCCATCTTTATTTAGAAGGTAACCACCTTCACCACGACAACCTTCTGTTACAAGAACACCTGCACCAGCGATACCCGTTGGGTGGAACTGCCACATTTCCATGTCTTGCATAGGTACACCCGCACGCAATGCCATACCTACACCGTCACCAGTGTTGATGTGTGCGTTAGTGGTCGACGCGTAAATACGACCTGCACCACCTGTTGCTAGAATCGTTGCTTTCGATTTGAAGTAACAAATCTCGCCTGTTTCCATACAAATCGCAGTACAGCCCATTACGGCGCCGTCTTGGTTTTTCACCAAGTCTAGTGCATACCATTCCGAGAAAATGGTGGTTTTGTGTTTCACATTTTGTTGGTAAAGCGTATGCAGAAGCGCGTGACCTGTACGGTCCGCAGCTGCTGCTGTACGTGCAGCTTGCTCACCACCAAATTCTTTTGACTGACCACCGAATGGACGTTGGTAGATAGTACCGTTATCAAAACGAGAGAATGGAAGACCCATTTTTTCTAGTTCGATAACGGACTCAGGGCCATTTTTACACATGTATTCAATCGCGTTCTGGTCACCGATGTAATCGGAACCTTTAACGGTATCATACATGTGCCATTGCCAATCGTCTTTGTGCGAGTTACCCAGAGCAACGGTAATACCGCCCTGTGCAGACACAGTATGAGAACGTGTTGGAAATACTTTTGACAACAAAGCACATGATAGGCCTTGTTCTGAAATTTGTAGTGCAGCGCGCATACCTGCACCACCAGCGCCGATTACTACGGCGTCAAACTCACGAACTGGAATAGACACTTACGCACCCCACAGAATAAATAGACCAGAGAAGACATAGCCGAATAGCACGGCAATAACACCAAGTTGCAGTGCGCCACGAAGTTTCGCGCACTTAATGTAATCCGTTAATACCTGCCATAAACCGACCCATGCGTGGATCAGGATCGAGACAAGTGCCAACATGGTGAATACTTTAGTGAAGGTACCACCAAAGAATTGGGTCCAAGATGCGTAAGAGATATCTGAAAATGCACAGAAGCTAATCAGATAAATCGTGTATAGCGTCATAATGATTGCAGTTGCACGAATCAGTAGGAAATCGTGTACACCATTACGACCAAATGAAGATACGTGTTTTACCATACCAAGATCCCCGCCAATAATGATAATACTGCTGTTGCACCAAACGCGACTTTAGCGCTCATCGTGCCAGAATCTAGCTCTTCAAAGTGACCTAGATCCATCAACAAGTGACGGATACCACCTGCAATGTGGTAGGCAAGTGCAGTAAGAATTCCCCACAGGATGAATTTTACGAAGAAGCTATCGACGATGTCAGCGGCTTCCATAAAACCCATTGGGGATGACAGAGAAATGGACAGTAACCACAGTAGTATACCCACCGCAACAAACGTAATTACCCCAGACACACGGTGTAGGATGGATGCGATTGCTGTGATAGGAAAGTGGATGGTCTGTAAATCTAAATTAACAGGTCTTGACTTTCTTTCTTTCACGGGCTTGCTCACTCAGCTCCATTGAGCATTTATTGTTATAACCAATTTCAGCTTCCAAACGTACAAAAGTTAACATCTATTTAACAAATATCGCGAGTAACCACCCAGATAATTGTAAACAACTTGTTAACAATCGGAGTCCAGCAACAAACCTCACTCTTTGTTTCTAGCCCCGAATTTATAAGGATTTAACTAAAATTTTCTTAGCCAATATACGGCGAGCAACATTCTAATACAATTGGTGTAACAAATTATGCTACATAGAACAGATTTTTAACGATTTTCATGAGAAAAATCATAACAAGTGCACACAAAGATGGAGAAAAATTGACTTTAAGCTTTAACAACAGTACAAAAATGGCACATAAACATCCTGGACGGATTAAATAATAAACAAAGGAGATTGTTATGGCGGATAAGAAAGCGACCCTTCATGTTGAAGGTCAAGCGCCAATCGAACTGCCAATTATGGACGGTACGCTAGGTACACCTGTAATTGACGTTCGTAAGCTGGGAGCCAATGGTTACTTTACTTTTGACCCAGGTTTTCTTGCCACTGCATCTTGTGAATCATCAATCACGTACATCGATGGCGGCAAAGGTATTCTTTTGCACCGCGGTTTCCCGATTGATCAATTAGCCAATAACGCAGATTACTTAGAAGTATGTTACATCCTTCTTTATGGTGAAGCCCCTACCCGAGAACAATACGAGCAATTCAAGACGACCGTAACGCGTCATACTATGGTCCACGAACAAATCGCAAGCTTTTTCCATGGCTTCCGACGTGATGCTCACCCAATGGCAGTAATGTGTGGTGTAGTCGGTGCACTTGCAGCCTTCTACCACGACTCTCTTGACATCAACAACGACGAGCACCGCGAGATCGCGGCGTACCGTCTGCTATCGAAGATGCCGACACTGGCTGCAATGTGTTACAAATACTCTATCGGTCAGCCATTTATCTACCCACGCAACGATTTGAGCTACGCAGAAAACTTCCTACACATGATGTTCGCAAACCCTTGCGAAGAGTATGAAGTAAACCCTGTCGTTGCTCGTGCAATGGATAAAATCTTCACGCTACACGCGGATCATGAACAGAATGCGTCGACGTCAACTGTACGTCTAGCTGGCTCTTCTGGTGCTAACCCATTTGCATGTATTGCCGCTGGTATTGCATCACTTTGGGGACCTGCTCACGGTGGTGCAAACGAAGCGTGCTTGAGAATGCTAGAAGAGATTGGCAGCGTCGATAACATCCCTGAGTATGTAGACCGCGCGAAAGACAAAGATGACCCATTCCGCTTAATGGGCTTTGGTCACCGCGTTTATAAAAACTACGATCCACGTGCGACAGTAATGCGCGAAACGTGTCATGAAGTTCTCAAAGAGCTAAACATTCAAGACCCTCTACTAGATGTAGCAATGGAACTTGAGCGCATTGCGCTTTCTGATGAGTACTTCGTTTCTAAGAAGCTGTACCCGAACGTAGACTTCTACTCAGGTATCATTCTTAAAGCGATTGGTATTCCAGTTTCTATGTTTACGGTTATCTTCGCGATTTCTCGTACCATCGGCTGGATTGCTCACTGGAACGAAATGCACAGCGATCCACTGAACCGCATCGGTCGTCCTCGTCAGCTATACACTGGTGAGACACAGCGTGAGTTTTCTCCACTTCACGAACGTGAATGATCTTTTTAGTTAGAAGATAAACAAAAGGGTTGAGATTTTGTCTCAACCCTTTTTTCTTTTCAGCGTTTCACGATATGAATAGCGAACACTAAACCGGATTATCAATATCGATAAACTCGACATGTAGGCCGTATTCATCCGCTAGCCATTTTCCTAAAGCCTGAACACCATAACGCTCAGTAGCATGATGACCTGCAGCAAAGTAATGAATGTCCATTTCTCGCGCAGTATAGGTTGTACGCTCAGAAATTTCGCCAGAGATAAACGCATCTAATCCGTGTTGTACAGCAAGCTCAATAAAATCCTGCCCTCCACCAGTGCACCAACCGACCGTCTCAATCATCTTATCGGTATTCTCTGGCGCAATATGCAGTGGTTCTCTATCAAGAACTTGATTGATCTTGCTCGCAAACTCAGCACCAGACATCGGTTTTTTCAAGCGTCCAAACATGGCTACTGATTGAGGATGTCCTTCAAGTCCACCTTCTACTTCGATTTCAAGTAAGCGAGCTAATTCGGCGTTGTTGCCTAGCTCTGGGTGAATATCCAGAGGAAGGTGATAACCATATAAGTTGATATCGTTTTTGATCAGACTACGAATTCGTTTACCTTTCATACCACGAATTGGCTCAGGTTCACCTTTCCAAAAATAGCCGTGATGAACGAGTAATGCGTCTGCATTAAGCTCAATCGCTTTATCGATTAAGGCTTGAGAGGCAGTTACGCCAGTGATAATACGCTTTACGGCTGGCGTCCCTTCTACCTGTAACCCGTTTGGTGCGTAATCTTTAATTAACTGCGGTGACAGTTTGTCATTAAGAATCTGTTCTAGCTTTAAGTTATTCATTATTACTTCCAATTTCTAGCGCATGTAAACCTAAATAACCTCTCGATGAAATCAGACCGAGAGTGTGCAACCTAGTTGATACAACAACGTTTTGACATCTGGCACCTTGATATCATTTAGGTACTTAAAGTGTATCTCGAACCCTAATATCGATGCTAGCCACCCTACCCTCAAAAGCAAATTTAGTTACAATAACAAAGCTTGTCGCCTCACCATACATATAGGGATACGGATGAACCAACTGCAACGCTTTTACCAATGGATCGCCACTTCACCTCCTCTTTTCAAGTTACGCCCTCCGTTTACAACCTTAGAGGATCTTTCGGTAACGCCTTTAAATAACGCTGAGCAATACAATGGTAATCCAAGATTGGGCTTTTTATATCAGCACTTATGCACTGCAGTTCTCTCTAGTTCAGAACGATATCAGGTTATCGCGGAAGAGGTTCAGTTAAACGACATCGAAGGTAAGACTATTGGTGCTATCGACTTGGTGTTGCGGAATACAGAATCAAATCAAATAGAACACTGGGAAGTAGCGATTAAGTTTTATCTTCTTTATAACGGCGTTTGGTATGGTCCGAATGCTCACGACCAGCTGCATACAAAACTGAATAGAATGCTTACTCATCAGTTGAAAATGAGCGATCGCCCGGAATTTCAAAAAATAATTCCGTTAAACGACGCTCCACAAGAACGTCTATTGATGCAAGGACGACTCTATATTAATCCGTTTACTCCAGAGCCAACTCCTAGCGAGTGCTTGGGTTATCAACTAAATCCAAGTCAGATTAGTGGTTACTGGTGCTACCAGAGCCAATGGGAGTTAATCGGTAAGCCACTTTATCATTTACACAAACCATGCTGGGCGATTGGTACGGACGATTTATCTCAACCCATTGAAAAGCCTTCAGACCGATTTGTACATGCACAAACGGAGGACGGTCAATTCTGGTTTGTGGTACCGGATTCCTGGCCCGGAAACAACTCAGTTCAGGAATATTAAAACGCAAAAGGGTTGATGCTTGCACATCAACCCTTTGTTTTCTAAATCGACTATTGAATGTTTTACAGGCCGGCAGCTGCAAACACTTGATTAACGATCTCTTGTGCTTCTGCTTCGATTTGTTTTAGGTGCTCTTCACCTTTGAAGCTTTCACAGTAAATCTTGTAGATGTCCTCTGTGCCTGATGGACGAGCAGCAAACCAGCCGTTGGCAGTCGTTACTTTTAGACCACCGATTGCAGCACCATTACCAGGCGCATGCGTGAGACGAGCCGTAATTGGATCACCCGCTAGTGTTTCAGCCGCGACCATTTCTGGTGACAACTTCTTCAGTACGTCTTTTTGAGGGCCATTCGCTACAGCTTGAATACGGTTGTATTTCGACTCACCGTGTTTCGCCGCTAGCTCTTCATAGTAGTCTTGTGGGTTCTTACCCGTTACCGCAGTGATCTCTGCCGCTAGAAGACATAACAAGATGCCGTCTTTGTCTGTTGACCAAGGCGTACCATCTTTACGAAGAAAAGATGCCCCGGCACTTTCTTCGCCACCGAAGCCGAATTTACCAGTGTACAGACCATCAACAAACCATTTAAAGCCTACTGGTACTTCACATAGCTCACGACCTAGATCCACAACAACACGGTCAATCAGTGCACTTGATACTAGTGTTTTACCAACAGCTACATCTTTACCCCATGCGTCACGATGGCGGTATAGGTAGTCGATACAAACGGCTAAGAAGTGGTTCGGGTTCATCAAACCTTTTGGCGTAACGATACCGTGACGGTCGTAGTCAGGATCGTTACCAAATGCTAAATCGTATTCGTCTTTCAGTGCCAATAGACCCGCCATTGCGTAAGGAGAAGAACAGTCCATACGTACAACACCGTCTTTATCGAGAGACATGAATTGGAAAGAAGGATCAATCGCTTCACTTACTAGCGTTAGGTCTAGGTTGTATGCCTGACCAATTTGACGCCAGTAATCGATGCCGCTGCCACCCAATGGATCTACACCAATCTTCAGATTTGCTTTTTGGATTGCTTCCATATCGATAACGTTCACCAGATCATCGATATAGGGTTTAACCAAATCCATCTCCACAAACAGATCCGATGCTTTTGCTTCTGCTAGTGGTAAGCGTTTAACACCTTGTAAACCTTCGGCAATCAGTGCGTTCGCACGATCTTCGATAGCTTGAGTCAACTCAGCTTCTGCTGGACCACCGTGAGTCGGATTGTATTTGATACCGCCGTCTTGTGGTGGGTTATGAGATGGTGTAATCACAATACCGTCTGCTTTTTCATCGTGCTTGATGTTGTAAGTCAGAATTGCGTGCGAGATACCTGGTGTTGGCGTGTAGCCGTTATCCTGCTGTACGATGACTTTTACGCCATTCGCAATCAAAACTTCAATCACGCTAGAAAATGCAGGTTCAGACAAAGCATGCGTGTCTTTACCGACAAACAAAGGACCTGTGGTCCCTTGCTGGGCACGAACTTCTGCAACCGCTTGAGCAATAGCCAAAATGTGGTTTTCGTTAAATGTATGCTTATCAGCGGTACCACGGTGACCTGATGTGCCGAATTGAACCTTGTGATCGGGGTTCTTAGCATCAGGTTGAAGCAAGAAGTAATTGGCAACAAGTGCCGGAATATTATGAAGATCTTCCTGCTGCGCTTTTTGCCCAGCACGAGGGTGCATAGCCATGTTTGACATCCTTTCTTTAAATACAAATAAAATTAAAAAAGCCTCATAATATCCGCTAACTGCGACACATTATGAGGCTTCTATCAGGTTTCTTAGATTGAACCTGTTACTTTTTCTATTAAGTCAGGTTGGTACCCCATGTGTGTCATCACTTGTTCAACCATCTGTCTTTTACGACTGGTATTGTTGTTCGTGATAACCCAAAACGGTGTGCCAGGAATGGCTTTTGGCTTGGTCGTGTTGCCATTTGCCAACAAGGTTTCTTCATTATCTGCAAAGTACACGCGTTTGCGTCCCTTTACATTCGTAGCCTGCGCGAAACCTTCTGGATTTAATTTATGTAAGGTCGATAGTACTAACATAAAGCGATCAATCGCTTTTTTTAGACCGGCAAACTCATCAGAAATAAGCAGCGAACGCATTTCTTTCACTACATCAACAGATTCCGTTTTACCCGCATCTTTACTTACTACAATCCCTTGTGGCTTCTCTACTACAGGCGCGGCTTCAGCTTCCTGCAACTGACCATCAAGGTTTAAAAGGCGTCGCAAAATATCCGAGGCGCTTTCACCGATATGCTTAGTTTGGCTAGCAATGTAACGGTATAGATCCTCATCAACCTCAATTGTTTTCATTCGCTTTTCACATTCTCAATGTTTAAACTCTGGGGGATTATAACGAGATCCTCTCGGATACTCCACGTTAAACCCATCACGAATAAGATAAAATGTCAGCATTACTCAACTATAAGCAGGAAGGCCAAGGCCAAACAGTTGTTTTGATTCACGGATTGTTTGGTAGTTTAAGTAATCTGGGTCTACTAGCCCGCGATCTTATTAAAGATCACACGGTGATCAGTATTGATCTGAGAAATCACGGCCTCTCTTTTCACTCAAACATTCATAATTACGCCGACATGGCAAAAGATGTGGCACAACTCCTACAACACTTAAATGTTGATCCATCTATTATTATTGGGCATTCAATGGGTGGAAAGGTCGCGATGACACTGGTGGACATTGCTCCAGAGCTCGTCAAACAGTTGGTTGTACTCGACATGGCACCTGTCGCCTACACAGCAAACCGTCACGATAATGTGTTTAACGGTTTACACGCCGTAATTAACGAAAAGCCAGCAAGCCGTCAACAAGCGATGGATATCCTAGCTCAACATGTTGAGATCGACGGTGTAAGACAATTTCTCTCTAAGTCACTATACAAAAATGGCGATAAAATGGACTGGCGGTTTAACGTATCGAGCCTTTTTGAGAATTACGCACAAATTATCGGCTGGCAGGAAATTGCCCCAACAGATATACCCACTCTGTTTGTTAAAGGTGGTGATTCCGATTACTTAATGCCAGAGCACCAACCTGCGGTGCAAAAACAGTTCAAACAAGCAAAAGCACATATTATCGCTAATACTGGCCACTGGCTGCACGCCGAAAAACCGGCCGAAGTAATGAGAGTCATTCGGAAATACATTTCGAGTTAACAAATTCGAAAAGCAACAATAGATTATTGAAATAACCCTTCTTGTAGTGCATTAACTTTACCGTTTAACAGTGGTATAGTGCGCCCAAGATTTTTCGGCATGAAGGACTAAAATGCTTTACGACTATATGGATATGCTCGAGTCTATTGGGCTCGATCTTCTTTTTGCTGCTATCTTCTTTTTCATCGGGATGGCGATAAAAGATGTGCTAAAGCAAGGCAATGTACCTGTTTTTGGTCGTCGTATTGTATGGTTAGTCCTTTTCCTAGGCTGTGCTGGCTTTATTGCAAAAGGTGTAATTCAGCTAACTTGGGAAGGCTCTGGGTTAGGTTAAACCCTTAGTACCATCGCCAATAACAAACAATGTAAAGGTATAGACTCTATGGCAAGTGTAGGTATCTTCTTCGGTAGCGACACAGGTAATACTGAAGCCGTTGCAAAGATGATTCAAAAGCAACTAGGTAAGCATCTAGTTCACGTTCAAGACATCGCGAAAAGCAGCAAAGAAGACATTGATAACTTCGATCTTCTTCTTCTAGGTATCCCAACTTGGTACTACGGCGAAGCACAATGTGATTGGGATGATTTCTTCCCTGAACTTGAGCAAATCGACTTCTCTACTAAGCTAGTGGCTATCTTTGGCTGTGGCGACCAAGAGGACTACGCAGAATACTTCTGTGACGCGATGGGCACAGTACGTGATATCGTTGAGTCTAAAGGCGGCACAATTCTTGGCCATACTTCAACAGAAGGCTACGAATTTGAAGCCTCTAAAGCACTTGTTGAAGGCGACGACAGCCAATTCGTAGGTCTATGTATCGATGAAGACCGTCAACCGGAACTGACTGACGAACGTGTTGAGAACTGGGTTAAACAGATTTACGAAGAAATGTGTTTAGCTGAGCTTGAAGGCTAAATAAATCGAATTATACAAAGACCTCCGATTGGAGGTCTTTTGGTATATTTTCACAAAGCATCGGTGAGCACTTCCTCTTCACGATACTGAGGTTTCTTTCTTACATAAAGCTTGCGTTGAACCTCTGAAACCACGTTCCCCTGTTTATCTTTTACATGGGTAATAAATTCAGGAAAACACTTTTCTCCATTCCGTGTCATTTGATAAATGTTTTCTAGCATCCCTTCAGTGACCTCGAATTCTGCAAATAAATCACTTTGCCCTGGCTTAATAAAGTTAATACTCGCCTCTTTATCCCACACGTAATACTCCTCGCGTAGAATCCCCATCAGCATCAATGAGTAAATGGGATCAGTTAAAGAGAAAATACTGCCACCATACTGAGTACGATTGGCGTTTTTATTCCACCAGCGAAGTTTTAAACGCACCTTCACGGTACGAAAGTCTTCAGAAATATGTAAGATTTTAATACCAGCGCCCCAAAAAGGTGGCCAAATATTGAGTGCGAATTTTACAATTCCTGGTTTGTATATCTTCGCAAGTCGCTTATTCATCGCAGTCCGTGCCCTCTCCAAGCTCAATGTTACATAATTGTAACTGGTCAGATCTGTAATATAATCGACCTGTTTCTAATTTACAAAAAGATTCTATTAACCCTTTGAAGTTCGTGGTTTAATGTTCTGAGCGCTTATCCTATAATGGTAGGAAGATTGAATTCTGTTAAATCGCTGCAGATGATCCAACGGGAAAGTATATGTCAGATAATAATCAGGCGCTGAAGGATGCGGGTTTAAAAGTAACCCTTCCAAGGCTAAAAATTCTAGAAGTACTTCAGCAGCCAGACTGCCAGCACATCAGTGCTGAAGATTTGTACAAAAAGTTGATTGATCTAGGTGAAGAGATTGGCCTAGCAACTGTTTACCGAGTTCTAAACCAATTCGATGATGCTGGTATTGTAACTCGTCACCACTTTGAAGGTGGTAAGTCAGTCTTCGAATTATCGACTCAACATCACCACGACCATCTAGTGTGCCTAGACTGTGGTGAGGTAATTGAATTTTCTGACGATCTTATTGAAGAACGTCAAAAAGAGATTGCAGCTAAGTACAATGTCACGCTAACAAACCACAGCTTATACTTGTACGGCAAGTGCAGTGATGGTGGTTGTAAAGACAATCCAGATGCACACAAACCAAAAAAATAACGGTTTGTTGATTTAAAATAAACGTCAGCTCATGCTGGCGTTTTTTGTTTCTGAGGGCGATATCTTTCAATAGCTGAATTGCCGTACCAACTTTTGTAAAGCGTCGATTAGACTTACCAATTCAAACCTTAATAAACATCATTGTTTTGCTTCCAAACCGAACATTTATCAAACGTCCCTCGTTCTTAAGCAACTCCCTACAGTACCTATAACCGCCGCATTACGATAATGAGAATAAAAAAATGCCAGCATTTGCTGGCATTTTTATCGGTTTTTGCATTAATCGAGATTATTGGTTCTCAATTTTTGCCCAAGTATCACGTAGACCAACCGTGCGGTTGAATACTAGTTTATCTGCTGAAGAATCTTTCGAGTCTGCGCAGAAGTAACCCATACGCTCAAACTGGTAGCCTTTTTCTGCTTCTGCTGACGCTAAGCTAGGCTCTACAAAACCATTGATCACAACTAATGATTCAGGGTTGATTGTAGAAGCAAAGTCTTCTGCTGCACCCGGGTTTGGAACCGTAAATAGACGATCATACAGACGTATTTCCGCTGGTAATGCTTTATCAGCTGATACCCAATGAATCACACCTTTTACTTTACGGCCATCAGCCGGGTTCTTACCTAGTGTGTCTGCATCGTAAGAACAGAAGATAGTCGTGATGTTGCCTTCGGCATCTTTTTCAACGCGCTCTGCTTTGATCACGTAAGCACCACGTAAGCGAACTTCTTTACCTAGCACTAAACGCTTGTACTTTTTGTTCGCCTCTTCACGGAAGTCTTCACGCTCAATCCACAACTCTCGAGTGAATGGTACTTCACGCACACCCATCTCTGGTTTGTTTGGGTGATTAGCAACCGTCAAGTTTTCTACTGCACCTTCTTCAAAGTTTTCGATAACAACTTTAACAGGATCCAGCACAGCCATTGCACGCGGAGCGTTCTCGTTTAGGTCATCACGAATACAAGATTCTAGTGAGCTAAACTCGATCATATTTTCTTGCTTCGTTACACCAATACGCTTACAGAACTCACGGATAGATGCTGGCGTGAAGCCACGACGACGCAGACCTGAGACTGTTGGCATACGTGGGTCATCCCAACCGTTAACCAGTTTTTCAGTGACGAGTTGATTAAGCTTACGCTTAGACATCACTGTGTACTCAAGGTTTAAGCGACTAAACTCGTATTGATGCGGACGGCTTTCGATCGTGATGTTGTCCAGAACCCAGTCGTACAGACGACGGTTATCCATAAACTCAAGCGTACAGATAGAGTGTGTAATGCCTTCTAATGCATCAGAGATACAGTGCGTGAAGTCGTACATTGGGTAAATGCACCACTTATCACCAGTTTGGTGGTGCGTAGCAAAACGCACACGGTATAAAACTGGATCGCGCATAACCATGAATGAAGAACCCATGTCAATCTTGGCACGAAGACACGCTTTACCTTCTTCAAATTCACCAGCGCGCATTTTTTCAAATAACGCTAAGTTCTCTTCAACAGAACGGTCACGGTATGGGCTTGGTTTACCTGGCGCCTTTAGCGTGCCACGGTATTCACGAATCTGCTCTGGACTTAGCTCATCTACGTACGCTAAGCCTTTGTTAATCAATTCAATTGCATATTCGTAAAGCTTATCGAAGTAGTTTGATGAGTAACATACTTCACCACTCCACTCAAAGCCCAACCAGTTTACATCTTTCTTGATAGACTCAACGTATTCGATGTCTTCTTTTTCAGGGTTCGTATCGTCGAAACGTAGATTACATTGACCCTGGTAGTCCTGAGCAATACCGAAGTTCAAACAGATAGACTTAGCATGACCGATATGCAGGTAGCCATTTGGCTCCGGCGGGAATCGAGTATGCACGCTAGTGTGTTTACCATCCGCTAGATCTTTATCAATGATCTGGCGAATAAAGTTTGATGGACGAGCATCAGCTTCACTCATCTATAGCACCTCAAAAATATTAGTATTGTCAGAGAAAACGGAACTCTGCATCCAAGTATGGTTTTGCAGAGTACATTGTTTCTAATGATCCACAATTCTAAGCAATTAGACAACAAGAACTCGCGCTAAAACGACAATATTTATCGAGTTAGTGCGAAAGCACAGCAGATTCAAAGTGCCAAAACAAAAAAAGACCTCCCGAGGGAGGTCTTAGTCAGATATCAGTTCGATGTAATTAAGGCAATTTTACATTCGATAGGTCTTCATTAGCACCGATTGCTTTCATTTCGCCAGCAACGATTTCAGCTAGAGGGCCAAGGATAACTTGAAGGTTGTTTTCACCAAGTTTAACCACACCTTTCGCACCCAGTTTCTTCAGTACTTCCTCATCAGCCACTGAACGATCTTTTAGCGTCAAGCGTAGTCGAGTGATACATGCGTCGATTGAAGTTAGGTTGTCATGACCGCCAAGTGCTTTTAAGTATTGGCGAGCTAGGTCACCACTTTTCTTCTCACCAGCAGGCGCTGCAGCTTCGCTGTCGTCATCTTCACGGCCAGGCGATTTCAAGTTGAATGCGCGGATTGCGAAGCTGAATGTGAAGAAGTATAGAGCACCAAAGCCAAGACCAACTGCACCAAGTAGTAGCGGTTTAGTTGCTAGACCGTAGTTCAACAAGTAGTCAATTAGACCAGCTGAGAATGTGAAGCCGTGTAGCGTACCAAGCATGTTAGCAACAACTAGCGACAGACCAGTGAACACTGCGTGAATCGCGTATAGTGCAGGCGCTAGGAATACGAACATGAACTCTAGAGGCTCTGTGATACCAGTTAGGAATGAACAGAATGCAACAGAGAACAATGCACCACCAACTTGGCTACGTTTCTCAGCAGGAGCCGCTAGGTACATTGCAAGCGCCGCACCAGGTAGGCCGAACATCATTACTGGGAAGAAACCGTTCATGAACACACCAGCGCTCTTATCGCCGCCGAAGAAACGGTGTAGGTCACCAGATTTAACTGTTTCAGTTACTTCCTTCACTGTTGCAGTGATTTCAGGAGTGACAGAGTTAGCGAATTCAAATGTATGAGTTTGACCAGCCACAAGCGTTTTCGCTAGCGCAGGATCAACACACAGTTGTTGTAGAGCAGGAAGCGCTTGACCCGCAGCATTTGCACCAGTTACTAGCACTTCTTGACAAGACCCCATACCAAACCAGAAGAATGAGTTAAGTACGTGGTGTAGACCTACAGGAATAAGGGCTCGGTTCAGTGTACCGTAGATAAACTGACCAATAGCGCCAGAAGTTGAGATGCCATGAGCAAGCGCATCTAGACCACCTTGAATTGTTGGCCATACAATGCCACCAACTGCACCAGCAACTAAAGCGAATAGACCTGCCATAATCGGCACTAAACGTTTACCAGAGAAGAAAGCAAGCCACTCAGGAAGACGTGTAGCATGGAAAGCGTTGTAAGAGTGGCCAGCAATAATACCTGCGATGATACCACCAAAGAACGACATGTTTACTGATGCATCAATTGTTGACGCTGTCGCTGTCAGTACAAAGTACGCAACTGCACCAGCAAGGCCAGCTGCACCTTGACCGTCTTTAGATAGACCGATCGCAATACCAAGGCCAAACAACAATGGAAGGTTAGAAAAGATTGAGTTACCTGCTTGTGCCATAAATGCGATGTCAAAAACATCCGGCTGGCCCAAGCGCAGTAACAAGCCTGCGATTGGCAAAGTCGCAATAGGAAGCATAAGAGCTTTACCTAACTTCTGCGCGTATCCGAGAATATTCACCTTAAGTTCCCCCTATAGGATTAGATGTTATGTTGAATGACTTATTTCAGTCGTCCAATTTAGTCATCCTCAGTTTATGACATTAATTTTGCTCCGCAAATTAAAAGCTCACCGTTTGTGATCATAATCACCACAATTTGCCCTTTCGGAAGGTTTTTGCTAGCGAGATCATAAAACTTATTTTATTATACGAAAAAATGGCGTTTTAAAGATAATATTCTCGCACTTTATGCAAGGCAGAATCAGTGTTATTTTGGTATCTAGGCGGGTAAATCACTGTAACTTTGCTCTGAAAAAGAATCATAAAAAACCATACAATTATTACTTTTCAGTTAGTTACTATGACAATAACATCGATAAAACGCGACTTGCTGTATGTGACTCGTTATCTAATTCAGTGATACAAACTAAGTACCCATATGACTAAAGCAGTCTCCACTTAGGTAACGATATAGAAATTGAATTCTCATCTATAAGGACTAGCTGACTATGTACGCGCTAAGTAACTGTAAAATTTATACCGGTAGTGATGTTCTTACCGATCATGCGGTCATCATCGAAAACGACCTTATTCAATCTATTGTGCCGGTTGCAGAGCTACCTCAGGGCATCGAAGTGAAAGACCTCGCAGGCGCAAACCTAAGTCCGGGCTTTATCGACCTACAACTGAATGGCTGTGGCGGTGTAATGCTAAACGATGCAATCACACCGGAAACCATGCAAATCATGCACGAAGCAAACCTCAAGTCCGGCTGTACTAGCTTCTTACCAACGCTCATTACTTCATCAGACGAAGATATGCGAACTGCAATTTCTGCCGCTCGTGAATATCATAACCAATATCAAAACCAATCACTTGGTCTACACCTAGAAGGTCCTTATCTTAACGTCGCGAAAAAAGGTATCCACAACGTCGATTTTATTCGCCCGTCAGATGAAAGCATGATTGATCTGATCTGCGCAAACGCCGATATCATCGCTAAAGTAACGCTTGCACCAGAGCAAAACGATCCAGAGCATATTGCACGATTAAAAGCAGCCGGCATCGTAGTTTCTATTGGTCATACAAATGCGACCTACGCCGAAGCGCGTAAAGGCTTTGAAGCAGGTATTACTTTTGCCACACACCTATTTAATGCGATGACACCAATGGTTGGTCGTGAACCTGGAGTTGTTGGTGCAATTTATGATACGCCTGACGTTTATGCTGGCATTATTGCTGATGGTTTCCACGTAGACTACGCAAACATCCGAATTGCTCATAAAATCAAAGGTGAAAAGCTTGTTTTGGTGACGGATGCCACAGCTCCAGCAGGTGCTAACATTGATCACTTTATTTTTGTCGGTAAGAAAGTATATTACCGAGATGGTAAGTGTGTTGATGAAAACGGCACACTAGGCGGCTCAGCTTTGACAATGATAGAAGCAGTTCAGAATTCAGTTGAGCACGCGGGGATCGCTTTAGACGAAGCTCTACGAATGGCCACGTTATACCCAGCAACTGCAATTGGTGTTGAGGATCGCCTTGGCCGAGTTCGAAAAGGGATGGTTGCAAACCTAACCATTTTCGATCGTGACTTCAAAGTAAAAGCGACGGTTGTTAACGGACAATACGAGCAAAATTAAGCATGAATGGCGGACAGATTGGTAATGTAGATTTAGTAAAACAGCTTAACAGCGCTGCGGTATATAGGCTGATTGATCAGCAAGGTCCTATCTCCCGTATTCAAGTCGCAGATGTGAGCCAGCTCGCACCTGCTAGTGTTACCAAAATAACCCGCCAACTTTTAGAGCGCGGCCTTATTAAAGAGGTCGCCCAGCAAGCTTCAACTGGTGGTCGTCGTGCAATCTCTCTGACCACCGAAGTCAAACCCTTTCACTCTATTGCGGTTCGTTTAGGTCGAGATTACGTACAATTTTGTTTGTACGATTTAGGTGGCACTGCACTTGCGGAAGATCAACACGAACTGCATTACACCAACCAAGCTGACTTGATCGCTGGGCTTATCGATTTACTTAAAGAATTCGTAAACCGTTGCGAAGACAAAATTGATCAGCTCATTGCAATTGGTATTACGCTACCGGGCCTTGTAAACCCAACAACTGGCGTAGTTGAATACATGCCGAATACCGATATCGATAATCTGGCGCTGGGTGAAATTGTTGGAGAGAAGTTTAATACCGCATGCTTTGTTGGGAATGACGTACGTGGCATGGCGTTAGCGGAGCACTACTTTGGGGCAAGCCAAGACTGTCAGGACTCCATTTTAGTTAGCGTTCACCGCGGTACTGGCGCAGGTATTATCGTTAACGGCCAGGTTTTTCTTGGGTTTAACCGCAACGTCGGTGAAATTGGTCATATACAAATCGATCCGCTTGGTGAACAGTGCCAATGTGGGAACTTTGGTTGCTTAGAAACCGTAGCAGCGAACCCAGCTATTATCCAACGAGTAAAACAACTGATTGCTCAAGGCTATGAGTCAAGCTTGACTGACCTTGAAAACATCACGATTGAAGCAGTGTGTCAGCATGCAATGGATGGTGACGAACTTGCAAAGCAGAGTTTAGTGCGAGTGGGTAACCAGTTAGGTAAAGCGATTGCAATTACCGTTAACTTGTTTAATCCTCAGAAAATTGTCATTGCGGGCGACATTACTGCCGCACAAGACATAGTCTTCCCTGCAATTCAACGTAATGTCGAAAATCAATCTCTCAAAACTTTCCATAACGACCTTCCTATCGTGGCTTCACACATTGATAAGCAGCCAACGATGGGCGCATTTGCGATGATTAAACGCGCAATGCTAAACGGAGTTTTGTTACAAAAGTTACTTGAAGACTAAGTTTATACAACTAATTGAGTTACAATCTCGGGCTGTGTTTTCACAGCCCGTTTTTGTATATCAGGAATACAGCTCAACAGTATGGAAATTATTCTAATTACAACAGCTTTTTTAGCTGGCTTTATTGCGCTTAAATGTAGCCTCCCTCCCCTCGTTGGTTTTCTACTGGCAGGATTTGGTTTGCATGCATTTGGCTATCAAAGCAATGACGTTATCGTCACTCTTGCAGATCTTGGTGTCACTCTTCTTCTATTCACGATCGGACTCAAGCTTGATGTCAAAACGCTATTGTCCAAAGAAATATGGGGAGGAGCGACCGCCCACAACATACTGTCTACCGCTTTTTTTGCACTAGCGCTATCAGGTTTAAAACTACTGGGCTTAACTTCGCTCGCCAGTATGGATAGCGGTCAAATCCTACTTTTAGCTTTTGCACTATCGTTCTCCAGTACCGTTTTTGCCGTAAAAGCATTGCAAGAAAAAGGGGAAATGAACGCCACCTACGGCACACTCGCGATCGGTATCTTGGTTATGCAAGATATTTTTGCCGTGGTATTCCTGACTGCTTCAACCGGAAAAGTCCCAGAATGGTATGCCATTGGTTTGTTCGCATTGCCTTTCCTTCGTCCACTATTCTATAAACTGTTAGATAAAGTTGGCCACGGCGAAATGCTGGTGCTGTTCGGTATTTTCTTCGCGCTTGTTGTTGGGGCAGGGCTATTCGAACTGGTCGGTATGAAACCAGACTTGGGCGCGCTGATTTTAGGCATGTTACTCGCAGGCCACCCTAAAGCTTCAGAGCTATCCAAATCGCTATTCAATATGAAGGAGCTGTTCTTAGTCTGCTTCTTTTTAAACATTGGCTTGTCCGCTTCATTGAGCGTCAATGGCGTCGTACTCGCCCTACTATTTATCTTACTGCTGCCAATAAAAGGGCTCTTGTACTTCGTCACGATTAATCACTTTAAGTTTCGAGTACGTACCTCTTTGCTCGCCTCTTTATCGCTGTTCAACTACAGTGAGTTTGGCCTTATTGTCGCAGGGTTGGCCTATAAAATGGGCTGGATGCCAAGCGATATGCTCGCTGCGATTGCGGTTGCGGTGTCTGTGTCCTTTATTATTTCTGCGCCACTTAACCGCCTTAGCCACAAAATTTATCAACACTCCGGCAAGTGGCTGCAAGAGACAGCCGCAGAAAAGCTCAACCAGCGTGACCAACTCATTAACCCTGGGCATGCCCAGGTATTGATCTTAGGCATGGGGCGCATCGGGACTGGGGCCTATGATGAATTACGTGCGCGCTATGGCAAAATTTCACTAGGCATAGAAATTCGTGAAGATGCAGCACATCAGCACCGTTCAGAGGGAAGAAACGTGATCGCTGGCGATGCCACAGACCCAGATTTTTGGGAACGAATTTTAGATACAGGTCATGTCAAACTGGTGCTGCTTGCCATGCCTCATCATCAAGGTAACCAAACCGCACTTGAGCAGCTTAAACGCAGAAAATATAAAGGGCAAATAGCTGCTATCGCCGAGTACCCAGATCAGTTGGAAGGTTTGCTGGAAAGCGGAGTTGACGCCGCATTCAATATATACAGTGAAGCAGGTAGCGGTTTTGCTCGACATGTGTGTAAACAACTCGAACCTCAGTTCACACCAATAAAATAAGCAACCATACTAATATTTTTTAAAAGCCTTTCTATCAATAGAAAGGCTTTTTTGTATGGTTTTTATACCAAACCTTGATTCCATTCACCAAACCAGCCATTAAATTAAATAATATTTACACAACAAGGCTTTTTATCATTTTTATAATCACAAAACGTTGCTTTTTTTACTAGTAATGGCAAATTGAAGCCATACCGATTAGAAATTATTTAGTTTAGTAAGGATGTAGTATGTGTTCAGTATTTGGCATTTTAGACATTAAAAGCGATGCAGCCGCATTGCGCCCTATCGCATTAGAAATGTCGAAAAAACTTCGTCATCGTGGCCCTGACTGGTCTGGGATTTACTCTTCAGAGCGCGCTATTTTAGCGCATGAGCGCTTGGCGATTGTTGGTCTAAATAGTGGTGCACAACCGCTATACAGCCCTGATAAAAAGCTCATCCTTGCAGTCAATGGTGAAATCTACAACCATAAAGAAATTCGTGCTCGTTACGAAGGAAAATACGAGTTTCAAACCGATTCAGACTGTGAAGTCATTCTTGCACTGTACCAAGATATGGGTGCAGATCTCCTTGAAGAACTAAACGGTATTTTCGCTTTTGTTCTGTACGATGAAGAAAAAGACGAATACTTAGTCGGTCGCGACCACATTGGCATTATCCCTCTTTATCAAGGTCATGATGAGCATGGCAACTACTATGTTGCATCAGAGATGAAGGCACTTGTTCCAGTATGTAAAACAGTGAGCGAGTTCCCTCCTGGTAGCTACTACAGTTCAAAAGATGCCGAGCCAACGCGTTACTATGTTCGTGACTGGAACGAATACGCTGCCGTTCAAGGTAACACCACCAGCAAAGAAGAACTGACTGAAGCACTAGAAGCAGCGGTTAAACGCCAACTAATGACTGACGTGCCTTACGGTGTACTTCTTTCAGGTGGTCTAGATTCTTCTATTACATCTGCGGTAGCAAAACGCTTTGCAGCGATGCGAATTGAAGACGATGAAAAGTCTGAAGCTTGGTGGCCACAACTGCACTCTTTTGCTGTTGGCCTAGAAGGCGCGCCTGACCTGAAAGCCGCTCGCGAAGTTGCCGACCAAATCGGTACCGTTCACCATGAAATGACTTATACAATTCAAGAAGGTCTCGACGCGATTCGCGACGTGATTTACCACATCGAAACGTACGATGTGACCACCATCCGCGCATCCACACCTATGTTCTTAATGGGTCGCAAGATCAAAGCGATGGGCATTAAGATGGTACTTTCTGGTGAGGGCGCTGACGAAATCTTTGGTGGTTACCTATATTTCCACAAAGCGCCAAACGCGAAAGAGTTCCACGAAGAAACGGTACGTAAGCTGCTTGCTCTGAACATGTTTGACTGCGCGCGCGCAAACAAATCGCTAGCGGCATGGGGGGTTGAAGGCCGAGTACCGTTCCTTGATAAAGAGTTTATCGACGTTGCAATGCGCCTAAACCCAGCAGATAAGATGTGTGGCAACGGCAAAATGGAAAAACACATTCTACGCGAGTGTTTTGAGCATTACTTGCCAGAGTCGATCGCATGGCGTCAAAAAGAGCAGTTCTCTGATGGCGTAGGTTACAGCTGGATTGATACGTTGAAAGAAGTCGCAGAGCAAAAAGTGACGGATCAGCAGATGGAAACGGCTCAATACCGCTTCCCATACAACACGCCAACCACAAAAGAAGGTTACGTGTACCGAGAAATCTTTGAAGAGCTGTTCCCACTACCTTCAGCGGCTGAGTGTGTGCCAGGTGGTCCTTCAGTAGCTTGTTCATCAGCGAAAGCGATTGAATGGGATGAGTCATTCCAAAACTGTGTAGACCCGTCAGGTCGTGCGGTGCAAACCGTCCATAACGACGCTTACTAAGCGACTAAGTAGGGTGTCATGCCCTACTCCTAATCTGTAACCATCGTTGTTTTGCTAAGCTCGCTAAACAGCGTCCCACTGCTGGTGATTACCAGCAAGATTAAAAAAGAGGTGCCAAAGCACCTCTTTTTTTGTTTGTACACATTAGCTATTTCAAGTCTAAATCGCTGTTATCAATACTGACAGGCACTCGTTTAGTGATCATCTGCACTAACATGATTGAGCGTTTCTCACCATCTTGCTCTTGGAAGATAGCATCTATACCAGCAAACTGACCGCTCTTAACTCGGATTTGATCACCTGGTTTTGGCATACACTCAGAAGCGGTATTTTCATTACAGCATTTTTCTAGCTGCATCAATTCAAAGACTAAGTCACCTTGGACTTCTTTTGGTTGAGCACCAAAACGCACAAAATCAACAACCCCTCGAGTGGAGCGGACTGAGGTGAAGTTAGGTCCCTGTTCATAATCAAAGTAAGCAAACACATAACAAGGAAACAGCGGCTCTTCGACTTTTTGTCTTTTCCCGCGCAAAATCTTCTCAACTTCTACAGTTGGATAAAAGCACTCTACACCTTGGTTTTCAAGGTGCTGTTTCGCCCTAACCTGCTCCCCACGTTTACAATAAAGTAGATACCAACGTTTCATCTTTTTTACTAGCCAATTCTATTTTGTTTTTATCCTAGCATTAAGCCCAAGTTGAGTCATTGACATTCAGTTTATCTATAAAAGTATGATTATACATCGCTCGCATTAACGGCATCTTTTCAAGAGCTTACGAAAAGAAGTCCATAGACAAAAATGGAAATTAAGTTTGTAACACAGCTAACACGCCATCATATCATCTGCAAATCCACTAAAAAACAGTTACTTAACAAACAACTTTAGTCGTAATGCAAAATTTTATTGTTTGTCACTCATTAAATTGCAATGTATACGTAGAAGTCGTTAAAAAATGTAATAACTATTATTAGAAGAGCTTATGTCAAACCAACATCAATATTTCGGCCACCCTCGTGGCTTGTTCTTATTGTTCGGTACTGAACTGTGGGAACGCTTTTCTTACTACGCAATGCGCGCCATTCTAGTACTTTACCTTACAGATACAACGATGAATGGCGGCCTTGGCTGGTCAACCAAAGACGCACTAGACCTATACGGTATTTATACTGGTCTTGTGTATATCACACCTCTCATCGGAGGTTACTTAGCGGATAACTATCTAGGTCAACGCCGTTCAATTTTGCTTGGTGGCGCGTTAATGGCTATCGGCCAGTTTACACTCGCACTTCCTGCTGACGCTCTGGGTATTGGTTCGCTACACAGTTTCTATTTAGGTCTTGGTCTGCTTATCACTGGTAACGGCCTCTTTAAGCCGAATATCTCAACCATGGTTGGCGATTTATATAAAGAGGGTGACAACCGTCGTGACGGTGCATTCACCATCTTCTACATGGGGATCAACTTAGGTGCATTACTCGCCGGCGTCGTTTCTGGCTCTGTGACAACCTCTTACGGTTGGAAAGCAGGCTTTGTGGCCGCTGGTGTGGGTATGCTGGTTAGCCTAGTGATGCAAATGGTACTGGCTCAATCATGGCTTGGTGATATTGGCCGCGAACCGGCGGCGAAACGAGATCTAAACAACAAAAACGCCACCACGAAGCAACCCCTAACGAAAGAAGAAGTAAACCGACTAAAAGTAATTTTGGTCATGAGCTTATTCACTATCGTCTTCTGGGCAGGCTTTGAGCAGGCCGGTGGTCTGATGAACATCTACACTCAACAATATACTGATCGCATGATTGGTGGTTTTGAAGTTCCTGCAGCGTGGTTCCAATCACTAAACCCATTTTTCATTATTACTCTAGCGCCAGTTCTGGCTGTCCTTTGGGTAAAATTAGGTAAACGAGAACCCACTTCGCCAGTGAAATTTGCGATGGCACTATTTTTCTTGGCAATTGGCTTCCTATGTATGGTTGGCGCTGTGCTAGAACAAGGTGGAGACACAACGGTAAAAACATCAATGTTGTGGCTGGTGGGTGCTTTCTTCTTCCATACATTGGGCGAACTGTGCTTATCTCCAATTGGCCTTTCACTGGTGACCAAGTTAGCACCGCTTCGCTTAGCTTCACTCATGATGGGTGCATGGTTTGGCTGTAATGCGATTGCAAACTACGTTGCGGGCTATGTGGGATCTCACGTAGGAGAATTGGGCGCAATGGCTATCTTTAGTGGCATTGCAGTCAGCGCTACCGTGAGTGGTGTCATCCTACTTCTGTTCTCGAATACGCTCGTTCGCTGGATGCATGGTGCAGAGAATACTCACAGCACAGCAGAACAAGTCGAAGAGCAGCAAGTACAAGTCGCTTAATCGCTCTACAAAAAAGGGTCGCTTTTGCGACCCTTTTTTGTACCTAAAGCTTAGAGTGAACTAACTCAGCCATCATTTCTATATGAAGCTCACTATCGTTCAAACAAGGAATGTAGGTAAAGCTTTCACCACCTGCTTCAAGGAAAATCTCTTTACACTCTTCCGAGATCTCTTCCAACGTTTCTAAACAATCCGAAGAGAATGCTGGTGTCACTACATTGATATTTTTTACCCCTTTTGCAGGAAGTGCCTCTAGGGTTTTATCGGTATAGGGCTGTAACCACTCTTCTCGGCCAAATCGAGACTGATACGTCATACCTATCTGTTGCTCGTTTAACCCTAACGCTTCAGCGAGCAAGCGAGTCGTCTCTTCACAGTGCTGAGGGTAAACATCCCCATTATCAGCGTAACGTTTTGGAATACCGTGATAAGAACATAGCAAGTAGTCTCCCTTACCATATTCTTGCCAATGTTCACGAACTGAATGCGCTAACGCTTCAATATATTTCGGGTGATTGTAGTAATCCCGAATAAAGCTAAAGCCCGGCATCACGGGCAGGTTTTTAAACGCTTTAGTGATTCCATCAGAAACCGCTGCCGTTGTTGTGCCCGAGTATTGCGGATACAAAGGTAAAACGATGACTTCCCCTACCCCTTGAGCCAACAGCGCTTCAAAACCTGATTGCAAACTTGGATTTCCATAAGTCATGCCAAGTTCGACTGGCATATCAAGCTTTTGAGCCAACTTTTCTGTTTGACGCTTAGAGTACACCATCAGTGGCGAGCCCTCTTCCATCCAAACTGATTGATAGAGTTTAGCAACCTTGGGAGCTCGGATTGGAAGGATAACGCCGTGCAATAGCGGACACCAAAGCCATCGAGTCATGTCTACCACTCGGTGATCATGAAGAAACTGACTTAAAAAGCGCTTTACGGCAGGAGCGGTTGGTGCGTCAGGAGTACCCAGGTTCACAAGGAGTACACCCTGTTTATTATTCTCTTTCATAACATCCTATTCATGGTAAACGGCTTGGTTCATATACTTAAATAGCCTCACAGCGCTGCATCGCTGCAGCTTGAAGTTATTTAGATATATGTTTACGAGTAAACTAAAAAAAGCGACCACTTGGGTCGCTTTCAATATATCAAAATATTAAATTTTTGACTTCAGCAAATTAAGAAAGTGCTTTCTCGATATCTGCACTAACTTCAGCTACTTGCTTAGTACCATCAAACTTAAGGTACTTAGTGTTGCCTGCTTCAGCTTCTTTACCGTAGTAGTTGATTAGTGGTGCAGTTTGCTCGTGGTAAACACCTAGACGTGCACGTACTGTTTCTTCTTTGTCGTCATCACGAACAACAAGATCTTCACCAGTTACGTCATCTTTACCTTCCACTTTAGGTGGGTTGTAAACAACGTGGTAAGTACGACCAGAAGGAAGGTGAGCACGACGACCAGCCATACGCTCAACAATCACATCGTCAGCAACGTCAAATTCGATAACGTAGTCTACATCAACGCCCATTTCTTTTAGGCCGTCCGCTTGAGGAATAGTACGTGGGAAACCATCCAGTAGGAAACCGTTTGCACAGTCTTCTTGAGCGATGCGCTCTTTGATAAGGCCAAGGATGATTTCATCAGAAACTAGCTGACCAGCGTCGATAACAGCTTTAGCTTGTTTACCAAGCTCTGTACCTGCTTTGATAGCAGCACGAAGCATATCACCAGTAGAGATTTGTGGAATACCGTATTTTTCCATGATGAAGTTTGCTTGTGTGCCTTTACCTGCACCTGGAGCACCTAGAAGAATGATGCGCATGATTTATCCTCTTTAATATTTAAGATTTATACCGAAGCTCACAATAGCTGGGCTTCTTAGACATCAAACCCGAGAAGCACTCGCAACGATAAGTTTCGGTATAACGTATATAGGCGAGCAAAAATACACGCCTTATTACTCACATTCAAGTCGCAGATTCTATCACAGGTTCGCCGCGCAAAGAGTGTATTAAGACTAAAGAATGTTAACGATACCCTCTTTCACGCCCTATTGATTATTAACTCAACACCTGAGATGCAAAATTTTGCGACAACAAACAAAAAGCTCGCGAAATGCGAGCTTTTTGATGTACTGAGGTTATTACACCTTAGTCAAAAGTTTATTAACAGCTCCTAAGAACTCCGTTGGGTCCTCAATTGAGCCTCGCTCTGCAAGCATTGCTTGACCAAGCAGGACTTCTACCCAACGACCAAATGCCTCTTCATCCGCTTCGTCAGCCATGCGCTTAACCAGCTCGTGCTCAGGGTTTAGCTCAAAGATGTACTTCACTTCTGGCACTGCCTGACCCGCCGCTGCAAGAAGCTTCGCCATTTGAGTGCCCATTTCGTAATCGTCCGTTACCACAACAGCAGGTGTAGACGCGAGTTTAAAGGTCGTACGAACTTCTTTCACACGATCGCCTAGGTAAGACTTCGTGCGTTCTACAACCGACTTAAACTCTTCTTCAGTTTCTTTCTGCTTCTCTTTTTCTGCTTCATCTTCAAACTGACTTAGATCGAGCCCAGCTTTTGTGATTGACTGGAACTGCTTGCCGTCAAACTCAGTTAAGTAGTTCATCAGCCACTCATCAATGCGGTCGTACATCAAGATAACTTCAATGCCTTTCGCTTTGAACTGCTCTAAGTGAGGGCTGTTTTTCGCAGCTGCATAGCTGTCTGCCGTCAAGTAGTAGATCTTATCTTGACCTTCTTTCATGCGCTCAACGTAAGCAGCTAGACCCACGGTTTGCTCCGCAGAATCCACTTCAGTTGAAGCAAAGCGCAATAGGCCTGCAACTTTCTCTTTGTTTGCGAAGTCTTCTGCCGGACCCTCTTTCATCACAAGACCAAACTCTTTCCAGAATGATTGGTATTTCTCTTCATCATTCTTAGCCATGCGCTCTAACATCGTTAGCACACGCTTAGTACAAGCATTACGTAGAGACTGAGTCACTTTGTTATCTTGTAAGATCTCACGCGATACGTTGAGTGGCAGATCATTGGAGTCTATTAAACCTCGTACAAAACGTAGGTAAGACGGCATGAACTGCTCTGCATCGTCCATAATGAACACGCGTTGTACGTACAGTTTCAAGCCTGATTTGTGGTCGCGGTTCATCATATCCCATGGCGCTTTAGATGGGATGTAAAGCAAGCTCGTGTAATCGTTTTTACCTTCTACACGGTTATGGCTCCAAACCAATGGATCAGCAAAGTCATGTGATACGTGCTTGTAGAACTCTTGATACTCTTCATCTGAGATATCCGATTTATTACGCGTCCACAGTGCTTGAGCTTTGTTGATTTGCTCCCACTTCTTCTCATCCGTTTCTTTGCCTTCGTCATCGCGAACAACAGTTTGGATTGAAACTGGGATGCCAATGTGATCCGAGTACTTACTGATCACATCACGTAGACGCCATTCATTTAGGAACTCTTTACCTTCTTCACGCATATGAAGAATGATATCAGTACCACGCGATTCTTTAGTGATGTTTTCGATGGTGTACTCACCTTCACCGGCTGAGTGCCATTGTACTGCTTCATCAGCGGCTAGGCCCGCAGCACGAGTGCGTACGGTGACGGCATCAGCAACGATAAACGCAGAGTAGAAGCCAACACCAAACTGACCAATAAGCTGAGAGTCTTTGCTCTGCTCTTCAGACAGCTTTGAGAAAAACTCCGCGGTCCCGGATTTTGCAATCGTACCTAAGTGCTCGATCACATCATCGCGGCTCATACCGATACCGTTATCAGAAATGGTTAAGGTATTTGCGCTTTCATCAAACGACAGTTTCACGCAAAGGTCTGCATTACCTTCATATAAGTCTGGGTTAGATAGCGCTTGGAAGCGCAGCTTGTCCGATGCATCTGATGCGTTAGAAATCAGCTCGCGCAAAAAGATCTCTTTATTTGAATAAAGAGAATGGATCATTAAATGCAGTAGTTGTTTTACTTCTGATTGAAAACCACGAGTTTCTTTGTTTTGAGATACGGTTTCGCTCATGTGTGCTCCATAACATCTAAACTAATTGGCTTTTTCATGAAGATAAGTTTGTGACTTTCCCCTTGAAATTACCTTACTGAGATGTCATTTAACATGTGGCTGACAAATGTAAATTCAAGGTCAATATTGCTAAAAACGGTGTTTTTTTAGAAAAATTTAATTATCCTACCAGCCTAAAAGCATCTAAAATGTCGTGCGCACTCCATGCGCTTCGGTAATTTTGTGACATAAATCACTATAATTACAACATCATCCATCTAAGAAGAACTAAATGACTAACATCGGCACCAAATTTCTACTTGCTCAAAGGTTCACCTTTGATCCAAATAGTAATTCGCTCGCTGACCAACAAAACGGCAACGACGTTGTACGATTAGGAAGCAACGAAAGCCGTATACTTCTGATGTTGGCAGAGAGACCAAACGAAGTTTTAACCCGTAACGAGCTTCACGAGTTTGTTTGGCGTGAGCAAGGTTTTGAGGTGGATGACTCAAGCCTGACTCAAGCGATCTCTACTCTGCGTAAGATGTTGAAGGATTCAACAAAATCTCCAGAGTTTGTTAAAACGGTTCCCAAACGCGGTTATCAACTCATTTGTTCAGTGGAACGCTTAAGCCCATTATCTGCTGACTCTAATACTGACGTTGAAGAAGCCACTTCTGAAAATGAAGCGCACGCTGCGGAAATAGAAACAAGTGACGCGCCGTCAACAGAAGCGGCGGCAGACACCACGACTGAAGTAGAGCCTCAAGTAGAACTACCTAAGGCACAGCCAAAACCAGCAGCTAACACTAATAACTGGCTGCCGCGTATGATCGTTCTTTTGTCTCTACTGCTTCCTATTTGTGTATTGCTATTCACCAATCCTGCAGAATCCCAATTCCGTCAGATTGGTGAGTATCAAAATGTACCTGTGATGACGCCAGTGAACCACCCGCAAATCAATAGTTGGTTGCCGTCCATTGAGCAGTGCATTGAACGCTACGTAAAATACCATGCAGAAGATTCAATGCCGGTAGAAGTGATTGCTACAGGTGGCCAGAACAATCAGCTGATTCTGAACTACATTCATGACAGTCAACATTCATATGAGAACGTGACATTGCGTATTTTCGCTGGTCAAAATGACCCAACCGATATCTGTAAATAAGGAGGCCAGAATGAAGATAAAATTAGCATCTGCGGTTTTGGCCGTATCCGTTCTTTTCAGTGGTTGGTTATATTGGGGTAGCGACCTAAAAGTGGAACAGGTCCTCACTGCCAATGAGTGGCAGTCAACCATGGTGACGGTCATTACAGACAGCTTGCCTGACGATCCTGTCGGCCCACTGCGTCGTGTTAATGTTGAATCAAATGTGAAATATCTCCCTAATGGAGACTATATTCGCGTAGCAAATATCAAACTATTCGCTCAAGGTTCAACGGCAGAATCCACGATTAATATCTCGGAAAAAGGGCGCTGGGAAGTAAGTGACAACTATTTGTTGGTTTCGCCTTCTGAGTTTAAAGATATTTCATCTTCTCAATCAAAAGACTTCTCCGAAGCACAGCTACGTTTGATCACTCAAATCTTTAAGCTTGATGCTGAGCAAAGTCGCCGTATTGATGTCGTGAACGAAAAAACGCTATTGCTCACTAGCTTGAACCACGGTTCTTCGGTGCTGTTTAAAAACTAACTTTGATTTGATGATAAGGGGGCAAGACGCCCCCTTTATTTTGCTTATGGATTGGCTAGATACCCTCACCCTCTTTTGCGGCTCACTTATCGCCAATACTCTGGCTTCGCTTTCTGGCGGCGGTGCAGGCTTACTTCAATTCCCTTTGCTCATCTTTCTCGGCTTACCATTCTCGGTTGCGCTGGGGACACATAAAGTGGCTTCCGTCGCTTTAGGCTTAGGAGCAGCAAGCACACACTTAAAAGCAGGCACAATTAAATGGAAGATAGCGCTCTACCTTATAATCTCTGGCAGCATTGGCGTAGTCTTAGGGGCGAACCTAATTGTCCAAATACCTGATGGTATGGCGGAAAAAATGCTAGGGAGCATGATTCTCGCGCTCGGCATCTATTCACGGTTTAAGAAATCGTTAGGCCAAGAAGAAATAATACGTAACCGTCACCCAATCGGTTGGGTCATCGGCGGTGTCGGACTAATGCTCATCGGTATCATCAACGGGTCGCTGACCGCAGGTTCTGGTCTGCTCGTGACACTATTTTTAGTGCGCTGGTTTGGGTATAACTATAAACAAGCCGTTGCTTACACCATGATTTGCGTCGGGTTGTTTTGGAATGGCATTGGAGGCATTGCCGTCGTCCAAGCTGGCGCTCCGATACATTGGGCTTGGTTGCCTGTTTTATTGTTAAGCTCATTTCTAGGCGGCAGTTTAGGCGCATGGGCCGCGACTCGATACAGCAACCGAGTGATTAAAATTGCATTCGAAATTCTCACGTTTGCCGTGGGTATCAAGTTGCTAGTTTAAACCGATTAAAAGGAAAGTTTCATGGATAAAGCAATCATTGATATTTATTACTGCCGCCAATGCAACTGGATGTTGCGTTCAACTTGGCTATCGCAAGAACTACTGCATACTTTTAGCGAAGAAATAGAAACGATCAGCTTACACCCAGATACGGGTGGTCGCTTCGAAATTTTCTGCAATGGCCAGCAAATTTGGGAACGGAAAAAAGACAGCGGCTTTCCTGAAGCAAAGGTGCTAAAACAGCGCGTAAGAGACATTATCGACCCAGAACGCGATTTAGGACATTCAGACACAAAATAGGGAGCAATTCGCTCCCTATTTTTTTACTTAGTAAAACCGTTAAATCATGGTTTGTGCTAAGACTTCGCCTTCTGGCGTTTTTACCGTTAGCGTATTGTCTTCTAAAGTACCAAAGCTTCTTGGTAAACCATTACGTGGAAATGTCATCGAGCCTGGGTTAAATATAATGGCTCCATCTTGCATCTCTGCGACAGGAACATGCGTATGACCGTGGGCGATGATATCACCTTCACGCAGTGGCGGCCGTTTTTCAGAGTTGTACAAGTGACCATGAGTCAAAAAGATTCTCTTGCCAGATTCAAGTAGCACCCACGAGTAATCCATCATCATTGGAAACTTCAATAGCATTTGGTCCACTTCACTATCGCAGTTACCACGCACAGATATAATTTGATCACTGTATTGGTTCAATAGCTCCGCCACCTGCGGTGGGTTGTAACCTTCTGGAATCGGGTTTCTTGGCCCGTGGTTTAGCGTATCCCCCAACAAAATCAGGTGCTCCGCACCAGAGGCTAAAAATAGCTCAATAGTTTCTTTAGTTGCTGGCAAAGAGCCATGCAGATCTGAGGCAAAAAATAGTTTCACGACATCGTCTCCTCACAAAGTACGAGGTCATTCTACGGCATTTTTATGACAGCTCAACCAACGACTACTGATAGCGCAATGATTCAATGACCATAGGCAAAATATAGAACCATGCGGCATACGCAGTTCCAACCAACACCAGTATCCAAAACACCATCGACATAAATTTTGACTTAGCTAGGTGGTGCAGCGGGTCTGGCTCTCCGCATCCTGGACATGCGTGAGCGCGCTTTGAGATTTGTTTCTCACACACAGGGCAAGAGACTAAAGGCATGATACAAATTCCTCGACAATAGACTTAGGGCGCAAAGAATAATGGTGAATCAACACATATGCAACCTAACATATATTAAATATTTTAGTTCTTTGTAACAGTCGCTGACTTGAGAAAAAATGCGTTGATTTTTCATTTATATCAACCTATTACACATCTTCTCGCACCATGCCATTGATGACAATATTGTTATAACTCACCATGCCAATGACCTCCCCATCTTCAATGACCGGAGCTCGGCTAATGCCAAATCGTTCAAATAGGCGCGCACAATATTTCACATTCATATCAGGGTCGACACACAAAGCGGGCTTGGTCATGATCTCATAAATATTCGTGCGCTGTGGAGAGCGATTATTCGCCAGCACCTTTTTGGCGATATCATTCATCAAGACGATGCCATATTCATCGTTGTCATCTCGCTTTTTCACCACCAGCGCTTTTACTTGGTATTTTTTAGCCAACGTTATGCCTTCATAAACTGTCATTAGCCCATCAACCATGACATAAGTAGCCGCCATTACATCTCGAACTCTAATTATCGTTTGACTGCTCATAACTCATCCTCAACCACTTTGGTCAACGTCTCTACTTGATGCGCGACACCGACTGCATCCTCAATATCGATCTGAATAGCAATGCCCTGCCCCGACTCTCTGTCGAACTCACCAACTTCATTGATGGTTTCTAATATGTGTCGAGAAAGGTGCTCCTCAACGACAAACAGCAGCACATCTTTTTGTACTTCCAGCGTTAAGCCAAAAAACGTTCGCTTTTGATTTAAGCCTTGTCCACGAGCGTTATTAATCACCGTCGCACCAGTCGCGCCAGCTTCGCGAGCAGCGTCCAGTACCTTGTCTGTTTTGCTGTCTTCAACAAACGCAAGTATCAATTTAAAGCGCATTTTCTTCGTCCTCCGAGACATCTTTATTCAGCCATTGGGTTATTTGCGCATAGCCCATCACAGAGATCATAGGAAACAGACTGGCAAAAGCGATCAAGCCAAAGCCATCAATCATTGGGTTTCTTCCTGGGACGGTAGAAGCAAGCCCCAGCCCTAGTGCGGTTACAAGCGGAACAGTGACAGTAGAAGTCGTGACGCCTCCAGAATCGTAGGCGAGCGGAACAATAAGCTTTGGCGCATAAAACGTTTGAATCACAACCACGATGTAACCCGCGATGATGTAATAGTGAATAGGGTCACCGACAACAATCCGATAGCTCCCTAGCGCGATGCCAATGGCCACCCCAAATGCAACGGCCACGCGTAAGCCGTTAATACTGATGCTGCCACCAGAAACTTGGTTTGCTTTTATCGCTACGGCTATGAGAGAAGGCTCAGCAATCGTGGTACTAAAACCGATAAAAAAGGCGAAGGTATACACCCAATAGTAGTCGACCCACACTAAGGCTTTTCCCACAGAGACTTTAAACTCTTGTAAAAATTCCGGCGCCGTCAGTTGCACGGCCATAGTCTCTCCGAGCGGAAACAGAGCCATTTCTAATCCGAGCAAAAAAAGAGCGAGCCCAAGAATCACATAAACAAACCCAAGCAAAACCTTCTTAAGGTTGTTAACTGGACGCCTTAACACCGCTAACTGAAAACCAAAAATAATGCTGGCGATGGGAATGACATCTCGAACGGTCGATAATAAAGTGTCTAGGAAATGTTCAATTGAAATCATGTTACGACCATTCCGTAAACCATCACAAACATCATCGGTAGCAGCGAGGCAAAAGCGATTAAACCAAAACCATCCACCATGGGGTTGCGCCCTTTAATCGCCGATGCTAAACCAACCCCTAGTGCAGTGACCAAAGGCACGGTGATAGTCGACGTCGTCACACCTCCAGAATCATAAGCAACGCCAATAATGGCTTCCGGTGCAAACCACGTCAGGACGACAACGCCGACGTAGCCGCCGATGATCATGTAATGAATTGGCCACCCTTTTAAGATGCGAAGAACGCCAATAACGATGGCGATCCCCACAGAAAGTGCCACCGTTACTCGTAGCCCTTGTCCATAATCCTGCATGGATTGCTCTGAGTTTGTGATCATCCCGCCTTCTGCCGCAACTTCTGATGCTTCTTCTGCTACGGCCGTTAATGCAGGCTCGGCGATCGTGGTGCCAAAGCCTAAACAAAACGCAAAAACTAACAACCAGAATACGCTGCCTTTTTTTGCAAAGGCTTGAGCCATACTCTCTCCGATAGGAAAAAGACCAAGCTCTAGACCAAAAATAAAAAACGTTAACCCTAAAACCACAAGCAATAAGCCAAAAAGAATGGAGATGAGATTAGGAAGTGGCTCTTGCAAAACAACTAATTGAAAAAAAGTGATAACAACAACGATGGGTAGCAGATCGCGAGCACTATTAAGGAGCGCTCGAAAAAGAGCAACAAATGCTTCCATACCTATCCTCCTTGATGGTGCAAACTGATTACGCTTGTTCCGGTAGCGATGTTTTTAGTCTGGCATAGATTTAGTTCTCCTACCGTGAACGAATTAGCGCCATGCATAACATTTAGTTACATTTTTTCAATATGTGAAGTCAGTAGCCTCTCTACAGGCTTGCCACTATCCTAGAAATAATAGTCTTGAGATGATCAAGCTCAGCACAAAACGACTATAATGTTCTAATACGTGTACATTCAAAGAGATAACATGAAGATATTACTCACAGGTGGCACTGGGTTTATTGGTTCGGAGTTGCTCAAGCTGCTATCCACTCACCAAGTTATGCTACTTACACGCTCTCCAGAGCAAGCAAAACAACGCCTCCAACACGCTGATTTGGGTAATATCGAATACCTTGACTCGCTTGAGTCATTCGCCGACCTCAATCACATTGATGCCATAATTAATCTTGCGGGTGAGCCTATCGCAGATAAAAGATGGACCAGCGAGCAGAAAGAAAAAATCTGCAAAAGTCGCTGGAAAATTACCGAACAAATCGTTGAGCTGATCCATGCCAGCACAGAGCCTCCCGCAGTTTTTATTAGTGGCTCGGCCGTTGGTTACTATGGCGATCAACAAGACCACCCGTTTGATGAGTGCCTGCATGTTAACAGTGAAGACTTTCCTCACGAGGTTTGTGCAAAGTGGGAGCAAATAGCCAAACGCGCAGAGTCTGAACAAACACGTGTTTGTCTATTGCGAACTGGCGTAGTACTCGGCATTAATGGCGGGGCTTTGGCGAAAATGCTCTTACCTTACAAACTTGGCGTAGGCGGCCCGCTCGGGAACGGTAATCAGTACATGCCTTGGATTCACATTCTGGATATGGTCCGCGCCATCATGTACTTGCTTGAAACACCACATGCCCATGGTGCGTTCAATATGTGTGCACCTCACCCTGTGACTAACCGTATCTTTAGCGGCACGTTGGCAAAAACGCTGAAACGACCACATATCTTGTTCACGCCTAAATGGGCGATGGAACTCCTAATGGGTGAATCTTCCTGCTTATTATTCGATAGCATGAGAGCCAAACCCAAAAAGCTCACCGAACTTGGCTTCAAATTTAGCTACTCCAGAATAGAGCCAGCACTCAAGCACTTGCTTCATGACCGGAGCTGATGAATGATGACCTCATTCAATGTTGCTTGAGGCTTAGTTTATGAAAAAGTCGATTCTTATTACGGGTTGCTCAACCGGTATCGGTTACGTGTGCGCTCACGCCCTGCAAAACGAGGGATTTCATGTCATTGCATCTTGTAGGAAAGAGCAAGATGTCCAACGTCTAATTAATGAAGGGCTAACCTGCATCAAGCTAGACCTAAACAGCCCTGAAAGTATTTCTTCGGGCGTGAAGCAAGCATTAGAGCTAGCAGAGGGTAAGCTTTATGCCGTGTTCAATAATGGTGCCTATGGCCAGCCCGGTGCATTGGAAGACTTGCCCACCGAGGCTCTTCAAGCTCAATTTCAGACCAACTTTTTTGGTTGGCACCAGTTAGTCAGAGAAGTGCTTCCTCACATGCGCATACAAGGTGAAGGACGCATAATACAAAACAGTTCTGTTCTTGGCTTTGCTGCAATGAAATACCGCGGCGCCTACAATGCGTCAAAGTTTGCCCTAGAAGGCTGGACTGACACACTACGGCTAGAGCTTGCGGATACGAATATCAAAGTGGCATTGATAGAACCTGGGCCTATCGAAACTCAATTTAGAAACAATGCATTAAAAGCCTTCGAGAAGTGGATTGATATTGAATCCAGCCCTCACCGCCTCGCCTATGAAGGACAAAGAGAGCGACTCAACAAAGACAAATCTAATAATCGATTTGTTTTACCTGCAGAGTCCTGTGTCGCACCTGTTCTTCATGCATTAACTAGCGCTTCACCTAAAATTCGCTATCGAATTACTACGCCGACTAAATTATTCGCAATCTTGAAAAGGTTATTACCAACCCGTGTGCTTGATAAAATTTTGCGACAAGCTGCATAAAAAAGTTTTGTCACAATGTAATTTCATCGTAACAATGTGATGTCATTATGAGCATGTAGGTTAAAAAAACCTCAAGCAAACGAATCAATTTCTACGCAATTCAGTGAGCACTATTCAACCTAAAGTGAATGAGTTGCTTAGATTTGGTATCGCCACCCATTACGTTTTGTAGCAATGTTTTTACTACTGCGAGGCAACAATGACATTAAATCAGCTTAACTGGCTTAGTGTGGGTGTAGTGTTGACCATGTTCATCCTATTTTGATACCGCACTAACAAATAGCATTAGAACTGCGCTGCTTCGGCAGCGTTTTCTTTTTGCCTTACACCTATTCAGCAGTAACACTATTCTCTTACCGCATCCTTTCACAAAATAGAATGATTCATTATTGATGACGATTAGCAACCATCGCTTGAATTTCCCTTAAATCAACTCCATATCTATTATCAACGACAAGACACAAAGCAAGGATACTCTGATGCAATCCCCATTTATCGTTGAGATAACAGAACAGAACTTTCGCGAAACGCTTGAAGGATCAATGAACACGCCCGTTCTGATCCACTTTTGGGCCAATGCTCAACCAGAAAGCGCACAGATACTCCCTGAGTTGCAATCTCTTGCTCAACAGTACAACGGTGCATTTACGCTTGCTTTATTAAATTGTGAAGATCAGCCGGCTCTAGCGTCTCAATTTGGTGTGCAAGTATTGCCAACTATCGCGCTGTTTATAAATGGTCAAGCCGTCGATGGATTGGGTGGCCCTCAGCCAATTGATGCCATTGCAACCATGCTACAAAAGCATTTGCCAAGCCCAGATGAACAGCTATTAAAGCAAGTCAGTGAACTTCTTCAGCAAGGTGAACATGCTCAGGCTTTAAGCATCATCCACACTTTGCCGCCAGAACTGCAAGAGCGTGGCGATGTGAAACTCGCGATGGCTGATTGTTTATTAGAAACCAAACAATTTGATGTAGCCCAAGAGCTACTGAACGCTATCCCTCTTGAGTATCAAGATAACTACTACAAGAGTCTAATAGCCAAGCTCGAGCTGCATTTGCAGGCTGCAGATAGCCCTGAGTTACAACGACTAGAACAAGCATATGCAGCAGACATGGCAAACTTCGAACTTGCTTGTGAATTGGCGGTACAGTACAACCAAGTGGGTCGTGATGAAGAAGCGCTGGAACTGCTGTGGAATATTCTTAAAAAAGACTTGGGCGCCCAAGACGGTGAAGTGAAGAAGACTTTTATGGATATTCTCAGCGCGCTAGGTCAAGGCAACGCATTAGCAAGCAAATATCGCCGTCAGCTGTATTCGATTCTGTACTAACTCGCTGAAAAGCGAAACTTCAACTAAAGGCCGGATATTCCGGCCTTTGTTATATAAAAAACCAATAACCTCTTAAGGTTCTCAGAACTTCAATTGTCTATTGTCTATAAATAGGTAAAAATGAATCGGACATTATGCACTTAAGGGAATAACTCATGCCAATTGATTCACTGATTACCATCGGTATTTTCGTCGTTCTTGCTGTAGTTATCTTATCTTCAGCCATTAAGACGGTGCCACAAGGAAATAACTGGACAGTCGAACGCTTCGGACGCTACACCCATACGCTAAAACCCGGCTTAAACTTGATCATCCCATTTGTTGATAAGATAGGGCAAAAAGTCAACATGATGGAGCGCGTTCTTGATATTCCAGCGCAAGAAGTTATTTCAAAAGACAACGCTAACGTGGTTATTGATGCGGTCGGATTTGTTCAAGTCATCGATGCTGCCAAAGCGGCTTATGAAGTCAACGATTTGGAACATGCCATTAGAAATTTAACTCTCACCAATATCCGTACCGTTTTAGGCTCAATGGAGTTGGACGAAATGCTGAGTCAGCGTGACATGATCAACTCCAAGCTGCTGGCAATTGTTGACCAAGCCACCAACCCGTGGGGTGTAAAAGTCACGCGAATTGAAATAAAAGATGTCCAGCCACCATCCGATCTAACGGCGGCGATGAATGCTCAAATGAAAGCCGAGCGAAATAAACGAGCGGAGATTCTCGAAGCAGAAGGGGTACGCCAAGCTGAAATTTTAAAGGCTGAAGGTCATAAGCAATCGGAGATATTAAAAGCTGAGGGCGAAAAGCAGTCTGCTATTCTCCATGCTGAAGCTCGAGAACGCGCCGCGCAGGCAGAAGCAAAAGCGACTTATATGGTTTCTGAAGCGATTGCCAAAGGCGATATGCAAGCCGTCAATTACTTCATTGCTCAGGGCTATACCGAAGCGATCAAAAGTATTGGTCAAGCCGAAAACGGCAAAATCATTATGCTTCCATTAGAAGCGACCGGACTAATGGGCTCGGTTGCAGGGATAGCAGAGATGTTTAAACAACAAGATAAAGAATAACTTATGGACTTTTTCAGTTTGCTGGAAGGCGTCTCTTTCTGGCATTGGCTAGCCTTCAGTTTTGCACTTCTAGCGGTAGAGCTACTTGGGACGGCGGGATATTTTCTCTGGCTCGGAGTTTCTGCACTTATCGTTGGGGCACTAATGACCGTTTTGCCAATGAGCTGGCAATTACAATGGCTTTGCTTTGCAAGTTTCAGCTTAATCACCACTTGGTTATGGTGGCGACGACAATGGTCTCAAGACAAGAAAGAAGACCAAGAAAGAGAGCTGAACCAAAAGTATAAGCAGTTAATCGGACGCACACTTACCATTGAAGAGGACTTTTCTGTTGGGCTCAATCGTATCAAGGTTGCCGATACCACGTGGTCGGCACAGTCGGATCAAGCACTTCCAGCAGGAACGCGCGTTAAAATAAAAGATATCGATGGTATTATTTTAATCATTGAGCCTGATTCTAAGTAATTTATGCCAAAGTAATGGGGCATAACTATGCTCCATTACTTTAATCTAAACAACCGCTTTCATTTCATTGATTTAATTAAAATCGAACAAAAAATAAGTAGCAGAAATATTATTAATATCCTACCCTCTTCTTCCAATTATTTAATTCTTCATCATACGATAATCAATAAGATAGAAATATATCGATATAAATTATCTTTCTAAATTTATTTTAAAAAATAAAACTTTATTGAATTATTTTTTGATCTTTTTGCCCCCCCATACATACTTAACGCATAAGCATTTAAGTTGAATGCTTTTTATTTGGTAAGTAAGAGGATGTACTATGAAGAAACTTCTCTTTTTAATGTTATGCGGTATCTTTTCTTTTTCTTCCTTTGCCTACACCAACGGAAATGGTGGTACAACTAATTTAGGACCGATAGTCGAATGTAAATTGCCCAGTGGTGATGTCACTAATATTCCAAGTGAAATGTGTCGATTTAGAGGCGGGGAATGGAACTAATATAGAAGTCAGTAGTTAGTTCAATATTAAGAAACTATTGATACCTTACTTTTCAGTAAAGTCATTATTTATCCAAGCAAGTAGATATTCAATGTCTACATTAAGGTGATGATTATGAAATTTTTAGCTGGTCTATTGTTAGCATGTTTTGCCCTAGCTCCATTAACTACTCATGCTAATGGTGCTTCAGGTGGTCGTACGCTAGCCCCAGAGATAAAGTGTGAGTTACCAAACGGTAACGTGCATATGCTACCGCCGTTATATTGCAAAATATATGATGGTCGAGAAGTAAAATAAAAAAAGGAGCCTAGCGGCTCCTTTTTATCATCTCACTAAGTATTAGTGGAAGCTGTAAGGGATAAGAACTTGTAGACGTAGGTCTGTTTCATCCGCATCACCAGCACCAGCGTACTCATCACGCTCTAGGATTGTACCGTGTAGACGGATCGTAGAACCTTTCAGTGCACCACTCTGTAGAGAGTAAGATACTGTCGCGTTAACTGCGTATTCACTTTCGTAATCCCAGTCACCTGATGCACCGCTTGCTGCAGAATCAGCACCAGTACCGTAACCAAAGCCTAGGTAGTAGTTCCAGCCGTTACCTTGGTTGTAAGATAGACGGTTGTACCACGCTAGCTCACCCGCTTTGTTCCAGTCAGACAGTGCATCCCACCACTGAGACCAAGTACCGTTGTTCATACCGTAAGTATGAATTGTACGAGGAACGAAGTCAGCACGGTTGTCTGTGTCTGTGTAGCGTAGCTCAGACATCCAAGCTAGCTTGCCGAAAGATTGATTCAAAGATAGACCAGTGTGGAAACCTAGACCATCGTATTTCACATCATCGTCAACACCGTAGAAATCAAATGCTAGAGTTGTACGGTCACTCACAGTGTACTTCAAGTAAGCCTTGTAAGAAGTGTTGTCAGTTTCGTTGTGGTAGCTAGTTACTTGACCTGCACCCCAGTCGATACCATTTGCATATTGAACGCCAGTAGCTTGACCCAAACCAAGTTGCATAAACAAGCTGTCAGTTAGGTTACCGTTTAGGCCTAGAGAGTGTAGGTAGCTCCATGAAGTATCAGACCAAAGCGCTGGCGCGTAGTCATCTTCGTGAAGTAGCCAAGGTGCTGTAAATTGGTCTGCACCAAAGTAGCTTAGGTTGAAATCACCTAGTTTAGCGTTCAGTTCGAAACCACGGTAAGTACCAGGTACGAAACTCCAAACGTTACCAATAGTACCGTTACCACCCGCTTGTAGCATACCAAAGCGCGCGTTGAAGCTTTCGTTTGCTTTGAACTTCAGTGCTGCTTTGTAAACTTTAAGCTGTTGACCATCACCTGCACCCCAGTCTAGGTTGTTACAAGTTGAAATTTCATTACATAGGTAGCCTTCGTTTGAATTGTAAAGGCTATCGTTGTAAAGGTCGCCAGAATAGTAAGCCGCAACATCTGCACCAACCCAACCATCGTGGTAGCCAGAAGTAAAGTCTAAAATTGCGTTGTAAGAAGAGTAGTTTAGACGACTCCAACGGTCACCGTTTTCACCGCCAGGCTTACCTGTTGTACGAGTACGAGAACGAGTATCAACTAGAAATAATGCATTAAGACTAGAGTCTTGCATAAATTCGTTCACTTTCTCTACGTACTCGCCACCTGCTGCACTTTCAGTAGACGCTGTAGCTGGAGCAACAGCAACAACACCAAACATTGCTGCGGTTAACGCTGAAACCTTAAAAAATTTGTCCATGGAAAAACTCCTAAAAATGGATATAGCTGTATTTTTCTATCTCACCTTTAGTTGGCCGCCGAAGGAGAGAAGTAAATTCCTGATCAAACCTCATTATTTCTAATTTGGCTTTTTTTAGTTCCTGCATACACACCGTGTATCCACGTGATTAAGACTAACTTCGCAGCTAAAAACATCCAAACGGAACTTATTTTTTTTCTAAAAAAATATGAGCCAGTCCAAAGTTCCATATAAGTTGTTGATCCAGATCTTACTTTTAACAACACCAACACAAAAAGACAGTTAAACATTGAATATCAATAACTTAAACCACACCCTAGAATTCCAACTTGAAGTCACTCGCAGACTAAAGAAGTAAAAAACCTTAATAATTCAATGGGAGATCTTGATCACTGAAAAGATAAAAAGCACAAATAACTCAATCAAAAAGCACTTAATTATGAGCAAGAAAAAGCCCCACATGCTTACCATGTGGGGCTTTTAGTTATTTTTTAGCTTTTTTGATAAGACTTAATTCATCAACTCGAGTAAGTCTTGTTCTGTTTTGATCTCGATACCCAGTTCTTGTGCCTTTGCCAACTTAGAACCTGCATTTTCACCAGCAAACAAAATATCTGTTTTCTTAGAAACACTACCTGTCACTTTTGCACCTAGTGATTGAAGGGCTTCTTTAGCCTCTGTGCGACCTAATTGAGAAAGTGTTCCTGTCAATACAACTGTCTTACCTTCTAACGGTAGCTCTCCTACCTGCTCAGTCGTATTAATCTCTGGCCAGTGGATCCCTTGTTCAAGCAAATCTTTAACCACTGCTTGGTTCTGCTCTTCACTGAAGAAAGTCGTAATATGTTGAGCAACCACAGCACCGATGTCTTGCACTTCAATTAACTGCTCTTCGTTAGCATTTTGGATGGCTTCCAACGTTTTAAAGTGCATTGCTAGGTTTGCGGCGGTTGCCTCGCCAACTTCACGAATCCCAAGCGAATACAAAAAGCGAGGTAACGTTGTTTCTTTGGATTTTTCTAACGCATTCACAATATTCTGCGCAGACTTTGGCCCCATGCGATCTAATACCGTTAAAATCCCCGCAGATAACTTAAATAAGTCAGCAGGGGTTTTTACCATCTCACGATCAACAAGTTGCTCGATCACTTTATCGCCTAGACCGTCAACGTCTAACGCTTTACGAGACACAAAGTGTTTTAGCGCTTGTTTACGTTGGGCTTGGCAAACTAAGCCACCCGTGCAACGTGTTACCGCCTCTCCTTCGATCCGCTCAACATGCGAGCCACAAACCGGACACTGAGTTGGAAAAATAATATCTCGCGCTGTTTCTGGTCGACGCTCTTTGATGACAGAAACGACTTGAGGAATAACGTCACCCGCTCTACGAATCACAACGTGATCACCGATCTTAACTTGCAGACGTTCTATCTCATCTGCGTTATGAAGCGTCGCATTACTTACCGTTACCCCGCCAACAAATACAGGCTCTAGTTTAGCAACAGGTGTAATCGCACCAGTACGACCGACTTGGAATTCCACCTCATTCAACGTCGTCATTTCTTCCTGAGCCGGGAATTTGTAGGCAATCGCCCAACGTGGAGCGCGAGCAACAAATCCAAGACGCTCTTGCACGGCAATATCGTCAATTTTAATGACGACACCATCGATCTCATAAGGAAGGGCATCACGACGCTGCAAGATATCTTGGTAGTAAGCTTTTACATCCGCCAAACTTTCAACTCGCTTGGTCTCGGGGCACATTGGTAATCCCCAAGATTTAATTTGCAAGAAGCGTTCGTAGTGACTTGCCGCCAATTCAGCGCCTTGCACCACGCCTACACTGTATGCATAGAAGCTAAGCGGACGAGAAGCCGTAATGCGTGAATCCAATTGTCGTAAGCTACCTGCCGCAGCATTACGTGGATTAACAAAGATTTTCTCGCCTTTCTTCCTTGCTAATTCATTGAGCTTTTCAAACCCAGCTTTCGGCATAAAGACTTCACCACGAACTTCAAGACGATTTGGCCAGTCATTACCCCTGAGTTTTAAAGGAATGGCTTTAATCGTACGTACATTTTCTGTGATGTTCTCGCCAGTAGTGCCATCGCCTCGTGTTGCCGCCTGAACTAACACACCGTTCTCATACAGTAAACTAACTGCGAGTCCATCCAGTTTCGGCTCACAACAGTATTCTTTCACACTCTGACTGCCCACCCGCTCTTGTGCTCGCTTATGGAAACTATCAAGTTCGCTGTCATCAAACGCATTATCAAGCGAAAGCATCGGTACTTCATGTGTCACTTGGCTAAACGCAGAGAGAGGTTGTCCACCGACACGTTGACTTGGTGAATCTACGGTAATTAAATCAGGGTTCTCAGCTTCAATATCCAGGAGCTCTCGCATTAAGCGGTCGTACTCGGCATCAGGGATCTCTGGGTTATCTTCCACGTAGTAACGCACAGCGTGGTAATGCAACGACTCTTTTAGTTCTTCTAATCGCTGAAGTACTGATTCAGACATAGTAAAGCCCCGTGTATTTTCAATCGGTGAGGTTGGGAAATCCAAGAAAAAGGGCTCCATCCGGAGCCCTATTATTATTTGCTGTTAAGATTATGCGTTAGCGGCATTAAACTCAACTATTTGACGTCGATAAGACGCTAAACGGTCTGGCGTCATTAAGTTACGCTGGTCATCAAGAACGTTGCCACCTAAATCATCAGCAATTTGCTGCGCAGTTCGGAGCATTAAGTTGAAGTTCTGTTCAGCCTCGCCATAACAAGGCAATGTCATGAAGAATGAAATACCCTTCGTTGTAAACTCAGCAGGATCAGCATGCTCAAACGTACCAGGGTGCATCATATTAGCGACGCTAAACAACACTTTGCCGTTACCGGACAAGTCGACATGACGGTGGAAAATATCCATCTCGCCATAAATTAAGCCGTTTTGTTGCATACTCTCAAATAAAGCAGTACCAACAAATGGCTCTTCACCCGCACAGTGCACATTCAATACAATCACTTGCATTTCAGGTTCTGGCTTTGGCTCTTCTTTAGGCTCCGCAACAACAGGATCACTAGTAATTTCTACTTGCTGTTCTTTCTCCGTAATATCAAACGCGGCGGGAATAGCGTCTTCTTCCACAGCAGACTGGAGTGGCTCTTCAGCTACTGGTGCTTGAACAACAGGCTCAACGTCCTCTTCTTTATCTTTTTCTGCAACAAATGAAGGGATGTCATCTGGCTCCTGCTGTGTCTGTGTTACTTCAGATGGGCCACCGAATAGCGGGTCAGATTCAAATTTGTTGTCGAAAGAACTCGCCATTCCAAAATCTGGTTCTTTGCGATCTTTACGAATGATCTCAAAGTCATCTTCAGGAGCGGGAGCGAAGTCTCGTTCTTTCTCGACAAGATCATTTTTGTCCCCTTGGTCAACATCCAGCTTACCAAGCGGTTTGTTACCAAACTTTGCTTTGCCTTCTTTTTTACTGCTCCACAAACCATGAAACAGCAATGCCGCGATGGCTAATGCGCCAACAACAATGAGTACGAATCGCAATTCCTGCATTATTTACTCTCAATATACTTGTTTTTACTACTCGCAGTTCCTTGAGCAGCAACCCAAGTGCAATAAATCTGAATGATACGTTTACTTTACCAAAACTATATGTAGATTTAGAACAACTTAATGCAAGAAGTTCCGTTTTTTGTTGTGATTCTTGCCACGATTCCACTTAACAAGACGTCATTTGTCAGGGCATTGAAAGAAAAGCCCTCACAGGTACAATGAGTTTTCATTTACACGAAGCCAAAATAGACATGAAGCAAAACAATCAGCAGAGAACCGGATTCGGTTATTTTCTATACGGGATACAATTGGCACTTGCCCCTAAAATCAGGCGCTTTGTCATTTTACCTCTACTTGCAAATATCTTGCTTGTAGGTGGTGCCATCTTCTATCTATTTTCAAACCTTAATATATGGATCGAAGACTGGATTGGGCAGCTACCTGAGTTTTTATCCTGGTTAACTTACATTCTTTGGCCTTTACTCGCTCTGACAATACTCGCAACTTTTTCTTACTTCTTCAGCACGCTCGCGAACTTTATCGCCGCGCCATTCAATGGCCTCTTAGCTGAAAAAGTGGAAGAGTACTTAACGGGACAAAAAGTAAATGATGATGGATTCACTGCCGTTCTGAAAGATGTTCCTCGCGTTTTAGCTCGTGAGTGGAGAAAGCTGCTTTACATCTTACCTAAAGCAATAGGCCTATTCCTGTTATTGCTCATCCCTGCCCTTGGACAAACAGTAGGCCCATTTTTATGGTTTATCTTTACCGCCTGGATGCTCGCGATTCAATATTGTGACTATCCGTTTGATAACCATAAAATCCCATTTAACGACATGCGTTACAAATTGAAACAAAAGCAAGGTAAGGCCTATGGCTTTGGGGTATTGGTGTCTGTGTTTACGACGATCCCAATTTTGAACCTCATTGTCATGCCTGTAGCAATATGTGGCGCAACCGCTATGTGGGTGGCGGAGTTTAAGCACCAACGATAGTCGATTAGAGATTAAGGAAAGGGATCAGCGCCAGCTTTTCCCTTTTCTTTTATCGAGTTCTGGGCCAACCTAATAAGATATAACTTTTTAATCCTTTTCCCTTTTTTTCATACCGCATATTCTTCTATCCATATTCACACAACGTGTAATGAAGGAACATCACTATGAGCAAAATCTACGAAGATAACTCTCTTACTATCGGTAATACACCTCTCGTTCGTCTAAACAAAGTAAGCAAAGGCAAAGTTCTCGCGAAAATTGAAGCGCGTAACCCTAGCTTCAGTGTTAAGTGCCGTATCGGTGCAAACATGATTTGGGAAGCAGAGAAAGCGGGGCTTCTTAAGCCAGGTGTAGAGCTTGTAGAACCTACCAGTGGTAACACAGGTGTTGCTCTAGCATTCGTAGCGGCCGCTCGCGGTTACAAGCTAACATTGACCATGCCTGAATCAATGAGCCTAGAACGCCGTAAGCTACTTAAAGCACTGGGCGCTAACCTTGAGCTGACTGAAGCGGCGAAAGGCATGAAAGGGGCGATTGCTAAAGCAGAAGAAATCGTAGCAAGCAACCCTGAGAAGTACCTACTTCTTCAACAATTTGACAACCCTGCGAACCCAGAGATCCACGAAAAGACTACGGGCCCTGAGATTTGGGAAGCGACAGACGGTGAAATCGACGTATTCGTTGCTGGTGTCGGTACGGGCGGTACTATCACAGGTACAAGCCGTTACATCAAAGGTGAAAAAGGCAAAGCCATCACTTCTGTCGCAGTTGAGCCAGCAGAGTCTCCAGTTATTGCACAAGCACTTGCTGGAGAAGAAATCCAACCTGCTCCGCACAAAATCCAAGGTATCGGTGCTGGTTTTATCCCAGGTAACCTCGATTTAGACATTATTGACCGTGTTGAGCAAGTCACCTCAGAAGAAGCGATTGAGATGGCTCGTCGCCTAATGGAAGAAGAGGGTATCCTAGCTGGCATCTCATCTGGCGCGGCTGTTGTTGCAGCCAACCGACTTGCAGAACTACCTGAATTTGAAGGAAAAACAATTGTAACCGTTCTACCAAGTTCAGGTGAGCGTTACCTAAGTACAGCACTCTTTGCAGGTATCTTTACCGAAAAAGAGAACCAACAATAATATGTGTTCAAATCAATTTTTAGTTTAAAAAAGCCCCGTTTAGGGGCTTTTTTGTTGATCCCTGCCCTACCTTTGGTAATATCAGGGTGTTTTATTTCTAGCTTCAAAATAAAGAAGCAGAACACAAAAAGGTTTCAAAGTGATTACGCACGCAAACAGTTGCGTAGTTACCAAACTTTTGACTAGTATCAGAACTGACGCGCTTTGAACTCTTCCCGTGCTAGCGCACAAGATGTAAAGCAGTTAAGCTAAAATCTAGTCACAAACTAACAAAAAAATACATTTATTGGGGTATATCACATGTACGAGAAGCAAGTAGAAATCACAGCAGAAAACGGCCTTCACACTCGTCCAGCTGCACAGTTTGTTAAAGAAGCAAAAGCATTCGACGCAGACATCACTGTGACTTCTAACGGTAAAAGCGCTAGCGCTAAGAGCCTATTCAAACTACAAACACTAGGCCTAGTAAAAGGTACTCAAGTAACTATTTCTGCTGAAGGCCCACAAGCTCAGCAAGCAGTTGACCACCTAGTTGCTCTAATGGACCAACTACACTAATCCGGTCTCCTACTCCAGAAGCCATTTTGTGAAAGCAAAATGGCTTCGTTGGAAATAGGCTCAAAACTAAGCTAAAACTATTCGTTAGCGCACCCATTATTCTCCCGTTTTATAAAGTTGACCAAACTTAAGGTAAGGCTATGATTTCAGGCATCCTAGCATCTCCTGGTATTGCAATCGGTAAAGCACTACTACTTCAAGAAGATGAAATTGTCCTAAACACAAACACTATTTCTGACGATCAAGTAGAAGCTGAAGTTCAGCGTTTCTTCGACGCTCGTAACAAATCTGCAGCTCAGCTAGAAACTATCAAGCAAAAAGCGCTTGAAACGTTTGGTGAAGAAAAAGAAGCGATCTTTGAAGGTCACATCATGCTTCTTGAAGACGAAGAGCTAGAAGAAGAGATCCTAGCACTTATCAAAAACGACAAGATGACTGCGGATCACGCTATCCACTCAGTTATCGAAGAGCAAGCATGTGCTCTTGAGTCACTAGATGACGAATACCTAAAAGAACGTGCAACTGACATCCGCGATATCGGTTCTCGTTTTGTGAAAAACGCACTGGGTATCAACATTGTTTCGCTTAGCGACATCAATGAAGAAGTTATCCTAGTTGCTTACGACCTAACACCATCTGAAACGGCACAGATTAACCTAGACTACGTTCTTGGTTTTGCTTGTGACATCGGCGGTCGTACATCTCACACTTCAATCATGGCTCGCTCTCTTGAGCTTCCAGCTATCGTTGGTACTAACGACATCACGAAAAAAGTTAAGAATGGCGATATGCTGATTCTTGACGCGATGAACAACAAGATTGTTGTTAACCCATCAGAAGCTGAACTAGAAGAAGCGAAAGCGGTTAAAGCGGCATTCCTAGCTGAAAAAGAAGAGCTAGCGAAACTGAAAGACCTGCACGCAGAAACGACTGACGGTCACCGTGTAGAAGTTTGCGGTAACATCGGTACAGTGAAAGACTGTGACGGTATCCTCCGTAACGGCGGTGAAGGTGTTGGTCTGTACCGTACTGAATTCCTATTTATGGACCGTACTGCACTTCCAACTGAAGAAGAACAGTACCAAGCGTACAAAGAAGTTGCGGAAGCAATGAACGGTCAAGCTGTGATCATCCGTACTATGGATATCGGCGGCGATAAAGATCTCCCATACATGGATCTTCCAAAAGAGATGAACCCATTCCTAGGCTGGCGTGCTGTACGTATCAGCCTGGATCGTCGTGAAATCCTTCGTGATCAGCTACGTGGCATCCTACGTGCTTCTGCACACGGCAAACTGCGTATTATGTTCCCAATGATCATCTCTGTCGAAGAAATCCGTGAGCTTAAGAAAGCGATCGAAGAGTACAAAGAAGAGCTACGTGCTGAAGGCCACGCGTTCGACGAAAACATCGAAATCGGTGTTATGGTTGAAACTCCTGCTGCCGCAGCGATCGCACACCACTTAGCGAAAGAAGTATCTTTCTTCTCTATCGGTACAAACGACCTAACTCAGTACACGCTAGCGGTAGACCGTGGTAACGAGATGATCTCTCATCTTTACAACCCACTATCACCAGCAGTACTAACCGTGATCAAGCAAGTTATTGACGCTTCTCACGCAGAAGGTAAATGGACTGGTATGTGTGGTGAACTTGCAGGTGACGAGCGTGCAACGCTTCTACTTCTAGGTATGGGTCTGGACGAGTTCTCAATGAGCGGCATTTCAATCCCTAAAGTGAAGAAAGTAGTTCGTAACTCTAACTTCGCAGAAGTGAAAGCAATGGCTGAAGAAGCCCTTTCTTTACCAACAGCTGCAGAAATCGAAGCAGTGGTAGAAAAGTTTATTGCTGAGAAAGCTCAGTAATCGGTAGTACCAAGTAATTCAATACTTAATGGCCATTAGACGGCGAAAAAAGTCGTCTAATGCGCTATATTGGTATACTATAATTCGACAGAATAAAACCAAACCTTAGGAGCATGACACAATGGGTCTGTTTGACAAACTTAAGAAGCTTGTATCTGATGACAGCGCTGACGCTGGTGCTATCGAAATCATCGCGCCACTTTCTGGTGAGATTGTAAACATCGAAGACGTGCCAGATGTTGTTTTCGCTGAGAAAATCGTTGGTGACGGTATTGCTATCAAGCCAGCAGGCAACAAAATGGTAGCTCCTGTAAACGGTACTATCGGTAAGATCTTCGAAACTAACCACGCATTCTCTATCGAGTCTGACGACGGTGTTGAGCTTTTCGTTCACTTCGGTATCGACACAGTTGAACTAAAAGGCGAAGGCTTCACGCGTATCGCTGAAGAAGGTCAAACTGTTAAAGCTGGCGACACTGTAATTGAATTCGATCTAGCTCTTCTAGAAGAGAAAGCGAAGTCAACGCTAACTCCAGTTGTTATCTCTAACATGGACGAAATCAAAGAGCTGAACAAGCTTTCTGGTTCTGTGACTGTTGGTGAAACTCCAGTTCTACGTGTAACTAAGTAATTTTTACTTAGCCGAACACGAAAAAACGCTGCCATTGGCAGCGTTTTTTATTACCTGAAGTTTATACTTTCTTACCAGATTCAACTGAGTAGACCAAGTGCCGAACTCGGCCTTTGCTTTGCCTGAGCCAATAACGCAGTTGTCGCATCTTGGAGCACTTGAGAACGTACCATTTCCGTAGATTCTCTTGCGAAGTCTGTATCTCTTATTCGACTCTTGGATTCTGTAACACTCCGATTCACAGTATTTAAGTTATCCACCGAGCCATTTACACGGTTCTGAAAGCTGCCAATTTCACTTCGGTGCGAATCAACGTACTTAATTGCTGCATCAATCACCCCAATTGAAAGCTGCGCCTTACCTGCTGTCGACATATCGATGTCATCCATTGTGACTAATTGACCAGCGCTCACATCAAACTCATCCGCTAAACTCCCATCGAGAACCACGCCCTCTGGCGCCTTGATCGTAGAAGCGAAGAATTGCAGTTCATTGTTTTCCGTTACTGAGGCACTCACTATCGATTGTTGAGCATTGATGTAAGTGGCGACCTGTTCTATGCGATCACCCAATTTGAGCCCAATGGATTCCGTTTGGGTTTGCCCTTTACTGTCTTGGTATTCGACTTTTAGAGTTTGGTTATCTTTAGTGACTCGCCAATCTTTATCGACCGCATCACCAACATAATGCTGCCCTCCCATCTCTGGGATATAGCTACGCATGTTACGTAACGTCAAAGAGATTGAATTAGCGTTCGCGCCAATATGGAAACTTTGTGAACCGTAAGATCCATCAAACAGGTTTTTATCCGCAAATGTTGTCGTGATCGCGACACGATCAAGCTCATCCTGCAGCGCTACGACCTCGTATTGGATGCTTTGTCGGTCACTGGTATCGTTACTACCATTTGCCGCTTGAAGCCCTAGAGAGCGTAACCGTTGCAAAATATCACTGCTCTCATGTAACGCGCCTTCCGCGGTTTGCGCGACCGAATAAGCATCGTGCGCATTTCTTAAGGCGACATCAAGCCCTCTCGTTTGCACATGGAGAGTATTGGATATCTGTAAACCTGCCGCATCATCACTCGCCGAGTTAATTCGAAAACCAGAAGTCAGGTTGCGTTGTGATTCGACGTTTTGCGCTGCGGCTTGACTCAAGTGTCTCTGCGCCACCATCGCGGCAACATTGGTATTTAAAGAGACCATCTAATCGATATGAGTGCCTTGTCGAACATCCTGTTGGGACGCATCTAAATCGTTATAGCCGATAAGCAAAAAAGCCAGGGATAAGCCTGGCTTTTGTATCTTGTCTTATTAAGGTGATTAACCTAGCAGACTTAGCGCTGAGTTTGGCGCTTGTTTCGCTTGCGCAAGGATTGAGCTTGACGCTTGCGATAGAATTTGTGACTTGGTCATTTGAGTCGTTTCTTTCGCGAAGTCAGTATCTTT